>NZ_LVJR01000070.1 GCF_001617365.1 Rhodanobacter sp. FW104-R8
CACAAGCAGTACATCGACGCGAATGGCGAGGATTTGCCGGAAATCCGCCACTGGACGTGGGGCGCGCAGGACGCCGGCGTGCTCCCGTAGGAGCCCGCTGGCGGGCGATGCTGTTGTTTTGGGTCTCCATCCGGAGCATTAGGGCAACAGCATCGCCCGCCAGCGGGCTCCTACAAAAAGCAGGCGGGAAATTCGAGTCGGGGTGCCGCTCAGCGGTGAATGAGCGTCGCCG
>NZ_LVJR01000071.1 GCF_001617365.1 Rhodanobacter sp. FW104-R8
CACGGCATCCGGACACCCTTTTGCCCAAGCGCGACTCGGGCAAAATCAGAATACAAGGGCGGGCACTGCCCGCCGCTCTTAGCTGAAGAGCCGGCGGGCAGTGCCCGCCCTACGAAGCCGAAGCAAGAGCATCGCGCACAGGGTGCGCTCCTACAGGCGTTTCGGAACGGATTGTTCGGGATGTTCCAAGGGGTCGTCATGGCAGGGCGTCTCGAAAGCCCCGCATATTTTTCATCCATCCACAGGAGCATCGCCATGGATATCATCCGCAACGGCGCGCAGGCCTCCGTCAAGGGGCCGGCCGAGTACTTCACCGGCAATGTGCGCATCGACTGGCAGTTCCAGCGCGGCGGTGAATCGCGCATGGCCGGGGCCAGCGTGACCTTCGAGCCGGCTGCGCGCAGCGCCTGGCATACCCATCCGCTCGGGCAGACGCTGATCGTCACGGCGGGCAAGGGCTGGACCCAGTGCGAGAACGGCCCGATCGTCGAGATCAACGCCGGCGACATCGTCTGCTGCCCCGCGAACCACCGGCACTGGCACGGCGCCACGCCGACCACGGCGATGACCCACCTCGCCATCCAGGAAGCGAAGGACGGCAAGGTGGTCGAATGGATGGAGAAGGTCACCGACGAGGAATATCTTGTGGGGCCGACGCCCTGATTCCGTTCCGCCATCCCCCAATGAGGAAAGCCCCATGACCACCAAAGCCTACGGCGCACATGCCGCCGACAAGCCGCTGCAGCCCGTCGATATCGAGCGTCGCGCACCCGGTCCGCAGGATGTGCAGATCGACATCGCCTATTGCGGCGTCTGCCATTCCGACCTGCATACCGTGCGCTCCGAGTGGGGCGGCACGCTTTATCCCTGCGTGCCGGGCCACGAGATCGTCGGCCACGTCAGTGCCGTGGGCGGCGCGGTGAGCGGCTTCAAGGTAGGCGACACCGTGGGCGTGGGCTGCCTGGTCGGCAGCTGCCAGCATTGCGCGGCTTGCGACGAAGGGCTGGAGCAGTACTGCGAGAACGGTTTCGTCGGCACCTACAACGGCCCGACGGCGGATGCGCCGGGGCACACGCTGGGCGGTTACTCGCAACGCATCGTGGTCGACAAGAAATTCGTGCTGAAGATTCGCCACCCCGAAGCGCAGCTTGCCGCGGTCGCGCCGCTGCTGTGCGCCGGCATCACCACCTATTCGCCGCTGCGGCACTGGAACACCGGCCCGGGCAAGAAGGTCGGCGTGGTCGGCATCGGCGGGTTGGGCCACATGGGCGTGAAGATCGCGCACGCGATGGGCGCATACGTGGTGGCGTTCACCAGCTCGGAAAGCAAGCGCCAGGATGCGCTGAACCTGGGCGCGGACGAGGTGGTGGTTTCGCGCAACGCTGGCGAGATGAAGGCGCACGCCAACAGCTTCGACCTCATCCTCAACACCGTGGCCGCCAGCCATTCGCTGGATGCATACACGTCATTGCTCAAGCGCGACGGTACCCTGGTGCTGGTCGGCGTGCCGGAGCATCCGCATCCGTCGCCGAGCATCGCGAACCTGATCTTCAAGCGCCGGGCGATCGCCGGCTCGTTGATCGGCGGCATCGCCGAGACCCAGGAGATGCTGGATTTCTGCGCGGAGAAGGGCATCGTCGCCGACATCGAGATGATCCCCATGCAGAAGATCGACGAGGCCTACGACCGCATGGTGAAG
Organism: Rhodanobacter sp. FW104-R8; assembly: GCF_001617365.1. Lineage (GTDB taxonomy): Bacteria > Pseudomonadota > Gammaproteobacteria > Xanthomonadales > Rhodanobacteraceae > Rhodanobacter. The sequence goes on from NZ_LVJR01000071.1 coordinate 1,700, forward strand.
AGCGACGTGAAGTACCGCTTCGTCATCGACAACGCGACGCTGGCGGGTTGAGCCAACTCGCGGGGACAGAGCAGAGAGCCGTAGGGCGGACACTGTCCGCCGCCTTGCATCGAGGTACATGGCCGAGCCGGCGGACGGTGTCCGCCCTACGCAGCCGGCAGGTGGAGCGTCGGTTATTTCAAGCCACGAACTGCAGCCGCGCCAGTTCCGCGTACAGGCCGCCCTCGGCCAGCAGGCTCTCGTGCGTGCCCTGGGCCACGATGCGGCCGCCGTCCATCACCACGATGCGGTCGGCGCGTTGCACGGTGGCGAGGCGGTGGGCGATCACCAGGGTGGTGCGGCCCTGTTCCAGCCGCGCCAGCGCCTGCTGGATCGCCGCTTCGGATTGCGCGTCCAGCGCCGAGGTGGCTTCGTCCAGCAACAGCAGCGGCGCGTCGCGCAGGATCGCGCGGGCGATCGCGATGCGCTGGCGCTGGCCACCGGACAGGCGCACGCCGCGCTCGCCCAGCTCGGCGCCGTAGCCGTCGTCCAGCGCGCTGATGAACTCGTGCGCCTCGGCGGCGCGGGCGGCCTCGCGTACTTCGTCGTCGCCGGCATCCTGGCGGCCGAAGCGGATATTGTCCGCGGCGCTGCCGGCGAAGATCACGGTTTCCTGCGGCACCAGCGCGATCGCGCCGCGCAGGCCGGCCAGGCTGGTAGCGCGCAGGTCGATGCCGTCGATGCGGATGCTGCCGTTCTGCGGATCGTAGAAGCGCAGCAGCAGGGCGAACACCGTGCTCTTGCCCGCGCCGGACGGGCCGACCAGGGCCACTGTCTCGCCGGGGCGGATCGTCAGGGTGAAGTCGTGCAGCGCCGCCGCGTCGGGGCGGGTGGGGTAGTGGAAGGTCACGCCGTCGAAGCGCAGCTCGCCGCGCATCGGTTGCGGCAGCACTTGCGGCTGCGCCGGGTCGACGATGTCGGCGCGTTCGCCGAGCAGTTCGCCGATGCGCTCCATCGCGCCGGCCGCGCGCAGCACGTCGCCCCATACCTCGGACAGCCCGGCCACCGAGCCGGCGGCGAACACCGCGTACAGCACGAACTGGCCCAGCACGCCGGCGCCCAGGGTGCCGGCCAGCACATGGCGTGCGCCGGCCCACAGCACCAGGGTGATCGCGCCGAACACCAGCACGATCACCGCCATGGTCAGCAGCGAACGCATGCCGATGCGCCGGCGCGCGGTGGCCAGCGCGCGGGCGATCGCGCTGCCGTAGCGGGTGCTCTCGATCTGCTCGCGCGCGTACGCCTTCACCGCGGTGGAGGCGTTCAGGGTTTCGTTGGCGATCGCGGCGGCATCGGCGAGACGGTCCTGGCTGGCGCGCGACAGCTTTTGCACGCGGCGGCCGAACAGCAGGATCGGCAGCATCACCGCCGGGATCACCAGCGCCGTGAGGCCGGCCAGCGACGGCGCGGTCCACACCATCGCCACCGCCGCGCCCACCAGCATCACCGCGCTGCGCAGCGCCACCGACACGCCGGAGCCAATCAGCGCCTGCACCACCTCGGTGTCGGCGCTCAGCCGCGACAGCAGCTCGCCCACGCGGCTCTTCTCGAAGAAGCCCACGTCGAGCCGGATCACGTGCGCGTACAGCGTCTGCCGCAGCGAAGCCAGCGCGCGCTCGCTCAGCAGCGTGATGCAGAAGTAGCGCGCGGCGGTGGCGAAGGCCAGCACTAGCGCCACGCCGAACAGGGCGATGAAGGTCTGGTTGATCACCGCCTGGCTGGAGTGGCCGAAGCCCTGGTCGATGATATGGCGGAACGCCATCGGCAGCACCAGCGAGGCGCCGGAGGACAGCGCCAGGAACAGCAGCCAGCCGAGCGCGAGCGCGCGGTGCGGTTTCAGGAACGGCCACAGTTCGCGCAGCGCGCCGATGCGGTGGGCGGGGCGGGACGTGTCGGTAGGGGCGTCGCTCATGGGTTCTCGCCGGCGGATCGAAGATGGACGCGGGCCCGCGCACGGGCGATCCGTTCAAGGTGGGGCGGGTTGCCGTCGATTCAATCCGCGGCCATGGTTTTCAAGTATTCAACCGGCCCTGGCGCTCCTACAAGCGTTTCGCGGTGCTGCGTCCGCGGCTGATGTCGCTGACGCGCAGTTGGGCTTCGTCGACCCGGCTGTCCGGCAGGCGCAGTTGCAGTTCCACGCCATCGGCACCGAACGTTTCGTGTTCGACCTCGGCCTGCAAGTCTTTCAGGCGCGCCTTGAGCAGGGCCAAATCGGCGAAATCGCAGCGCAGGCCCAGCCGCGCCATCGCCACGATCGGCACGCGCTCGGCGCGGCGCAGGCATTCCGCCGTGGTGCCGCCGTAGGCGCGCACCAGCCCGCCGGCGCCGAGCTTGATGCCGCCGTACCAGCGCGTCACCAGCACCGCGACGCGATCCATCAGCTGGCCTTCGATCGCCTGCAGGATCGGCCGGCCGGCGGTGCCGCCGGGTTCGCCGTCGTCGTTGAAGCGGTAGTCCTGGCCGATGCGGTACGCCCAGCAGTTGTGCGTGGCAGTGGGGTCGCCCGCCTCGCGCACGAACGCCAGCGCCTGCTCGGGCGAATCCACCGGTGCGGCCAGCGCGAGGAAGCGGCTCTTCCTGATCTCTTCCTGGTGACGGCACGGCTGGACTAGCGTGGACAGCGTTCCGCTCATGGCTCGAGCGGTTTCGCGCGCAGCGCCTTGCGACGTTCCACGGCGGCGCCGGGGCGGGCCTGTTCCGGCGCGGCCCCATCGGGCCGTCGTTCGCCCGGCATGCCGGGCTCCTGCGGCGGCCGCGGGGTGGTCATGCGGAGAGCGGATCGCGCATGCCGCGCGGCGGGAAGTGGCGCGGCGTGTCGCGGCGGCGTGCGTGCGACGCCTCCAGCGCGGCGAGGTTGTCGGCCGGTATCCGCATCGTATCGGGAGTGGCCGCGGCATCCATGGGTGGCGAGGTTAAGGCAAATCGCCGGGCAGCGGGTAGGTGGCGTGCGCCGGGCCGCCGGTCGGCTTCACCGGGTACGCCGGGCCGGTGCGGTAGCATGGCGTCCCCTGCAGGACCGACCGAACCCCATGATCAACAACGACGTATTGCGCGCCATCCGCTACATGCTCGACCTCAGCGACGGCAGGGTGGTGGACATCATCCACCTGGCGGATGCGGCCTCGCCGATCGGCAAGGAAGACGTGCAGGCGTTCCTGAGGAAGGATGACGAACCCGGCTACGCTGAGTGCAGCAACAAGGTGCTGGCACTGTTCCTCGACGGCCTGGTCTTCCACCGCCGTGGCAAGGACGAGAGCCGGCCGCCGCGCCCGCCGGAAAAGCGCGTCACCAACAACGTGGTGCTGAAGAAGCTGCGCGTGGCGTTCGAGCTGAAGGACGTGGACATGCACGAGATCCTCGAGGCCGCCGGTTTCCCGATCTCCAAGCCGGAGCTCAGCGCGCTGTTCCGCCAGAGCGACCACAAGAACTTCAGGCTGTGCGGCGACCAGCTGCTGCGCAATTTCCTGAAGGGGCTGACGATGCGGGTGCGCGGCAACGACTGAGCGGTTGGCAGGTGCGTCTGCCGTCACGCCCTTCCGCCCGATGGGCGTGCGAGTGGAGCTGGGGGAGGGCGGGAGTTCGCTACGGAACTCCCGCCTTCCCGCTTACTGCGCCTTCACGCTGACGTCGTCGATCACGAACGAGGTCTGGTTGGAACTGTCTTCCACGCCGTAGAAATTGATCTGGATGGTCTGGCCGATGTAGGCCGACAGATCCACGGCATGCTCGACGTAGCCGCTGGCCGCGTTGAGGTTCGACCAGGTTGCCAGCGTCACGTACTTGCCGGCGGAGGTGATCACCTGCGCGCTGAGCGTATCGTAGGCCGTGCTGGTCGTGGTCTCGGCGGTGTCGATGTGCATGTAGAAGTCCAGCGTGGCCTTGGTCGCCGTCGCCGGAATGGTGATCTGCTGGCGCACGTAATCCGTGTGCGCGCTGCCATAGCCGTCCAGCCAGGCCTTGTAGCTGCCGGTACGGGCCGGCTCGCCGCTGGCGTTGGTGATGACCCCGCTGGTCTGCGTCCACGGCGTGGTGCCGTTCTCGAAGCTGTTGTTCTTCACCAGTTCGGTGGCGGTGCCGCCGTTGGAAATGCTGAAGCTGACCGTGCTGCTGGTGCCGACGTTGCCGGCCGCGTCGTAGGCCTTGGCGACCAGGCTGTGCGTGCCGTTGCCGAGCGTGGTGGAATCCAGCGTGGCCGTGTACGGCGCGGCGGTGTCGGTGGCCACCAGCGCGTTGTCCACGTAGAAC
>NZ_LVJR01000072.1 GCF_001617365.1 Rhodanobacter sp. FW104-R8
CGGCGGGTGGCACGGCGGTTACCACGATTACGACGGCGGTTATTACCGCCACGGTGGTTACTGGAGCGGCGGCCGCTGGATCGCCGGCGCTATCGTCACCGGTGCCGTGGCCGGCCTGGTCAGCGACGCGTTGCGCCCGGCGCCGGTGTATTACGAGGCACCGGTGGTGTACGGCCCGCCGCGCACGGTGATCTACGAGGATGCCCCGGTCGTGCGTCGCCGCGTAGTCGAAACCCGCACCGTGGTGTATGGCGACCCGTACCAGACACGGTATGTCCGCGAATATGGTGACGATGACGACGACTGAGCAACGCGTGGGATCATCGCATTGCACGACGAAGAGCCCGGCTTGTCCGGGCTCTTCGTGTTTCGGCGACCGGTGCCTCAGTGTGCCGGCAGGGCCGGCGGCAGCTCGGCGCCGCTGCCGTGCCGGGTGGCGTGTTCGCCGAGCTGCTTGAAGCGTGCCTTGTCGATCCTGCTGACGGATTCGATCGCGCACGGCGGCTGGTAGCGCGAGTGCACCGTTTCACCCACCTCGCCGCAGATGCGGCCCCGGTTGACGATGGCGTTGGACGGGTTGGGCCGGAAGATCAGCCCGGGCGGTGGCGTGCCGAGTCGCGGGCAGTCATTCTGCAGCGTCACCAGGTAATGCTTCGGACCGGTGCGCACGATGGCCGTGCGCGCATCGACGATGTACCACTCGTTGATCTGCGTCGTGTCGATGCACTCGTTTGCCGGCAACGGCGAACGGGCGCGGCCTGGCTCGGCCGCGTGCACGTTGCCGACGGCGAGGACGAACAGCAGGGCGGGAAGAACCGCTTTCATGAGCGTTACCTCGTCGGTTGGCGCGGAGCGGGTATCGTGAACCGGCCGCGGGAGCTGCATGCCGGCTACGACGGCGGCCGTCGGGGGCGGCGCTGCAAAGCATCTGCCATCTTCATATCACAATAAGTGAACGGTTGGCGCGGCATGCTGGCGGACATGTTTTTGAACCGCCCGCATCGCGAAACGCTCCGTACCGAGGCCGCCATGCGGATGCCGGGAGGGCGCCGGTGACGACCTGGCAATCGTCCGCGCCGGCCGGCATCGCGGCGCGATTCCGCCAGGTACGCCAGTGCACGCTAGCGCTGTGCGCCGGCCTCAGCGCCGAGGATCTGCAGCTGCAGTCGATGCCTGACGCCAGCCCCGGCAAGTGGCACCTGGCGCACACCAGCTGGTTCTTCGAGCAGTTCGTGCTGGGCCGCGACCCGGCGTACCGGCCGCGCGACCCGGCCTGGCATTATCTGTTCAACTCCTACTACCAGTCGGTCGGCCCGATGCATGCGCGGCCGCAGCGCGGCCTGCTGTCGCGGCCGTCGCTGGACGAGGTGCGCGACTACCGGCACCGCGTCGACGATGCGGTGGGCGAAATGCTCGGTCGCGATGGCGATGCAGAGTTGCTCGAGCGGGTCGAGCTGGGCCTGCAGCACGAGCAGCAGCACCAGGAGTTGCTGTTGACCGACATCAAGCACGCGCTGTGGTGCAACCCGCTGCAGCCGGCGTGGCGCGCGGCGGTTCCCGCCGCGGACGAGGGCGTGCCGGTGCCGTTGCATTTCGTCGCGGGCCGCGAGGGCATCGTCGAGATCGGCCATCGCGGCGAGGGCTTCGCGTTCGACAACGAGACCCCGCGCCACCGTGTCCTGCTGCAGCCGCACGCGCTGGCCAACCGGCCGGTGAGCAACGCCGAATACCTGGCGTTCGTGCGCGAGGGCGGCTATCGCGAACCCGGCCTGTGGCTGTCCGACGGCTGGGCCACGCTGCAGCGCGAGGGCTGGCAGCACCCGATCTACTGGCAGGACGACCTGGCCAGCGAGTTCACCCTGGCCGGCGTGCGCGCGCTCGATCCGCACGAGCCGGTGTGCCACCTCAGCTATTTCGAGGCCGAGGCCTTTGCCCGCTGGGCCGGCGCGCGGCTGCCCACCGAGGCGGAGTGGGAGTCGGCGGCGCAGGGCATCGCCATCGACGGCAACCTGCAGGACGCGCAGCGCTTCCAGCCGCGCGCGGCCAGCGCCGGCGCCGGGCTGCAGCAGATGTATGGCGACGTGTGGGAATGGACCGCCTCGCCCTACATCGGCTACCCGGGCTTCCGCCCGCTGCCCGGCGCGCTGGGCGAATACAACGGCAAATTCATGTGCGGCCAGTGGGTGTTGCGCGGCGGTTCCTGCGCCACTCCGCGCGGTCACCTGCGTGCCAGCTACCGCAATTTCTTTCCACCCCAGGCCCGTTGGCAATTCGCCGGGCTGCGACTGGGACAGGACCGATGAGCAGTGTGCAACCCTGTGGCATCAGCGACGACGAGCGCCGCCCGCCGAGCAGCGAGCTGCTGGAGGTCGTCCAGCGCGGCCTGGGCGCGAAACCCAAGCGGCTGCCGTCGTGGCTGTTCTACGACGAGCGCGGCTCGGCGCTGTTCGAGCGCATCTGCGAACAGCCGGAGTACTACCTCACGCGCTGCGAGATCGCGCTGATGGATGAGCACGCGGCCGCGATCGCCGATGAACTGGGCAGCGGGGTGCGGCTGGTCGAGTACGGCAGCGGCAACGCGATCAAGACCCGGATGCTGCTCGGGCACCTGCACGCGCCGGTGGCCTACGTGCCGGTGGAGATCTCGCCCGAGCCGTTGCGGCAAAGCATGGAGCGGCTGGCGACGGCGTTCCCGCGGCTGCCGCTGCAGCCGTTGTGCGCGGATTTCAGCCGGCCGCTGCGGCTGCCGATCCCGCCGCGTGCGCCGCGGCGCACCGTGCTGTATTTCCCCGGTTCCACCATCGGCAATTTCGAGAGCCGCGAGGCCGCCGCGCTGCTGCGCAAGATGCGCAACGAGATGGGCGACGCCGGCGGCATCCTGATCGGGGCGGACCTGAAAAAGGATCCGGCGCTGATCGAGGCGGCCTACAACGACCATGCCGGCGTCACCGCCGAGTTCACCCTGAACATGCTGGCGCGGCTCAACCGCGAGATCGGCAGCAACTTCGAGCTGTCGGCGTTCGCCCATCGCGCGCACTACAACCCGATGGCCGGGCGCATCGAGACGCATCTCGTCAGCCGCCGCGAGCAGCAGGTGAAGGTGGGCCGCGCGAACGTGCCGTTCCGCGCCGACGAAACGATACAGGTCGAATACAGCTGCAAGTATTCGCTGGAGGATTTCGCCGCGCTGGCCGCTCGCGCCGGGCTGGCCGTGCAGCGCGTGTGGACCGATCCGCAACGGATGTTCAGCGTGCAATACCTGGTACGCGCCGGCACCGCGGCGCGCTGAGCCGCGGTGCCGGGCCGGCGATGCCGGCCCAGCATGCAGGCGAAGAAGTCACTTCACGCCGTACAGCGCCTTCACGTCGCGGGTCAGCGTCGCCTGGCTGTCCGCACGCGCGTAGAACATGTGGCCGCCGGGATAGTTCTTCACCTGCACGCGGGTGGGGTCGCCCATCGGCGGCATCTGGTCGACGATCAGCACCGAGGCCATGAACGGGCAGGACAGGTCGTCCCAGCCATGCGCGATCAGCACGCGCAAGCCCGGGTCGTTGGCGACCGCCTCGCGCAGTTGCGACACTGAACCCTTGCTGGCGTCCTCGTCCTGGTGCCACAGCTTGTTCACCTCGTAGCTGAGCGCGTTGTAGCGGCCATCGTATTTCCAGCCCACCACGCGGGTGACGAAGTCGACCATCGCGCTGGTGGTCGGCGCGATGATGCCGTTGAGGATCGGGTCGCCGGTCTGCTGGTGCGGCGCGTAGGGGAACGGATCCCAGGCGGTGACGTTGGAATCGTAGCGGCTGCCCAGCTTGCCCTCGGCGCGGTACACCTCGCGCAGGTAGGCCTGGGTTTCGAGGCGGCCGCCGGAGCGCTTCACGAACAGCGGATCGAGCCCGGTCAGCTCGGTGACCTTCTTCACCACGCGGTCGGTGGCCTGCGGATCGGAGCGGCCGCGCAGCAGGTCGCTGGCGTATTCGCCGCGGGTGTATTCGACGATCGGCGCCATCGCCTCGGCGCTGAGCTTGTGCTCGCGCTCCAGGTGCGCGGCGGCGATCGAGGGCAGGGTGAGCATCCATGGCAGCGGCGACACGTTGCCGTCGTCGAAGGCGGCCGGGTCGAGGTAGGGCGACAGCAGCACCGCGCCGCTCATCGCCACGCCGAGCCGGGTCTGCAGGTACTCGGTGATGCGCGGGCCGCGGAAGCCGCCGTAGCTCTCGCCGACCAGGTACTTGCGCGAGGTCATGCGGCCGTTCTTGACCAGCCAGTCGTAGACGATGCGCGACAGGTACTTGATGTCGCTGTCGGTGCTGTAGAACTGCTTGGTGGCCTCCTTGTCGTCCACCAGCGCGCGGCTGAAGCCGGTGCCCACCGGGTCGATGAACACCAGGTCGGTGAAGCCCAGCCAGGTGCCGGGGTTGTCGCGCAAGGTCGCCGGGTCGGACGGGTTGTCGCCTTCGACGCCGAAATTCACCTTCTTCGGCCCGATCGCGCCGAGGTTGAGGTACACCGACGAGGCGCCCGGGCCGCCGTTCAGCGCGAACGTCACCGGCCGGTCCTTGCCGGCGATGGTGTAGGCGGTGAACACCACCTCGCCGATGACCGTGCCCTTCTCGTCGCGCACCGGCAGCGAGCCCACCGTGGCGGTGTACTTGAGCGTCTTGCCGTCCACCACGGCCGATTGCGCCACGTGCGCATCGGCCGGCAGCGGCGGCAGGTGGAAGCCGTTGCTGCTGGCTGCGTCTACCGCCGGTTTGGGAGTGTCGGCCGCGTGGGCCGGGGCGGCGTTGGAACCGGCCAGCACGAAGGCGGCCAGCAGGACGGATTGCAGGGACTTGCGCACGGTTTTTCCTCACGGGCGAAAGCGCCAAGCCTAACCTGCCGTCGCGTCGGCGGGAGTATGCCCAACGGCAGGGGGCGCTCCGATCAGCCGCGCGCCAGCGCGCCCTCGACGAACTGCTGCAGCTGCGCCGCGTTCAGCGCGCCGGACTGCCGCGCGATCTCACGGCCCTGCTTGAACAGGATCAGGGTGGGGATGCTGCGGATGTTGAAGCGCTGGGCCAGTTGCGGCTGCGCCTCGGTATCGAGCTTGGCCAGCCGCAGGCGCGGTTCGAACTTGCCGGCGGCCTGCACGAACACCGGCGCGAAGCCGACGCACGGCCCGCACCACGGTGCCCAGAAATCCACCAGCACCGGCAGGTCGCCGCGGCCGGCGATCGCGTCGAAGTTCGCTGTGGTGAGTTCCACCGGATGTCCCTCGAACAGCGCCTGCTTGCAGCGGCCGCAGTTCGGGTGCTCGTCCACCCGTTCGGCCGGCACGCGGTTCAGCGCGCCGCAATGCGGACACGGGATGGCCAGTGGTGTACTCATGGCAGACTCACTCCGATAACGGTCAGGCGCCGGGCGCCAACGCCGACAAGATGGCGACGACCACCTCCGAATCCAAGCCGGGCCGACATGCCGCGACATCCCGACTCATCCGCTTCACGCTGGCCGCGGCGTGGCCTGCTCGCGCTGGGCATGCTGTGGGCGCTGCCGAACAGCCTACTCGGCCTGCTGCTGGGTCTGGCCGGCCTGGCTTTCGGCGCGCGGCTGCGCTGGCAGCCGCGCGAGCTGGCGCTGGTGGTGCGGCGCTGGCCGTGGGGGCGCGGCGGGGCGCTGACCCTGGGCAACGTGATCGTGCACACCGGCGAGCGGCTGGATGTGCCGTGCCTCACCTACGCGCATCGCGCCGGCCATGGCATCGAACCACCGGTATTGCTGGTCGACCACGAGCGTGCCCACGTCTACCAGTACATGCTGCTCGGCCCGCTGTTCCTGCCGTCGTACCTGCTGTGCGGCGGCATCAGCGCGCGCAATCCGTTCGAGCGGGCAGCCGATCGCTACGCGTGCTCGGGGCACGGCTGGTGGCCGTGGTCGCGGGAAGGCCGGTAGTCACCCGCGCTCAGGCGCGGCGCGGCACGAAACGCAGCGCCACCGAGTTCATGCAGTAGCGCAGGCCGGTCGGCCGCGGGCCATCGTCGAAGACGTGGCCGAGGTGGCTGTCGCAGCCGGCGCAGCTGATCGCGGTGCGCTGCATGCCGAACAGATGGTCGCCGCGCTCGATCACGTTGCGGGCGGCAATCGGCTGCCAGAAGCTGGGCCAGCCGGTGCCGGAGTCGAACTCGGTGGCGGCGTCGTACAGCGCGGTGGCGCAGGCCATGCAGCGGAACAGGCCGGGCACGGCAGGCCGCTCGTGCTCGCCGCTGAACGCGCGCTCGGTGTCTTCGTGGCGCATCACCTCGTACGCCGCCGGCGGCAGCCGCTGCCGCCATTGCGCATCGCTCAGCACCAGCTTCGCCACCTTGCGCGCGCCGAGGTCGCGGCCGGCGTCGTCGAAGATTTCCAGCAACACCTCGCCCGGCGTGCCGACCGGCGTGTTCGCCGCCGCATGCAAGCGCGGCAGCAGCAGGCCGCCGCCGACGGCCAGCAGCGCACCGCCGCCGAGTGCGGCGCGCAGGAAGCGGCGGCGATCCATCGCGAGGGTTTCATCGATGCGGGACATGGCAGCCTCCGTGGATGCTCTTTTGTGTAGGAGCCCGCTTGCGGGCGATGCTTTGCGAGCACGGAGGTGTCGCCCGCAAGCGGGCTCCTACGGGGACCAATCAACCGAACGTGAACGCGTAGGCCTGCACGCCGGGGTCGAGGAAGGTGATCTCGAACAGCCGCTCGCCGCTGCCGTGGGCCTGGCGCACCAGCTGGTACAGCCGCTGGCTGGTGACCGCGCCATTGCCGGCGGCGTCGGTGTCCATGCCGTGGTCGGCGCCGGGCGGCTGGCCGTCGATGCTGACGCGGTAGCGGATCGGCTTGCCGTCGCCGGCGGGGCCCAGCACCAGGTGCAGGTCACGGCCGCGGAAGCGGTAGACGATGCGGCCGCCGGCCTGCGCCAGCTGCGCGTTCTCGTCGTGCACGGTCCAGCGGCCGTCGAGCGACCACTGGTCGGCAGCGAGCGAGGCGGGTGCGTGATAATCCCGCGCCTCGTCGTGCGCCACCC
>NZ_LVJR01000073.1 GCF_001617365.1 Rhodanobacter sp. FW104-R8
ATCGGTTCAGGCGGTCAGTGATTGAGAGCGTCTATGACTGCAGCGGAGCGCAGAGGTTTCTCAACGGCCTGCTAGAAGTGTCCGCGTTAACGGGGTAGAACCCCGCGTAACACCAAAGTTTGTATTCATGTACAGACATTGGTGTTGTGAACACGAATGTCGTTTGCTCCTGCTGGATTTACCGTCTATTTGCACCAAGAAGAAACATTGTCCATTATGGTGCAATGAACGACATGGCGTGGCGGACGTGGGCGGAGCAGATGGCGACCGGGCTGGCCCTGGTCGACGCGGATCTGCGCTTGCGCTGGCTCAATCCCGCCCTGGTCGAGTTTCTGGAGCTGGGCTTCCGCAACGCGGTGGGGCAGCCGCTCGGCTTGCTGCTGGACGATGCCGACGAGGGCATGGCGCAGGCAGCGAAGGTGCTGGCGGAGCAGCGGCCCGCGCAATGGCGCGGGGTGGCGCTGGCCGCGGCCGATGATCGAGAGATCAGCGCGGACATCGCGCTGCAGCCGTTCGGCGACGGCCTGCTGCTGGAAGTGCACGTGCTGGCCGAACCGCCGTCGACCGCCTCGCCGCTGTCGGCCACCCTGCGCGGCTTCGCGCACGAGGTGAAGAATCCGCTGGCCGGCCTGCGCGGTGCGGCGCAGCTGCTGCAGCGGCGGGTCGACCACGAGGACCTGCGAGCGCTGGCCGGCATGATCATCGACGAGGCGGACCGGCTCGGCACGCTGGCGAACCGCCTGCTGCACCACGACGCCGCGGCGCAGCTCGGCCCGGTGAACATCCATCGCCTGCTGGAGCGGCTGTGCGACCTGCTGCTGGCCGAACCTGCGCCGCCGCAGCTGCGCCACGACTACGACCCCAGCGCGCCGGACCTCCACGGCGACGCGGACCGCTTGCAGCAGATCCTGCTGAACCTCGCGCGCAACGCGCTGGAAGCCGGCGCGCACACGCTCGCCTTGCGCACGCGGGTCGAACACGGCGTGCGCGTGGGCGAGCGAATGCTGCGCATGGCGCTGCGGGTGGACGTGATCGACGACGGCGCCGGCGTGTCCGCCGCGCTGCGCGACACGCTGTTCCAGCCGCTGGTCTCCGGCCGCGCCGACGGCACCGGCCTGGGCCTGGCGCTGTCGCGCGAGATCGCCCACGAACACGGCGGCGAGCTGCGCTACACCAGCCGGCCCGGCCACACGGTGTTCTCGCTGTACCTGCCCCTGGAGCGCGCGCATGACTGATTCACGCATACACGCCGTGCTCCCTCCCCTGCGCAGCAGGGGAGGGCTGGGGTGGGGTCAGCTCTTGACCTTCCCCGCCGTCCGGCGCAACCCCCTCCCGGCCTGCATTCGGGCCATCCATGGCCCTCACCCTGCGGGCGGCTCACGCCGTGCAAATCGGCAATCCTGCCGATTTGTCCCCTGCTTGCAGGGCGAGGAGCAAAGCGAGCCAAGCCATGAGTGAAGAAATCTGGATCGTCGACGACGACCGCGGCGTGCGCTTCGTGCTGGCCGAGGCGCTGCGTGACGCCGGGCTCGCGGTGCGCGAATTCGGCGAGGTCGCCGAAGTGCGTGTCGCGCTGCGCGAAACGCGGCCCGCGTTGCTGCTCACCGACGTGCGCATGCCGGGCGAGGGCGGGCTGGGCCTGCTCGGCGAGCTGCAGGCGCAGGGCATCGGCCCGGTGATCGTGATGAGTGCGTACACCGACGTGGCCACCACGGCGGCGGCGTATCGCTTTGGTGCGGTCGACTACCTGGCCAAGCCGTTCGACCTCGACCAGGCGGTAGCCGCGGTGCAGCGCGCGCTGGCCAGCGTGGCCGCGCCGACGGTGGCCGCTGGTCACGTGATCGCGTCGAACCATGCGCTGCTCGGCGAGAGCGCTCCGATGCGCGAGGTGTTCCGGCTGATCGGCCGCGTCGCCGCCAGCGACCTCAACGTGCTGGTCACCGGCGAAACCGGCACCGGCAAGGAGCTGGTGGCGCGCGCGCTGCACGAGGAAAGCACGCGCCGCGACAAGCCCTTCGTGGCGCTGAACACCGCGGCGATCCCCAGCGAGCTGCTGGAGAGCGAGCTGTTCGGCCACGAGGCCGGCGCGTTCACCGGTGCCACCCGCCGCGTCGCCGGCCGCTTCGAGCAGGCCGAGGGAGGCACGCTGTTCCTCGACGAGATCGGCGATATGCCGTTGGTGCTGCAGACACGGCTGCTGCGCGTGCTGGCCGGTGGCGAGTTCTACCGCGTGGGCGGGCGCGAGCTGGTCCGTTGCAATGTGCGCATCGTCGCCGCCACCCATCAGGACCTGGCCGCGCGCGTCGCCGCCGGCCAGTTCCGCGCCGACCTGATGCACCGGCTCGACGTGGTGCGCATCGAACTGCCGCCGCTGCGCACGCGCCGCAGCGACATCCCGCTGCTGGCCCGGCACTTCCTCGCCGCCACCGCGCAGGAGCTGAAGCTGCCGCCGAAGCGCTTCTCCAAGGCCGCGCTGAAACTGGTCGCGCAGCGCGACTACCCCGGCAACGTGCGCGAGCTGGAAAACCTGTGCCGCCGGCTGGCGGTGATCGCGCCCGGCAGCGAGATCCTGCCGGGCGACCTCGGCAGCAGCGCGGACAGCGTGCGCGGCGGCGAGTGGACCGACGCCTTGCGCGACTGGGCCACGCAGGCGCTGGCCGACGGCGAGGCGGACATCCACGCGCGCGCCCGCGAGGCGCTCGACCAGACCTTGCTCAACGTGGCGTTGCAGGCGAGCGACGGCCATCGCCAGAACGCCGCGCAGGCGCTGGGCGTGGGCCGCAACACGCTGACCCGCAAGCTAGGCGCCTCGCGCACGCGGCGGCGCTGAAGCGGCATCGGCCGGCGCGGTGCAGCGTCAACCTTCGCTTCACCGGGCCGCGGAGTAGGATGCCCGGACTGTCGATCCGCCGATCGACCGCTGCGGGGCGACCGGCACGTTCCGGCACGCCGCCCGCGCAGACCACGACGAGATCCATGCGCTCCCACCCCCCCAGTCATTTGCCTTCACCCGACACCCAGCTGCAGCACCTGCAGAGCAAGGCGTTCGCCTACTTCCGGTACGAGACGAACCTGCAGAACGGTTTGGTCGCGGACAAGACCGCGCCGGACTGGCCGGCCAGCATCGCCGCCACCGGGCTGGCACTGAGCTGCTATCCGGTGGCGGTCGAGCGTGGCCTGATGAGCCGCGCCGCCGCGATCAAGCGCACGCTGGCCACGCTGCGCTTCTTCCGCGACAGCGTGCAAGGCACCGCGCCGGACGCCACCGGCCATCGCGGTTTCTACTATCACTTCCTCGACATGCAGACCGGCAGGCGTGCGTGGCAGTGCGAGCTGTCCACCGTGGACAGCGCCCTGCTGTTCGCCGGCATGCTGACCGCCGCCGCGTATTTCAATGACGACACCACCGAGCAAAAGGAAATCCGCGACACCGCGAACTTCCTCTACCAGCGCGCGGAGTGGCCGTGGGCGCAGGCCGCCGACGGCACCATCGGCCACGGCTGGCACCCGGAGAGCGGCTTCATCCCGCATCGCTGGCAGGGCTACGACGAGGGCCTGCTACTGTACGTGCTGGCGCTTGGCTCGCCCACCCATGCGCTGCCGCCCGCGGCCTACCTGGCCTGGTCGTCCACCTACGAGTGGAAGCATTGCTACGACATCGACTACCTGTATTGCGGCCCGCTGTTCACCCACCAGCTGTCGCAGGCATGGATCGACTTCCGCGGCATCCGCGATGCGTTCATGCGCGACAAGGGCATCGACTACTTCGAGAACAGCCGGCGCGCCACCCGTGTCCAGCAGCGCTACGCCAGCGACAACCCGCTCTGCTTCAAGGGCTACGGCGACCATTGCTGGGGCATCACCGCCTGCGACGGTCCCGGCCCGGCGACGCTGAAGATCGACGGCATCGAGCGTCGGTTCGAGGACTACGTGGGCCGCGGCGCGCCGTACGGCATCGACGACGGCACGCTGTCGCCGTGGGCGGTGGTGGCCTCGCTGCCGTTCGCGCCGGAGATCGTGCTGCCGACCGTGCACCATTTCATCCACACGCTGCAGCTGCACGATGCGCATCCCTACGGCTTCAAGGCCAGCTTCAACCAGACCTGGGTCGGCCAGCCCGGCCAGCCGCCGGGCGGCTGGGTGTCGCCGTACTTCTTCGGCCTCAACCTCGGCCCGATCGTGCTGATGGTGGAGAACCACCGCAGCGGCATGCCGTGGCGGCTGATGCACGGCTGCCGCTGGGTCGTCGACGGCCTGCGCCGCGCCGGCTTCGACGGCGGCTGGCTCGACGCGGAGCACGGACGACACGCAAGCCGTTCGTCCTGAGCGTAGCGCAGCGAAGTCGAAGGACACGCGCGAGAAGGTTTTGCAGGCCGATCCATGGTATCGACACAGCACGACCGATAAATTTTGTTTCCCTGAATGGAGCAGACGATGGAACTTGGCATGGTGGGTCTGGGGCGCATGGGCGCGAACATGGCGGAACGTCTGGTGAAGGGCGGCCACAAGGTCGCGGGTTTCGACCCCAGCGCCGAGGCGCGCCAGGCCGCGGCGGCGAACGGCATCGCCCCGGCGACCTCGCTGGCGGCACTGGTCGAGGCGCTGCCGGCACCGCGCGCGGTATGGCTGATGGTGCCCGCCGGCAAGATCACCGACGACACCGTCGAGGCGCTGCTGCCGCTGCTGGCGAAAGGCGACACGGTGATCGACGGCGGCAACTCCAACTACAAGGACAGCCTGCGCCGCGCGCAGCTGTATGCCGAGCGCGGCCTGGGTTACGTCGACTGCGGCACCAGCGGCGGCGTGTGGGGCCTCAAGGAGGGCTATAGCATGATGATCGGTGGCGACGAAAAAACCGTCGAGGCGCTGCGGCCGATCTTCGAGACGCTGGCGCCGGCGAAGGACCAGGGCTGGGGCCGGGTCGGCCCGGCCGGTTCCGGCCACTACACCAAGATGGTCCACAACGGCATCGAGTACGGCATGATGCAGGCCTACGCCGAAGGCTTCTCGATCCTCAAGCACAAGGAGGAGTTCGGCCTCGACCTGCACCAGGTCGGCGAGATCTGGCGCACCGGCAGCGTGGTGCGCTCCTGGCTGCTCGACCTCGCCACCGACGCGCTGGGCAAGAACCCGAACCTGGACGGCATCGCGCCCTACGTGGTCGATTCCGGCGAAGGCCGCTGGACCGTGAACGCCGCGCTGGAACTCAACGTCTCCGCCCCGGTGATCACGCTGTCGCTGATGGAACGCTTCCGCTCGCGCGACAGCGACTCGTTCGCCGACAAGCTGTTGGCATCGCTGCGCAACGAGTTCGGGGGGCATGCGGTCAAGAAGGAGTAGGGCGTTCCGCATCACTCCCCGGATGCCCCCGCAGGAGCCCGCTCGCGGGCGATGCCCTTGCGCCCCCACGCCTGTGCCCGAACGGCTGACTTCCCCCACCGTTCGCACCGGCAGGCATCGCACCCTCACCTCGTCGTGCCGCCGAAGGCAGGCCGCTCGCGCCGCATCTCCGCTCCTCGTCATGCCTGCGAAGGCAGGCATCGCACTTCATCCATCATGTTTGCGGCCAAGCCTGCAGGCAGGGCAAGAGCTTTCGTGCGCCGACGGCGCCCGAGTCACTTTCTCTTTGCGTGGCCACGCGCACGTAGGAAGCGTGCGCGAACAGCGAAGCTGGCCCGAAGGGCGTAGGGCAGGATGTCCGGAGTAAAGAGAAAGTGACCCAAGAGAAAGGCCACCCCGCTTGGCGCTTGCCGCCCATCCTTGGGCGGCAAGTCCGTGAGTCGGGGCCGGGCTTTTCGAGCGGGCCTCCTGCCCGCGCGAAAAGGCGAGGTCATCCATGACCTCGCCCGCTGCGCGGCCTGTCGTCCCCGACTCACCGCCGCACAGGGGCCCCGGAAAGAGCAGCGGGCCGTCGTGGCCCGCACTCGGTGTGCAACCGCTTTGCGGTTGCGAGAGCTGGGAGCTGTTGCTCCGGTTTTGCCGCTCCGCCTGCCGATCTACAGCAAACCGCCTTGCGCCGGCGCGTAGCTCAATCGGCCGTCCACGATGTGCGCGGGCGAGGTGTACGGGTGCACCGTGCTGTGTGTGGCGTCGATGATGTGGGTCACCTCGATCCCGCGCAGCTTCAGCACATCGGCGATGATCGAGCGGTGGCAGCGCCACCACACCGCCTCGGCGCACATCATCGCGGTGCGCTTCTGCGCCGCCAGCTTCAGAAGCTCGACAAGGCCTTCGGCAAACTCCGTGGTGGCGGTGTAGTCGGCGTAGCCCCGGAACGCGGCGTTGCGCCACGCGGTGTTCGGCGAGCCGGGCTGCACCTTGCGGCGGCCGCCGAGCCTGGGCATCCATCGATAGGCGATGCCGTGCGCCGGCAGCGTGGCGGCCAGCGCGTCGCTGGCGAAGTGCGGATGGCGGCGCGAGCCAGGAAAACGGCGCACGTCGGCGATCGCCTCGATCCGGTACTCGCCCAGCAACCCGAGGAACTCCTCCAGCGTGCGGGTGGAGTGACCGATGGTCCAGACGGTGGCGGGATCGGCGGGCATCTCAGTCGATCTTGTGCAGCGCCGCGCCCTTGTGCATGGCGATGTGGTCGGTCTTGTCGCTCTGGATTTCGTACTGCGGATCGGCCTCGCTGCAGCGGTGCATGTGGCCCTTGTACTCGGTGTCGCGCGTGTGCACCGCGATGATCCGGCCGGTGACGTAGCCGGCCTCCGAATTCCAGCGCACGTGGTCGCCGATCTTGAAGGGGTGGTTCATGGTGGCTCCAAAGAGGGGGGGAGGTAATTATCTCGATTTAACTATCTCCGTCCCCTTTGATTGGAGAGAACCTGACTGACTAGATGGACGTCCAAACGGTGTGCCGGCTGATCCCCGGGCACCGGACAGTCCGATGAACGAACGAGGTCTTCGGGTGCGGTCTGTACAGTGGTCCGGGTCGGCAGCATCGGCCCAACAAGACCGGTTACAGAAATGCAGTCTGACAATCGTTGATTCCGTGAAGCACTGACACGCAGTACGCATCACCAGTACAACACGATGACCAGCAGTGGTCCGAAAGCTCAGGGCAAAGGCACTATGCGGCCGGAGTTGACGGGGAGTCTCTTACGGCATAGTTGGGCCTCATCTAGGCGGATAGAAGATTCCACCGGTCCTCCCAGGCTTCACAGTTATCAGCTTGTGCTGCTTAAGTGCCGAGAGAATCTGCGATGCGGATATGCCGGACCCCTCAGCCTGTGCTGCGAGCCTAGCAGGGTGTTGAGAATGCGCCCCTCCGATGCCGGTCGATAGCTCTCGGCTATGGATCATCAGGCGTAGCCG
>NZ_LVJR01000074.1 GCF_001617365.1 Rhodanobacter sp. FW104-R8
CAAGCCGTCGCGGCGGGCGCGGTCGGCGAACGTGTCCGGCACCGCCTGCGGCGACGACACGCCGATGTCGCCGCCGATCAGTTCGGCGGCGCTGGCCAGCATGCCGCGCTCGATCCGCGTCGCCAGCGTGGCGACCACGCCCAGCGCCACCACCGCCAGCGCCAGCGAGGCGGCCAGCGTGCGCAGCTCAGGCAGGTGCCATTCGCGGCGCAGGCTGCGCAGGGCGAGCAGCAGCATCTTCATGCCTGCGCGTCCGCACCGGACGAGACGACGCGACCTTCTTCCAGCTCGATCCGGCGATCGCAACGCGCGGCCAGAGTCGCGTCGTGGGTGACCAGCACCAGGGTGGTGCGGTGGTCGCGGTTCAGTGCGAACAGCAGGTCGCAGATGTGGTGGCCGGTACGCTGGTCGAGGTTGCCGGTGGGCTCGTCGGCGAACAGCACGCGCGGGCCGTGCACGAACGCGCGGGCGATCGCCACCCGCTGCTGCTCGCCGCCGGAGAGCTGGGCCGGGTAATGCCGCCGCCGCCCGCCCAGCCCCACCGCTTCGAGCGCTTCGCGTGCGCGCGAGCGCGCCGCGCTGCTGCCTTCCAGCTCCAGCGGCAGCATCACGTTCTCCTCGGCGGTCAGCGCGGGCAGCAGGTGGAACGACTGGAACACGAAGCCGACCAGGCGTCGGCGCAGGTCGGCGCGGGCCTCCTCGTCCAGCCGCTGCAGCGCATGGCCGTCCAGCGCGATGCTGCCGCCGTCCGGCGTATCCAGCCCGGCCAGCAGGCCGAGCAGGGTGGTCTTGCCGGAGCCGGAGGCGCCGACGATGGCGAAACTCTCGCCCGGCCGCACCTGCAGGCTGACCTGGCTGAGGATCTCCAGTCTCCCCTCGGGGCCGTTGACCGACTTGCTAACATCGCAGGCTTCAAGAAGAGGCCGGGAAGAATCGCTCATGCGTCGATGCCTGTGGTTGCTGGTTTTTCTGTGCGGGATCGGCAGCGCCCAGGCGGCGGCGCCGAAAACCGTGCTGGTGCTGGGTGATTCGCTGTCCGCCGCGCACAACATCCCGGTCGAGGCCGGCTGGGTGCATCTGCTGGGTGCGCGTCTCGACCAGATGGTGCCGAAGTGGCGCGCGATCAATGCCAGCATCAGCGGCGAGACTTCGCTGAGCGGTCGCAACCGCCTGCCGGCGCTGCTGGCGACGTACCGGCCGGCCGTGCTGGTGCTGGAACTGGGTGCCAACGACGGCCTGCGCGGCCTGCCGCTGCCGGCGCTGCGCGATAACCTCGACGCGACGATCCGGGCCGCGCAACAGGCGAAGGTGCGGGTGTTGCTGGTCGGCATCGAGCTGCCGGTGAACTATGGTCCGCGCTACCGTGACGGGCTGCGCGCGATCTACGCGGAGCTGGCGCAAAGCCGGCACGTTGCCCTGGTGCCGTTCCTGCTCGAAGGCGTCGCGCTCGACCCGGCGCTGATGCAGGCGGACGGGCTGCATCCGGTGGCTGCCGCCCAGCCGCGAGTCCTGGATACCGTATGGAAGCCGTTGCAGGCGTTGCTGCGTTAAAACCGAATCGGCTCTGAACCGCCGCGGCCCGGTTTCACGCGGTCGTCACTTGTATCCCGATTAGCTCTTCACGTATGTGAAGGCATGGAGGTAAGGACGATGACCGTACATGACGAACAGGCGGGACTGATCCTGCTGGTCGAGGACAACCGCCAGATCGCCGAGATGGTCGGCGAATTCCTGGAGCGCCGCGGCTACTCGGTGGACTACGCCGCCGACGGCGTCAGCGGACTGCACCTGGCGGTGTCCAACAGCTACGACGTGCTGGTGCTGGACCTGATGCTGCCGGGACTGGACGGGCTGGAGGTCTGCCGCAAGCTGCGCCGGGAGGCCAAGAAATCCACTCCGGTGCTAATGCTCACCGCCCGCGACACGCTGGAGGACAAGCTGGCCGGGCTCGAGGCCGGCGCCGACGATTACCTGGTGAAGCCGTTCGAGGTGCGCGAGCTGGAGGCACGGCTGCGCGCGCTGATCCGCCGCGACCGCCGCCAGGTCTCCACCGAGGTGCTCACGGTCGGCGACATGACCCTGGATACCGCCACGCTGCGGCTGACCCGCGACGGCCAGGAACTGACCGTTTCGCCGATCGGCCTGAAGCTGCTGGCGATCCTGATGCGCGAGTCGCCACGGGTGGTCAGCCGGCGCGACATCGAGCGCGAGATCTGGGGCGATACGCTGCCCGACTCGGACACCCTGCGCTCGCATCTGTACAACCTGCGCCGGGTCATCGACAAACCCTTTGCGCGGCCCCTGCTACATACCATCCACTCCGCAGGGTACCGACTCGCGGATCTCGAATCGGAAGTGGCGTCCGCGCCCCAGACAGCCTGACAACGCACATGGCACTTGCATGTAATGGATAGCCGCGCCAACGCAGTCATCAGCCGCGTAGGTGCCTTCCGCTGGCGCATCGGCCGGGTCTTCGGGCTGCAGTCGCTGACGGTGGTAGCCGTCACCGTGCTGGGTCTTTATGACGTGGTGCCGACGGCCGTGGTGATTGCGGTGATCGTGCTCGCCACGGCACTCGCGTGGTTCGCCACCCGGCGCGAGTGGCGACCGGTGCGTGCGCTGGCCCGGCTGGTGAGCCGGTGGGACGGCCAGCTGTTCGATCCGGCGGCCCTGCACCTGGACCAGCTGTCCGCCGACACCGATGCGGACGTGGCCTCGCTGGCGCGTGGCCTGCACGGTTTCGCCACCCGCCTGGCCGGTTACGACCAGCGCGAGCGCAACTTCACCCGCGACGCCAGCCATGAGCTGCGCAGTCCCCTCACGGTGATCAAGATGTCGATCGACATGCTGGCCGAGGAAGAGGGCCTCACCGACTTCGGCATGCGCTCGGTGCGCCGGATCAAGCGCGCCACCCGCGAGATGGAGGTGCTGGTCGAGGCCCTGCTGATCCTGGCGCGCGAGACGGACAGCGCCACCGACGACGAGTACTTCGTGGTCAACGATGTCGTGCGCAAGGAAGTGGAGTCCGCCCGCGAACTGATCGCCGGCCGGCCGATCGAGCTGCTGCTGGACGAGCCTGCCCGCTTTGCGCTGCGGGGCTCGTCGCAGGCGTTCTCGGTGCTGTGCTGGCAGCTGATCCGCAATGCCTGCCAGCAGACCGAGCAGGGCAGCGTGGTGATCAGCGTGCTGCCCGGCGCGGTCAGCGTGCGCAACAGGATCCCGCCGCAGGCGGCAGGCGACCACCCGCGCCCGCTGCGGGTGCGCGACGCCGACCGGCACGGTTTCGAGCTGGCGATCGCGCTGCGGATCAGCGAACGTTTTGCGTGGCCGCTGGAACTGCAGACCTGCCCGGGGAGCGAGAACATCGCCCGCATCCGTTTCCCGCACCCGCTGCCGATCGGCGAGGTGGGCAGGAGCGGACAGCTGTAGGGCGGGTGTGGCCCGCCCGCGAGCGCCGCTGCGGGGTCAGCCGGCCAGCGCCGGGGCCACCGCGAACGCGCAGCCGGTCTTCGCCTTCACCTCGTCCAGGCTGACGCCATCGTTGAGCTCGACCAGGGTCAGGCCCTTGCCCTTCTCCACCTCGAACACGCACAGGTCGGTGATGACCAGGTCCACCACCTGCTTGCCGGTGAGCGGCAGGTCGCACTGGTTCTTGATCTTCGGCGAACCGTCCTTCGCGGTGTGCTCCATCAGCACCACCACGCGCTTGACGCCGCTGACCAGGTCCATCGCGCCGCCCGGACCCTTGACCATCTTGCCCGGCACCATCCAGTTCGCCAGGTCGCCGTGCGCGGACACTTCCAGGCCGCCCAGGATCGACAGGTCGATGTGGCCGCCGCGGATCATCGCGAACGACTCCGCGCTGGAGAAGAAGCTGGAGCCCGGCAACGTGGTGATGGTCTGCTTGCCGGCATTGATCAGGTCGGGGTCGATCTGGTCCTCGGTGGGGAACGGGCCGATGCCGAGCAGGCCGTTTTCCGATTGCAGGGTGACGCTGACGCCCGCGGGAATGTAGTTCGCCACCATGGTGGGAATGCCGATGCCGAGGTTCACGTAGAAGCCGTCGCGCAGTTCCTGCGCGGCGCGCCTGGCCATCGCCACGCGCAGCGGGCTTTCCTTGCCGCCGGCAACGCCGGCGATGGTGCGGAACTCGATGCGCTTCTCGTACTTCGCGCCCTGCACGATGCGGTCGACGTAGATGCCCGGCACATGGATGTTGTTCGGGTCCAGCTCGCCGACCGGGACCAGGTGTTCCACCTCGGCCACGCAGGCCTTGCCGCAGGTGGCGATCATCGGGTTGAAGTTGCGCGCGGTCTCGCGGAACACCAGGTTGCCGTGGGCGTCGCCCTTCCATGCCTTCACGATCGACAGGTCCGCCGTGATCGACTCCTCCAGCACGTATTCCTTGCCGTTGAAGACCTTGGTCTCCTTGCCCTCGGCCAGCTTGGTGCCGAACGCGGTGCGCGTGTAGAAACCGGGGATGCCGGCGCCGCCGGCGCGCAGCTTCTCGGCCAAGGTGCCCTGCGGGGTCAGGTGCAGCTCCAGCTCGCCGGCCAGGGTCTGCCGCTCGAACTCCTTGTTCTCGCCCACGTAGGAGGCGTATACGCGCTTGACCTGGTGCGTCTTCAGCAACGGACCCATGCCGAAGTCGTCCACGCCCGCGTTGTTGCCGACGATGGTCAGGTCCCGGGTGCCCGCCTCCAGCAGCGCGCCGATCAGGTTCTCGGGGATGCCGCACAGGCCGAAACCGCCGGCGGCGATCGTCATGCCGTCGAACAACAGGCCGTCAAGGGCTTTCGCCGCGCTCGGATAAACCTTGTCCATCGCTGTGCCTTCCTCGGTGAGGGTCAGCTGCCAAGGATACGACGGATTGGCCCGGGCCGGCCTTGTACCATGGTCGCAAGCCGGTTCGCCGGCGCGGCACGGACGCGCATAACCTTATGCGATTTCGCAAGTTCGCGGCATCCTGTCGAGTTGATAGGCTGACCTTCCCCGACCGGAACGGAGACGGCGATGATCAAGTTCCCTGCATGGCTGGCACTCGCGGCAACCCTGGTGACGACGACGGCGATCGCCAGGGACGTGACCCTGCTGAACGTGTCGTACGACCCCACCCGCGAACTCTACCGCGACGTGAATGCGGCTTTCGCCGCGCAGTGGAAGGCGCGGCACGGCGACAACGTCACCATCCAGATGTCGCATGGCGGTTCGGGCAAGCAGGCGCGTTCGGTAGCCGACGGCCTGCCGGCCGACGTGGTCACGCTGGCGCTGGCCGGGGACATCGACGCCATCGCCGATCGAGGCCTGCTGGCGAAGGACTGGCAGCAGCGGCTGCCGCAGAACGCCTCGCCGTACACCTCGACCATCGTGTTCCTGGTGCGCAAGGGCAATCCCAAAGGCATCAGGGACTGGCCCGACCTGATCAAGCCCGGCGTGGCGGTGATCACGCCGAACCCGAAGACTTCCGGCGGCGCGCGCTGGAACTTCCTGGCCGCGTGGGGCTATGCGCTGAGGCAGCCCGGCGGCAGCGAGGCAAAGGCGCGCGCGTACGTGCACGAACTGTTCAAGCACGTGCCGGTACTGGACGCCGGCGCTCGCGGCGCCACCAATACCTTCGCCCAGCGCGGCGTCGGCGACGTGCTGCTGGCGTGGGAGAACGAGGCGCTGCTGGCACAGCGCGAGCTCGGCAAGGGCACGTTCGAGATCGTGGTGCCGTCGGCAAGCATCCTGGCCGAGCCGCCGGTGGCGGTGGTCGACAGGAATGCCGACAAGCACGGTACGCGTGCGATCGCCGAGGCCTACCTGAAATTCCTCTACTCGCCGCAGGGGCAGGCGATCGAGGCCAGGAATTTCTACCGGCCGCGCTCGCCGCAGGTGGCGCAGCAGTTTGCCGTGCAGTTCCCCAAGGTGGATACCTTCACCATCGGCGAGGTGTTCGGCGGCTGGCGCCAGGCACAGGCGAAGTTCTTCGCCGACGGCGCGATCTTCGACCAGATCGGCCCGGGCAGCTGAGCCCCGTGCGGCGTCGCATCCTGCCGGGGTTCGGCATCAGCCTGGGTTACGCGCTGACGTACCTCGGGCTGATCGTGTTGCTGCCGCTGGCGGCGCTGGCGTGGAAGGCATCCGGCATCGGCCTTGCAGGATTGCTGCACCTGCTGGCGTCGCCGCGTACGCTGGCGGCGCTGCGGCTGAGTTTCGGCGGGGCGCTGCTGGCCGCATCGATCAATGTGGTAGCCGGCCTGCTGGTGGCGTGGGTGCTGGTGCGCTACCGCTTCCCCGGGCGGCGCCTGTTCGACGCGCTGATCGACCTGCCGTTTGCGCTGCCGACCGCGGTGGCCGGCATCGCGCTGACCACGCTGTACGCGCCGAACGGCTGGCTCGGCGGCTGGCTCGCGGCGTTCGGCATCAAGGTGGCGTATACGCCGCTGGGCGTGCTGCTGGCGATGGTGTTCGTCGGCTTCCCGTTCGTGGTGCGCACGCTGCAGCCGGTGCTCGAATCGCTGGAGCGCGACGTGGAGGAGGCCGCCGAGAGCCTGGGGGCGTGGCGCTGGCAGACCTTCCTGCGGGTGATCCTGCCGTTGCTGCTGCCGGCCCTGCTGACCGGTTTCGCGCTGGCGCTGTCGCGCGCGGTGGGTGAATACGGTTCGGTCATCTTCATCGCCGGCAATATCCCGCTGCACTCGGAGATCGCGCCGCTGCTGATCGTGCAGAAGCTGGAGCAGTTCGACTATGCCGGCGCCGCCGCGTTGGGCGCGGTGATGCTGCTGTTCTCGTTCGTGCTGCTGCTGGCAGTCACGCTGCTGCAGCGCTGGAGCAGCCGCTGGGCGGAGCCGGCACGATGAACGCGCATGCATCGGCGCCTGCATCGACACGTCCGCCGGACTGGCCGCGGCGGTTGCTGCGCGGCGCGCTGGTGCTGGTGGCGGTCGGCTTCATGGTGCTGTTCCTGCTGCTGCCGCTGGCGACGGTGTTCGTCGAGGCGCTGCGTGCCGGCATGCATGCCTATCTGGCCAGCATCCGCCAGCCCGAGGCGCTGGCGGCGATCCGCCTGACCCTGCTGGTGGCGGCGATCGCGGTGCCGCTCAACCTGGTGTTCGGCGTGGCGGCGGCGTGGCTGATGGCGCGCTTCGAGTTTCGCGGCAAGGCGCTGCTGGGCGCGTTGATCGATCTGCCGTTCTCGGTCTCGCCGGTGATCGCCGGCCTGGTCTACGTACTGCTGTTCGGCGCGCAGGGCTGGTTCGGGCCATGGCTCGACGCACGCGGCGTGCGCGTCGTCTTCGCCGTGCCGGGGCTGGTGCTGGCGACGGTATTCATCACGCTGCCGTTCGTCGCGCGCGAACTGATCCCGCTGATGCAGGCACAGGGCAGCGAGGAGGAACAGGCCGCGCGCGTGCTCGGTGCGAACGGCTGGCAGATGTTCTTCAGGGTGACCCTGCCGAATATCCGCTGGGCGCTGCTGTATGGCGTACTGCTGTGCAATGCCCGCGCGATGGGCGAGTTCGGCGCGGTGTCGGTGGTGTCCGGCCACATCCGCGGGCTGACCACCACGATGCCGCTGGAGGTGGAGATGCGCTACAACGAATATGATTTTGCCGGCGCGTTCGCGGTGGCCTCGCTGCTCGCCCTGCTGGCACTGGTCACGCTTGCCGTGAAGACCTTGCTGGAATGGCGCTACGGCAAC
>NZ_LVJR01000075.1 GCF_001617365.1 Rhodanobacter sp. FW104-R8
CGGCTACGCCTGATGATCCATAGCCGAGAGCTATCGACCGGCATCGGAGGGGCGCATTCTCAACACCCTGCTAGGAACCGAAATGGATAGCTCGAACAAGTATTGGTTCCCGGCCAAGCGGTACGGCTGGGGTTGGGGTCTGCCGGCTCGGCGGGAGGGCTGGGCTTGCCTCGCCGTCTATGCGGGGTGTGTTGCGCTCGTCTTTCGATTCCTGCGGCCAGTGACAAGCCCCGTCATGTTCGCGATCAGCCTCGCACTGCTCACGGCCGGCCTGATCGCCGTGTGCTGGCTGAAGGGCGAACCGCCACGCCGGCGTTCGGGCAGCTGACCAGCACCGGCCATCGCAGACAATCCGGGATACCGGATTGAACTGCCGCGCACTTGCCGCAACACTCGCGGGCATGAAACATCTGCTCGCCCGCATCGCCATCTGCCTGTTCCTGCTGCTGCCGCCGGCAGCCGTCGCCCATCCTGCGTTGTGGGTAGTGAAGGACGCCGACACCACGATCTACCTGTTCGGCACCGTGCACCTGCTGCCGAACGACGCCAGCTGGCATTACCCGGCGCTGGATCGCGCGCTCTCGGACAGCCAGACGCTGTACATCGAGCTGGTCGACGATGATGCGGCGAACATGGCCGCGCTGGTGCTGCGCCACGGCATGGACCCGGCGCACCCGCTGTCGACCCAGCTCGGCGAGGCGGATGCGCAGCGGCTGCGCATCCTCGCGAACAAGGCCGGCGTACCCGGCGGCATGCAGACGCTGGACATGATGCGTCCGTGGCTGGCCGCGTTGACGCTCACCGTATCGCCGCTGCTGAAGGCCGGACTCGATCCGGCGCATGGCGTGGACAAACAGCTGAAGGCGCAGGTATCCGCCGTCGGCAAGCCGGTGCTGGGGCTGGAAACCGCCGAGCAGCAGATCCGCCTGCTCGCCGACATGCCGCGCGCCATGGAGCTGGACTTCCTGCGCTCGACCATGCGCGAGGCCGCAGACGACTCGGTCAAGCTCGCCGAGCTGATCGACGCCTGGAAGGCCGGCGACGTGGATGCCATCGCCCGCATCGGCAACGACGACATGCGCCGGCGCGAGCCCAGGCTCTACCAACTGCTGCTGGTGCAGCGCAACCAGGTCTGGGCGGCCAGGATCGCCGCGATGCTGCAGCAGCCCGGCACCGTCTTCATTGCCGTGGGCGCCGCGCACCTGGCCGGGCCGGACAGCGTGCAGGCGCAGCTGCGCAAGCTGGGCGTCGAGGCCGTGCGCCAGTAGCGGAATCGCCGCCGATGTAGGAGCGCACCCTGTGCGCGATGCTTTTCGTCACGTGACCAAGAGCTCGCGCACAGGGTGCGCTCCTACAAGAAGCGGGCGCTTTCTGGCACCATCGACCGGCTATCCCGCGCGCCGCGCGCCACTTCCCTGATCCAACCCCATGAACCTGCAAGCCAATTACGAACAGATCCCGCTAAAGGAGTACGCCGAGCGGGCCTACCTCGACTACTCGATGTACGTGGTGCTGGACCGCGCGCTGCCGTTCGTGGGCGACGGCCTGAAGCCGGTGCAGCGGCGCATCATCTACGCGATGAGCGAGCTGGGGCTGGCCGCCACCGCGAAGCCGAAGAAGTCGGCACGCACCATCGGCGACGTGATCGGCAAGTTCCATCCGCACGGCGATTCGTCGTGCTACGAGGCGATGGTGCTGATGGCGCAGCCGTTCTCGTACCGCTACCCGCTGGTCGACGGCCAGGGCAACTTCGGTTCGCCGGACGACCCGAAGAGCTTCGCGGCGATGCGCTACACCGAATCCAAGCTCAGCCCGATCGCCGAGGCGCTGTTGGGCGAGCTGGCCCAGGGCACGGTGGACTGGGTGCCGAACTTCGACGGCACCATGGACGAGCCGAGTTGGCTGCCTTCGCGCGTGCCGCACGTGCTGCTGAACGGCTCGATGGGCATCGCCGTGGGCATGGCCACCGACATCCCGCCGCACAATCTGCGCGAGCTGGCCAGCGCCTGCATCCGCCTGCTCGACGACCCGGACGCCACCGTCGCCGACCTGTGCGAGCACGTGCGCGGACCGGACTACCCGACCGAGGCGGAGATCATCACCCAGCGTGCCGACCTGCTGGCGATGTACCAGACCGGCGGCGGCTCGGTGCGCGCCCGCGCGGTGTACCGGCGCGAGGAAGGCAACATCGTGATCACCGCGCTGCCGCACCAGGTCAGCCCGTCGAAGATCCTCGAGCAGATCGCCGCGCAGATGCGCGCGAAGAAGCTGCCGATGATCGAGGACCTGCGCGACGAGTCCGACCACGAGAATCCGATCCGGCTGGTGATCGTGCCACGCTCGAACCGCGTCGACGCGGACGAGACCATGCAGCACCTGTTCGCCACCACCGACCTGGAAAAGAGCTTCCGCGTCAACCTCAACATGATCGGCCTCGACGGCCGGCCGCAGGTGAAGGATCTCAAGAAGATCCTCGCCGAGTGGCTGACCTTCCGCACCAGCACGGTCACCCGCCGGCTCAACCATCGCCTGGCCAAGGTCGAGCGCCGCCTGCACCTGCTGGAAGGCCTGCACATCGCCTACCTCAACCTCGACGAAGTGATCCGCATCGTGCGCAGCGAGGACGAGCCCAAGCCGGTGCTGATGGCGCGCTTCCGCCTCAGCGAGGAGCAGACCGACTACATCCTGGAGACCCGCCTGCGCCAGCTGGCCCGCCTCGAGGAGATGAAGATCAACGCCGAGCGCGACCAGCTGGAGGAGGAGCGCGCGCGCATCAACGTGCTGCTGAAGTCGCCGGCCAAGCTGAAGGGCCTGATCAAGGACGAACTGCGCGCCGATGCCGAAAAATTCGGCGACGCGCGCCGCTCGCCGCTGGTCGAGCGCCAGGCTGCGCAGGCGCTGGACGAGAGCGCGCTGGTGAGCAGCGAGCCGGTTACCGTGGTGCTCTCGCAGAAGGGCTGGGCGCGCGCGGCGAAGGGCCACGACATCGACGCCGACGCGCTCAACTACCGCGAGGGCGACGGCCTGCTCGCCGCGGTGAAGGCACGCACCACCCAGCAGGTGGCGTTCATCGACTCCACCGGCCGCGCCTATTCCACGCCGGCGCATACCCTGCCCTCGGCGCGCGGCAACGGCGAGCCGCTGACCGGCCGCTTCAGTCCCGCCGCCGGCGCCAGCTTCGACGCGGTGATCGCCGGCGACAATGACACCCGGCTGGTGCTCGCCACCGACTTCGGCTACGGCTTCGTCACCCGCTTCGAGGCGCTCACCGGGCGCAACAAGGCCGGCAAGCAGGTCATCACGCTCGGCGACGGCGCCCGCGTGCTGGCGCCGCAGGTCAGCGCCGACCCGGCGCGCGATCGCATCGTGGTGGTCAGCAGCGAGGGCCACCTGCTGATGTTCTCGGTGGCCGAGCTGCCCGAGCTGGACAAGGGCAAGGGCAACAAGCTGATCGAGATCCCCAAGGCGAAACTCGCCAGCGGCGAGGAGCGCGTGGCCGGCGTGGCGGTAGTCGCCGAGGGCAAGGGCGAGGTCACCCTGTACGCCGGCCAGCGCAAGCTGACCCTGAAGTGGGCCGACCTGGTCGAGTACGGCGGCAACCGCGCCACCCGCGGCGGCCTGCTGCCGCGCGGCCTGCGCCGGGTCGAGCGGATCGAGACCACCGCCTGAACAAGCGTCCACATGCATGCATGAATGGACAGGCATGCGGTAGGAGCCCGCTTGCGGGCGATGCCTTTGCGTTCCCCATCTAAGGCATCGCCCGCAAGCGGGCTCCTACGAGCGGCCGGAGGCTGATGCGGAACTTGTCGGCGGGCTGCCTTTCCAACAAGGGTGTACACGCCGGCGCGGCATCGCGCGTTGGATATGTGACAACCCCGGAGCGCGCATGAACATCCCAAGGCTTCTTCCCGCCCTGCTGGCCACTCTGCTCGTCGCACCGGCGTGGGCGCAGACCGCGGGCAAGCCGCTGAACCTGAAGCTGCCGCCCGGCGACCTCCCCGCCGCCGGCAGCACCACCGCCGCGCCGGCCCGTGACGCGCCCGGCGTGTACTACGGCGACACCAGCGGGCGCATGGGCAATACCGCAGCCGCCGCCGAAAGCCGGCCCGACTGCGACGACTCCACCTACAACCAGCCGCAGCTGCACGGCAGCGTCGGCATGGGCGTGGTCGGCGGCAACCATGTCGGCGGCAACTACCAGACCGGCACAGTCAACCTCAGCCAGCGCTTTGGCGAGTGCGACCACCCTGGCGGCGGGGTCAGCATCTCGGTCGGCGCCGGCAGCGGCCACTTCCACGGCCGCGGCCACTGAGCGAAAACCGCGTTGATGGCATCGCCCGCGAGTGACCGGCATCATCGCCAGCCGCGCCGGAAACGGGCAGCATGACGATCTTTACTGCGGAGCAACGGCCCATGCACGGCGAATACAAGATGCCCGGTGGCAAGCTGGTGGTGATCGACCTGGAGGTGCGCGACGGCCGCCTCGCCGACGTGCAGCTCAGCGGCGACTTCTTCCTCGAGCCGGACAGCACGCTGGCCACCATCAACCGCACGCTGGAGGGCCAGCCGGAGCACGCCGACGAAGCCGCGCTTGCCGTCGTCGTGCGCGACGCACTCGCGGCCGACGTGATGATGTACGGCATTTCGCCGGAGGCGATCGCGGTGGCCGTGCACCGTGCCCTGCAACAGGAGTCCGCCGCATGATCCGCACCAACTGGCGCGACCACGATTGGCAGCTGATCCACACCGCGCCGCAGTCGCCCACCCTGCACATGGCGCTGGACGACGTGCTCACCCACGAGGTCGGCGCCGGCCGCCGCGCACCGACCCTGCGCATCTGGGAATGGGCGTCGCCGGCGGTGGTGATCGGCCGCTTCCAGTCGCTGCGCAACGAAGTGGACGGCGAAGCGGCGAGGCGCCACGGCATCGAGGTGGTGCGGCGGGTCTCCGGCGGCGGCGCGATGTTCATCGAGCCGGGCAACACCATCACCTACTCGATCTACGCGCCGCAGACGCTGGTCAAGGGGCTGTCGTTCCAGGAAGCCTACGCCTTCCTCGACGCCTGGGTGCTGGAAGCGCTGGCCGAGCTGGGCATCAAGGCGTGGTACCAGCCGCTCAACGACATCACCTCCGAGGGCGGCAAGATCGCCGGCGCCGCCCAGGTGCACCGCGGCGGCGCGGTGCTGCACCACGTCACCATGGCCTACGACATCGACGCGGCGAAGATGCTGGAAGTGCTGCGCATCGGCCGCGAGAAGCTGTCCGACAAGGGCACGCAGAGCGCCGCCAAGCGGGTCGACCCGCTGCGCAGCCAGACCGGCCTGCCGCGCGAGGCGGTGATCGGGCGCATGGTCGCCACCTTCCGCCGACTGCACGGCCTCAGCGACGACAGCCTACGCGCCGACGAACTGGCCCAGGCCGCAACCCTCGCGCAAACGAAGTTCAGCAGCCCGGCCTGGATCGACGACGTCACCTGATGCCAAATGGCAATCAATAAATAAGTCGCGCGGGGCGGGCACTGCCCGCCGCTGCTTGGCAATGGCGTGTCGAAAAGCCGGCTGGCAGTGCCCGCCCGCAGCGAGGCGTTTCGCAACTTCGCCCGACCTGGCTGCGGATCACCGCCGCAACGATGCGGATGATGCTTGCGCCGCCACTCACAGCCGGCTGTACGACCACGACTGCATGTGGCCGTCCTTGTACGGCATCACGCCGTGGAACGGGCGCGGGTCGGCATCGAACACCAGCGGCAGGAAGTGGCGGTCGCCCTCCCACATCGGCAGCTCCATCAGCCGCGCGCGCGGCACCCATTCCAGCGTGCCCTCGTGGTTGGCCGTCAACGGCGTGCCGCTGTAGCGGTCGATCACGAAGATGAAACCCAGCCAGTCCTCGCCGTGCTTGCCGAAGCCGGGCCAGTTCAGCGTGCCGCGCAGTTGCATCGACTCGCACCCGATGCCTGCCTCCTCGCGGATCTCGCGGCGCATGCAGGCAGCGATGTCCTCGCCTGGTTCCATCTTGCCGCCGAGGCCGTTGTACTTGCCCAGGTGCAGGTCGTCCGGACGGGCGTTGCGGTGGATCATCAGCACTTCGCCGCGGTCGGGCGACAGCACGTAACCGAGAGTCGCCACGATCGGGGTGTAGGGCATGGTCGGGCACCAGGGAAAAACGCCAAGTTTAACGGCTGCCGGTGCGACCGTGCCGGCAGGCTTGCGCCAGCGCGGCCGGCCGGCGACCATCGGCGGATGCGCCCACCCGCTCCGCCCCTGCTCCACCTCTTTTCCATGCGCCGGCTGCTGCACGTGCTGTGGCCGTGGCTGCTGCTCGTTGGCGTGTCCGGCTGCACGCCGGATGCGCGGGCACTGGACAGCGCCGAGCTGGCGTTCGAGGGCCAGACCTACCGCGTCGTTCACCTGAATCTCAGGCACGAGCAACTGAGCCTGCACTGGCGCGAGCCGCAGAGCGGGCAGCCGTTCGGCAGCATCGAGACGCTGCGCCAGTGGGGCGAGCGGCGCGGCCAGCGGCTGCTGTTCGCCGCCAACGCGGGCATCTACGACCACAAGTTCGCGCCGCTGGGCCTGTACGTGGAAGACGGCAAGACGGTGGTGCCGCTGAACCTGGCGCACGGCAACCCGGCCTCGGGCAACTTCTCGCTGCTGCCGAACGGCGTGTTCGTGGTGTATCCGGACGGCCGCGCCGCGGTGCGCACCAGCACCGCGTACAAGGCCGACGGCAAGGCCGCGCGATGGGCGACCCAGTCGGGCCCGATGCTGCTGATCGACGGCAAGCTCAACGAGCAGTTCATCGACGACTCCGCCAGCATGAAGTGGCGCAGCGGCGTGTGCGCACGCACGCCGACCGAGGTGGTCTTCGCTGTGAGCGAAACCCCGGTGAACTTCCATGCGTTCGGACGGCTGTTCCGCGACAAGCTCGGTTGCCGCGACGCGCTGTACCTGGACGGCAGCATCTCGCAGCTGTACGTCGACGGCGAAGGCTACGCCGGGGCACCGGCCTTCATGGTCAAGCCGTACGCCGGCATCTTCGCGGTGTTCGCCGAGCCATGACGGCCCGCCGCCGGCGCGTCCTGCGCGTCCTGCCGTGGGCACTGCTGGCGCTGTTGGCGGCTGCCTTGCTCGCGCTCGGCTGGCTGCTCGCCGGCAGCCGTGCGCAGCTCGACGGCACGCGCCGGGCCGCGGGCCTGACGGCGCCGGTCAGCATCGGCCGCGACGCGCTGGGCACGGTCACCCTCGAGGGCAAAAGCCGCACCGACATCAGCTACGCGCTGGGCTACGTGCATGCGCAGGAGCGCTTCTTCGCGATGGACCTGATGCGCCGCGCGAGTGCCGGCGAGCTGGCCGCGCTGGTCGGGCCGGTCGCGCTGAAGGTCGACCTCGGACACCGCCGCCACCGCCTGCGCGCCGTGGCCGAGGCCGCCTACGCGCAACTGCCGCCGGAGCAGCGGCACGAACTCGACCGCTACCGCGACGGCGTCAACGCCGGCCTCGCCGGCCTGCGCGTGCGGCCGTGGGAGTACCTGCTGCTGGACAGCCGGCCGCTGCCGTGGCGTTCGGAAGACAGCCTCCTGCTGATCGCCGCGATGTACCTGGACCTCGACGGCGACGGCCGCAACGAACGCGAACTGCACATGGCGCAGATGCGCGCGGTGCTGCCCGGCGCGCTGGTGGACTTCCTGCTGGCGCCCGCCCCCGACTGGGAGGCGCCGCTGAGCGGACAGCTGTCGCGCCCGCCGATGGTCCCCGCCGCCGACGTGTACGACC
>NZ_LVJR01000076.1 GCF_001617365.1 Rhodanobacter sp. FW104-R8
TTCGCTTGGACATGACACTCCTTTTTGACCATGATCGGTCTTCTTAGAAGTGTCCGCGTTAACGGGGTAGAACCCAGGCAAGGTTCAGCGTGCTGCGGGCTTCAGCATGTCCTTCACCGCGTCGTAGTCGCCGTCGTTCGCGGCGGCGGGGAGGCCGAGCAGGCGGGTCATCAGCGGGTAGACGTCCAGGTTCGGGAACGCCGGCACCTTCGCGCCGGCGCGGAACGCCGGGCCGTGCGCCACGAACAATGCCTGCATCAGCGGCTCGGCGTTGTCGTAGCCGTGCTCGCCCAGGCTCAGCCGGCCCCTGCGCTTTGCCGCGTAGTCGCTGGTGGTGATGCGCCAGTGCACGTTCGCCAGGCACAGCAGCTGCGGCACGCGCGGATTCCTGCCGTAGGCCAGCCGCGCCGGCACGCGGGTCTTGTCCCAGCACTGCATGTGCGGCTGCGGCTGTTCCAGGGTCTGCTCGACCTGCGCGAAATCCGCGCGCGCCTGGGCGCTGTCCGACGCCGGGTTGAAGCCGGCCAAGATGCCCATGCTCACCGTCTGCACGCGGTCGAGCGGTACCAGTTCGTCGAGCATCACGCTGTTTGCCTCCGGCACGCCGGCCATGCCGTGGTCGGACAGCACGATCAGGTTGATCCGGTCGAACAGGCCGCGTTGCTTCAGGCCGCCCACCAGCCGGGCGAGCGCTGCGTCGGTGTCGCGCAGCACCGCGTCCACCTCGGTCGAGTCCGGGCCATGGACATGGCCCGCGTGGTCGACCTCGTCGAAGTACAGGGTGAGGAAGCGGGGCCGCTCGGCGGCTGGCAGGTCCAGCCAGGCCAGCACCTGGTCCACCCGCTGGTTGGCCGTCACGCTGGCGTCGAACGGCTTCCAGTAATCCGGCCGGCGGCCGTGGATGTCCGCCTCCGAGCCGGGCCAGAACATGGTGGCGGTGCGCACGCCGTGCCGGTCCGCCGTTTCCCAGATCGGCGTGCCCTCGGCCCACCAGCGGCCGTCGCTGACCGCCTCGCGGTTGCCCAGTGAGAACTTGCCCAGCCGCGGGTCGAACATGGTGTTGTTGACGATGCCGTGGTGGTCCGGCGTGAGGCCGGTGACGAGGGTGTAGTGGTTCGGGAACGTCAGCGACGGGAACGCCGGCTGCATCGAGGCGGCTTGTACGCCGCCTTGCGCCAGCATCGCCAGGGTCGGGCTGAGCCCGCGCTGCATGTAGTCGTGACGGTAGCCGTCGATCGAGATCAGCAGCAGCGGCGCCGGTTCGCTGGCCGGGGTGGCGGTGGGCGCCGGGCGATGGGTGGCACAGCCGAAGCTGAACGCTGCCAGGGAACACAGCAGCAGGCGAAACGGGATTTTCATGCGTGGAACCTTATGGTGCGGACAGTCAGCCTTTCATCATCGCGCACTGCCATGACCATTTCACGTCTTGCCCGGCACGTTCCCGCAGGGTTGCTCGTTGCCTTGGTGCTCGGCCTGCCCGGCATCGCCGCGGCCTGGCAGTCCGACACCTGGCCGTTGATCAGGCCGGCGCCGCCGGGCGTGCAGTTCCAGCAGGCTGCGCAGCAGCAGGAGGCGCGCGACCAGCTGCAGCAGGGGCTGCTGGAACAGCAACTGCACCAGGGCGTGTCGGACAACGCGAAGCGGCCGAGCGCGGGCAACCCGCGCCAGCAGCGGCAACTCGAGCAGGCCGACCAGGCGCAGCGTGACCGCGATCGCGCTCGGCTGCAGGACCTGCTCGACCGGGAGCGCGACGCGCCGACCCCGCCGCGTGTCGTGCCGCAAACATCGCCGGTACCGAAGCAGGACGGCGGCTGATCGAGCGCCGCGCTGGAAGCCGTCTCTTGTAGGAGCGCACCTAGTGCGCGAATGCTCTGATGTTGATCGAAGCGAAGAGCATTCGCGCACAGGGTGCGCTCCTACGGGGAATTTGCCTCAGCCGAACAGATCCCCGCGCGCGATGCGATCCTCCAGGTCCAGCAGGTAGCGCTTCGTCGGCAGGCCGCCGCCGAAGCCGGTGAGGCTGCCGTTCGCGCCGATCACGCGGTGGCAGGGCAGCACGATCGGCAGCGGGTTGCGCCCGTTCGCGGCGCCGACCGCACGCACCGCCAGCGGCTTGTCGATGCGCCGGGCCAGTTCGCCGTAGCTGATCGTGACGCCGTAGGGAATCCGCCCCAGTTCGTGCCACACCTCCAGCTGGAACGGCGTGCCGACGGGATGCAGCGGCAGCTCGAAGTGCTGGCGCTCGCCGGCAAAATATTCCTCCAGCTGCACGCGGGCGAACTTCAATGGCGCGACTGCGCGGACCCAGCTGGGATGAGCCTGCTTCGGATGGCGTTCGCGCTCGAACCATATCTCGCGCAGGCCGCGGCCGTCCGCCACCAGGCGCAGCGTGCCGACCGGGCTGTCCATCTCGTCGTAGTAAACGGTGTCGGGCAGGTTCGTCATGCGATCGCCCCCGGTTTTTTCCGGCGTGCCGGTGCCGGTGCTTCCGACGCGCCGCGCCACAGGTGGATCACCGCGTACGCGCGCCATGGCCGCCATGCGTCCGCCCGTTCGGCCAGCGCTTGCGTGCTGAGCGGCACGGCGTCCGGTGTTGCCTCGCGGCGCAGGATCAGGTCCGCTGCCGGGAACGCGTCCGGGTCGCCCAGTGCGCGCATCGCGATGTAATGCGCCGTCCATGCGCCGATGCCGGGCAGCGCGATCCAGCGTGCCACGAACGCATCCAGCGATTGCTCCGCGCTGAAATCCACGCGGCCGTCCAGCAGCGCCTGCGCCATGGTGCTGATCGCCGCGGCGCGTGCCGCGGTCAGGCCGACCTCGCGCAGGTCCGCCCGCGCCAGCGCGGCCGGTGTCGGGAACAGTCGCTCCAGCCCCGGCAGCG
Organism: Rhodanobacter sp. FW104-R8; assembly: GCF_001617365.1. Classification (GTDB taxonomy): domain Bacteria; phylum Pseudomonadota; class Gammaproteobacteria; order Xanthomonadales; family Rhodanobacteraceae; genus Rhodanobacter. Next base: position 2,882 of record NZ_LVJR01000076.1, read on the forward strand.
GCGACGCCGGCAACGGTTCGCCCCAGCGCTGCACGATGCGCGTCGCCAGCGTGCGTGCGGCTGCCACGCTGATCTGCTGGCCGAGGATCGCGCGCACCGCGATCTCGAAACCGTCCCAGCCGCCAGGCAGGCGCAGGCCGGGGTGGCGCGCGACCAGCGGACCGAGCACGGCGTCGTGGCGGAACGTGTCCGCGATCGCCTGCGGGTTCGCGTCCAGGTCGAACATCCGGCGCAGCGTCGTCACCACGCCGAGCAACTGCGTCGGTTGCGGGCAGTGCAGTTGCAGCTGCAGCGCATGCTCGCCGCCCGGCCACGCGCTGAGGCGCAACCATCCCGGCGAATCGGGCGGGCCGAACACCCGCGCGTAGCTCCCTTCGTCGACGAGTTCCACGCCCGGCAGCGCGCGCGTGCGCAGGAACGCGAGCAGCGCGTCGAACGCGTACGGCGGCCGGTAACCGAACCGCAGCAGCAGCGCCGCACCGGCCGCCGCGCGCGGATGCCGGCGCAGTTCGCGCGGAGCGATGCGGTTCGCCTGCGCGAACGCCGCGTTGAACCGGCGCAGGCTGCGGAAACCGGACGCGAGCGCGACCTCCGTCACCGGCAACGCGGTTTCCGTCAGCAGCTGCTTCGCGAACAGCAGCCGGCGCGTCGTGTGCACGCTGACCGGCGGCGCACCGAGGCGCTCGACGAACAGCCGGCGCAGCTGCCGCGCACCGATGCCGACGCGCGCCGCCAGTTCGTCCAGCGATTGCTCCGCCAGCACGCCGGCCTCGATCAGCTTCAGCGCGCGCGCCACGACATGGTCGCCGCGCCGCCAGTGCTCGTTGCCCGGCGCCAGCTCCGGCCGGCAACGCAGGCACGGGCGGAAACCGGCCGCTTCCGCGGCGGCCGCGTTCGCGTAGTAGCGCACGTTCTCGCGCTTCGGCGCCGGTGCCGGGCACACCGGCCGGCAGTAGATGCCGGTGCTGCTCACCGCGGTGAAGAACAGGCCGTCGAAGCGCGCGTCGCGGCTCAGCCGCGCCTGCTCGCAGACGCGGGGATCGGGCAAATGGGGCAGGGCATCCATGCGCGCAGGCTAGCACCGCCCGGGCGGGCGGACTCGCCGTTTTCGGACATTCATGGCGGAAACGGCGAGCCCGCGCGACTTACTTGATCGGCGCCATCAGGTGCTGGTACGGCGTGCCGGCCCACATCACGTACGGGACCGTCGTATCCGGATCCGCGTTCTTCGGGTACGCGTCGTAGAACGCCGGGTCGGCGCCCACCACCATGAAATGTGGCCCGGTCCTGACCCAGTGGTTGCCCGGCTCCGGCTTCTTCGCGTACGGATCGGTGTTGCTCGCGTCCGTGCCGCCTTCCAGCATGTAGATCATGCCGAGCTTGCCGGCCGGCGGCGGCTTGTGGTCCATGTATGCCTGCGCCCACTCCATCCCGTTCTTGTCCATGCACATGGAGTTCGGCCCCGGGATCGTCGGCAGGTCCGGCATGCAGGTGAAATCGTTCGTGCCCTTGCGCAACGTGCGCATCTTGCCGTCCGCGTCCATCGCGACGATCGTCGCGCCCTTCGCGACGCCGGCCGGCGCCGCGCGCATCGCGCTCGCGATCATCTGGGCGTCCGTGGGCGCCTTCTTGCCCGCCGCCTGCAGCCCCCCCATGGCGACGAGCATCGTGGTGGCAATGGCCAACCGGTACATCGACTCTGTTGCACGCATGGCAGCCTCCCCGCAAAGTCTTGCGATGGCCACTCCAGGACTTCCCCCGTCCAGCCAGTCTCTGCCGCTGTCTGACGCCAGTCAATCGGCACCGGCACCCGTCGCGGAGGTACTTCGGCCGGGCGGCCGGAACGGCCCGAAAGCCGCCGCTGCCGCGCATCAATCCTGGCGCCGGCCGAGCATGCCGGACAACGCGCCGTCGCGGCGGATCAGGCCGTGGTACAGCGCCGCCGCCATGTGCGCCAGGAACGTGAGGAACAGCAGCATCGCGAGCCCGCCGTGCAGGTGGCGCAGCATCGCGAACGCGGCCGGGCTGGCCGGGAAGATCGGCGGCAGCCGCAGCGACGCGCCGAGCATCACCGGATAGCCGCCGGCCGACAGCATCGCCCAGCCGATCAGCGGCATCGCCAGCATCAGCAAATACAGCAGCGTTCGGGTGCAGCACCGGCTGACCTATACTCATCGGTCTGACTCATCGGAGCCCTTCGTGATGAACGCACCCACCCGCATCGACACCACCCGCACCATCCGCGCGCCGCGCGGCAGCGAGCTTTCCTGCAAGAGCTGGCTCAGCGAGGCGCCGTTCCGCATGCTGCAGAACAACCTCGATCCGGAAGTGGCGGAGAACCCGGCCGAGCTGGTGGTGTACGGCGGCATCGGGCGGGCGGCGCGCAACTGGGAGTGCTTCGACGCGATCCTGCTTGCGCTGCGCACGCTAGAGGACGACGAGACCCTGCTGGTGCAGTCCGGCAAGCCGGTCGGTGTGTTCCGCACGCATGCCGACGCGCCGCGCGTGCTGATCGCCAACTCCAACCTGGTGCCGCACTGGGCCACTTGGGAGCACTTCAACGAGCTCGATAAAAAGGGCCTGATGATGTACGGCCAGATGACCGCCGGCTCGTGGATCTACATCGGCTCGCAAGGCATCATCCAGGGCACCTACGAAACCTTCGTCGAGATGGGCCGCCAGCACTACGGCGGCAATCTCAAGGGCAAGTGGCTGCTCACCGCCGGCCTCGGCGGCATGGGCGCGGCGCAGCCATTGGCCGCCTCGCTGGCCGGCATGTGCAGCCTCAACATCGAATGCCAGCAGAGCCGCATCGACTTCCGCCTGAAGACCCGCTACGTCGACGAGCAGGCCAGCAGCCTCGACGACGCGCTGGCGCGCATCGCGAAATACACCAAAGCGGGCGAAGCGAAATCCATCGCGCTGCTCGGCAACGCCGCCGATGTGCTGCCGGAACTCGTGCGCCGCGGCGTGCGCCCCGACGCCGTCACCGATCAGACCAGCGCGCACGACCCGGTCAACGGCTACCTGCCGCAGGGCTGGACGCTGGAGCAGTGGTTCGAACGCCGCAAGGCCGATCCGATCGGCACCGCACGCGCCGCCAAGCTGTCGATGAAGACCCACGTGGAAGCGATGCTCGCGTTCCACGCGCAGGGCATCCCCACCTTCGACTACGGCAACAACATCCGCCAGATGGCCCAGGACGTCGGCTGCGAAAACGCGTTCGCGTTCCCCGGCTTCGTGCCCGCCTACGTGCGCCCGCTATTCTGCCGCGGCATCGGACCTTTCCGATGGGTTGCACTCTCGGGCGACCCGGAAGACATCTACAAGACCGACCAGAAAGTGAAGGAGCTGATCCCTGACGACGCCCACCTGCACAACTGGCTCGACATGGCGAAAGAGCGCATCAGCTTCCAGGGCCTGCCCGCCCGTATCTGCTGGGTGGGGCTGGGGTTGCGCGACAAGCTCGGCCTGGCGTTCAACGAGATGGTGCGCAATAGGGAGTTGAAGGCGCCGGTGGTGATTGGACGCGACCACCTCGACTCCGGCAGCGTCGCCTCACCCAACCGCGAAACCGAATCCATGAAGGACGGCAGCGACGCCGTCAGCGACTGGCCGCTGCTCAACGCGATGTTGAATGTGGCCGGTGGTGCGACGTGGGTGTCGCTGCATCATGGCGGCGGGGTGGGGATGGGGTATTCGCAGCATTCCGGCGTGGTGATCGTCTGCGACGGCACAGAGGCGGCGGACAAGCGGATTGCGAGGGTGTTGTGGAACGATCCGGGCACCGGCGTGATGCGGCATGCGGATGCGGGGTATGAGATTGCGGTCGAGTGTGCGAGGGAGCAGGGGTTGAGGTTGCCGATGGTTTGAGTGCGCGGTCGCCGCCGGTTGAGGTGCAAGGCAGGATGTGCCATATTCGGCGCCAAATAAGGAGACGAATATGGAATCCATTCTCGCCAGCGCGAGTATCAGCATCACCGAACTCAAACGTAATCCCAGCGCGGTGATCGAGGCGGCCGACGGCGAGTCGGTCGCCGTGCTCGTGCATAACAAGCCCAGCGCTTATCTGGTGCCTGCAGAAACCTACAAACGCCTGCTGGATCGGCTGGATGATCTGGAACTGGCCGAACTGGTACGAGCTCGCAGCGGCGAGCGACGGGTGAAGGTCAAGCTCGATGAGCTATAGCCTGGAGTTCGTCGAGTCCGCGCTGAAGGAATGGCGCAAGCTATCCCCCGATATTCGCCAACAGCTGAAAGCCAAGCTTTCCGAGCGGCTGGAGCATCCACACGTTCCTGCCTCTCGCCTGCACGGATTGCCGGATTGCTACAAGATCAAGCTGCGCGCGTCGGGTTTTCGCCTGGTCTACCAAGTGCATGACAAGGTCCTCGTGGTGACCGTGATTGCGGTCGGCAAACGTGAAAAAGGGCTGGTCTACCTTGCGGCGAAGAAGCGCGTCTAGGATGGATAGGATGGAACGGTGCGCTACATGTCGATGGAAGCGCCAGGTTGCGATCGAAAGCGCGTGAAGAGAACCATGGGGAGGGCGGTTTCAAGGCTCACTATCACTCTCGGTGAGGATGCAAGTGAACCTTGCTCTTCCCCGGTGCTGCCGAAGAGTAGATGCCCGTCTTGTCGCTGACCACCCGCCGCTGTGTTTCACGCGGCGCCAAGATCGCGCCAGTCACCGTTCTGGTTAGGGCCGCGCCAGCGGCCCTTGCTGTTTGCCAAACACTCATCGGTCATCGCGGATCCCGTCCAGGTGCACGTCGTGCGTGGCACAGAATCTCGGGCTCAAGGCCCACCCCTTGATGGCTCGGTCCGCGTGCGGTCTTGCGTACAACACGGGTGCCGACGGTCGCGACCTTTCAGAGTGACTGGCTCAGAGCCAAACCCCGGTTCCGGCCTGCGACCGCCAGCGTGATCAGCCGAAGGCACGCGTGAGATCGAACGTCGTGCCCTCGTGCAGCATGTGGTAACAGGCGCGCGCCAGTTTGTGCGCCACGGCCTTGATCGCGACCACGCGATGCTTGCGCGCGCGTTTGCGCTCGTACCAGCGGCGGATCAGCGGGTCATAGCGGACCGCATAGTTGGCCGCTTCCATGAAGGCCCAGCACAGATAGCGGTTGCCACACTTGCGATTGCCGGTTCCTTTTCGTTTGCCGTTGGATAGTCGCACGCTCTCGACCATGCGGCAGTACGAAGCGTAATCGTCGACCGAGGCGAAACGCTCGATCGCACCGCTCTCCGGCAGGATCGTCATGCCCAGGATCGGCCCGATGCCCGGCACGCTCTGCAACCGCATCAAAAGATCCGGCCGCGCGATGTCCTTGCGGATCCACTGCTCCAGCGCGGCGATCTGCTCCTGCAAAGTCAGCCACAGCTTGAACTGGATCAACACGCCGCAGCGGGTTGCCAGATCCGGGAACAGGTCGACGAGCTGCGACGGCGTCAGCCGCCGCAGGGCGTTGGCCGAGAGCTGTTTGCCGGTGCTGCGACTGAAACTGGACTGGATCGACAGCGTCAACCGGACGGCTTGCCGCACCAGGCTGAAGCGACGACGCAGCAGATCGCGCGTAGGTGGACTCCACCGCAACGCCGACCAGCTCGTCCCGGTAAGGCGCAAGGTCGCTGAGCAGGCGCGGCAAATCATTGGAGCGCCGACACCGCAACACCGGTTTGCCGTCACCATCCATGACGGCCAACACGCTGTTGCTGGAATGCAGGTCGATGGCTGCGTAAAGTGACATGGCTGCCTCCTGTCGCTGGGCGACGTCGAAACCGTGGTAGTTCCAACGTACCGCCTGGCGCAGGAGGCGGCGACATGAGTCTTCAGGTTCACTTCCTGAGACATGGTAAGTGAGCCTGACTGACCTTGCCCGCGAGAAACGTATCCCTTGCCGTGTGATTCAATCCACGCAAGGAGAACGACATGACGAAGACA
>NZ_LVJR01000077.1 GCF_001617365.1 Rhodanobacter sp. FW104-R8
CGAGCGCAGGTGCCCCAGAAACAACACGCAGACCAGCGTCACCACCAGGAATTCTTCGAACAACTTGCTCCACAGATTGCTCACGGCGGCGTCGATCAGCCGCGAGCGATCGTAGGTGGGCACGATCTCGACGCCGGCCGGCAGGCTGCGCTGCAGTTCGGCCAGCCGTGCTTTCACGGCGGCGATGGTGGCCTTCGCGTTCTTGCCCGTGCGCATCACGATGATGCCGCCGACTACTTCACCTTGCCCGTCCAGTTCGGCGAGGCCACGGCGAAACGTCGGGCCACGCCGCACCGTCGCCACATCGCGCAGCAGCACCGGCACGCCGCCGGCGTTGGCGGTGATCGGCACGTTTTCGAAGTCCGTGCGGCTCTTCAGGTAGCCTTCGCTGCGCACCATCAGCTCCGCTTCACCCTGTTCGATCACCGAACCGCCGTTGGCGCCATTGGCGCTGCGCACTGCATCGACCAGTTGCGCCACGGTGATTCCGCGCGCCGCCAGCGCCTGCGGATCGGGCACGATCTGCCACGCCCGCTCCATGCCGCCCAGGGTGGCGACTTCGGCGACATTCGGCACGGTCTTGAGCTGATAGCGCAGGAACCAGTCCTGCAGCGCGCGCAACTGGCCGAGGTCGTGCTGGCCGGTGCGATCGATCAGGGCGTATTCGTAGATCCAGCCGAGTCCCGTCGCATCGGGACCGAGGGCGGGCGTGACACCGGCCGGCAGGCGATCGCGCGCCTGGCTCAGATACTCCAGTACCCGCGAGCGGGCCCAATACAAGTCGGTGCTGTCATCGAACAGCACATCGACGTAGGAGTCGCCGAAGAACGAAAAGGCGCGCACCGTCGTCGCGCCGGGCACCGAGAGCATGGTGGTGGCGAGCGGATAGGTGACCTGATCCTCGACCACCTGCGGCGATTGGCCCGGGTAGCTGGTGCGGATGATCACCTGGGTGTCGGACAGGTCGGGCAGCGCATCGACCGGCGTATGCAGCGCGGAGAACACCCCGACCGCCGCCAGTGCCAGCGCGGTCAGCAGCACGAACACGCGATGCGCGATCGCCGCACGGATCAGGGCGGCGATCATCGTCCGTCTCCCATCGGCATGCCCGGCATTGACACACTCGTGGCCGAAACCGGTTTGGCAGAGGTGCTATTCAGGCGCTCCAGCGCACCCGACAGGCTCGCCTCCGAATCGATCAGGAACTGGCCGGAGACCACGACCTTTTCGCCGCCCGTGAGGCCGTCGAGAATTTCCGTATAGCCGCCGGCTGCACGCCCGATGCGCACCGATACAGCACGGAAATGGCCATCTCCCTCGGCAAGGATGACTCGCGTGTGGATGCCCGTCGCGATCAGCGCGTCGTCCGGCACCACCGGCACGGCCGCGTCCGGAGTCGGATTGAGTTGCACGGTGGCAAACATGCCCGGACTCAAGCCACCGTCGGGATTGTCGAGCACGATGCGGGCGCGCTGGGTGCGCGTCATCGCATCCACATCCGGCAGCAGGGTTTCCACGTTGCCGGGAAACGATCGACCCGGCAGGGCATCGACCGTGACCACCACCGGCGTGCCACGGCGCACCGTGCCGGCTGCCGCCTGCGGCAGGGCGGCCTCGATCCACACGGTGGACAGGCCATTCACGGTCATCAAGGTTTGACCGGCAGTGACACGCTGGCCTTCACGCACGTCCAGTGTCGTGACGACGCCCGCCTGCGGGGCGTGCAGCGTGATCGCCGCACCCGCGCCATGACGCGACGACCGAATATCGGCAGGCGTCAGGCCCAGCACCTGCAGGCGTTCCCGCGAAGCCGCGCGAAGGCCTTTCGCGTCGGCCGACTGCACATGCTGAAGCGCATCGTATTCGGCCAGTGCACTGCTCCATTGCGGCGCCAGCAGTTCGGCCAGCGGCTCACCTGCTTTGACCACGGCATACGGTGCGCGTACGTCCAGCTTGCTCACTACCGCATCGGTGCGGGCGCTGATGGTGATGGCTTGCCGCAGATCCCACGTGACCGTACCCGGTACCCGGATCGCCGACGCCAGCACGCGGCGCTCCACCGGAGCGGTGCGCACACCCAGGTTCTGCACCGTCGCCGGATCGATCCGGACGACATCCTTGGCCACCCCTTCATCGGTCGGCTTCTCATCAGCCGGCTTCTCATCGGCATATTTGGGCACCATCTGCATGCCCATCGGCGACAGGCCCGGCTTGTCGAAATGCTGCTGCGGCACCATCGTGTCGTACCAGTACAGGATTTTTTTACCGCCGCCTTCCGGCGAGGATGCGGTGGTATTGGCCTGCGATGGTGTCGATGACGAATGATCGCGGCCACCGAAGTAGCCGATCAGGAGCAGAGCGGCCGCCAGTAAAACTGCGACGAGCATCATCAGTACGCGCTTCATGGCGTCGTCTCCGAATTAGGCAATAGATAGGCCAACGCCGCCCAGGCACGGCCGTACTCGGCCTGCATGCGGGCGTAATCGGTGTGGTGGGTGATCTCATCTCGACGGGCATCCAGCAAGGGCTGGATCTCACCGCCGCCGCGGTACGCGGCGAGCGCCAGAGCCGCGCGGTCATTGGCCAGCGGGAGCAAGGCATCGCGATGCCGGCGCACTTGCTGGCCGAGCGATTCCCATTGCGCCCAGGCCGACTGGATCGCCTCGGCCTGCTGGCGGCGGGCGTCATCGTGTTCGGCGTGAACCGCATCGAGGTCAGCCGCGCGGGCGGAAATGCCCCGATCCTGCCGGTTGCGCGTGAACAGCGGCAGGCTTACCCCGACCTGCAACGACACCATGTCGGACAAGCCCCGCACACGGGAGCCGTAGCTCAGGCCGACGTTCCATTCGGGATGCTTGTCGGCACGGGCGGCGGCAAGAGCCGCCTCGGCGGCCTGTTCGCGGGCCGGCCACCCCAGCAGGTTGCCCTGACGATCGAGGCTGGCCAGCAAGGACGCTTCGTCGTGCGGCAGCACGGCGAAGTCCGGCGCATCGGCCAACGGCTGTGCGGTCGATGAACCCAGCCAGCGCGCCAGGCTCGCGCGGGCCTGGTCCTCCCGTGCGCTCGCCTCATCGATGCGGTTTTCCAGGTCGAGGGCGGCCATGCGAACGGCCAATACTTCCGCCGCGCTGCCGGTGCCACCACGCAGTCGCGCTTTTGCCACGGCCACGTCTTGCGCCCACGCCCGCCGCATGGACTGCAGCATCATGGCTTCGTGGTGCGCGCCCCACGCGGTGATCCAGGCATCGGCCACCTGCTGCTGTATCGACAAGGTGGTCGCCACTTCCGACGATGCAGCCAAAGTCGCATTGGCGCTGCCCATCGCCCGTTCGGCCTGGCGCTTGCTGCGCGAAGGCAACACCTGGCTGACCCCGACGGTGCGCATGGTCATGCTGTCACCTCCGGCCGTAAACGCCCCCGGCCCCTGCACGGCCAGATTGCCAACCCCGACGGTGAGTTGGGGATCGGGCAGCGCACCCGCACGGGCCGCTTCCTGCCGGGCCGATTCCGACTGGGCACGGCGTGCCTCCAACATGGGGGCGCGCTCGATCGCCTGATGGATGGCGGCGTCAAGCGTAAGTGTCAGCGGCGGTTCGGCGGCGCATGCCGTCGCGGCCACGGCGTTCCACAGGAGCGTGGTCAGGCCCGCCACCATCAGGCGCCGGGCGAAATGAATGGACAACATGGGTGGACACTCCGTCGATCTGCGATTCGCGTCGTGCCACATGGGCACGGCGCCACGTCGGTAGATAGCGCGACGCGTCAGATCAAATCAGGAGCGAGCAGAACAACAATCGGGGTGTGGGTGGCGGCGCGCGCAAACGGTCACGCCGCAACAGGATCCGGTCCGACGGCAACGCCACGGCCGCTGCGGACAACGACATCGGCGGCAGCGCCGGCAGCGCACTGAATGGCACCGATGCCGTGCGGGCATCGACCTGGGTGGCGTGATCGGGCTGGCAGTGCTGCTGGCAAAGAGGATCGACCGGAGCCGCCGGCATTTCCGCGCAGCCGTCGCCCATCGCCGCCATCAAAGACACATCCGCCTGCGTCGCCACCGCGGCCGGTGATACCGGCACGGTGGTACAGGCGTACGCAGCCACCGCCACCTGTTGCCACAACAGCATCAAGGCCACCAACCATGCAAGGCGGCGGCGGGTACGCGGGCGGATGTGGAATGCGCGCTTCATGCCATGGCTACTGTAATGCAGACGGATCAAGGGCGTCATTGACACGGGTCAAGCGAGCGGCGGTGCGAATGACACTCCGGCGTCGCTCACACTTCCGGGCCGTGGCTCGCAAAGACCCGGGTCGAGCCGTCGCGGCCGATCAGCACCACGTCATAGCGCTCGGGCGCGCCCATCTCCATGCCGGGCGAGCCCATCGGCATGCCGGGTGCGGCGAGGCCGCGCGCGTTCGGCCGCTCGGCGAGCAGGCGGCGGATGTCCTCCACCGGCACGTGCCCTTCGATCACGTAGCCGTCGATCAGTGCGGTGTGGCAGGACATGGCGCCGGCCGGTACGCCGAGCCGCGTCTTCACCGCCGCCATCGGCTGATCCTGATGCACGGTGACGGTGTAGCCCTGCGCGCGCATGTAACCGACCCACGCGCCGCAGCAGCCGCAGGACGGATCGCTGTACACGTCGAACGCGTTCGCCGCCATCGCCGCCGGCGCGAGCAGCGCGGCAAACAACAGGCCGATGCCCATGCGGGAAAACCATCGTTTCATGGTCATTCTCCTGGTGTGGGTGCGGGTTGTTGCCGGATCGACGCCATCGCCCCGTTCGGTGTGGCTGTTGATGTAGTCATTGCTCATGCTCGTGCTCCGCCGCACCGTGACTGTGGCCGGCTGCGCCGGGCATATCCATGTCCATGTCTTCATCCGGCGGCGCCTTCGCCACGATGTCCTTGTACTGCGCCGGCGTCATGCCGGGCAGTTTCTGCAGGAACGCCACCATGCTCCAGATCGTGGCGTCGTCGTGGCTGGAACCCCACGCCGGCATCGCACTCATCTTGACGCCGTGCTTGATCACCCAGAACGCCTCGCGCGGGTCGGGCCGGAACTTCGACAATTGCGGTGGTTTCGGGTACAAGCCCGGGCGCATTTCGTTCTCGGCCATGCCCGGCGCCAGGTGGCAGCCGGTGCACATCGCGGCGTACTGGCCGGCACCCTTGAGGATCAGCTGCGGGTCGTCGAGGTTGGGCACCACGATGTCCTTTGCGTGATGCTCGATCGAGCGCTCGCGCAGCGCCTGCATCAGCGCGTAGACCGGTTTCGTGTGGTGGTCGTCGGCGCCGATGTTGTAGACGCCGGACCAGACGAAGGCACCGACGCCGGCGATGGCGACGACGCAGAGAATCGCGAGGGTGACGATGAGTCGTTTCATGGGCTTTCCTCAGAACCAGATGCGGACGCCGGCAACCCACTGCCGGTCGAAAACAGCCTGATGTTCGTCGCGGGCGAAGTCGGCGGTGGCACCAAAGCGGCGTGCCCAGACTACGCCGATGTACGGCGCGAATTCACGCCGGATCTCGTAACGCAGGCGCAACCCCAGCTTCGTATCCGTGAGACCGCTACCGATGCCACGTGCCGGGTCGGACCTGCCATGGAAGTTCACCTCCAGCTCCGGCTGCAGGATCAGCCGCTGGGTGAACAGCAGTTCATAGTGGGCCCGCAGGCGCGCCGCGGTGCGCCCCGAAGGCCCGACGTAGGCGGTTGCCTCGACCTCGAACCAGTACGGCGCCAGACCCTGCACGCCGAACGCGGCCCACTCCCGCTGCGGGCCGGCTCCGAAGTCATGGCGCGCACCCAGTTGCGTGCTCCAGAACGCGGCGACGGCGTGGTTCCACAACGCCTCGACCTCGCCATCTTCGAGCCTGCCGCGGCTACGCTCGCCCTCGCTGCGCAGCCACAGCTTGTCCGTGTCGCTGCCGTACCAGCCTTCGGCTTCCCACGACTGGCCGTTGCCGTTGTGGCCGTGGAACGCTTCCAGTTGATCGACCAGCAGCATGCCGGCCGGCGCGCTGCCGTGCATGTGCAGTCGGTGCGCGGGGCTGGCGGCGATGCCGTCGGAATAATCGCCGCTGCGCGCGCCCGCCGGTGCACGGCCGCCCTGCATCGGCACCATGGTCATGCCGGGCGCCGAATCCACATCATGCATCGCGCCGTGGTGCATGCCCGACATGTCGTGGCCGGATGTCATGGGCGTGGCAGGCGTCGAGCCGTGATCCATCCCGGTCATGGCGCCATGATCCATCTCCGCCATCGGGCCGTGATCCATCCCGCTCATGTCATGCATGCCTGCGGGTGAAGGTGCCGGCGTGTCCGGAGCATGCGGCTTCCTCGCCTTCTTGGCCGGCGCTTTCATCGTCGGCTTCGTGGCGCTGCCTGCGGTGGCCGGCATCGCCATGTCGTGCATGCCGGCGTGATCCATGCCCGGCATGGCACCCATCGCCATCGGCGCCGTACTGCTCGACGAGGCGGGAGCGCTCTGCGCCATTGCCGTCAGCGGCAACGCCAGCAGCAGAGCGGCCAGCAACGCCGAACGAAGCGAAACGATCGAAGTGTCGCGACGATGCATCCTCATGACACCACCACCTCGCGGAACATGCCCGCCTCCATGTGGTACAGCAGGTGGCAGTGGTAGGCCCAGCGGCCCGGCGCATCGGCCGTTACCGCATAGGTGATGCGCTGGGCCGGCTGCACGTTGATGGTGTGCTTGCGCACCTGGAACTGGCCGTCGGGATTCTCCAGCTCGCTCCACATGCCGTGCAGGTGGATCGGGTGGTTCATCATGGTGTCGTTGACCAGCACGATGCGCAGGCGCTCGCCGGTGTTGAAATGCACCGGCTTGGCGTCGGAGAACTTGATGCCGTCGAACGACCACATGAAGTGCTCCATGTTGCCGGTCAGGTGCAGCTCGATCTCGCGGCCGGGCTCGCGCGCATCGATCGGGCCGCCGATGGTGTGCAGGTCGGCATAGGTGAGCACGCGGCGGCCGTTATCGCGCAGGCCGATGCCTGGATCGTCGAGGTTGGTGCGCGGCATGTCGACATGCATGTCCACGCCGGGGCCGTATTCGGTACGGGCGTGGCGCACGACGGGTGCGGGTGCGGCCGCCATGCCGGCCATGTTGCCGTGATCCATGCCGGCATGATCCATACCGGGCATCGCGGCATGGCCGCCGCCGTGGTCCGCGTGCGGCATCGCGCCCATCATGTCCCGCATGCCAAGCCACACGCGCTTGTCCAGCGCCGGCACCTCGGCGGACATGCCCTGCCGCGGCGCCAGCGTGCCGCGCGCGTAGCCGCTGCGGTCGATCGACTGGGCGAACAGCGTGTACGCGCGCTCGTCCTGCGGCTCGACGACGACGTCGTAGGTTTCGGCCGCCGAGATGCGGAACTCGTCGACCGGCACCGGCTGCACGTCCTGGCCGTCGGCGGCGATCACCGTCATCTTCAGGCCGGGGATGCGCACGTCGAAGATGGTGGACGACGAACCGTTGATGAAGCGCAGCCGGATCTTCTCGCCGGGCTTGAAGATGCCGGTCCAGTTGCCGGCCGGCGCAGCGCCGTTCATCAGGTAGGTGTAGGTATAGCCGGAAACGTCGCCCAGGTCGGTCGGGTTCATGCGCATCTCGTTCCACATCCTGCGCATCGCCAGCGCCTGGCCCAATCCCTTCTCGCGCACGTCGCGGAAGAAATCCGGCACGGTCGGCTGGGCGAAGTTGTAGTAGTCGCTCTGCTTCTTGAGCTTGGCGTAGATGCGCTCCGGGTCCTCGTCGGTCCAGTCGTTGAGCATCACCACGTAGTCGCGATCGATCGGGTAGCGCTCGGGGCCGGCCGGTTCGATCACCAGCGGGCCGTACAACGCGTTCTGCTCCTGGAAAGCCGAGTGCGAGTGATACCAGTAGGTGCCGCTCTGGCGCACCTGGAACCGGTAGAGAAAGCTTTCGCCCGGCGCGATGCCGTCGAAGCTGAGACCGGGCACGCCGTCCATCCGGAACGGCAGGATGATGCCGTGCCAGTGGATCGAGGTGGGCACGCGCAAGCGGTTGGTCACGCGCAGGTTCACCGTGGTGCCCTGCTTCCAGCGCAGCAGCGGACCGGGCACGCTGCCGTTGACGGTGGTCGCGGGTCGCGCCACCCCGGTGAAGTTGACGGCGGTCTCGGCAACCTCCAGCGCGAAGTCGGTGCCGCTCAGCGCGGTGGGCTGGCCCGGGCTGGTCAGCGCCCAGGCATTCGACGGGCGCAGCAGGCCGAGGCCTGCCGCGGCGGTGCCGATGGCGACGCCCTGCACGAAACGACGTCGCGACAGATCGGTCGGCGACGGGGGCAACAGGTTCATGGAATCTCTCCAATGCGACGGCATCGAGCGCACCGATGCCGATCGCAAGCATGGGGCACACCGACCGGCACGCGATCGGCATGAGCAAAGCTCGGCAACAACGAGGGAGAGTCAGACCAACGGCGGTCGCAGCGGCGGTGCGGCAACCCGCGAGGGCGGGCTGATCCGCCGCGGCATCGCGTAAGCCGCGGTCAACGCCGCCGGGGTGAGTGCCACCGCGGCCGCCGGCGCCAGCGCGGTGATGCAGATCGCCGCGCAAGCGCCATGATGGGCGACCAGTTGGCCGCAACAATCCACCGGATCGGCCCCCGTGGACGCGATGCCCGTCACCGGCCCGGCTGGATCGGCATGCGCACCGGCCGCCGCGATCGGCACGGCATGGGCCTGGGGCATCCCGGCCATCTGCGGCGATGCGACCGCCAGCGAGTTGAGGACCAGCATCAGCCACGCCAACACGCCCATCGCGCGGAAGCGACGTGAGCGGACCAGCTGGCGCAGCGAGAAAGTCATGCGGCGAGCTTACCTGTGCGGCCCGACGCCCTCAACTCTGGAGGCGGGTTCCAGCGACTTACGGCTTGCTGAACCCCATGTGCAGCGTGATCTTGTCACCGGCTTTCAGGTCGGCCACGGCGACTGGGGGGAAATGCAGCTTGAGCGCCATGCCTTCGGATTCCGCCTCGACCAGGCCGGTCTTCGTATCCACTGTGGTCACCGTGGCCGGCATCATGTGCATGCTCTTCATGTTGCCATGCATGCCTTTCATCATGCCGGCGTGCTGCGCGCGCATGGAGCTGTTCGCGGGCATGCTGTCCTGCGCGGCGACCACGCCGCTGGCAGCCAGCGCCAGGGCCAGTGAACCGGCTATCGACACCAGCGATTTGCGTGACATGTTCATCTGGTCAGTCCTCATGGATGAGTTGCAGGACGCAACACATGCATCCTGCACCCGGCCATGTGTAGACCGGCTGAAATTTGCCGGCAGCTTTCGTTGTGCGGACCGGCTCGGCGCAGCCCCTATACTGGCGCCATGAATTACCGCCACGCCTACCACGCCGGCAATTTCGCCGATGTCCTGAAACACACGGTGCTGCTCGCGCTGGTCGAGGCGATGCAGGCCAAGCCCGCGCCGTTCTGCTACATCG
>NZ_LVJR01000078.1 GCF_001617365.1 Rhodanobacter sp. FW104-R8
CGATGTGCGGGCAGGTCCGCAACGTCAATCTGCAGCAGGCACGACTTCAGCCACGCAGCCTACATCTTCCCCGCGCTCCCGGCGGCGTTTCCCTCGCTGGCATGCCGTCGGCCCTGGCGGCGAGTGGCGCCGGACGGGTGCGGCATGGGTCAACGGCGTGAGGCGAAGTCGCCCGCGGCGACCGGTCGCATGCCGAAGGCGGGTCGTGCAGCAGGGACGGCTATTCGCCGTTCCGGGATCGTGTGTAGGGCGTGTCCGGCCCGTTGCCTATCCGTCCGGTGCGTGCGCTTCCGCGATCAGCGTGGGGATCAGTTCGGAGACGGTCGGGTGGATCGGCACCGTGCGCTGCAGCTGCGTGGCGGTGGCATTCACGCTCATCATGTCGATGATGCCGTGGATGGCCTCGTCGCCTTCGACGCCGAGGATCGCGGCGCCGAGGATCGCCTTTGTTTCGGCGTCGACGATCACCTTCATGAAACCCTGCGTCTCGTCCTTCTCCACCGCGCGGCCGACCCGGCCCATCGGCCGCTTGCCGACCAGGAACGGACGCCCACGCTTGCGTGCCTGCGCCTCGTTGAGGCCGACGCGGCCCAGCGGCGGGTCGATGTACAGCGCGTAGCCACTGACGCGCTCGCTGAGCCGGCGCTGCCCGCCGTCGAGCAGGTTAGCCGCGACGATCTCGTAGTCGTTGTAGGCGATATGCGTGAACGCGCCGCGGCCGTTGCAGTCGCCCAGCGCCCATATGCCCGGCACGCTGGTGCGCAATTCGTCGTCGGCGGTGACGTAGCCGCGCGCGTCCGTCGCCACGCCGGCCTGGTCGAGGCCGAGGTCGCCCGCCAGCACCACACCGAAATCCGCGGCGCGACGGGCCATGTGCGCAGCGCGCGCGCTGGCCACCAGGGTCTTGGTCGGCATGCAGCCGGTGTTGACGCAGGTGCCGCCAAACAGCTTGCGTTCGATCAGGGCCACCGACCGACCGGCCCGGGTCAACCGGTTCGCCAGCGGCGGGCCGGCCTGGCCGGCGCCGACGATGATGGCGTCGAAGCGGCGGCTCATGACGTACTTGCCGTCATCAACGGTGCATCGCCAACCGGCAACACCAACGGGTGAAAGACCATGTCGTCATTCCTCGAATGAACGCCTGGCGACCTTCAAGACGCCATCAGTGCCCGCCCCTCAGCTACCGGGCGGCACATCAAACAGGTAGGCCGTGCTTCTCGCCGAGTCCCGCCTGCCGAATTCCCGGGCGAAGGCGACGAGGTGGCCGTACGGCGCGAGCGGGACGGTCGCGCGGAAGGCCAGATGCTCGACGAGGCAGAACAGCGCCACTTCCAGCAGGCTGAGATCGCGCGGCGGCAGCGCGTCGATGACGGTCGGCAGCCTTTCGTCGAGCCATGCCAGGGCGTTGCGCAGGCCCGCCGCGGCCTTGACGAAGTAGATGCTGTCCGCCGGAAGCCGCGCGACCTGCGTGCCGAAGCCGAGCTGCACCTGTGCCTGCATAGCATGCCAGACGAGTTCCTGCGTATTGCGCGCCTGCACGTCGCGCAGGTCCTCGGGCCACACGACGCGGCGAGGCTGCGGCGCGGATTCCGCCAGCACCCGGCAGATGTTCTCGGCGCCGAATACCGCCACCCCGCCCCTGGTGAGCACCGGCAGCTTGAGCGCGGGATTGCCCGCGTAGTCGCGCATATCCAGCGACGCCAGGTCGTAGACTGGAGCGAATTCGCAAACCACGCCCAGCTCCTGCGCGAACACGCGCGCCAGGCGGGTGAAATGCGAGCTGCTGCGGCCGGTGATCCGCAGCGCCGGATGCACGCCTTCGACTTTACGGGACAAGGCACCACCTCGCGGGCAAGCGGACAAGCCGGATTCGACAGGCTACTCCCCGGAGCCTGTTCACTTGCATTTTCGCAGCCGCCGACGTCACGGATGCCTCGTCGGCCCGCCTTGCGCGAACGCGACGAAGCCTTCCACGAACCCGCGCAGCAGGTCGCTGGTGCGCGCGTCGGTGATGGCGCCATCGGCATCGAACACGCTGCCCGCGCGCGACACCAGCAGGCGGCCGCCGCTCCACAGCTCCGTGCCGAGCGTGCGCAGCACCGGCAACCAGGCGTTCTGCGACAGGATGGTGCCGAAGCCGCCGGGGGATGCGCCCATCAGCGCCACCGGCTTGCCGGCGAACACGCGCGGGATGTCGGCCGGCGGCCGCGTCAGCCAGTCCAGCGCATTCTTGGTCACGCCGGGAATGCTGTTGTTGTATTCGGGCGTGGCGATCAGCAGGCCGTCAGCCGCAGCGATCGCCTCCTTGAGCGCGGCGACCTCGGCCGGAATGCCGTACGCTGCTTCATCGTCGCCGTTGTACAGCGGGAACGCGGCGATCGACATGATCTCCAGCCGGCTGCCGGCGGGCATCGCCGCCGCCGCCGCGTGCAGCAGCGCGGTATTGAACGAGCCTTTGCGCAGGCTGCCGGAAAACCCCACCAGAACGGTCATGTTTCACCTCCGAAGCGGCGATGGCGACAGGAGCGGCAAGGGTAGCGCGGAAATGGCTGCGCACGGGATGGCGAACGGACCGGCTCGCCCCGCAAGGTCGGCTCGGGTGAAAGAACTGTCGCCCGCCATGCCGACGGGTGGCCGGGTTACGATGCCCTCCCCTCGCCGCACGGCGGCGCGCTGCTGCCATTCCAGGAGATTCCCCGACCGTGTCGCATTACTCCGGCCCCCTGCTTACGCGCCTCATCGCCGCATCGTTGCTGGCCGCGCGTGATGCCGGCGCGGGCGAATGGAGCGGCTCGCTGGACCTGGGGGTCTCGAACGGCAAGGCATCGCTGCAGGCGGACGACTGGCTGTGGCGAAGCCGGCGCTATCCGTATCCGTCCACGCTGAAGGACCGCACGATCCACTACTGGGACGGCGACGGGTTCGCGCCGGTGGCGCGTTTCTCCGGCTCGCTGATCAAGCTGGTGCCCACCGAATGGGGCGCGCCTACCTTCGAGATCGATGGCATCAAGATGCTGCCCACCGCGAAGGAATCGCCGGTCGTGGACGCGCGCCGCAAGGTGGCGCTGGTCGAGCCGCGCGGCAAGGTGGTGCTGGATACCTGCGGTGGCCTGGGCTACTTCGCCGCCTGCTGCCTGGAGGCCGGCGCGGCGCGCATCCACTCGTTCGAGAAGAACCCCGACGTGCTGTGGCTGCGCACGCTCAACCCGTGGTCGCCCGACCCTGACGCGGCGGAAAACGGCGGCCGCCTGCGACTCGAGCACGCGGACGTCGCGCAGGCCATTGCGCAGCTCGCCGATGCGTCGGTGGATGCGCTGCTGCACGACCCGCCGCGCTTCGGCATCGCCGGCGAGCTGTACGCGCAGGCGTTCTACGGCCAGCTGGCCCGCGTGCTGCGTCGCGGCGGCCGCCTGTTCCACTACACCGGCAGCCCGAACAAGCTCACCAGCGGCCGCGACGTGCCGCGCGAAGTGGCCAGGCGGGTGGAGAAAGCGGGCTTCAAGGCGGAGCTGGCGCTGGATGGCGTGCTGGCCACGCGGCGCTGACGCAACCGGGCTGCGCCGCGTGGAGGGCCTGCATCGTGGGGCCGACAGGCATGATCGTGGCTGGCGCGTGCCATTCATCGTGGCCGGCTGGGAATTCGTTAATGCCACCCCCGCCATCGTGCCGACCGAGTCGATGCGCTCTGCACCCTCGTCCTTGCCGCTTGGCGGAGGCCATGCCTTGCCCGCCGAATCCATGCCTGCAGGGAGCCCGTCAAACACGTACCGACCCACTCTACCGCCTGCCTTGCCGTGTGTCTGCCGATGCGCCAGATATCGGAAATTGCCCTACGATCAAGCGCATGGACACATCGACCATCGCGTCACCGAAAGAAATCCGGCGCGGCCGCCTGGCATGCGTCGGCATGGGCATGACCCTCGGCTCCCACCTCAGCCCGCTGGCACGCAGCCATATCGAACAGGCGGACGTGGTGTTCGCGGCGCTCTCCGACGGCATCGTGGAGCTGTGGCTGCAGCGCATGCACCCGGACGTGCGCAGCCTGCAGCCCTACTACGCGGAGGGCAAGTCGAGGATGGTCACGTACCGGCAATGGGTCGAGTTGATGATGGCCGAGGTGCGTGCCGGCAAGAACGTCTGCGGCGTGTTCTACGGCCACCCCGGCGTCTTCGCCTGGTCGCCGCACAAGGCCATCGAGGTGGCCCGCGCGGAAGGTTTCATGGCGCACATGGAGCCGGGCATTTCCGCCGAAGACTGCCTCTACGCCGACCTGGGGATCGACCCGGGCCGCTTCGGCTGCCAGCATTTCGAGGCCAGCCAGCTGCTTTTCTATGAACGGCGGATTGATCCGGCCGGCTATCTGGTGCTGTGGCAGGTGGGACTGGTGGGTGATCTGTCCTTGAAGCGCTTTTCCACCGGGCCGGCCTACCGGCAGGCGCTGGTGGATGTGCTGAGCGCGGACTACCCGCTCGACCACGAAGTGATCGTCTATCGCGGCGCCACCTTGCCGATCCAGCAGCCGCGGGTCCGCCGCATGGCGCTGCGCGACCTGCCTGGCGCCGAACTGACTGCCGAGGAGACGGTAGTGCTACCGCCCGGCGCGCCCTTGAAGCAGAATACAGCCATGCGCGAGCGGCTGGCAGCGCTGGACAGGGAAGCCTCCATCGCCTAACGCACTGCGGCCGTCCGCAGCGCTCACGAAACGGATACTTGGGGAACGTGGGAAACAGGGGGAAAACATGTCGGACACGATCGAACTTCTGGAAGCCATTGGCCGGAACGCTACGCTGCGCCACGCATCCGCCGACGAGCTTGCACCCATGCTCGAACAGGCGAAGGCGTCTGCAGCCCTGAAGTCCGCCGTCGCCATCGGCGACAGCTCGCCTCTATCCGAAGAGTTCGGACACAAGCCCAACCAGGTGCCGCAGATCTCCAATGCGCCTGGGCACGAGGAGGATGAGCCCGACCATGACGGCGACCACAAGCCGACTCGTCCACCCGAGCCCGGCCACGGTACGCCGCACAAACATACGCCGCGCAAACCATAGCCTGCCGTGCCGTGCCCACCGGCCGACAGGGGAGAGGACTGGGGCCCATCCTGGCGGCCCTGTTTTTCTGCACCCTGATGCAGGCAGGCCGTGCCGCCGACACCCCCAGGATCACCGACGCAAGCGCCTTCCTCGACCATACCGAGGACCTGCGCATCAAGGACCACCGGCAGTTCGCCGAACGGCTGGCGCAGATCCATCGCGAGTCGCCCGCACTCACCGCGGCCGAGCAATGGCACCTGCGCTATCTCGACGCGCTTGAGCTTTCGATGGGCGGCAAATTCGCCGCCGCGGAAAAACCGCTGCACGATGTGATCGAACATTCAGGTGATCTGATGCTGGCCGCCAAGGCATCGGCGCTCCTCATGAACAACCTGGCGGTCACTCATCGCTACGAAGAAGCCTTCCTGCTTGCCCAACAGCTCACGATCGTCCTGCCCCAGATCCAGGACAAGACGGTACGCCTCCAGGTTCTCAGTTACCTGTCCCAGACGTTGAACCTGGCAGGACAGACGGATCTGGCAATCAAGTACGCCCACATGATGGAGGACACCGTTCCCCCCGGCATGACCACGTGCTACTCGCGCTCCAAGCTGGTTGCCGCGCTCTATAACGCCAAGCGGCTGGCCTCCTCCAGCCCGGATCTGCAGCAGGCCATCGATACGTGTGAAGCGGCCCGGGAGCCCATCATGGCAGCAACCATGCAGCTCATCCTTGGCACGCTCTTCCTGGAAGAACACCAGCCGGCCAAGGCATTGGCGCTGCTCGACCGGATAGCGCCCGACATCCGGGTCAACCACTACTACCCGCACACGCTGTCCGCGCAGGTGCAGCGGGCCCAGGCGTTCGAACAGCTGGGCAAAGATGAAGACTCCCGAAAGGCGGCGCTCACCGCACTGGCGATGGCCGGTCCGGACGACATCAACGATTACCTCAAGGACGCCTATGGGGTGCTCTATCGGATCGCGAAGCGG
Source organism: Rhodanobacter sp. FW104-R8 (assembly GCF_001617365.1). Taxonomy (GTDB): domain Bacteria; phylum Pseudomonadota; class Gammaproteobacteria; order Xanthomonadales; family Rhodanobacteraceae; genus Rhodanobacter. Next base: position 6,023 of record NZ_LVJR01000078.1, read on the forward strand.
CGCGGCAACGCAGCGGCCGCGCTCGCCTATTACGAGCACTATGTTGTCCAGGACAAGAGCTCGCTCGATGATGCCGCCGCGCAGACCCTGGCCTATCAAACGGTCCAGCAGCAGGTCCTGACCCGCAAGCTGGAAACCGAGGAGCTCGGCAAGCAGAACAGCGTCCTCAAGTTGCAGCAAGCGCTGGATGCCAAGGCTGCGGAGACCAGCCGGCTCTACATCATGCTGCTGATCATCCTGCTGGCTGCCATCGCACTCTGGCTGTTCCGCACCATGCACTTGCAGAGGCGCTTCAAGCGCATGGCTACCCGCGACGGGCTCACCGGCATCCTGAACCACCAGCACTTCATCAACAGGGCCGGTCGTGCCCTGCACCTGCTGGAGAAGAGACTCGGCCACGCCTGCCTGGTATCCATCGACCTCGACCACTTCAAGCAGGTCAACGACACCCACGGCCATGCCATGGGCGATGCCGTGCTGAAGCGAGCGGTCGCCATCTGCCAGCAGCACCTACGCCCCGCCGACCTGTTCGGTCGCCTGGGCGGCGAGGAGTTCGGCATCCTGCTGCACGAGTGTCCGCGCGACCAGGGCCTGGAAATCGCCGACCGCATCCGGGTTGCGATCGGCACGACGCCGATCGAGAAAGACGGGCATGGCATATGGATTTCCGCCAGCGTCGGCGTGGCTGCCACCGACACTTCCGGCTACGGGCTGCAACGGCTTTGCAAGGAAGCGGATGCCGCGCTTTACCGCGCCAAGCGCGCCGGGCGCAATCGCGTCATCGCCGATACCGGAACCGGCGACCAGGTCGAGGCCTGAAATCCCGGGCCTCGGCGGCGGAATCGAGATGCGCCCAAACCAAGCCTGGCCCCGGGCTTCGAATACCGCGTGCGGCAGGCAAAACCTCGGGCCGCGACAAAACGTGCGATGAGCGCCGGCATGGTTCCCGACGCCTTTCGGCACTTGTCGCCATGCCGTCAGCCGATACGCAGCTTGCTCAGGAACAGGCCGTGTTCGCGATCCTCGACGCGGCAACCCTCGCGCCCTTCGACCATCCAGGCCCACACGGTATGCACGCCGTCCGCACGCCGGGTGTCCACGCGCACGTGCTCGCCCTGCGGAACCGGAAACCGGGTCGCCAGCACCATGGTTTGCTCATCCATCGAGATCAGCTGCGCCGGCTTGCTGACGACCGAGCCGGCTGTCCATCCGGAGTTGACGTGGATCTGCACATCCTGCGGCGACTGGCTGCTGCGGTTGTCCAGCTGCCAGCCGTCGACCTTCTGCAGCAGTGCGTCCAGGCTCGGATCACTCCAGTCGACCGGGCCGACTGAAACGCTCGAGCGTGACTTGTTGTGGCCCATGTGGCTGACCTCCCGCCGGATAGACGCGAACGGACATGCAGGCACGATCCTCGCGGCCAACATAGCAGAACTCCCGCCCGGCGGCTGGGCCGGGCGAAAAGCGGCCCTGGCCGCCATCCGTGTCGCCGGGTTCGCGGCAACGAACCCGACTTCGCGGGCGGTCGCGGCACCCGCCCCGGCACTTCTGGCGTATAAATCGACTGTCCCCAGCCAGAGGAACCACCACCATGAACGCCCTGTTGAAATTCGCCGCCCTCGCCCTCGTCGGCACCGCCACCCTCGCATCGCCGGCGTTTGCGGCATTGAAGGAAGGCGCCCAGGCCCCCGACTTTTCCGCGCCGGCCTACCTCGCTGGCCAGCCCTTCACGTTCAAGCTCGCCGACGCCCTGAAGAAAGGCCCGGTGGTGGTCTACTTCTTCCCCGCCGCGCACACGCCGGGCTGCAACCTGGAGGCGCACCTGTTCTCCGAGGCCATCGACCGGTTCAAGGCGCAGCACGCCACCGTGATCGGCGTCACCGCCGGCAATACCCCGGAGCTGGCGGCCTTCTCGAAGGAAACCGAGCATTGCGGCGGCAAGTTCCCGGTCGCCGCCGATGAGGGCGCGAAGATCGCCAAGGCCTACGACGCGCTGCTGCCGATGCGGCCCGGCTGGTCGGACCGCACCTCGTACGTGATCGCCCCGTCGGGAAAGATCGTGCACGTCTATTCCAACCTGAACCCGAAGCAGCACGTGCAGGAGACGCTGGAGGCGGTGAAGGCACTCGGCAAGCAGGGCTAACCTGCACCGTCCACGATGGCCTTTGCCTAAATGACGACGGGCCGGCAAGACCGGCCCGTCCGTGCAGCCGGCCCGCCGGGAATCAGCCTTCCAGCAGCGGCTTGCGCGGCAGTTTTTCCTCGCGCATGGCGGCGTGGTAGACGAAGGACGCGACGATGGCCGCCGCCTGCTTCAGGTCTTCCGGCTCGGCGTGGTCCCAGGTGTCCAGGTCGCTGTGATGGACATTGCTGGAGTAGTCCAGGCGGTCCTGGATGAACTGGAAGCCCGGCAGGCCCACGCGATCGAAGGAAACGTGGTCGGTGCTGCCGGTATTGCGGGTGACCACGGTGGTGGCGCCGACGTCGTGGAACGGCTCCAGCCAGGCCTGGAAGATCGGCATCACCGCCAGGTTCTCCTGGGCGTAGATGCCGCGGAAGCGGCCCGAACCGTTGTCCATGTTGAAGTAGGCCGAGAAGCGGTCGTAATCGCGTTTCTTCTGCAACGCACCGGTCGATTCGCGCAGCGACGCCGGCAGCGCCTTCTGCGCGGGGTCGGTGGGCTCCGGGTAAGCGGCGAAGTGCTTGGCCACGTACGCCTGCGAACCGATCAGGCCCTGTTCCTCGCCACTCCACAGCACCACGCGGATGGTGCGCTTGGGCTTGGCGCCCACCGCCTTGAGGATGCGCATGGCCTCCATCATCACCGCCACGCCGGCGGCGTTGTCGGCCGCGCCGGTACCGGCGTGCCAGGAATCCATGTGCGCACCCAGCATGACGATCTCGCCGGCCTTGCTGCCGCTGCCTGGGATCTCGGCCACGGTGTTGTAGCCGGGCTGGTCGGCCTCGTCGGTGAAACGCGCCTTCACGTTCACCCGCAGCTTCACCGCCTGCTTGCGCTCGACGGCGCGCACCAGCGGGTTGTAGTGCTCGGCCGCCATCGCCAGTTCCGGCACGCCGACGGATTCCCCAGCCCTGCGCGAGCCACCGCCGCCGACGCGGATGATGCCGTTGTCCCAGCCGCTGATGCCGACGGTGGCCAGCACGCCTTCGGCGACGAAGAACTCGTTGGTGGCGCGGGTCAGTTCCTGGCGCTGGGTGTATTGCTTGATCCGCTTGGCGCGGTCCTTGTCGGTGTCCTTGGGCACGGCGAACGCCTGCAGTTCGGCCAGGCCGGCCTCGTCGTGGCGGTGCGAATCGGCTTCGACGCCGCGCTTGTACGGGCGCGCTTCGTTCAACAGCAGGATCTTGCCCGCCAGCTTGCCCTTGTATTTCTCAAGGTCGACGAGCTTCTTGATGGTGACCGCCATCACCTCGCCCTCGACCGGGCCGTTGGTGCCCGGCGTCCATGCCTTGGGCAACGCATGCAACGGCAGCGCGCGCGGGCTGAGCATTTGCACGCTGGCGTCGCTGAATTCCCAGCCGCGGCCGAAGTCGTCGAACGCTTCGTCGTGGACGTTGGCCAAGCCCCACTCGCTGAATTTCCCGCGGGTCCAGGCATTGGCCTGGGCCATCTGCGGCGAATTGGTCAGACGCGGACCGATGCCCTCGGTCAGATGGCTGAAGGTGGCCATGACCTGCGAACGATGGAACGCCTCCTGACGGATGCGGCTGACCATGTCCAGGTCCACCGGCTCCTGGGCCGCGGCCATGCCGCTGACACCCAGACACATCATCACCCACATGCAACGCTTGATCACGGCTTTCCCCTGGCACGGTTCGACGCAAGAACTTTCGAATCTAGCGCTCCGCCTCCCCGCGCTCATGGGCCTTTAGTCATGTTGCCTGCCCGATCCGGAGAATTGCCTTTCCCGGGGCGCATACGGCCACGAGCGCCCGATCGAAGTAAAGACGACCGCGTTTGCCGGGCTGGCGCCTTTCTTCGTCGGTCGCAACGCACCGGCACGGTCGGAAGCCGCTGCCGACGGCATCGATTGTTTGCC
>NZ_LVJR01000079.1 GCF_001617365.1 Rhodanobacter sp. FW104-R8
GCGAACTTCGCCTGCAGCACGCTGCCGACGACCTTCAGCCTGGTGCTCGGGGTAACGAACACGCCGGGCGCGAGGCCCGCGTCGATGGCGAACTTCGCGGTGTCCTCGGCGGTGACCAGCAATCCGCCGGCCTGCACGAACTGCTTGAGGTGGGCCAGGCCGCTGGCGCCGAGGCCGGGGCGGATGTCGTCGGTGGCGTCGATGTGACCGAGGTTCGGCGTCAGCGCGGTGGTTTTCCACGGCATCGGGTTGCCCCACATCGGCAGGCCATCGACGATCTGCTGCAGGCTGGCGCCGCCGACCGGGGCGAACAGGATCACGTCGTACTTCGCGCGCAGGTTGCCGGCCCTCGCCACGTCCTGGGTGCTGATGTAGCTGTACGGCACGTGGAGCCGGTCCAGCGCCATGCGCCACCAGCCCTCGGTCTGGGTATCCAGCCAGGTGTGCATCAGCGCGATGCGCGGCAGCTTCGCGGCGGGCGGCATGTCGATCGCGGCCAAGCCCTGCGGCACCGCGATCGGCTGGCCGGCCGGCTCCATCGGCGCCTTGAGGATCGCGGTGTCGGTGACGCGCGCCACCTGCACGTCGAACAGGTCGCCCATCGACCAGGCGGTGTCGTCGTAGGGATGCTGCTGCGGATCCTTCGGCGACCAGTACTGGCGATCCAGCAGCGCATCGGCGATGCGCGAGTACGGCTGGTCCATGCGCACCACGTAGCTGCCGGCGGGGAAGGTGCGCGTCCCGGCGTCCTTCTTGTCGTCGTCCCGCTTCGGCGACGTCACCGTGACCGTGACCGGCGCCGTGAGGCGGCTGACCTCCGCATGCTGCAGCTGCATGATGCGCAGCAGCTGCGCCCGCGAGCCGCTGCGCCTGTCGTCGGCCGGGAAGACATAGGCGGCCGGGCCGGCTTCCTGCGGCTTCTCGATCGAGCGTTTGCTCTTGAGGTAGAAGTTCTTCAGGAACAGCCGGCCGTTGCCGGAGAAATAGTCCAGCGCGGTGAGCAGGCCGGTCTGCTGGTAATTGTTGTTGTTGCGCTGCGACCACAGCACGGTCGGCAGCGGCGGGTTCGGCTTGTACCAGGTGCGCTGGTACTCGCCGGGAGCGAGGATGCGCTGCACGGTGTCGGCGCCGTCGTTGCCGAACGTCTCGTACAGCCGGCTGATGCCGTTGTGCATGGCGGCGATGAACATCAGGTAGCCCGGGCTCCAGGTGTCGAAGTCGCCGTGGGTGAACACGCCGGGCATGCCCAGGCGGGTCAGCTGCTGCACGTTGTCCCAGCCCAGCTGCTGCCACTCGCCGGTGAGGATGGGGTCGATCCACGCGTTGTACGGGCCGTCGCCCACCGTGTTGTCGTACAGGAACGGCACCGACTCGTGCAGGTCGTGCAGCACCTGCGCATGCCAGCCGACATAGGTGTCGGCCACGTTGCGGGTGAGGTTCAGCGTCATCGCCATCGCGTCGCGGTTGTTGTCGTGCGCCACGTAATGGCCCCAGTACAGCAGCGGCGGGTAGTTCTCGCCCGGATGCGCCAGATGCCAGTTGTAGCGGTCGACCATGCGGTCGCGGCCATCCACCTCGACGATCGGCGTGATCAGGGTGACCACGTGCGAGCGGATGTGCCGGATGTACGGCGCCTCGTCCACCGCCAGGCGATACGCCAGCTCCATCAGCGCGGTCGGCGCGCCGCTCTCGGTGGAGTGGATCGTCCCGGTGATGTAGTAGACCGGCGTGGACTGCGCGATCAGCTGGTCGGCGGTGGCGTCGTCCATGCCGATGAGGCGGGGATCGGCCAGCTTGGCCAGGCGCGCCTTGTTCGCCTCCAGGTCGGCGAGCAGGCTTTCGTCGGCGACCGCCACGGCGATCATCTCGCGGCCCTCCTCGGTCCTGCCGATCGAGAACACCTTCACCCGCGGACTGGCCGCGGCCAGCGCACGGAAGTAGCGGTAGACGTCGGCCGAGTAGGGCAGGTAGTCCGGCGCGCCGGCAATGTGGCCGAGTACCTTCTGCGGCGTCGGCACGGTCGCCGAGGCAGGCAGGTAGTCGGTCAGCGGCGAGTTGAACGAAGGGTCGGTGGTGAACTTCAGGATCTGGTCGGTATAGCCCTGATCGATCGGCTGGGCGGGATCGCGGGCGTACGGTGCCAGCCCCTCCGGCGTGGTCGCCGCGAAGGCGCTGGCGGCAGCGAGTGCCAACAGGGCGACGAGTGGGAGTCGGATCGGCACGCGCATGGTGAGTATTCCCCTGGGTTTGCGAAGGCAACGGATCGCCGCACTCTGCCAGAACGGGCGCGGCCGTGCCTGGCCCATCGGTTGGATGGGCTTCCGGCAAGCCTGCCGCGTCTTCCTGCCGGCTGGACCGGCGCGCGAATTCAATGGGCTGAACTGGCGCCGTCGGCAGCGACCGTGCCCGTCGCGGCCGCGCCGGGACCGATGCTGGCGTCGACGAATTGCAGCAGCATCGTGTACAGCTCGGTCAGGTTCGCCTCGCTGTAGAAGCCGTGCATCTCACCGGATTTGTCCAGCCATGCATGGGCCACGCGACGTTTCTGCAGGGCCGCGCGCAGATTCCTGCCCTGCACCGACGGCACACGCCGGTCGCCGTCGCCGACGACCAGCATGACCCTGGCCTTGAGGCGGTCGAGCTGGTTGATCGGTGACCGTTGCGCCAGCGCGGTCATGTCCTCGCCCAGCACCCGCTTGAGGTAGCTCGCGCCGTATGAAGACTGGGGGATATCACCGCTGCCGTGCATCAAGGGCAGGTCGTAGATGCCGGCGTAGCCTATCGCGCACTGGTACAGGTCGGGTTCCTTCACCGCGCCCTCGAGCGCCGCGTAGCCGCCATAGCTGCCGCCGTAGATGCAGATGCGCCGCGGGTCGGCGATGCCCTGCGCGATCGCCCAATGGGTGGCATCGGTGACGTCGTCCTGCATCTTGCCGCCCCATTCCCCCCAGCCGCTGCGCCCGAAGTCGTAGCCGTAACCGCCGGAACCGCGGAAGTTCACCTGCAGCACGGCATAGCCGCGGGTCGCCAGCAGCTGCACGTCGGACTCGTAGTCCCAGCGGTCGCGCTCGGCATAGGGACCGCCATGCACCATCACCACCATCGGCAGGTGCTTCGCGTCCTCATGGTCGGGCGGGAAACTCACGTAGCCATGCAGCTTCACGCCGTCGCGTGCCGCGAAATCGAACGGCTGCTTGCGCGCCATCCGCTCCGGGTCGATCCACGGCATGCGCGAAAACAGCAGGCTCGGCTTGCCGGTCTTGCGGTCGAACAGGTAGAACGTGCCCGGGTCGGCGTCGGCCTCGACCAGCATCACACTGAGCCGGCCGTCGTCGGTGCCGGAGACAAAAGTCACCTGCTCGCCCGGGAACTGCTTCATCAGCGAGATCAGCACCTGTGCGTCGGCCGATTCGCTGTCGAACAGCGCCATGCCTGGACGGCCATCCGTGAAGGCCACGCCCGCGATGCTGTCCCTGGCCAGCCCCTGCAGCAGTTCGTCGGCCTCGACCTGCGGATGGCTCCACGCGGTTTCCAGCGCGCCGCTGGCCGGGTCCCAGCGGCAGACGCCGAAGCCTCCGCCGCTGGCGGGGCAGGTGACGTAGACGGCAGCGTCGTCCCGGGTGAACGCCAGTGGCGTCGAACGGTTGTTGCCCATCTCCGGCAGCAGCTGCCAGCCGTCGCCACCCACGGGATGCTGGTAGACCTTGAAGCTGCCGTCATTGGCCGTGCCATAGGCGAAACGGATCCGGCCCTGGTGATCGGCGACAAAGCTCGCGCCGCGCATCGGCGCGGCCAACATCCGGATCTTGTCGCCGGTGCGCACGTCCATGCGGTAGGCGACCGGCAGCTCGAGCTCCAAGCCGGTGGCATCCCACAGGCTGACGGCAACCAGCACGTGCAGGGGGTCATCCGGTATCGCCGCGATGAATCGCGCGTTGCCGCGCTCGGCGGTGGCGTGCGGGATCAGTGTGCCGGTGCTCATGCCGGTCTTGCGATAGCCGTAAAGCATGTTCGGGCTGCTGCCATCGGCGTTGACCGCAAACAGCTCGCCGGTCGGTATCGGCGCATCGTAGCCGCCGAGGCGGGTCGCCACCGAATACAGCACCCGCTTGGGCGAGGCCCACCAGAAACCGGTGACGTCATCCTCCTCGCGCGGGCGGACCAGGTTGCCCTTCCGGTCGGACAGGCGGATCAGGGCCAGTACGGTCTGCCCCTTCACGATGGTGGTGGCGGCCAGGTACTGCCCGTCCGGAGAAATCTTGACGTCCTGGTACTGCGCGCGCCGCGCCAGGTCGGCTATCGAAACCGGCTGGGCATGCAGCACGGCGGCAAACAGCAAAAGCAAGGCAGCAACGGTCCAGCGTCGCAGTTCCATCATTGGATTCCCCTGTCGTGACTGCGCGAGCGCACCTCGTGTGCGGCCGCATCCCCGGATTATTTATAGCAGCACGGCGTCAGTCGACGCGAGCTTTGCACGAGGCGGGTGTGTAGTTGATAGGTCTGATAGGTCACGTAGCAGGCAAGTCAGTACCGGTGATGTGCCTCAGATATTTGCCTATTGTGGGCACAAGAATCCCTTGCTATCTTCAAAAAACCGAACGCAATGTCCGGTATAGGGGATACAGGGATGAAAGTTGGTACGCAGGGATGCCGTATGGCTTCCGTTTTCTTGGCATCAGCATCTGCTGGCGATGCATATGCGCCCGGCACTCACGGGTGTGTCCGCCACCTTCCTGAAAACCCATTTTGGCCTGCAGCAAGCATTGGCGGCCATTTGCTTCGACCATGCATGCGGCGACCCGCCACGGTTTGTCATGGCGCGATCGCGACCAACATCCGGAGAGTTTCATGAAAGTACGCCAGACGGTGTGGCTGGGACTCCTGCTTGTGCTGGTGTCCGTCTCGATCCATGCTCAGGTGGCCAGTGATGTGGAGCCGTACGAGGAATTCGGCAAACGCCTTCGTGCCGCGCAGGAAGTGACACCGCTCAAGTCCGATCTCTTCGGCGACAAGCTCAGCTTGTACAACGGTGCTTCCGAGTTCGATCTCGTCGATGTCGATTTACCCGGCAACAGCAGTCTGCCCGTGCAGCTGCGTCGTCGTCTGGTCATTGAGGACCGTCGCAAGGACCCGGGCAACTTGGCGGGTCTGGGCGATTGGGATTTGGACGTGCCCTATATCGTGGGCACGTTCACTCAGGAAAACGGGTGGGTAGTCCGCAACGGCGACAATCCCGATTACGCCCGCTGCAGCAATCAAAGCATTCCCTATGTAAAGGTCAGCAATATCACTTACACCCCGGACTATGCCGTGGTGTGGGATGGCAATCATGTCCACATTCCAGGCGGTGCCGACGACGAGCTTCTGAAGAATACCGAAGCGAAGCTGCCGGCGATCACCGATGGAAACACCTATCCATGGGTCACCAAGAGCTATTACCGCTTTGGTTGTATTGGCAGCACCGCCAATGGTTACCCGGGCGAAGCGTTTGTGGCGATATCGCCTGATGGGGTTCGATACACCTTCAACTGGGTCGTGGTGCGCACCGCCCCCGACCTCTTGGTCGCCAGAGTGCGGACCGGCACGGTGCCGGTGGTGCAGCGGTCGCGCGTTTTTTTTCTCGCGACGCGGGTAGAGGATCGCTTTGGCAACTGGGTCACCTATACCTATGGCGGCTCCAATGGCGATCAGTTGACGCAAATCGCTGCCAATGATGGACGCGTGATCAATATCACGTGGTCCGGCAACACCGTCGTCTCCGCGGTCAGTGCCGCAGGTACCTGGTCATACGGTTATACCAATGGCGCGCTCAGCTCGGTCACTCAACCGGACGGATCGCAGTGGTCGTATACGACGGTGTCGGGATCGATGATAACCGTCAAGACCGTGGACACGACCAGCGGGGATTACTACCCGCCCAACACGCACTGCCAAATCGAACCCGTGGCCAACACCGGGGACTTCGTCTACACGGTGGGTGCACCGTCGGGTGCGAGCGGGACCTTTCACTTCAGTTACCAACGACAGTATCGAAATTACGTTCCGTTTTCGTGCAACGACGGAAACACCTACCACCTATATCCGGATGTCGACAATTTCTTCGACGGTTTTTCGCTGGTATCCAGGCAGATCACGGGGGCCGGCCTTTCTACGCTGACGTGGAACTACGATTACGGCCTCACTGCAGGGAGTTACTTCACGCCCTCCGTGCCCGGTCCCTGGGACTCGAGTGTCGAGACCTACATCACCCAGGGTACCTGTTCGGGTTGTTCTCTCGGGAGAACGGTCACGGTCACTGGCCCTGACGACATCACCAAGCTCACCTTTGGCGTGCAGTACGCCCGCAATGAAGGGCGCTTGCTGCAGACCGAGTCCGATACGCCTTCGGGTACGGTAATGAAGACCGTATCCAACACGTATGTGGGGGATGACGAGATTGCCAGCCAGCTCTTTCCCGACAATGCCGGGCAGTCGATCCTTCCGACTTACAAGAATCCGATGGTCGGGCGCATCCGGCCGACCCGTTCGACAACCACGGTGCAGGATGGCGGGGATACATATACGTTACTGACCGAGGCTTTCGATGCCTTTGCCCAGCCGACCGTCACCAAGCGTTCGAACACGATTCCAGGCCAGTCATCGGTCGAGGAGCAGGTCTCCTACCTCAACGACTTGACGCATTGGATACTGGGGCTGCACGCACAGACAGACAACCTTACCACCGGCGAAACGGTGAGCAAGGATGTCTACGATCCAAGCTCGACTACATTGTCGCAGCGTTGGCGCTTCGGCCAGTTGGTGAAGAGCTACACCTTCAACGCGCAAGGTCAGCTTGCCAGCTTTACCGACGGTAATAACTACACCACGTCCCTGAGCAACTACTACCGCGGCATCCCGCAGTCGATCAACTACCCGGACAACACGAATCATCGTCTCGTGGTCGACGATGCCGGTCGGATCATCCGCGTCACGGATCAAGCCGGTCACACGATGTCCTACGGTTACGACGCCATGGGGCGAATGACCCGTATCGATTATCCCGCCGGCGATGAGGTGGCCTGGGCTCCCAGGATTTTTGCCTACGACTTTGTTAGCGGCGCCGAGCGCGGGATCGGCGGTGGCCACTGGCGGCGCACCGTTACCACCGGCAACAACACCGAAGTGACCTACTTCGATGCGATGTTGCGGCCGCTGCTCCACGATTCGTCCATAACCGGTACGGCGGGTTCGGACATCACGACGGCGAACAGCTACGATTGGCGCGGCTTGACCACGTTCACCTCCTACCCGGTCAGTGGTGCACCAGCTCTGTCGGCGGTGACCACCGGCACGCACAAAACCTACGACACGCTGGGGCGGTTGACGCAAAGCCAGCAGGATTCCGAACTGGGCACGTTGACCACCACCACCGCCTACCTGTCCGGTGCCGGTGTGCAGGTGACCGACCCCAAGAACAACGTCACCACCACCTATGCCCAGGTCTTCGATGTGCCGTCATACGACGCGCCGATCAAGGTGCAGGCACCGGCAGGCATCACCCAGATCATCACGCGTGACCTGTACGGCCATCCGACGGCCATCACGCAGTTGGGCATCTACAACGGTACCGAGAGCGACAGTGTCACCAAGACACTGACCTACGACAGTTATCACCGCCTGTGCCGCACCACCGAGCCGGAGAGCGGCAGCACGGTGATGGCCTACGACGGTGCCAACAACCTCAGCTACAGCGCGTCAGGACTGAACATCACCGGAACCGGTTGCGGGCAGGAGCAAGTGGCCGCGACGGCCAAGACCAACTTCACCTACGACCCGATGAACCGGGTGCTGACGATCGCCCCGCCCAGCGGCACGCAGAGCACTCAATATCTGTACGACGCGCTTGGCAATATGTACTCGGCGACCTCCGGCAGCGCGGTTTGGAACGGCAGCTACAACTATCGCGGCATGCTGACTGGCGAGTCGCTGAGTCTGGTCGGTCAGAACACCTTGGCGCTGGGTTATGCCCATGACGCCTACGGCAGCCTCAGCTCGATTCGTTATCCGAACGGCGAGAACGTGAACTACGCACCGGACGCCCGCGGTCGCCCCACCCAAGTCGGCGGTTATGCCAGTCAGATCGGCTATTTCCCCAACGGCGCGGTGGCTTCGTTTACCTATGGCAGTGGGGCCGGCTACGTGGCCGAGCAGAGCGCCAGGCTACTGTTCAGCAATTTCTCGTATGGCATAGGTGGCACGTTGAACCTCAGCGAGGATGTGGTCTACGACAGCAACGGCAACATCACCAACGTCAACGACCTGACCAGCGGCCAGCGCAGCAAGCAATTCCAGTACGACGGACTCAACCGGTTGACCAACGCCGTGGCACCCGCCTTGTGGGGCACCGAGTCGTATACCTACGACCCGCTCAACAACCTGCGCACCCGCCTGTCCGCGGGCCAGACCTCCGTCTACAACTACGACGCCACCAACCGGTTGCTCAACATCACGCGCGCCGGCAGCACAGTCAACAGCTTCGGTTACGACAACCGCGGCAACCTCATCAACAAGAACGGCGCATCGCTGGTGTTCGACCAGAAGGATCAGCTGAGCCAGATCACGGGTCTCGACAGCTACCTCTACGACGCGAATGGTCGGCGTGTGCAGAAGACGCCGGCAAATGGCGGCGCGCCTACCTACTACTTCTATAACCGTGCCGGTCAGCTGATGTACCAGTACGAGCCGGGTGCCGGCAAGACCACCAACTTCATCTACCTGGGTACCAAACTGGTCGGCGATAACGAATCGCTCGTGCTGGTCGCACCCGGTGCGGTGAGCTTCGACGCCAACCCCAACAACGGCAGCTACACGGTGAGTTGGGGCGCGGTACCGGCGGCGACGGCGTATACCTTGCAGGAGAGCGTCAACGGTGGTGGCTGGGTGACGGTCTACACCGGCAGTGCCGCCAGCGCCACGCTGAGCGGTCGCACCGGCGGCAGCTATGTGTACCAAGTACAGGGATGCAACGGCGCTGTCTGTGGCGGCTGGACCGCTTCGGCCACGCTCGGGGTGCGTCCGGCGCTACCCACGGTGACGGTACCCAGCGGCACCATCAATGGCACCTACACGGTGAGTTGGACTGCACCCGCGACAGCCACCAACTATAACGTGCAGGAGAGTTTGAACGGCGGTGCGTGGACCACCATCGCCAGCGCGACCGTGTCAACCTCGATCGGCCGTCCGGGCAATGTCAGCGGCAGCTACACCTACCAGGTGGCTGCCAACAGCGCCTACGGCAATCGCGGCTGGGCCGCTTCGGTGGCGGTAACGGTCGACACAACCTACGGCGTGCTGCCCGCGGCGCCGGCGAGCCTGAGCGTGCCGGCCAGCAGCAACAACGGCAGCGCCACGTTGAGTTGGGGTGCCACCAGCCTGACCACCCGCTACGTGGTCGAGCAGAGCAGCAATGGCGGTACCAACTGGACGTCGATCTACAACGGCACGGGTACCAGCACCGCCGTGTCGGGTCTGGCTGACGGCAGCTACCTCTATCACGTGCAGTCGTGCAATACCTACGGTTGCAGCGCCTGGACCGCGGGCAGCGCCACGCTGGTGGTCACGCATCCGCCGACCACCGCGCCCACGATCAGCGTGCCAGCCAGCAACACCAACGGCAGTTACACGGTGAGCTGGAGCGGCGTCGCAGGCCAGGTCAGCTATACCCTGCAGGAGCAGCTCAACGGCGGCGGTTGGACGACCGTGCAGACGAACGGGATGACGAGCTGGAGCACTTCCGGTCGCGGTAACGGTACTTACGGCTATCACGTGCAAGCCTGCAATGTGGGCGGTTGTGGTCCCTGGAGTGCGGTAGCGAGTACCAGCGTGTTGCTGCCACCACCAGTGCCGGTCAGCATCAGCGTACCCGCGACCAGCAACGGGCCTATCGCGATCAGCTGGGCGGCCAGCGCCACGGCGACCAGCTATGGCCTGGATCAAAGCGTGAATGGCGGGGCGTGGGCGCAGGTTTATGCCAATGCGGCGACCAGCACGAGCGTGACGGCAGGTGCATCAGGCAGCTACAGCTATCGGGTCTATGCCTGCAATGCCAGCGGCTGCAATGGCTATGCGACCAGCGGTGCGGTGACAGTCACGATCCCGCCGGCTAGTGCGCCGAGCCTGAGTGTGCCGGCGAGCAGCACCAACGGCAGCTACACGATCAGCTGGGGCGGCGTGAGCGGCGCGACCAGCTACACCCTGCAAGAGCAGGTGAACGGGGGCGGCTGGACGACGGTGCAGGCCAACGGCAACACGAGCTGGAGCACCAGTGGAAGGGGTAATGGGACATACGGCTATCACGTGCAAGCCTGCAACGCCGGGGGCTGTGGCCCTTGGGGTGCGGTGGCGAGTACCACTGTGCTGTGGGTGCCTCCGGTGCCAGCCAGCATCAGCGTGCCTGCGACCAGCAACGGGCCTATCGCAATCAGTTGGGCGTCCAGTGCGACAGCGACCAGTTATGGCCTCGATCAGAGCGTGAATGGCGGCGGTTGGGCGCAGGTCTATAACGGGGGCGCGACCAGTACCTCGATCTCGGCGGGCGCCTCTGGCAGCTATAGCTACCGGGTCATGGCCTGCAATGCCAGCGGCTGCAATGGCTATGCAACCAGCAGTGCAGTGGCCGTGACCATCCCGCCAGCGAGTGCGCCAAGTCTGAGCGTGCCGGCCACCAGCAACACGGGGAGTTACACGGTGAGCTGGGGTGGCGTCAGCGGCGCCACTAGCTACACGTTGCAGGAGCAGGTCAACGGGGGCGGCTGGAGCACGCTGCAATCCAGCGTTGCCGTGAGCTGGGGTGCCAGCGGCAAGGGTAACGGCACCTACGGCTATCAGGCGCAGGCCTGCAATGCCGGCGGCTGCGGACCCTGGAGCGGTGTCGGCAGCATCACCGTGGCATTGCCGCCGGCGGCACCCGCGTCGGTCACCGCGCCCTCGTATGTGCATGGCGTCCAGTACTACGTCACGTGGACCGCATCGGTGACGGCCACGTCATACAACGTGCAGAGGAACAATCTGACCTATGGTGGTTCGAGCATCGTCGCCACCACCTCGGGGACCAGCGCGACGATCGCTGCACCCGGTTCCAGCGTGGATCTGCAGTACGCCGTGCAGGCCTGCAATGCGGCGGGCTGCTCCGGCTTCACGAATGCACCCAACCCCACGCAGACCGACCCGCCCGGGCCGATCCAATAAGGAGCTAAGGACATGGCTATCCGCAAAGGGGTGGGCGTGATGACGAAGGCGACGAAGTGGCTGCTGTGGTTGGGACTGCTCCTGGGTGGGGTGGCCCATGCGGGGACGGTGCACTATTACTACACCGACCCGCAGGGCACGGTGCTGGCCAAGACGGATGCG
>NZ_LVJR01000080.1 GCF_001617365.1 Rhodanobacter sp. FW104-R8
ATTGCAACACGCCTGAAGAGTGGCGGGGAGTGGCGGCATGAAATGGCAAATAGGCAGCCAGAAGTGGCGCTTGCGAATTGGCGAGGATGAATTGCAGCACTTGCGTAGCGGTCGACCCCTGGCGAGTACGACGGTGTTGCCGGGAGGCGGTACGTTTCGCTTCCAGCTGGAACTTGCTCCTACGCCAGAAGTGGGCGTGGACAGGGAGGGCGATGCCTGGAAATTCACGCTACCTGCGGCATCCGTGGAGGCCTACGTGCAGCGCCTGCCGTGTCGAGAGGGTCTGGATTTCACCCTGCCGGTGGCAGCCGGCGTGGTACTGCAGCTGATCTTCGAGGTGGATATCCGCGACAGCGTACGGCAGCGTGGCGTAGAGGCCCGTCGACACTGAGCGTGCATGTCATCTGGCGGTATGCACGTCCAGACCCGTTTCGAAAGCCGAGCCGCTGCGGCACGAGGACGCACCCGCACTTCACCATATTCCCTGTTGCGAAGCGAGCGTCGACGGATGCCCACGGCTCAAATGCAGTTGTGGCAACGGTTTTGGGGAGTTCGATGTCACGGCAATGTGGAAGTCGTGAAATCTGGACCGAATTGGTCGTGATTTGCACGATTGACCGCGGTCAATAGCCGGAGTGGATGACTCGCCTAGGCTGCGCTGGCTGGAGTAGTGGCCACGCCGGGAATGTGCTTCACCGTTCCCGGCTGGAGAACATCCATTCGACAGGATCGAGCCGTGAACATGTCCGTCGCTTCATCCCGCCCAGGCGCGGGTACCGTCATCAAGGAATGGCATCCCGAGGATGCCGCATTCTGGGCGACCTCGGGCAACCGTGTCGCCAATCGCAACCTTGCCATCTCCATCCCGGCGCTGCTGCTGGCGTTCGCGATCTGGATGCTTTTCTCCGCCGTGGCGGTATGCCTGCCGATAGTGGGTTTCACCTTCACCACCGATCAGCTGTTCTGGCTGACCGCGCTGCCGTCGCTGGCCGGCGCAACGTTGCGCATCTTCTACTCGTTCGTGGTGCCACTGTTCGGCGGCCGTCGTTGGACCGCCCTGGCCACTGCCTCGCTGCTGATACCCACCGTCTGGCTGGGTGTCGCGGTACAGGACACGGCGACACCGTATTGGCACTTCGTCGCCATTGCGATTCTGTGTGGCTTCGGCGGCGGCAACTTCGCCTCATCGATGTCGAACATCTCGTTCTTCTACCCGAAGGCGAAGCAGGGATATGCGCTGGGCATGAACGCGGGCCTGGGCAATCTGGGCGTTTCGGCAGCGCAATTCGTGATCCCGCTGGTGATTGCCTTCACCGTGTTCGGCCCGCTGGCCGGCGTGGGGCAACCATCGGCCGATGGCCGCGTGCTGTTCCTGCAGAACGCGGGCTTCATCTGGATTCCGTTCATCCTGCTGTGCACGTTCGCCGCGTGGTTCGGCATGAACGACCTGGCCGCGATGCGTTCGTCGTTCGCCGAACAGGCGCTGATCTTCAAGCGCAAGCACAACTGGCTGATGTGCTGGCTGTACATCGGCACGTTCGGCTCCTTCATCGGCTTTTCCGCCGGCTTCCCGATGCTGATCAAGACCCAGTTTCCGGACGTCAACCCGATGGCCTATGCGTTCATGGGGCCGCTGGTGGGCGCGCTGATGCGTTCGGTCGGCGGCTGGCTGGCCGACAAGGTGGGCGGCGCCAAGCTGACCTTCTGGGTGTTCGCCTTGATGGTGGCCGGCGTGTTCGGCGTATTGCACTTCCTGCCGAGCCATGGCGCGGGCGGCAACTTCCACGGTTTCCTGGCCTGCTTCATGGCCTTGTTCGTGCTGACCGGCATCGGCAATGCCTCCACCTTCCGCATGATCCCGGTGATCTTCCGCACCATGCGCGAACGCGAAGCGGCCCATGCCGACGCCGCCGGCAAGGCCGCGGCAATGCGCCAGGCCGGGATCGAATCGGCGGCGGTGATCGGCTTCAGCTCCGCGATCGGCGCCTACGGCGGCTTCTTCATTCCCAAGAGCTACGGCTCTTCCATTGCGCTGACCGGCGGCCCCGAGATGGCGCTGTACGGATTCATCGTCTTCTACGTCAGCTGCCTGGCCGTGACCTGGTGGTGGTACGCCCGTCGCGGCGCCGAAGTGCCGTGCTGAGCGTGGCGATGGGACAACCTGCCCGACACGACGATGCCATTGACTGCCAAGAGGGTTTTTCATGAGTTACTTCCTTGACCGGTTGCAGTTCTTCAAGCGCAGTACGGAGACGTTCTCGGACGGCCACGGCACCACCCGCACGGAGGACCGCAGCTGGGAAAATGGCTATCGCTCGCGTTGGCAGTACGACAAGATCGTGCGCTCCACCCACGGCGTGAACTGCACCGGTTCGTGCAGTTGGAAGATCTACGTCAAGAACGGCCTGGTGACGTGGGAAACCCAGCAGACCGACTACCCGCGCACGCGGCCGGACCTGCCCAACCACGAGCCGCGCGGCTGCCCGCGCGGCGCCAGCTACTCGTGGTACCTGTACAGCGCGAACCGGCTGAAGTACCCGCTGGTGCGCGGCGCCCTGCTGCGCCTGTGGCGGGAGGCGCGCAAGACGATGAGCCCGGTCGAGGCATGGGCAAGCATCGTCGGCGACCCGGTCAAGGCGAAGTCGTACAAGACCAAGCGCGGCATGGGCGGTTTCGTGCGCGTGCGCTGGGACGAGGCCAACGAGATCATTGCCGCCTCCAACCTGTACACCGTGAAGAAACATGGTCCGGATCGCGTGGTCGGTTTCTCGCCGATCCCGGCGATGTCGATGATCTCCTACGCTTCCGGCGCGCGTTATCTCTCGCTGCTGGGCGGCGCCTGCCTGTCGTTCTACGACTGGTACTGCGACCTGCCGCCGGCATCGCCGCAGGTGTGGGGCGAGCAGACCGACGTGCCCGAATCGGCCGACTGGTACAACAGCCGCTACATCATCGCGTGGGGCTCCAACGTGCCGCAGACGCGCACGCCCGACGCGCACTTCTTCACCGAGGCCCGCTACAACGGCACCAAGACGGTGGCGATCACGCCCGACTATGCCGAGGTCGCCAAGCTGACCGACCACTGGCTGCATCCCAAGCAGGGCACCGACGCCGCGCTGGCGTTCGCGTTCGGCCATGTGATCATGAAGGAATTCCACGTCGAGCGGACCGTCGACTACTTCACCGACTATTGCCGCCAATACACCGACATGCCGCTGCTGGTGCAACTGGAGCGACGGGCCGACGGCCGGCTGGTGCCGGGCCGCTTCCTGCGCGCCAGCGACCTCGGCGGGCTGGGAGAGACCAACAACCCCGAATGGAAGACGTTGGCCTGGGACGAGCGCACCGGGCAGGTCACCGTGCCGAACGGCTCGATCGGCTTTCGCTGGGGTGAGCAGGGCAAATGGAACATCGAGGAAAAGGACAGCACCGGGCTGCCGACGCGCTTGCGCTTGAGCCTGGCCGATTTCAACGAGGGCATCGAGGCGGTGAGCTTCCCGTACTTCGGCGGCATCGAGCGTGATCGCTGGACCGCCTCCAAGTTCGACGACATTCTCGAACGCAACATTCCCGTGCGCCGCCTGCAACTGGCCGACGGCAGGCAATGGGAAGTCGCGACCGTATACGACCTGCTGCTGGCGCAGTACGGCGTGGATCGTGGCTTCGGCGGCGGCAACGTCGCCGCCAGCTTCGACGACGACCTGCCGGGTACCCCGGCATGGCAGGAAAAGATCACCGGCGTGCCGCGCGCCGAGGTGATCGAGATCGCCCGTGAATTCGCCAGCACGGCGGCCAAGACCCGCGGCCGCAGCATGATCATCGTCGGCGCCGGCATGAACCACTGGTTCCACAACGACATGAATTACCGCGGCCTGATCAACATGCTGATCATGTGCGGTTGCATCGGCCAGACCGGCGGCGGCTGGGCGCATTACGTGGGCCAGGAGAAACTGCGCCCGCAGACCGGCTGGCAGCCGCTGGCGTTCGGACTGGACTGGAGCCGCCCGCCGCGGCAGATGAACGGCACCTCGTTCTTCTACTTCATGTCCGACCAGTGGCGCTACGAGAAGCTGGAGATGAAGGAGATCCTGTCGCCACTGGCCGATCCGGCCAAGTACACCGGCAGCCAGGCCGACTTCAACCTGCAGGCCATCCGCATGGGCTGGCTGCCCAGTGCGCCGCAGCTCGACCGCAATCCGCTGGAGATCGCGCACGCGGCCGAACGGGCAGGGCAGAAACCGGCGGAATACGTGGTCGAGCAGCTGAAGCAGGGCACGCTGGATTTCGCCTATGCCGACCCCGACGTACCGCAGAACTTCCCGCGGGTCATGTTCATCTGGCGCTCGAACCTGCTCGGCTCCTCCGGCAAGGGCCATGAATACATGCTGCGGCACCTGCTGGGCACGCGCCATGGCGTGCAGGGCAAGGATCTGGGCGAGCGTGGCGCGGTCAAGCCGGAAGAGGTGCAGTGGCACGACGAGATCCCCGAGGGCAAGCTCGACCTGCTGGTGACGCTGGACTTCCGCATGTGCACCACGGCGCTGTACTCCGACATCGTGTTGCCGACGGCGACCTGGTACGAGAAAAACGACCTCAACACCTCGGACATGCATCCGTTCATCCACCCGCTGTCCAAGGCGGTGGATCCGGCATGGGAGTCGCGCAGCGACTGGGACATATTCAAGGAAGTGGCGCGGACGGTGAGCGCGATGGCGCCAGGCGTGCTCGGCGTGGAGCAGGACGTGGTGCTCACCCCGATCCTGCATGACACGCCGAACGAACTGGCCATGCCCTTCGGCGTACAGGACTGGAAGAAAGGCGAGTGCGAGCCGATTCCGGGCAAGACGATGCCGTCGATCGCGGTGGTCGAGCGCGATTACCCGAACCTGTACAAGAAGTTCACCTCGCTCGGGCCGTTGCTCGACAAGTTCGGCAATGGCGGCAAGGGCATGAACTGGGATACCCGCGACGAGGTCGACTTCCTCAGCCAGCTCAACCACACGGTGACCGAGGAAGGGATCAGCCACGGGCGGCCGCGGATCGACAGCGCGATCGACGCCTGCGAAGTGGTGCTGCACCTGGCACCGGAGACCAATGGCCACGTGGCGGTCAAGGCGTGGGAGTCGCTGGGCACATTCACCGGCCGTGAGCACACCCACCTCGCCGTCGGCAAGGAACACGAAGCGATCCGCTTTCGCGACATCCAGGCGCAGCCGCGCAAGATCATCTCCTCGCCGATCTGGTCGGGGCTGGAAGACGAGCACGTCAGCTACAACGCCTGCTACACCAACGTCCACGAATTGATCCCGTGGCGCACGCTCACCGGTCGCCAGCAGTTCTACCAGGATCACGAATGGATGATCGCGTTCGGCGAGGGCTTCATGAGCTACCGCCCGCCGGTGGATACCAAGACGGTCGAGCCGCTGCACAACAAGCGCAGCAACGGCAACCGCGAGATCCTGCTGAACTGGATCACGCCGCACCAGAAGTGGGGCATCCACAGCACCTACAGCGACAACCTGCTGATGCAGACGCTGTCGCGCGGCGGACCGATCGTGTGGCTCAGCGAGGATGACGCCCGCGAGGCGGGCATCGAGGACAACGACTGGATCGAGCTGTTCAACGTCAACGGCGCGATTGCCGCGCGTGCCGTGGTCAGCCAGCGGGTGATGCCGGGCATGGCGATGATGTACCACGCCCAGGAACGCATCATCAACGTGCCCGGCTCCGAAATCACCGGCACCCGCGGCGGGATCCACAACTCGGTCACCCGCGTGGTGCTCAAGCCGACCCACATGATCGGTGGCTACGCGCAACTGGCCTACGGCTTCAACTACTACGGCACCTGCGGCACCAACCGGGACGAGTTCGTGATCGTACGCAAGATGGGCAAGGTCGACTGGCTGGATGGCGAGGCCGTGCCGGCCATCGCTAAGGAGGTGGTGTGATGAAAGTCCGTGCCCAGATCGCCATGGTGCTCAACCTGGACAAGTGCATCGGTTGCCACACCTGCTCGATCACCTGCAAGAACGTGTGGACGTCGCGCGAGGGCGTCGAGTACGCCTGGTTCAACAACGTCGAGACCAAGCCCGGCATCGGCTATCCGAAGGAGTGGGAGAACCAGGACAAGTGGAACGGCGGCTGGGTGCGTACCCGCGCCGGCAAGCTGGTGCCGCGCGCCGGCGGGCGCTGGCGGCTGCTGTCGAAGATCTTCGCCAATCCCGACCTGCCGCAGATCGACGACTACTACGAACCGTTCGATTTCGATTACCAACATCTGCACGAGGCGCCCGAATGCCAGCATCAACCCACGGCGCGCCCGCGCTCGCTGATTACCGGCCAGCGCATGCAGAAGATCGAATGGGGCCCGAACTGGGAGGAAATCCTCGGCACCGAGTTCGCCAAGCGCGCCAAGGACCGCAATTTCGATGCGATCCAGAAGGAGATCTACGGCGCGTTCGAAAAGACTTTCATGATGTACCTGCCGCGCCTGTGCGAGCACTGCCTCAATCCGGCCTGCGTATCGGCGTGTCCGTCGGGCGCGATCTACAAGCGCGAGGAGGACGGCATCGTGCTGATCGACCAGGACAAGTGCCGCGGCTGGCGCATGTGCGTGTCAGCCTGTCCGTACAAGAAGATCTACTACAACTGGAAGAGCGGCAAGTCGGAGAAATGCATCTTCTGCTACCCGCGCATCGAGATGGGCGAGCCGACCGTGTGCGCGGAAACCTGCGTGGGCCGCATCCGCTATCTCGGCGTGATGCTGTACGACGCCGACCGCATCCAGGAAGCGGCGTCGGTACCGGCGGAGAAGGACCTGTACCAGGCGCACCTGGACATCTTCCTCGACCCGTTCGATCCGCAGGTGATCGAGGCTGCGCGCAAGGAGGGCATTACCGACAGCTGGCTGGAGGCGGCCAAGGCCTCGCCGGTGTACAAGATGGCGATCGACTGGAGGCTGGCGCTGCCGTTGCATCCGGAATACCGCACGCTGCCCATGGTGTGGTACGTGCCGCCACTGTCGCCGATCCAGTCCGCCGCCGAGCGCGGCCGCGTGGGCATGAACGGCGAGCTGCCGGATGTGGCCTCGCTGCGCATCCCGGTGCGCTACCTGGCCAACATGCTCACCGCTGGCGACGAGGCCCCCGTGGTGCGCGCGCTCGAACGGATGATGGCGATGCGCGCCTGGCGTCGCGCGCGCAACGTCGACGGCGTCGAGGACCTGGCCGTGCTCAGGCAGGCCGGCCTCAGCGTGGCCCAGGCCGAGGAGATGTACCGGTATCTCGCGATCGCCAACTACGAGGATCGCTTCGTCATCCCCACGGCCCATCGGGAGTATGCGGACGACGCCTTCGGCGAGCGTGGCGGTTGCGGCTTCACGTTCGGCAACGGCTGCAGCGGCGACAGCCCGGCCGATCTGTTCGGCCAGCGCAAGACCACCACCTACGCGGTGCACCCGAACCGCCAGGAAAAACACGAGGTGACCCCATGAGCCTGCTGAAACTGGTCGGCGTGCTGCTGGATTATCCGCAAGACGAGCTGTGGCAGCACCGCGTCGAACTGCTTGAAGCCGCCGCCGATCCGGCGCTGTCGAGCGAATGTCGGGCCGCTCTGATCGCGTTCGTGCAGGGCCTGCTTGATACCGATCCGCTCACCGCCCAGGACAGCTGGCTGCAGACCTTCGACCGCGGTCGCTCGATGAGCCTGTTGCTGTTCGAGCATATCCATGGCGAGTCGCGTGACCGTGGCCAGGCGATGGTCGATCTGATCGAGGCCTACCGCAAGCAGGGCTTCGAGTTGGCGGCGAAGGAATTGCCCGACTACCTGCCGCTGTTGCTCGAGTTCCTGTCCCAGTGCCCGCACGACGAGGTACACGACTGGCTCGGCCACGTCAGCCACATCGTCGGCATGCTCGCCGCGCGCGCCGGCGAGCGGAACAGCCCCTATCGGGTGTTGTTCGAGCTGCTGCTGGAGCTGGCCGATGGCAAGGTCGATCTGGAGGCATTGCGCCGCCGCGCCAGCGAGGAACCGCGCGACGACACTCCCGACGTGATGGACCGGTTGTGGGAGGAGGAGATGGTCCGCTTCGGCGCCGAGGCGCCCGACGTGAATTGCGCGCCGGCGACTCGCCGGCCTACCCCTTCCGCCGCTACTTCGCAGGTGCAGCCATGAACTATCTGGACCAATTCGCCTTCCAGCTGTATCCGTACATCGCGGTGGCGGTGTTCCTCATCGGCAGCTGGGCGCGCTTCGACCGGGCCATGTACACCTGGCGCACCGGTTCCAGCCAGCTGCTTTCCAGCCGCGGCATGCGCGTCGGCAGCAACCTGTTCCATATCGGCATCCTGGTGGTGCTGGGCGGCCACCTGGTCGGCCTGCTGACGCCGCATGCGGTCTACGAGGCCTTCATCACCGCGCCGCAAAAACAGTTGCTGGCGATGGTGGTGGGTGGCGTGTTCGGCCTGATGTGCCTGGTCGGCATCGGCATCCTGCTGGTGCGCCGGCTGACCAATCCGCGCGTGCGCGCCACCGGCACACTCGGCGACACGCTGATCCTGGTCGCGCTGTTCCTGCAACTGCTGCTAGGCCTGTACACCATCGTGATTTCCACCCACCACATGGACGGCAGCGTGATGATCGCGCTGGCCGAGTGGGCGCAGCACATCGTGACCTTCCGCTGGGGTGCCGCCAGCTACGTGATGGGCGTGCACTGGGTCTACAAGGCGCACATCTTCCTCGGCATGACGCTGTTCCTGGTGGCGCCGTTCACGCGGCTGGTGCACGTATGGAGCATCCCGGTCAGTTACCTGTGGCGGCCATACCAGGTGGTACGCAAGCGCCAGGCGGCATTGCGCTACGGGCCGAGGGCGTGAACATGACCAGGTCGAATCCCGACGTACGGCGCATCCCGCTGACCATCATCGACTCGGCCAAACCGGTGCTGGAAGAGGCGCATGACCACCGGCACGACGCCAAGGGCGAGGGGCCGCGCACGCTGGGGCAACCCGCCCCGTGCTACCTGTTCGTCGGCGACACGCCGATCAGCGAAACGGCGATTGCGCAGGAGATGCAGCACCACCGCGCGCTCACGCCCGAGCATTCGCGGGCCGGCGCCGCCCGCGCGCTGGTGGTACGCGAATTGTTGCGCCGGGAGGTGCGGCGGCTGGGCCTGGACGGTCAGGTGGCGGCCGACAGTCATGAAACCTTGGAAGAAGCCAGCATCCGCGTGCTGCTGGAACGCGAGATCGAGGATCGCGTGCCCAGCGAGGACGATTGCCGGCGCTATTACCTGCAGAACCGGGAACGCTTCCGCGCGCCCGACCGCATCCGTGTCCGGCATATCCTGCTCGGTGCGGCGGCCGACGATGTCCATGGCCGGATCCGTGCCAGCGCCTCGGGCGAGCGGCTGGTCGGCGAGCTGAAGGCCAACCCGGTGCTGTTCGCCGATTTCGCCATGCGCCATTCCGATTGCCCGTCGAAAGAGCAGGGCGGCGACCTTGGCTGGTTGCAGCGCGGCCAGACCACGCCGGAATTCGACCGCCAGATCTTCCGTTTGCGCGAGGGCCTGGCAGCGTTCCCGGTGGAGTCGCGCTGGGGCTACCACGTGGTCAGCATCGACGCCGTGGCGCCGGGCGAGGCGCTGGAATTCGAAGAGGTGCACGCACAGATATCCGACTACCTGGAACTGCAGGTGCGCCAGCGCGAACTGCAGCATTACCTGCTCTGTCTGCAGGAGCGCTACGAGGTGCGCGGTTTGCAGGAGATCGAAGCACTCGCCCCCGACTGAACGCCTTTCCCCTTTCGCGCCTTGCGAGAACGATGGCCACCGACGCGTGGCGGTGCCTTGGCGCCCCTCCCCTCAACGGAATCAGCATCATGCAGGAACCGAATACCATTTCGCCCGCTCGCCAGCAGCGGGCCATGTGGCTGAGCACCATCGCCTTCACCGTCTGTTTTGCGGTGTGGACGATCTTTTCCATCATCGGCATCCAGATCAAGCAGCAGCTGGGACTCAACGAAACCCAGTTCGGCCTGCTGATTGCCACGCCCATCCTGACCGGCTCGCTGATCCGCCTGTTTCTCGGTATCTGGGCGGACCAATACGGTGGTCGCCGCGTGCTCGCCGCGGTGATGCTCTGCGCCGCCGCCGCCACCTGGATGCTTACCTATGCGCATACCTATGCTCAGTTCCTCGTTGCCGCGCTGTTCGTCGGTATCGCCGGCGGCTCGTTCTCGGTAGGCGTCGCGTATGTGTCCAAGTGGTTTCCGGCCAGCCGGCAAGGCACGGCGCTGGGCGTATTCGGTGCGGGCAACGTCGGGTCCGCGGTGACCAAGCTGCTCGCGCCGATCGTCATGGTCGCTGCCGGCTGGGCGATGGTCGGTCGTGTATGGGCGGTCGGCCTGGCGGTGGCGGCGATGCTGTTCTACCTGCTCAGTGAGGAGGATCCCTCGCTGGCGGAGCGGCGCAAGTCCGGGATCAAGCCGATGTCGTTCCGCGAGCAGATGAAGCCGCTGCGCAACCTGCAGGTGTGGCGGTTTGCCCTCTATTATTTCTTCGTGTTTGGCGGGTTCGTGGCGCTTGCCTTGTGGCTGCCGCATTTTCTTACCGGCGTCTACAAGCTGGACGTGAAGACGGCGGGCATCCTGGCAGCCTGCTATTCGATCCCGGCGAGCCTGTTCCGTATCGTCGGTGGCGTGCTGTCCGATCGCATTGGTGCACGCCGGGTGATGTACTGGACGTTTGGCGTCTCCGCCGTCTGCACTTTCCTGCTGGCCTATCCGGATACGCAATACGTGGTGAAAGGCATCGAGGGCGACATCATCCTGCATCTGGCGATCGGTGTGGTGCCATTCACGGTGCTGATGTTCGTGCTGGGCTTTTTCATGTCGCTGGGCAAGGCCGCCGTGTACAAGCACATCCCGGTCTATTACCCGAACCACGTTGGTTCGGTGGGCGGCGTGGTCGGCATGATCGGCGGGCTGGGCGGCTTCATCCTGCCGATCACCTTCGGTGCGTTGAACGACTTGATGGGGGTGTGGACCAGCTGCTTCATGTTGCTGTTCCTGCTGGTGTCCGTCTCGCTCGCGTGGATGCACTTCGCGATTCGCCGGATGGAACGCCGCCACTTCCCGCAGATCGGCAGCGAGACGGACTTGCCGGAGATCATGGTGGCCACGCAGACCTCCCCGCGACAAGCTTGATCAGGCGATGCAGCAGGCCGACGAATGTTCCGGCCCATGCCACCAGCGCGATGCCGAAAAACAGATTCGGTAGCAAGCCGAGGAAGCCGAAGCCCATGGCGTTGGCCATCTCGAACGTGCTGGTGGCATACATGCCCAGCGGGAACACCGCGCCCCAGTAGAGCGGGTCATAGCGCAACGGGAAGCGCTTGTATATGTAGCGCCAGACGCCAAGCACGACCAGCATGGGAATCCACCAGGTGCCGGTGGCCCAATAGAAAATCGTGAAGCCCTTGATGAAAGGGCGCAGCGAAAGCAGGAAGGGCGCGTCCACCGCGTTGATGCTGAGCAGCGAACCGGCCAGGGTGGAGATGGCCATCGCGCCCATGTTGATCCAGTACGGCGGCGACAGGTCGCTGGGATGGAACGGGAAGAAGGTGTAGCGGTAGAAGATCAGCGACATCATCCAGATGTAGAGCATGCCGCCCCACAGCCACATCGACAGCGCGAAGAAATTCAGCTCCAGCTTGAACGGTTGATCCGCATGCGCGGCCAGCAATGCACTGAGCACGGCAATCGACTGGGTCGCCACCACC
>NZ_LVJR01000081.1 GCF_001617365.1 Rhodanobacter sp. FW104-R8
AGGGGCCCCGGGAAGAGCAGCGCGCTCCCGGCGCGCACTCTTCAAAAGAGCCAGATCAAGAGCGGGAGCGAAGCCACAGCAAGGCCACGCTTTGCTGTGGCTGTTGCTTATCAGCTTCATCACCGAGTGCGGGCCACGATGGCCCGCTGCTCTGCCCGGGGCCCCTGTGCGGCGGTGAGGCGGGGCGATCAGGCCGCGCAGCGGGCTAGGTCATGGATGACCTCGCCTTTTCGCACGGGCAGGAGGCCCG
>NZ_LVJR01000082.1 GCF_001617365.1 Rhodanobacter sp. FW104-R8
GCGGCCAGCGCAGCGCGAGCGGCAGCTGTGGGATCATGGCGCGGGCGGGTCGCCCGGCGGTGCAGCTGCCGGCGCGGCGGCTCCCGCCTCGGCGATCACCGGATCCTCCGGCCCTGCCTCGTTGTACAGCTCGCTCATGCGGTACCGCTCGATCAGGTAGCGCAGCAGCACCATGATCACCGACGCCGCCGGCAGCGCCAGCAGCACGCCGAGGAAGCCGAACAGGTAGCCGCCGGCCAGCACCGCGAACATCACCGCCACCGGGTGCAGGCCGATCTTGTCGCCGACCAGCTTGGGCACCAGCACGTAGCCTTCCAGCAACTGGCCGACCGTGAACACGCCGCAGACCATCAGCACGTGCGCCCAGTCGCCGTATTGCACCAGCGCCGCCACGATCGCCGCGACGAAGCCGATGATGAAGCCCAGGTACGGCACGAAGCTGAGCAGGCCGGCGACCATGCCGATCAGCGGCCCCACGGTCAGCCCCACCACGCTGAGGCCGGCACCGTAGAACACGCCGAGCGCCAGCATCACCAGCAGTTGGCCGCGCACGAACGCGCCGAGGATCTTGTCCGACTCGCTGGCCAGGTAGGCGATGGTGGGCTGGATCGAGCGCGGCAGCATGCCGTCGATCTTCGCCACCAGCCTGTCCCAGTCGCGCAGCAGGTAGAACGCCACCACCGGGATCAGCACCAGGTTGGTCAGCCACATCGCGATGCCGAGGCCGCCGCGCGACACCTTGCCCAGCACCGCCGTGGCGACGCCGCCGATCGAGGCGAGGTGGCCCTTGACCGCGGCCAGCAGGCGATCGCTGTCGAAGGTGTGCGGATCGAGGTGCAGGCGGGCCTGCAGCCACGGCCACGCGGTGTTCTGCGCCCACTCGCCGTAGCGCGGCAGGTTGCTGACCAGGTTCTCGATCTGGCGCGCGATCAGCGGGATCAGCAGCAGCAGCACGCCGACCACCGCCACCATGATCACCACGAACACGATGGTGGCCGCCCACGTCCGGTTCAGCCGCAGCCGCTCCAGCCGGTCGACCAGCGGATCGCCGAGGTAGGCCAGCATGGCGGCGACCGCGAACGGCATCAGCACCGGCGCCAGCAGCCAGATCAGGTAGACGATGACCGCCGCGATGGCGAGCAGTTGCCAGCGGCGTGGGATGTCCTTGTCTTGATTCACTCGGTACGTCCCGGCCAGGAGATGGTCATTGGTCATTTTGAAGAGTCCGCACATGGATGTGCGGTTTTTTTTGCGAGGGACTCGCATCCAACTCAATGCAGCCAGCGCAGGTTCTCGTTCGCGCCCGCATGCGTCTCGCCCTGCAGCAGCAGGTGGCCGCCGGCGGCGAGGTTCGCGGCCAGCGCGCCCATCGGCACGGAGGCCTTCACGTGCAGCAGCACGCCGTCGTTCTGTGCGCCAAGGGTCTGTACCTGCTTCACCGACGGGTCTTCCTGCAGGGTCGCCATCAGGTTGGCGTAATCCATAGCGGATTCGAGCCCGCTGACCCACAGCTTGCCTTCGCTGGGGCCGGCGCCGATCACGTTGAGCTGCTTGCCGAGGCGATCGACCAGGCCATTGCCGGCGTTGCCGAGCACGACGGCCGTGGCGCCCTGGTCGCTCCAGTGCTGCGCCTGGCCGCCGGACACCAGGGTCCAGTCGGCACCGCCGTCGCGCAGCTTGCCCAGCAGGACCAGGCCGGTGTGGTAGCGCTGGTTGACCGCCGCCAGCGCGGCCGGGTCGGTAGCGGCGACCTTGGCCACGTCCGGCGGATTGGCCGCGTCGGGGTAGGCCAGGTTGGTGCCGCGCGCGCCGGCGGCCGCGGCCAGGCCGGCCAGCGCCGGCTGGTCGAGCAGGCGGCCATCGCTGCCCCGCACCAGCAACAGCACCGGCGGCTTGATGCCGGCACTGCGCGCGCCCAGCTTCGACACCAGCCGGCGCACCGCGCCGGGCTCGAATTCCACGTCCAGTACCAGCCCGGTCGCGGCGCGCTGGTACTGGAATTTCTGCACCATCGAGGCTGCCGTGCCCAATGCCTCGGCGTAGCCTAGGTTGCTGCGCAGGTCCTGGCCGCCGGCGACCCGCGCCAGCACCTGGCCCAGCGCGGTGGCGAATGCCTGGTCGCGCTGCGCGTCGCTGGTGTCGGCCAGCGGCACCACCACCGAGTACGGCGAGCCCGAGGCCTGCGCGTGCAGCCGCGGCAGCACGGCAAGACCCAGCAGCAGGGTGGCGATCAGCAGGCGTGACAGGCGCATGGAGGGGGTATCTTCTGAGGGGAAGCTCCCGGGAAGTCTGCCCAATCGCGCCCCCAGCGTCCATGCCGGCGGTCACCAAACCCGCGGCAGCCGGCCGGCAACGGCGCCGCAAGCTGCTAAACTTGCGCGTTTCACCCACGCCGGTTTCCGCCATGTCTGACGCCCTCACCTACCGCGCCGCCGGCGTCGATATCGATGCCGGCAATGCGCTGGTCGAACGCATCAAGCCGCTGGTCAGGCGCACCTCCCGCCCCGAGGTGATGGGCGGGCTGGGCGGCTTCGGCGGCCTGTTCGACCTGAGCGGCCGCTACCAGGAACCGGTGCTGGTGTCCGGCACCGACGGCGTGGGCACCAAGCTGAAGCTGGCACAGGCGCTGAACCGCCACGACACGATCGGCATCGACCTGGTCGGCATGTGCGTCAACGACGTGCTGGTGCAGGGCGCCGAGCCGCTGTTCTTCCTCGACTATTTCGCCACCGGCAAGCTGGACGTGGACACCGCCGCCGCCGTGGTCGGCGGCATCGCCGCGGGCTGCGAGCTGGCCGGCTGCGCGCTGATCGGCGGCGAGACCGCCGAGATGCCGGACATGTACCCGCCGGGCGAGTACGACCTGGCCGGCTTCACCGTGGGCGCGGTGGAAAAATCGCGGATGCTCACCGGCGACGCCATCGTGGCCGGCGACGTGGTGCTGGGCGTGGCCTCCAGCGGCCCGCACTCGAACGGCTATTCGCTAATCCGCAAGATCCTCGAGCGCGCCGGCAATCCGTTCGACCTCGATCTGGGTGGCGTGAAGCTGGTCGACGCGCTGATGGCGCCGACCACGATCTACGTGAAGTCTATGCTGGCGCTGTTGAAAGAAAGCCCGGTCCACGGCATGGCCCACATCACCGGCGGCGGGCTCAAGGAAAACATCATCCGGGTGGTGCCGGACGGCCTCGGCATCGCGCTCGACGCCTCCGCCATCGTGCTGCCGCCGGTGTTCGACTGGCTGATGCGCGAAGGCAACGTGGCGCGCGAGGAAATGTGGCGCACGTTCAACTGCGGCGTCGGCTTCACCGTGATCCTGCCGCGCGACGCGGTGGCCGGCGCATCCGCGCTGCTGGCGAAGCATGGCCTGGCCAGCTCGGTGATCGGCGGCATCGTGCCCACGCCGGGCGACGAACGCGTGCATATCGGCTGAACCGCCCCGTGACAACCGCTCCTGCCAGGGTCGCCGTGCTCGCCTCCGGACGCGGCAGCAATCTTGCCGCGCTGCTCGAGGCGCGCGAGCGCGGCGAACTGCCGGTCGAATTCGTGCTGGTCGGCAGCGACAAGGCCGGCGCCGGCGCGCTGCGCCTGGCCGAGGCCGCGAACGTCCCCACCCTGGCGCTGGATCCGCGCAGCTATCCGGACCGCCGCGCATTCGACCTGGACCTGTTCCGGCGCGTCGCCGCCAGCGGCACCGACTGGCTGGTGCTGGCCGGCTTCATGCGCATCCTCGACGGCGAGGCGCTGAAGCCGTGGGTGGGCCGGATCATCAACATCCACCCCTCGCTGCTGCCGAAATACCGCGGCCTGCATACCCATCGCCGCGCGCTGGAAGCGGGCGATGCCGAGCACGGCGCCAGCGTGCATTTCGTCACCGCCGAACTGGATGGCGGCCCGGTGATCGCGCAGGCGCGCCTGGCGATCGAGGCCGGCGACGACGAGGAACGCCTGGCGCGGCGCCTGCTGCCGCTGGAACACCGGTTGCTGCCGGCGGTGCTGGGCCTGCTGGCCGCGGGACGCCTGCAATGGGATGGCCAGGCGCCGCGCTTCGACGGGCAGCCGCTGTCGGCCCCGCTGCGGCTGGGCGACGCCGGCCTTTCTCCTTAAAGCCGGTTCAGCCCGGTCTGGGCAGACTCGGCGCATGACTATCCGACCCCTGCTCGCTCCCCTGCTCGGCCTCGGCCTGCTGCTCGGCGCCCGGGCCATCCCCGCCGCCACGCCGACCGCGTTCACCGCCACCTACGACGTATCGCAGGGCGGCCAGCCGATGGGAGTCGCCACGGTGACCCTGCGCGCGGCCGGCAACGGCGAGTGGATCTACAGCAAGGACGTCAAGGGCACCGGCGGACTGGCCGCCCTGCTCGGCGCCAATGTCACGGAAAGCTCGCGTTTCCGCTGGAAGGGCGACGTGCCCGAGGCGATCGGCTACGACTACCAGTTGCAGGCTGCGGTCAAGCAGAAGCAGCGCCACCTGGCAGTCGACTGGCCGAAAAACCGGGTGACCGTGGATGAAGGCAAGGGTCCGCAGAGCTATCCGGCCCGCCCCGGCATGGTCGAGCGGAACACGCTGGCGCTCGCACTGGGCCTGGCGCTGCGCGACGGCAGGCGGCAGATCACGCTGCCGGTCGCGGTGCGCCAGGAGGTGCAGGCGCAGCACTTCGAGGTGACCGGCAAGGAGACCGTGAAGGTCCCCGCCGGCAGCTTCGCCGCCCAGCGGGTCGACCGCACCGATGCCGACCGCGGCTTCAGCGCGTGGTACGCCCCCGGCCGTTACCCGCTGCCGGTGAAGCTGTCGCAGCACGACGGCGGCGACATGGTGATGGAGCTGGTGCGCTACCGGGCCGACTGAGCCGGGGCCTGGCCGACCTCACCGCAGCAACGGAGCCTCGATTCCTCCCCCTGCGATGCAGGGGAGGGAGTACAGCGGAAGGGCAATCAGTTCGGCAAGCGGCGGATCTTCGCGCCGAGCACGCCGAGTTTTTCCTCGATGTTCTCGTAGCCGCGGTCGATGTGGTAGACGCGATCGACCACGGTATCGCCCTTGGCCACCAGGCCGGCCAGCACCAGGCAGGCCGAGGCGCGCAGGTCGGTGGCCATGATCGGCGCGCCGCTCATCTGCGCGACGCCCTGCACTACCGCGGTATTGCCTTCGAGGCGGATGTCCGCGCCGAGGCGCTGCAGCTCGTGCGCGTGCATGAAGCGGTTCTCGAACACCGTCTCGGTGACCACGCCGGTGCCCTCGGCCACGCAGTTCAGCGCGGTGAACTGCGCCTGCATGTCGGTGGGGAACGCCGGGTACGGCGCGGTGCTGATGTTGACCGCCTTCGGCCGGCGGCCGCCCATGTCCAGCTCGATCCAGTCGTCGCCGGTGGTGATGTGCGCGCCGGACTCCTCCAGCTTGGCCAGCACCGCGTCCAGCGTGCTGGCGCGGGCATGCCGCGCGCGCACCTTGCCGCCGGTCATCGCCGCGCCGACCAGGAAGGTGCCGGTCTCGATGCGGTCGGGCAGCACCTCGTACTCGGCGCCGTGCAGGCGCTCGACGCCATGGATCACCATGGTCGAGGTGCCGGCGCCCTCGATCTGCGCCCCCATCGCGATCAGGCAGTGGGCCAGGTCGACCACCTCCGGTTCCTGCGCCGCGTTCTCGATCACCGTGGTGCCCTGGGCCAGGGTCGCCGCCATCATGACGTTCTCGGTACCGGTGACGGTGACCATGTCCATCACGATGCGGGCGCCCTTCAGCCGCGAGGCCCGCGCCTTGATGTAGCCGTTCTCGACCGTGATCTCGGCGCCCAGCGCCTGCAGGCCGCGGATGTGCTGGTCGACCGGGCGCGAGCCGATCGCGCAGCCGCCGGGCAGTGAGACCTCGGCCTGGCCGAAGCGCGCCACCAGCGGGCCGAGCACCAGGATCGAGGCGCGCATGGTGCGCACCAGGTCGTACGGCGCCACGCAGGTGCTGGTGGTGCGGGGGTCGACGTGCATCTTCATGCGGTCGTCCAGCACCAGCTGCACGCCCATCTGGCCGAGCAGCTCGATGAACGTGGTGACGTCGTGCAGGTGCGGCACGTTGCCGATGCTGACCGGCTCGTCGGCCAGCAGGCAGCCGGCGAGGATCGGCAGCACGGCGTTCTTGGCGCCGGAAATGCTTACCTCGCCATGGAGCGGCGTACCGCCGCTGATCAGAATTTTGGCCATAGGTGTACGGGATTCGGGATGGGGGATTAGGGATGCGGAAAAGCGGGATGCGAGACGCTGGCGGGGTTCGGCTTTGGCGAATCCCGAATTACGAATCCCGAATCCCGGCTTCCTCCGGTGTCAGGGTCTTCAGGGCCAGCGCGTGGATCGCGCCGCCCATCAGCTCGCCCAGCGTGGCGTAGACCAGCCGGTGCCGGGCCAGCGGCAGCTTGCCGGCGAACTGGCTGGCGACCACGGTCGCCTCGAAATGCACGCCGTCGTCGCCACTCACCTCCACCTGGGCGCCGGGCAG
The DNA here is from genome assembly GCF_001617365.1 of Rhodanobacter sp. FW104-R8. Classification (GTDB taxonomy): domain Bacteria; phylum Pseudomonadota; class Gammaproteobacteria; order Xanthomonadales; family Rhodanobacteraceae; genus Rhodanobacter. Next base: position 6,488 of record NZ_LVJR01000082.1, read on the forward strand.
GCCGTTCACGATCATTGCCTGGATGCGGGCAGGGTCCATCGGGGAGTGTTCCATACGAGAGGCTGGCCAGCCGGAAAGGGCTTCCGTCGCGAAGGGAACCCATCGCGCTGGCTCAATGACGTTAAAATGCGGATATGCCATGGTAATGGAAATCCGCTGGCGCAGAAATGACGGCGGTACCAGATCGGCACAGGCGGCGCCCTCGTCCGGCGAGATGGCCGCCCTTCCCTTCCTTGTCGAGCCCCCATGAACGCACGCATCGCCCCGCCCTCTCCCGCCACGCCGGCCAAGCTGGATCCGGACGCCATCACGCGCAGCGCGCGCACGGTGATCGCCACCGAAGCGGCGGCGGTCGAGGCGCTGGGGGCGCGGATCGGGCCGGCGTTCGCCGAGGCCTGCCGGCTGATCCTGGGCTGCCGGGGGCGGGTGGTGATCAGCGGGATGGGCAAGTCGGGCCATATCGGGCGCAAGATCGCCGCCACCCTGGCGTCCACCGGCACGCCGGCGTTCTTCGTGCACCCGGGCGAGGCCAGCCACGGCGACCTCGGCATGATCCTGCCGCAGGACGTGGTGCTGGCAATCTCCTACTCCGGCGAGACCGACGAGCTGCTGTTCATCCTGCCGGTGATCAAGCGCCAGGGCATCCCGCTGATCGCGATCACCGGCCGCCCGACCTCCTCGCTGGCGACCCAGGCCGACGTGCACCTGGACGGCAGCATCTCCAGCGAAGCCTGCCCGCTGGGCCTGGCACCGACCACCAGCACCACCGTGGCGCTGGTGCTGGGCGACGCGCTGGCGATCGCGCTGCTGGAGGCACGCGGCTTCACCTCGGACGACTTCGCCCGCTCGCACCCGGCCGGCGCGCTGGGCCGGCGCCTGCTGCTGCACATCAGCGACGTGATGCACACCGGCGACGAGGTGCCGCGGGTATCGCCCGACGCCAGCCTCACCGCCGCCCTGGTCGAAATGACCCGCAAGCACCTGGGCATGACCGCCGTGGTCGACGCCGACGGCCGCCTGCTCGGCGTGTTCACCGACGGCGACCTGCGCCGCGCGCTGGACGACGAGGATGTGAACCTGCGCGGCGCCACCGTGGCCGAGCTGATGACCCGCGGCCCGAAGACGATCGGCGCCGACAAGCTGGCCGCGCAGGCGGCGCAGATGATGGAGCAGTACCAGATCCACGCTCTGCTGGTGGTCGACGATGAACAGCGCGTGGTCGGCGCGCTGAACATTCATGATCTGCTCCGTGCGCGTGTCGTCTGATTCGTCTCGACGAATCAGACAAATCAAACACGCTGCTCTTGATCCTGCTCTCCTAGAATCCCGCCCGTGCCCACCAACTACCTCGCCAACCTCCCCGCCGACCTCCTGACCCGCGCCGCGAAAATCCGCCTGGCGGCCTTCGACGTGGACGGCACACTGACCGACGGCCGCCTGTGGTACGGCGAGGACGGCCGCGAGACCAAGGTGTTCCACGTGCACGACGGCCTCGGCCTGAAGCGGCTGCAGGCGAACGGCGTGCAGGTGGCGATCATCACCGCGCGGATCAGCCATCCGGTCGCGCTGCGCGCCGAGGAGCTGGACATCGCCCACGTCTACCAGGGCCAGGGCGACAAGCGCGCCTGCCTGCTGCAGCTGCTGGACGCGCTGCACCTGGCACCCGAACAGGCCGCCTTCACCGGCGACGACCTGCCCGACCTGCCGCCGATGCGCACCGCCGGGCTGGCGGTGGCGGTGGCGAACGCGCACCCCTGGGTGGCCGAGGCCGCGCACTGGCAGACCACCCGCAGCGGCGGCATGGGTGCCGTGCGCGAGGTCTGCGACCTGATCCTGCACGCGCAGGGCCGCAGCGACGCCGAACGGGAGCGCTGGCGATGAGCCTCCGCCTCTGGCTGCGCGACCGGCGCCTGCCGGCCGCAACCGTCGCCATCGCCTTGGCCGCCGGGCTGGCCCAGTTGCTGCTCTGGTGGCTGGGACCGGCGCCGAAGACCCCCGATTTCGTCGGCCCGCCGCGTTCCGGCTACACCCTGACCGACGCCCGGATGACCGAGTACAACGCCGAGGGCCTGCCCAGCTTCCACCTGCAGTCGCCGCACCTGGAGCGCCGCGAGGGCGACGAATCGCTCTACCTCAACGCGCCCACCTTCCAGTTGCCGGCCAACCAGGCCGGGGTGCCGGACTGGCTGGGCCAGTCGCTGTACGGCTGGGTCAACAAGGACGGCAGCCAGCTCAAGCTGCAGGGCCCGGTGGAGATGAACCGGGCGGCGTTCGGCGATACGCCGGCGACCCGCATCCAGACCGCCGACGTCACCGCTTGGCCGAAGCAGAATCGCCTGGAAACCGCCGCCCCGGCGCAGATGGTGCAAGGCGGCACTAGAATCAGCGGTATCGGCATGCGTGCCGACCTCAACGACAAACACCTGGAGCTGCTCGATGACGTCCATGCCACCTTCCCGCCGCGCCAGCGCTAGGTTCGCGCTCGCCGTCGTCGTCCTGGGCCTGCTCGCGGCCCAGCCGGCGCTGGCCAGGAAAAGCGACCGCCAGCAGGAGATGCAGGTCGCCGCCAAGAATTTCGACGGTTTCCAGAAACCCAACAGCGTGAGCACGCTGACCGGCAACGTGGTGATCACCCAGGGCACGCTGAAAGCCACCGGCGCGCAGGCCAAGGTGTATTTCGACGCGGACACCCAGATCAGCCGGGTGGTCATCACCGGCAGCCCGGCCCATCTCGAGCAGCTGGACGACAACGGCAACCTGATGCTGGGCGACGCCGCCACGCTCGACTACGACAACCTCAACGGCATCGCGGTGCTCAGCGGCAAGGCCTCGGTTACCCAGAAAGGCCGCGGCGAAGCGCACGGCGACAGGCTCACCTACAACACCGAGACCAGCCAGATGACCGGCGAGAGCGCCGGCGACGGCCTGGTCCACATGACCTTCAAGCCCAAGCCGAAACCGGCCGGAACCGCCGCGCCCGCGCCGGCGAAAAGCGTGCCCACCCCACAGGGGCAGCAGTAACCGATGCTTTCCGCCGAAGGTCTGCAGAAAAGCTTCAAGTCGCGCCAGGTCGTACGCGATTTCGGCTTCTCCATCCGCGAAGGCGAGGTGGTCGGCCTGCTCGGCCCCAACGGTGCCGGCAAGACCACCTGTTTCTACATGGTGGTCGGCCTGATCGAGGCGGACGGCGGCACGATCAGGCTGGACAAGACGGACATCACCGGCCTGCCGATGCATGCACGCTCCCGGCTGGGCATCGGCTACCTGCCGCAGGAGGCCTCGGTGTTCCGCCGGCTCAGCGTGGCGGACAACATCCTCGCCGTGCTGGAGCTGCGCAACGGGCTGAGCGCGCAGCAGCGCAACGGCGAACTGGAAAACCTGCTGGACGAGCTGAAGATCGAACACATCGCCGGGCAGAAGGGCGTCAGCCTGTCCGGCGGCGAGCGCCGTCGCGTGGAGATCGCCCGCGCGCTGGCCGCCAACCCGCGCTACATGCTGCTGGACGAACCGTTCGCCGGCGTCGACCCGATCTCGGTCGGCGAGATCCAGCGCATCGTGCGGCACCTCAAGGAACGCGGCATCGGCGTGCTGATCACCGATCACAACGTGCGCGAAACGCTGGGCATCTGCGACCGCGCCTACATCCTGAACGAGGGCGAGGTGCTGTCGCGCGGCACCCCGGCGCACATCCTTGCCGACGAGAAGGTGCGCGAGGTCTACCTGGGCCGCGAATTCCGGCTCTGACATACCTGCCGAAGCGGGTTCCCGGCCCAGCCGCGGGCTATGGCTGCAGCCACAGCCACGCGTTAGGATGGCCGCGATTCCATCCGACCCCGCCGGCATGAAACCCGCCCTGCAGCTTCGCCTCCACCAGCAGTTGACCCTGACGCCGCAACTGCAGCAGGCGATCCGCCTGCTGCAGTTGTCGCAGCTGGAGCTGGAAGCCGAACTGCGGCAGATTGCCGAGAGCAACCCGCTGCTGGAGTTCGCCGAGGAAGTCGAGGACGACGAAGCGGCCGAGAGCAGCGGGACCGAAAGCGAATACCCCGGCAACGAGACGGTCACGGCCAGCGTGCCCGCCGGCGATGAAGCCGGCGACGACGCCGGCGACTGGTCGGACGGTGGCGGCGCAGCCGAAGCGCCGATCGACTTCTCCAGCAACGGCGGCAGCAGCGGCGCCGGCATGCGCGGCGACGACGATTTCGAGCCGCAGAACGCCGCGCCCGAAACCCTGCAGCAACACCTGCTGTGGCAACTCAACCTGGCCTCGTTCAACCCGCGCCAGCACCTGATCGCCACCGTGCTGATCGACGCGCTGAATTCCGACGGCTACCTGGCCGAAGGGCTGGAGCCCGTGCTCGCCGCGCTGCCCGCCGGCTTCAACGCCAGCGTCGAGGAAATCAATGCCGTGCGCCGCCAGCTGCAGGGCTTCGACCCGGCCGGCGTGGGCAGCCTCGACCTGCGCGACTGCCTGCGCGTGCAACTGGAGCAGTTCGCCCCCGGGACGCCGCAGCGCGAACTGGCGCTGCGCATCGTCGACACCGAGCTGGAGCTGCTGGCGCGCAACGACACCGCCCGGCTGGCGCGGCGCCTGCGCGCCGGCGAAAACGACGTGGCCGACGCCGCCGTGCTGATCCGCAGCCTCGACCCGCGCCCCGGCGCCGCGCTCGACGCCACGCCGGTGGAATACGTCGCCCCCGACGTCTACGCGCTACGCGACGGCAGCCGCTGGCGGGTCAGCCTGAATCCGGACGCGCAGCCGCGGCTGGGCCTGAACCAGCACTACTGCGGCCTGATCGCGCGGGCCCGCGGCGAGGACGCCAGCTGGATGCGCGGCCAGCTGCAGGAGGCGCGCTGGCTGATCAAGAGCCTGGAATCCCGCGCCGAGACCCTGCTCAAGGTCGCCGAGGCGATCGTGCGGCGGCAGAGCGCGTTCCTCGACTACGGCCCGGAGGCCATGCACCCGCTGGTGCTGCGCGAGGTGGCCGAGGAGGTGGGCATGCACGAGTCCACCATCTCGCGCGTCACCACGCGCAAGTACATGCACACCCCGCGCGGCACCTTCGAGCTGAAATACTTCTTCTCCAGCGGCGTCTCCACCGAGGACGGCGGGACCGCCTCGGCCACCGCGATCCAGGCCATGCTGCGCAAGCTGATCGAGGCCGAGGACGCGCGCAAGCCGCTGTCCGACCTGGCAATCGCCGAGGAACTGCAGCGCAAGGGCATCCAGGTCGCCCGCCGCACCGTCGCCAAATACCGCGAGGGGCTGCGCATTCCCACCTCCAGCGAGCGCCAGCGCGCGGGCTGATTGTCGCAGGGGCTATCCGCGGGAACTTGGTTAACGAAAAATCGCTCCCATACCTGCTAAAGGATGATTCACGATGCGCGGCGACTCCCCACGCCCCGCGCGTCCACCCGC
>NZ_LVJR01000083.1 GCF_001617365.1 Rhodanobacter sp. FW104-R8
CCCGCCGCTGCCGGAAAGCCGCGCCTGGCCGAAACCGCCCAGCCAGTCCAGCGCAGCGGCCACCCGCGGGTGCCGCGCGCGCACCACCGGCGCAAAGGCGTTTTCCGTCGTTTCGCCGGAAGCAAAGGATGAAATTGTCGCCCGCGGCGCATTTCGTGTCAATTCAGCGGCTTGAAAAAGCGCGGCGGTCGGCACCGGCTCATGCGGGTCCAGCACCACGTAATGGCGCCGCGGCAACGCCAGCGGAGTGAGCCGTTCGCCGATACCCTCGGCCCAGGCCGAACGGCCGCGCACGAACACCGGCACGTCGGCGCCGAGCCGGCGCCCCATTTCGGCCAGCGCATCCTCGTCCAGGCCCAGTCGCCACAACCGGTTCAGCGCCACCAGCACGGTGGCCGCGTCGGAACTGCCGCCGCCCAGCCCGCCACCCATCGGGATGCGCTTGTCCACCGCGATGTCGGCGCCCATCGGCGTGCCCGTGCGCTCCTGCAGCAGTCGCGCCGCCCGAACCACCAGGTCGGCAGCCTCGGGGACGCCGGCCGCGCCGCTCGTGCGCCGGATCACGCCGTCGTCGCGTACCCGCAGGCGCACCTCGTCGCCCCAGTCGAGCAGGCGGAACACCGTCTGCAGCTCGTGGTAGCCGTCCGGCCGCCGGCCGGTGACGCGCAGGAACAGGTTCAGCTTCGCCGGCGCCGGCCATATCGTCCACGCACCGGCGTCCGGCGGCGGCAGCGGCCGGCTCATGAACACTCGCAAGGCGTCGGGAAAACCGTTCTCGCGATCGCGCCGGCGCGCGAGCGCGAACGCCGGGTCGTTCTTGTCGACCACGGCAAAACCGTGCCTTGCGTAGAACGGCGCGTTCCACGGTACGTCGGCCAGGGTGCCCAGGTCGACCCGGCGGTAGCCGGCCGCGCGCGCCCAGGCGCAGGCGTGCTCGAGCAGGGCCGCGCCGATGCCGCGCCGGCCGTATTCCGGCAGCACGTCGATCTCGGCGATGCCGATGGCGCCGGCGACCAGCTCGGGATCGAGCCAGACGAAACCCACCGGCTCGCCCGCCCCGCCCCGCGCCACCCAGACCAGGCCGCGGGAGACCGCCTGCCGCAGCAGCTCCGGCGGGATCGACACGGCGGAGTAGCTCGGCCATGCCGGATGGCCGCGAAACAGCTGCACGGCGCGGCGCTCGATCGCGCACAGCGCATCGACCTGGCTCGGCTCGGCGGGTTCGATCGGCACGGACATGCGGGTTCCGGTGCTGCTGCAATGGCCAGCGGGGCGCAAAGCCTAACCCATCAGCGGAACTGCCAGGACTCGATCGACAGTTTCACCTTGTACGGCGGTTTCCCGGCGAACACCTTGGTCGGCAGCGGCGGCCGGCGGGCGTCGTCCCATTCGCGGTAGTCGACCACCCAGCCGTCCTGCTGCAGCAGCGAGGGCAGCCGGTTTCCGCCGAATTCGAGCTCCGCTGGACCGCTGTCCGCACGCAGGCCGAGCACCCAGGCGCGCAGGTCGCGCAGCGGCACCTCCCAGCCCAGCGCCTTGCGCATCAGCGCCTCGGCATCGGGCCCTTGCAGAGGCCCGCGCTCCAGGCCTTCCAGCAGGGCGCCGTCCGGCCCGCCGCTGAGGCGGAAGTTCGTGCCGCTGATCGCCGGCCCGCGCAACACGAATTCATAGCGCTCGCCATCCTGGGTCCAGCTGAAGCTGCCGCTGCCGCCGTCCTTGCCGTTGGAGACGCCGAGCCGGCCCTGCAGCACCCAGTGGTCGGCGTGGGCCAGCGCCTGCTCGCGCGCCCGTTGGGCGTCCAGCAAGCCGGCGTCGCCCTTCATGCGCACCGCCGGCGGCGCGCAGGCGCTCAGCAGCAACAGCGGCAGGGCGATGGCGGCGAGACGCAGTCGCCGCCTCATGGATGCAACCGCTTCAGGGTTTCCCGCAGCGCGCCGTTCTGCGGATCGAGCTTGTGCACCTCGTCGAAGATGCGCTGCGCATCCTGCCGATGGCCCTGCTTCCACAGCACTTCGCCGAGGTGCACGCCGACGTCGGCGTCCTTGCGCGCCAGCCAGGCACCGCGCAGGGTCTGCGCGGCCTGGTCCAGGTTGCCCATGCGGTACTGCAGCCAGCCCCAGGAATCGGCGATCGCCGGGTCGTTCGGCTTGGCGGCGCGGGCGGCGCCGATCAGCCGCTCGGCCTCGGGCAGGTCGCGATTCGCGTCGGCCAGGGTGTAGCCCAGCGCGTTGCTGGCATCGACGTCGCCCGGCTTGACCTTCAGCAGGTGGCGGAAATCCTGCACCGCCTGGTCGACCTGGCCGGCCTCGGCGTAGGTCAGGCCGCGGCCGTACAGCAGGCCCGGGTCCTCCGGCACGACCTGCAACGCATGGCTGAACGCGGCCTCGGCCTTCACGTAGTTCCGTTCGCGCAGGTACAGCTCGGCATCGGCCTGCCAGGCCTGCCGCAGTTGCTCGGGCTGGTCGAGGTAGGTCAGCTGCAGCTGTTCCAGCAGTTGGTGCGCCTCGGCCAGCTTGCCCTGTGTGTGCAGGATCATCGCGCTGCGCAGGTCGGCGTCGAAGGCATGCTCGTCGGTGTCGCTCACCTGGTCGTACCAGGCCAGCGCCTCGGCCTCGCGATGCTGCATCTCGGCCAGCTGGCCGAGCAGGTAGGCGCTGCTTTCGCGCACCGCCGGCGCGGCCTTCTGCACCTCCCGGTACAGCGAGGCCAGCGCCTTGCCGTCCTTCTCGTGCGCCGCCAGTCCCGCGCGCATGGCATAAGTGTTGGCATCCTGCGGACCGTGCGCCAGCAGCCGGGAGGCGCCGGCGTAATCGCCGGCCTGGCTGAGCATGCCGGCATAGGCCAGGCGCAGGTGGGGATCCCCCGGCGCCTTCGCCAGCGCCTTCTGCAGCAGCGCACGGGCACCGTCGCGATCGCCGTCCTTGAACTTCATCTGCGCCGCCCAGGCGTAGGTCTCGGCGCTCCTGAAGCGCTGCATCGCGGCGTCGGCGATCCGCATCGCGTACGCATGGCGACCGAGGCGATCACCCAGCTCGCTCATCGCCAGCCAGGCATGCGCGTCGGCAGGCAGGCGCTGCGGCGTGGCCAGCAGCTCCAGCAGGCGGGCCGCCTGGGCCTGGTCGCGGGCGCCCACCAGCACGCGGCCGAACTGGCGCCAGGCGTCCTTGTCGCCCGTGCCGATCAGCAGTTCCAGCTGGCGCTGCGCCTCGTCAGCCTGCCCCTGGTCGAGCGCCAGCTGGGCCCGCGTCTGGGCGATGGCGGCAGGATCGGCACCCAGCGCCTGCCAGCGATCCAGCGCGCGCCGGGCCGCCTCGCCGTCATGCACCGCGACCGCCAGGCCGGCGGCGCGTTCGGCCACCCTGGGGTCGTTGCTCAGTGCCGCCGCCTTGCCGTAATAGTCCGACGCGGCCTTCAGGTCGGTGCGGGTCAGCGCCATTTCGCCGGCCAGCAGTTGCGCCAGCACGTCGTGGTCGGCGTCCGGCGTGGCCACCACCGCACGCGCCAGCGGTTGCGGCGCGGCGGCCGTTTCCGGGGCGGAACGCAGTGGCGCGCCGGCACAGGCCGCCAAGCCAAGCATCATCGCTGCCAGTGCCGTAAAATGCCGCAGTTGCTTGAACTTGCCTGCACCGCTCCGCACACTACTCTCCGTCCACATGCCTGTTCCGGGCGCCGATCGCCATCCGGCGACGACGCGTCAAGCTTAGCCTACCCCGCCGGATCCCTGCCGCCGAGATGTTCCGACCACCATGCCGCTGATCGCCCTCGGGCTCAACCACCTCACCGCGCCGGTCAGCCTGCGCGAACAGGTGGCGTTCGACGCGGACGCCGCCGGCGAGGCCCTGCACGAGCTGACCCGCCAGCCAGGCGTGGAAGAGGCGATGATCTTGTCCACCTGCAACCGCACCGAACTGTATGTCGGCGTCGCGGCAGGCGCGGAGGACATCCCCCAGGCGTGGCTGAACCGGCATCACCATCTGACCCCCGGCAAGCTGGATGAGTTCCTGTACCGGCACGAGGAAGACGATGCGGTGCGCCACATGTTCCGCGTGGCCACCGGGCTGGACTCGATGGTGCTGGGCGAGCCGCAGATCCTCGGCCAGGTGAAGGACGCCTACCAGCTCGCGCGCGAGGCGCAAGCGCTGAAGGCGCCGATGGACCGCCTGCTGCAGCACACCTTCGCGGTGGCCAAGCGGGTGCGCACGGACACCCGCATCGGCGCGCATACGGTCTCGGTCGCGTTCACCGCGGTACGCCTGGCCGAGCAGGTGTTCGCCGACCTGAAGCACGCCTGCGTGCTGCTGATCGGCGCCGGCGACACCATCGAACTGGCCGCGCGGCACCTGGCCGAGAAGCAGGTGCGCCGGCTGATCGTGGCCAACCGCACGCCGGAAACCGCGCAGGAACTGGCCGGCCGCCACGGCGGCTACGCGATCGCACTGGCCGACCTGCCGCAGCACCTGGCCGAGGCCGACATCGTGATCTCCTCCACCGCCGCGCGGCTGCCGATCGTGACCCGCGCGATGGTCGAGCAGGCGATGGCCGCGCGCAAGCGCAAGCCGATGTTCATGGTCGACATCGCGGTGCCGCGCGACATCGAGGCCGGCGTGGGCGAGCTGCCCGACGTGTACCTGTACGGCATCGACGACCTGCGCCAGGTGATCGACGAGAACCTGCGCTCGCGCGCCGCCGCCGCGCACGACGCCGAAGCCATCATCGACCTGCAGGTGGACCGTTACATGGCCTGGCGCCGTGCGCTGACCCTGAAGAACCCGGCGCTGGACATGCGCCAGCACGCCGAGGTCTATCGCGACGAGGTGCTGGGCAAGGCCCGCGCGATGCTGGCGAACGGCAAGTCGCCGGACGAGGCGCTGGCCTTCCTCGCCAACACGCTGACCAACAAGCTGCTGCACCACCCCAGCGCACGCCTGCGCGAAGCCGCGCTGAGCGGCGACCTCGACCTGCTGCATGCGGCGGGACGGTTGTACGGACTGGATGACGACTCCGAGGCACCGTAGGAGCGCACCCTGTGCGCGAACCACCCAGCGGCAATCCATGACCAGCGATCGCGCACAGGGTGCGCTCCTACACAGAAGCAAACGCCTCACCCATGACCCCATCGATCCGCCGCAAGCTCGAGGCCCTGGCCGAGCGCCATGAGGAAATCGGCCTGCTGCTGTCGCAGCCCGAGGTGCTCGCCGACAACACCCGCTTCCGCGGCCTGTCGCAGGAATACGCCCAGCTCGAACCGGTCGCCGCTTCGCTGCGCGAGCACGACCAGGCCGAGCGCGAGCTGGCCGAGACCCGCGCCATGCTGGACGACCCCGAGCTGCGCGAGATGGCCGCCGACGACGTGCACCGGCTGGAACGGCGCCTGCTCGACCTCGACGACGAGCTGCAGCTCCTGCTGCTGCCGAAGGACCCGCGCGACGAGGCCAACCTGTACCTCGAGGTGCGCGCCGGCACCGGCGGCGACGAGGCGGCGATCTTCGCCGGCGACCTGTTCCGCATGTACCTGCGCTACGCCGAGAACCGCCGCTGGCACGTCGAGGTGCTCAGCGAACACGCCGGCGAGCACGGCGGCTACAAGGAGATCGTGGCCCGCATCGAGGGCAAGGGCGCCTACTCGCGCCTGAAGTTCGAATCCGGCACGCACCGCGTGCAGCGCGTGCCGGAAACCGAATCGCAGGGGCGCATCCACACTTCGGCGGCCACCGTGGCGATCCTGCCGGAACTCGACGAGATCGACGAGATCGAGATCAACCCGGCCGACCTCAAGGTCGACACCTTCCGCGCCTCCGGCGCCGGCGGCCAGCACGTCAACAAGACCGACTCGGCGATCCGCATCACCCACCTGCCCACCGGCACCGTGGTGGAATGTCAGGAAGAGCGCAGCCAGCACAAGAACCGCGCCCGTGCGATGGGCCTGCTGAAGGCACGCCTGCTCGACGAGGCGCAGAGCAAGCAGAACGCGGCGCAGGCGCAGGAGCGCCGGCTGCAGGTCGGCTCCGGCGACCGCAGCCAGCGCATCCGCACCTACAACTTCCCGCAGGGCCGGATCACCGACCATCGGATCAACCTCACCCTGTACCGCCTGCCGGAAATCATGCAGGGCGACCTCGGCGATCTGGTCGATGCACTGACCCGCGAATACCAGGCCGACCAGTTGCAGGCGCTCGGCAGCACCTGACAACGCCATCACGGAGTGCCGAGTTAGCCTGCGAGACATCCGCATCCTGCCGTCATTCCGGCGAAGGCCGGAATGACGGCGAAAAGACCAGCTCTCCGAGGCCCTCATGGACAAGCGCTACCGCAAGGCACTGAAGGAACTGCAGTTCGACCTGGTGCGGCTGCAACGGGGCCTGCGCCTCGGCGGCAAGCGGCTGCTGGTGATCTTCGAAGGCCGCGACGCTGCCGGCAAGGGCGGCGCCATCAAGGCCATCACCGAAAGCCTGGACACCCGCGGCTACCGCATCGTGGCGCTGCCGAAACCGAGCGAGACCGAAGCCACCCAGTGGTATTTCCAGCGCTACGTCGCCCACCTGCCGAGCGCCGGCGAGTTCGTGCTGTTCGACCGCAGCTGGTACAACCGCGCCGTGGTGGAGCCGGCGATGGGTTTCTGCAGCGAGGCCCAGTACCAGGCGTTCCTCGACGCGGTGCCGGCTTTCGAGAAGCTGCTCGTCGACGACGGCCTCATCCTCATCAAGTACTGGCTGGCGGTGGACCAGGCCGAACAGGAGCAGCGCTTCGCCGAGCGCGCCGAAAACCCGCTGAAGTACTGGAAACTGTCGCCCGTGGACCTGGTCGCGCGGCGGAAATATGCGGAGATGGGCCGGCTGCGCGACGTCATGATCGAGCGCACGCATCGCAACCACGCGCCATGGTTCGTGGTCGACTTCAACGACCAGAAGCGCGGCCGGATCAACCTGATCCGGCATCTGCTGCAACAGCTGCCGGTGCACGAGGAAGCGGTCGACGCGGTAAAGCTGCCGAAGCTCAAGGGCAGGCCCGGCAGCGAACACGTCACCGACAAGGCGCTGTGGGTGCCCGATACGTTCTAGCCGGTGTGGAAGCCACGCAGTTCCTGTCCGGGCAGTTCCTCGCGGGCCACCGCCTCCACGCGCGCCGCCGGCGGCCCCTGCCACAGCCAGCGCTCCAGCGCGGCCAAGGCTTCGTCCGATCCGCTGGCCAGCACTTCGACGCTGCCGTCGCGCCGGTTCCGCGCATGGCCGGCCAGGCCGAGCGCCAGCGCCTGCTCGCGGGTGCTGGCGCGGTAGCACACTCCCTGCACCCGGCCAGCCACGATGAAGCGCACGGTGGGCATCACGGCGTATCCATCACGGCTGGCCGATGATCGCGTCCAGCGACGCCTCGGTCACCGGCCCCACGATATGTTTGGCCACCTTGCCGTCCGGGCCGATCACGTACGTGGTGGGCAGGCCGCGCGGCTCGTCGAAATCCTTCAGCGGCTGGTCCAGGGTGACTTGGGCAATCGGGTACGCCACCGGATGCTTGGCCAGGAACGCCTTGATGTCGGCCGGCTCGCTGTCCTCGTAGGCCAGCCCGATCGCCGCCACGTTCTTGTGCGCGGCGACGAAGCGCGAAATGTCCGGCATCTCCTTGATGCACGGCACGCACCAGGTCGCCCAGTAGTTGACGATCACCCACTTGCCGCGCTGCGCGGCCAGGTCGAACGTCTTGCCGTCCAGCGTGGCGACGTGCAGCGTCGGCTGCGCCGGCATGGCTGCCTGCGCCGACAGGCCGAACGCCAATGCCAGGCCAAGCGTGGCCGACTTGAAGAGAGCGGAATGCAACACGGTCATGCGGGAAGTTCCTCGATGTCGGCCGCCGGGTCGGCGGCCGGTGGATAGATCTGGTCGAGCCGGGCGCCCAGCTTGGCATGCAGCGCCACGGCCAGTTCCGCCAGCATCGCCAGCAGCTCCGGCGGCAGCGCGATGCCCAGCGCAGCCGCCTCCTCCATCGGCTGCAACGGCAGCCGGTAGCCGGTGTGCCGGTACACGCGCATGAGGTCGGTGCTGTCCAGGCTGCGACACAGCAGCCAGCCGCCGGACTCGCCGCGCCGGATCAGGTCGGCCCGCTGCAGGTCGTCGAAGTAATCGGCGATCAGCGCACTGCGCAGGTACGGCTCGCGCACGCGCAGGTCGGCCTGGTCCACGCAGCAGCCGTCGCGCTGGGCCTCCACGAAATGCCGCAGCACCACCAGCAGGCCGAGAAATTCGGAGCCCTCGGGCAGCGTCTGCATCGGCTCGTGGTACTCGAACGCGGAGGCCGACGCGGCGATCGAGGCGGCCAGGATCACGATCACCCACGACAGGTAGACCCACAGCAGGAAGATCGGGATCGCCGCCAGCACGCCGTAGATCTGCTGGTAAGTCTGCGCCTGCTGCACGAACTGGCCGAAGCCCCAGCGCGCGACCTCGAACAGTACCGCGCCGAGCAGCGCGCCGATCGCCGCGTCGCGGCGCGACACCTTGCAGTTCGGGATCACCGAGTACATCAGCCACAGCGTGAAGAACGTCACCAGGAACGGCAGCGTGCCGAGCAGCCCCCGGGCAACGCCGCCGAGCTGGTCGGCGGCGTTGTGCATCAGCGGCGCGGCGGTGACGTAGGAGGTTACCGCGATGCCGCCCACCACCAGGATCGGCCCCAGCGTCAGCGCCGCCCAGTACAGCAGCAGCCGCGAACTCCAGCTGCGCGGCTGGTGCACGCGCCAGATCCGGTTCAGCCGGTCCTCGATGCTGATCATCATCGACAGCGCGCTGAACAGCATCACCAGGATGCTGATGCCGGTGAGCTTGCTGGCGTTCGCCGCGAAGCCCAGCATGGTGGCCTGCACCGCCTCGCCGGCGGCCGGCACGAAGTTGTCGAACACGAAGTCGATCAGCGTGTCGCGCGCCGGCTTGAACACCGGGAACGCCGAGAACATCGCGAACACCGCCACCATCAGCGGCACCAGCGACACCAGGGTGGTGTACGACAGCGCGCCCGCCGTCTCGAAGCACTTGTCGTCGACGAAGCGTTGCCAGATGAAGCGGCTGAAGCTCTTCGTGCGATCGCGATTGAAACTCCGAACCATCGGCATCCCTTCATCGCCGCCGACATCACCGGCACCGGCCGGTACACTAGCGCATCGCCGATGAATGCCCCAAACACGTGAGCCGCGCCGCATGAGCCAAGAAATCCTGGTCCTGTACTACAGCCGCAGCGGCCATACCGCGCAGCTCGCGCGGCTGATCGCCCGCGGCATCGAGGAAGTGCCCGGCATGCACGCGCGCCTGCGCCAGGTGCCGCCGGTGGCGCCGGTGACCGAGGTTGCCCAGCCGCCGGAGCCCGAGGACGGCGCGCCGTATGCGACCAAGCAGGACCTGCTCGACTGCGCCGGCCTGGCGCTGGGCAGCCCCACCCGCTTCGGCAACATGGCCGCGCCACTGAAACATTTCCTCGACACCACCGGCGCCGAGTGGGCCAGCGGCGCCCTGGTGGGGAAACCGGCCGTACTGTTCACCTCCACCAGCACCATGCATGGCGGCCAGGAATCCACCCTGCTCTCGATGGCGCTGCCGCTGCTGCACCACGGCATGCTGCTGCTGGGCGTGCCGTACACCGAGCCGGCGCTGACCAGCACGCAGAGCGGCGGCACGCCGTACGGCGCCAGCCATGTCGCCGGCGCCAAGGGCGACAACCCGATCAGCGAGCACGAACGCGAACTGGCCCGCGCGCTGGGCCGCCGGCTCGCCGACACCGCGCGCAAGCTGGCGGCCGGCGCATGAACGCGCGCGCCGCCCTGCCGGCCGAACAACGCGTCAGCCTGCTCGCCTGGGCTGCCCTGACCGTGCTGCAGTTCGTCTGGCACGCCTGGCTGTTCCCGCCGCAAACCCTCCCGACCTGGCTGGTGCTGGCGATCGCCGCCGTCCCGCTGCTGCTGCCGCTGCTGGCAATCCGGAACGTGCGCCGCGCGCTGCTGTGGGTCGGCATCCTCAGCCTGTTCTACTTCTGCCACGGCGTCGCCGAAGCGTGGAGCGCCGCCGGCGAACGCGGGCTGGCGCTGGCCGAAATCATCCTCACCCTGCTGCTGATCGGCATGCTGGGCGCCGGCGTGAGGCGCAAACGGCACGACTGAGCACGGCTGCCTATACTCGGGAAACCGGCGCAAGGAGAACTTCCCATGGCCTTCCTGCAAGTTGCCCCGCAACTCGCCCACCCGTATCGCAGTGACCGCCTGCTGCTGGCCTTGCTCGACCGCGTGCTGCCGGCCGAGCGCCGCGCCGCGCTGGACGCCGACCTCGACGCGCTGGGCGACTACGCGCAGATGGCGTGGCAGCGCGCATGCACCACCACGCGGCGCAAGCCGGTGCTGACGCAGTGGGATGCGTGGGGCCGACGGGTGGACCGCATCGAGCTGACCACGGCCTGGCAGGAAGGCCCGCTGCTGACCACCCGCCACGCGGTGCTCGCCGCCGGCCACGGCGACAGCGAGCACGCGCGGCTGGAGGAATTCGCCCGGGTCTACCTGTACCACCTCGCCAGCGAGTTCTACACCTGCCCGCTGGCGATGACCGACGGCGCCGCCACCGCGATCAAGGCCTCCGGCAACCGCGAACTGATCGAGCGCGTGCTGCCGCATTTCCTCAGCCGCGATCCGGCCACCTTCTGGCTCAGCGGCCAGTGGATGACCGAGACCGCCGGCGGTTCCGACGTGGGGCATACCGAAACCGTGGCGCGGCAGGACGCCGACGGCCAGTGGCGGCTGCACGGACGCAAGTGGTTCAGCTCGGCGGTAGTCGGCGAGGCCGCGCTGGCGCTGGCGCGTCCCGAAGGCGCGGCCGCCACGGGCACTGCGGCGCTGGCGCTGTTCTACGTCGAGACGATGGACGCCGAGCGACGCAGGCCGGAACTGGTGATCGACCGGCTGAAGGACAAGCTCGGCACGCAGGAACTGCCCACCGCGGAAATCCACCTGGACGGCCTGCCCGCGTGGCCGCTGGGCGAACTTGCCAACGGCGTGCGCCAGGTGGCGCCGATGCTCAACGTCACCCGCAGCTGGAACGCGATCTGCGCGGTCGCCAGCATGGCCCGCGCGATCGGCCTGGAGCGCGACTTCGCCGGGCGCCGGCGCGCGTTTGGCCGTCCGCTGGTCGAGCAGCCGCTGCATGCGCAGACGCTGGCCGACCTGCAGGCGCAGTTCGAGGGCGCCTTCGCGCTGGCCTTCGAGGTGGCCCACCTGCTCGGCCGGGTCGAGCGCGGCCGCACCGCGCCGCACGAAGCGGCGCTGCTGCGCCTGCTCACCCCGCTGGCCAAGCTGTGGACCGGCAAGCTGGCGGTGGCGACCTGCTCGGAGGCGCTGGAATGCTTCGGCGGTGCCGGCTACATCGAGGACACCGGGTTGCCGCAGCTGCTGCGCGACGCGCAGGTCTACGCGATCTGGGAAGGCACCACCAACGTGCTGTCGCTGGACAGCCTGCGCGCACTGGCCGGCGACGGCCTCGGCGCGTTGCGCACCGCCTGCGCCGGCTGGCTGGAGAACAACGACGACATGCATGCGGCCAGTGCGATCCGGCAGACGCTGGATGCCGCGGCGCGCTGGCTCGACCAGCATGCGGCCGCGCGCGACACGCTGGAAGCCGGCGCGCGCGGCCTCGCCTTCACGCTGGCGCGCTGCGCGGCGGCGGCATTGCTGGCACGCCAGGCCTCGTGGTCGGACCGCCACGGCGACCGACGCCCGGCCGCGGCGCGGCACCGCTTCGTCGCGCTCGGTCTCGATCGCCTGGTCGCGCCGGACGCGGACAACACCGCCCTGTTGCTGGGCTGAGACGCCTCGTAGATACTGTTATCGAGATCAAGCCCCATGAAGGATTGGGTCGAACGGTTTGCCGGACTTGAGGACGCCGAA
>NZ_LVJR01000084.1 GCF_001617365.1 Rhodanobacter sp. FW104-R8
CACGGCATCCGGACACCCTTTTGCCCAAGCGCGACTCGGGCAAAATCAGAATACAAGGGCGGGCATCGCCCGCCGGCCTTTCGATCCGCTGCCGGTAAAGTGGGGCCAGAGCGGCGGGCAATGCCCACCCTACGCGAGTCGCTCACTTCCCTTGGCCTCCATTCAAATGCCGTAGGCCTTGCGCAGCAGGCTCAGCGGATGCTCCGCCGCGGGCTTGTCGCCGAGGCCGTGGGCGATGTGGCCGCCGGCCATCGGGCAGTCGCTGGTGAAGTGGTCGGGGTTGGCTTGCTCGACGCGATTCTCCACCGGTTTCGCCAGCTTGCGTGAGAGCGCATAGGTCTTGTGCTTCACGCCGTAGGTGCCGTCGTGGCCGGAGCAGCGCTCGATGGTGACGACTTCGGTGTCCGGCACCAGTTGCAGGATCTCGCGCGTCTTCGGGCCGATCTTCTGCACGCGCTGGTGGCACGGCACCTGCCAGGCGACCTTGCCCAGCGACTGCTTGAAGTCGGTCTGCAACAGGCCGGCCTTGTGGCGCTCGGCGAGGTATTCGAACGGATCGAAGAAGCGCTCGCGCACCAGCGCGACGTCGGCATCGTCGGGAAACATCAGCGGCAGCTCCTGCTTGAACATCAGCACGCAGGAGGGAATCGCCGCGGTGAAGTCCCAGCCTTCGCGCGCCATCTTCGCCAGCACCGGGATGTTGCGCTCCTTGTACTTCGTCACCGTCTTCAGGTCGCCCAGTTCCAGCTTGGGCATGCCGCAGCAGCTTTCCTGCTCGACCAGCCGGGTCGGGATCGCGTTGTGCGCCAGCACGGCGGCGAGATCCTCGACCACGCCGGGCGCGGAGTGGTCGCAGTAGCAGGTGGCGAACAGCGCGAGCTTGCCGCGGGTGCGGCCCGCGGGCACCGCCTCGCCCCGGCCGTCGAGGTCGCGCAGGCGCTTGCGCGCGGTGGGTGCGTAGTACTCGGGCACGCGTGCCTTCGCGTCGACGCCCATGGTCTTTTCCAGCAGCTGGCGCGCGGCCGGGTTGCGGTTGGCGGCGTTGATCACCTGCACCACCACCGGGATCGAGGCGAGCTTGCCCACGGTGCGCGTGCTGGACAGGATCTTCGACGACAACGGCGCGCCGTCACGCTCGAACGCCACCGCCTTGGCGCGCAGCATCAGGTGCGGGAAATCCACGTTCCACGGGTGCGGCGGCGTGTACGGGCACTTGGTCTGGTAGCACAGGTCGCACAGGTAGCACTGCTCGGTGACCTTCGGATAGTCGGCCTTGTCGACGCTGTCGACCTCCATCGTCGCGGAGGCGTCGACCAGGTCGAACAGGGTGGGGAAGGCGTGGCACAGGCTGACGCAGCGGCGGCAGCCGTGGCAGATGTTGAACACGCGCTCCATCTCCGCTTCCAGCGCCGCGGCGTCCCAGAAGGCCGGGTCGTGCTGGCCCAGCGGATGGCGGGTCGGCGCATCGAGGTTGCCTTCACGCGTTTCGTGGATGGGGTCCATCGGCGTCTCCCCGGCGGTTTGGGCCATGGATAGGACTTGCCCGAGCGCCGTCATCCCCGCCTTCGCGGGGATGACGAACTTGGGCGCCATTTCCTCAGCCCAGTTCGCCCAGCGCCTTGGTGAAGCGGTTCGCGTGCGATCGCTCGGCCTTGGCCAGCGTCTCGAACCAGTCGGCGATCTCGCCGAAGCCTTCCTCGCGCGCGGCCTTGGCCATGCCCGGGTACATGTCGGTGTACTCGTGGGTCTCGCCGGCGATGGCGCTCTTCAGGTTCAGCTGGGTGCCGCCGAACGGCAGGCCGGTGGCGGGGTCGCCCACCGCTTCGAGGTATTCCAGGTGGCCGTGGGCGTGGCCGGTCTCGCCTTCGGCGGTGGAGCGGAACACCGCGGAAACATCGTTGTAGCCCTCGACGTCGGCCTTGGCGGCGAAGTAGAGGTAGCGGCGGTTGGCCATCGACTCGCCGGCGAAGGCGTCCTTCAGGTTCTGCTCAGTGCGGGATCCTTTCAAGTTGCTCATGACATCACCTCGTGGCGTTGGGCTGGGAGGGTTTGTGCCTTGCGGTCTTGACGGCCTGACCGGCCGAGCCTAGCGCCCGGCAGGCGCGCGATGAAATTGATTGTCTAGATCGCATGGATAGCTTGCGGCTATCGGCGGGCGGCCTTGCGCGGTGCCGGCGGCGCGGCCGGCGCGGTGGCCGCCGTATGGGCGTCGAGCAGGTCCGCCGGCAGTTGCCGGAACACGTCCGCCAGCCGTTGCAGGAACCCGTCCATGGCCGAACTCTTGCGCCAGACCATGGCGATGCGCCGGCTCGGCGGGTGGCCCCTGAATTCGATCAGGTGCAGGTTCTCCACCGGCGCCACCGGCGGCTTCACCGCGGTGACCGGCAGCAGGGTGATGCCCACGTTCGCCGCCACCATCTGCCGCAACGTTTCCAGGCTGGTGGCGCGGAAGCCGCTGTGTTCGCCCGCACCCGCCAGGTGGCAGACCTCCAGCGCCTGGTCGCGCAGGCAATGGCCGTCTTCCAGCAGCAGCAGGTTCTGGTTGGACAGGTCGCCCAGCTTCAGCTGGCCCTGCTTGTGCGCCAGCGGGTGCGCGTCCGACACCGCCAGCAGGAACGGTTCCTCGAACAGGAATTCGGTGTGCAGGCTGTCCTCGTGCAGCGGCAGCGCGAGGATGCCGGCGTCGAGCTTGCCCTCGCGCAGCATGCGCAGCACCGCCTCGGTCTTTTCCTCGACCAGCAACAGTTCCAGCCTGGGGAACGCCTGGCGCACCAGCGGCAGCGCATGCGGCAGCAGGTACGGGCCCAGCGTGGGGAAGATGCCCAGGCGCACGGTGCCGGACTCGGGGTCCAGCGTGCGCCGGGCCACGCCGCGGATCTGCTCGATCTCGTTGAGCACGTCGCGCGCACGCGCGGCGATGTCGCGGCCGACCTCGGTCAGCAGCACCTTGCGCGGCGTGCGCTCGACCAGCGGCACGCCCAGTTCATCCTCCAGCTTCTTGATCTGGGTGGACAGGGTGGGCTGGCTGACGAAGCAGGCCTCGGCGGCGCGGCCGAAATGCCGGTGCTCGGCGAGGGCCACCAGGTATTGGAGGTCGCGCAGGTTCATGGCTGGTCCGGGCTGGCAATAGACATACGCTATGGCCGGGATGGTAACAATCAATTGGAACGATGCAAGTGCGGGACCTATCCTGCGCACACGTTCTGCCCGCAGCACCCCGCGCGTCGGAGTTCCCCCCTCCTGCTCCCCCGCAGACGCGCGGGTTTCCCCAAACCGGCGACAAGGCTTGCCTTGCCGCCGCTTTTTTTTCCGGATCTCCCCCTGGCGGCCGCCATGCCTTCTGGCACTGGGGCCCAGGTCATGGCGGCCCTAGCGTGAAGGTTTCCCCACCGCCAGAGAAGATCCTCATGCGCCGTCTCGCCCGTCCGCTTCTGCTTACCGCACTGGCCGCCTGCTGCGGCGCCGCGTTCGCCGCCACCGCCGACCAGGCACCGCAGGGTCGGTTGCCGGGCTGGGCGGTGCCGCAGTCCTACCAGCTCGCGTTCAAGGTCGATCCCGCGCAAGCCGATTTCTCCGGCACCACCACGATCAAGCTGAAGCTGACCCAGGCCTCCGACCACCTGTGGCTGGACGGCGCCGGGCTGAAGGTGTCGAAGGTGACCATCACCGACGCCGCCGGCAAGACGCACGCCGGCAAGTACGTCGCCGTGGATCCGAAGGCCGGCGTGGCGCGGGTGGATTTCGGCGGTGGCCTGAAGCCGCAGCAGCTGACCCTGAAGCTCGACTACACCGCGCCGCTCAACCAGCAGTTGCAGGGCCTGTACAAGGTCACCGCCAAGGGCCAGCCGTACGCGATGACGCAGATGGAGCCGATCAGCGCGCGCTTCGCCTTCCCGGGCTTCGACGAGCCGGGCTTCAAGACCCCGTTCGACATCGCCATCACCGTGCCCGAGCACGAGAACGTGGTGGCGAACACGCGCCAGGTGAAGGAGCAGCCGGCCGGCAGGGGCTGGAAGACCGTGACCTTCGCGCAGACGCTGCCGCTGCCCACCTACCTGGTCGCGTTCGCGGTGGGCCCGTGGGACATCGTCGACGGCCCGGACATCTCGCCCGACGCGTACCGCGCCAAGCCGCTCAAGCTGCGCGGCATCGCGGCCAAGGGCGAGGGCCACCGCATGGAACACGTGCTGGGCGAGACGCCGAGCATCATCCATGCGCTGGAGAACTACTACGGCTTCGGCTATCCGTTCGACAAGCTCGACCTGCTGGCGGCGCCGGACTTCGAGGCCGGCGCGATGGAGAACCCGGGCCTGGTCACCTTCCGCGACTGGCTGCTGCTGCTCGACAAGGATTCGCCGGCGCGCAACGTGCGCGGCTCGTTCAACGTCAACGCGCACGAGCTGGCCCACCAGTGGACCGGCGACACGGTCACCACCGAGTGGTGGAACGACATCTGGCTCAACGAGGCCTTCGCCACCTGGATGCAGCAGAAAGTCACCATGCAGGTGCACCCGGAATACCGCGCCGACCTCGACCGCGTACGCGGCGCGCAGGGCGCGATGAGCAACGACAGCCTCACCAGCGCGCGCAGCATCCGCCAGCCGATCACCGGCAACGGCGACATCATGACCGCGTTCGACGGCATCACCTACCAGAAGGGCGCCAGCGTCATCGGCATGTTCGAGAGCTATGTCGGCGAGCCCATCTACCAGAAGGGCATGCGCGCCTACATCCAGAAGCAGAAGTTCGGCAACGCCACCGCCGACGACCTGGTCTCGGCGATCGCCGCCGCGGCCGGCAAGGGCGACGCGTTCAAGCACGCGTTCAAGAGCTTCCTCGACCAGTCCGGCGTGCCGTACGTGGCGACCCGGCTTGAGCAGAAGGACGGCAAGACCGTGCTGCAGCTGAGCCAGAGCCGCTACCTGCTGGTCGGCAGCGGCGGCGACCCGCAGCGCATCTGGGGCGTGCCGGTGTGCGTGCGCTACGGAGTGGCCGCCAACGGCAAAGATGGAGCACCGTCCAGCAAGGTCGCCTGCGAGATGCTCGACCAGGCCACCGGCGCGATGGAACTGCCCGGCGCCAGCACGCCGACCTGGGTGATGCCGAACGCGAACGCCAGCGGCTACTACCGCTTCAGCCTCGACCAGGCCGGGCTGGACAGCCTGGTCAAGCAGATCGGCAAGCTCGGCGACGCCGAGCAGCTCGCCTACGCCGACGCGATCAACGCCAGCTTCCGCCATGGCGACCTCGACGCGGGCCAGGTGCTGGCCGCGCTGCAGCCGCTGACCGGCTCGAAGATCCGCGAAGTGGCCCTCGCGCCGCTGGGCATGGTCGGCGGGCTCTATCAGCGCATCGCCGTCACCGACGCCCAGCGCGCGCGGCTGGCCGCGTGGGCGAAGGCCGCCTACCTGCCGCGGCTGGAGCAGCTGGGCTACCAGCGCAAGGCCGGCGAATCCGAAGACGACGCCTTGATGCGCAGCAGCCTGGCCAGCGCGCTGGCGTTCGATTTCAAGCTGCCGGAAGTGCGTGCGGCCTTGCTCAGGCAGGGCGAGGCGGCGCTGAAGCCGAAGGCGGACGGCCGTCTGGACCTGGCCGCCGCCGATCCCGACCTGCTCGGCGACGCGCTGGGCGTGGCGGTGCAGGAACGCGGCAAGAGCGCGGTCGACGCGCTGGTCGCCGAACTGCCCAGGACCAGCGACGCGGCCCTGCGCAACGGCATCCTCGGCGGCCTGGCCAGCGTGGAAGATCCCGCGTTGGCCGAACAGGTGCGCAACTTCGCGCTGACCAAGCCGGTGAAGGTCGGCGAGATGGGCATGCTGCTGCGCGGCAGCCGCGACACGCTGGCCCAGCGCGACGCGATGTGGGCGTGGTTCACCGCGCACTACCAGCAGATCCTGGAGCGCACCGGCAGCTTCTCCGGCGGCCGCCTGCCGTCGATGGCCGCGGGCGGCGGTTGCTCCAGCGCCGAGTACGATCGCCTGCAGGCGTTCTTCAAAGCCCACGAGAAGGATGCCGCCGGCATCGGCCGCGGCCTGGCGCAGACCGGCGAATCGATCCAGCTGTGCAGCGCGCTGAAGGCGAAGCAGGACCCGGCCGCGATCCTGCGCTGAGCGCATTCGCCGCTCCGGCAAAAAGCCCCGCCATGGCGGGGCTTTTTTGCCGGGCGCGTCAGCATTTCGGCAATACGGCCGGCGTAGCATGGGCGGCGGAACGCCGGTATCGCATGCGGGGAGATGATGATCGAGTTGGAAATCCAGGCACTCTCGGAGAGACGGGGAGGCCTGATCGTCGAGGTCGGCCGGCTGGCCGCCGCATGTGGTTTCATCCTGCAGCGGCAACGCCTGGTGCAGGATCCGAACGGCGCCCTGCTGACCATGGTGGTGTGCGGCCCGTCGCGCAAACGGCGCGAGCTGCAGGCGGCGCTCGAGGGCTACGAGCGCATCATCAGCTTCGAGCTTGAACCGTTCGTGGAAGGCGAATCGCGACCGCACTTTGCCGCCTCGCGCCCGCTCGCCAGCTATGTGCCCCCTCCGGCGGCGCCTCGGCCAGCGACACCGGCGTCCGTGCCTACGCCTGTGCCCGCACCGGCGCCCACGCCTGCGCCAGCATCCGTACCTGAGCCCGCACCGACACGTACTCGTCCCGCCGCAACCCGGGAGGCAGCCCCTGTTGCGACACCGGCGGCGGCGAAGCCGGTGGCGCCGGTCGTGGTCGTGGCACCCGTGTTCGTCGATGTCGTGCCGAGCGTCCCCGTGGCGCCGGCGCCGGAATCGTTCGAGGAGCTGATGATGAGCTACCGGCGCCCGCCGGCGCCCACGTCGGCGAAGTCCGCGCCCGCGCCATTTGTGGAGCTGCTGGCGCTGGAGGCGGACGCGCCGGCGGTCGGGCAGGCGCTGGCCGACCTGGCGCACGAGTACCCGCGGATCCTGCCGCGCCTGCTGGCGCTGGATCGCGCCGTCGCGGCCGGCGCGCGCGAAGCATCGCTGCAGCTTGCCGGGCAGCGCGTCGGCGCCTGGCTGTTCGAACGCGAGTATGCGCTGGATACCGGGCTGGACCTGGGGGCGGCGCTCGATGCCATCGGCGTGCCGGCACTGCATGCGTTTGTCGAGGTCGAGCGGCGCGGCGGCCAATTACACCTACGGCACAGCCCGCTGTGCGCGCAGCACGGCCGCTCCGGCTGCAGCTTCTTCGGCGGCCTCCTGGAAGGTCTGCTCGGCCCGGCCATCGCGCCGGGCGGGTTGTCGGTCTTTCCCGTCTGCTGCCGGAGTTGCGGGGCGGACGAGTGCGTGTTCGCGGTTTCGGGGTGAGAGCGGCGGCTGCGGCCGGCCAGCGGCGAGAGCATTCAGGCGGATGCCTTCGCCATGGCCATCGACACGCAACCCCCCGGTGCCGCCTGCTGCGTTGAAGCGGTAACCGCCGCCGGCTGGCAGCGTGGCCGTTGCCGGAACAGGCCCGGCTGTGCGTCTGCGATGTTCCACTTACACTGTGCCGGCCGCATGGCATCAGGGGAGAGACGCATGCTTGCCCGGACACTCGGACTGTTGGGATTGTGGTTGCTGCTGGCGGCGCCGTTGCCGGCGCAGGAGGTTCCTCCGCCGCTGCGCGACTGGCAGGGTTGGGTGCTGCATGACATGCCGCAGCACGATTGCCCGTTCCTCGCCAGCCAGGCGCCGAACGCCGGCAATCGCCAGTGCGCGTGGCCCGGCCGCCTGGTGCTGGATGCCGGCAAGGACGGCGGCCGCTTCAGCCTGGACGTGCACGTGGATGCGCCGAGCTGGGTGGCGCTGCCCGGCGATGCGCGCAGCTGGCCGCAGCAGGTCAGCGCGAACAACCAGCCGGCCACGGTGCTGCAGCGGGGCGACCAGCCGATGCTGTGGCTGGCGCCCGGCGACTACCAGTTGCGCGGCACGCTGCCGTGGTCGATGCGCCCGGCGCGGCTGCGCGTGCCCTTGACGATCGGGCTGGTCGCGTTGAGCGTCGACGGCACGGCGGTGGCACGCATCGAGCGCAATGGCGAACAGCTCACTCTCGGCGAAGCCGCCGCCGCGCAGCGCGCCGCCGATGCGCTGGCGCTGCGCGTGTATCGGCGCCTGGCCGACGGCCTGCCGGCCACGCTGGAGACGCAGCTGCAGTTCAACGTCGCGGGCAGTGCCCGCGAGCAGTCGCTGGGGCCGGTGTTGCCGGAGGGTTTCATGGCCACCGCCTTGTCCGGCGAGCTGCCCGCACGGCTGGAGAGCGACGGCCGGCTGCGCGTGCAGCTGCGGCCGGGCCAGTGGACGGTCACGCTGGAGGCGCGCAGCGTCGCGCCGCTGGCCAGGGTGGCGCTGAAACTGCCGGCGGCGCCGTGGCCGCGGCAGGAGACCTGGAGTTATGCCGACGATCCCGCGCTGCGCAGCACCCGGGTGGAAGGCCACGCCACCGACGCGGCGCAGGCCGGCGTGCCGGGCGAATGGCGCGAGCTGCCGGCGTTCGTACTGGACGACAGCGCGGGCCTGGCGGTCGAGCAAGGCACGCGCGGCGACGAGGGCGGCAAGGGCGACCAGCTGCACCTGCAGCGCCAGCTGTGGCTGGATTTCGACGGCGGCGGGCTCAGCGTGGCCGACCGCCTCAGCGGCGAACTGCGTCATCACCAGCGCCTCGACGTGGCGGCGCCGTGGCAACTGCAGCGGGCCAGCCAGGGCGGCGAGCCATTGCTGGTCAGCCAGGGTGAGGACGGCCGCAGCGGCGTCGAACTGCGCGAGCAGCAGCTCGTCCTGGACGCCGGCCTGCGCCTGTCCACGCATCGCGGCGAGATTTCCAGCGCCGGCTGGCAGCTGCCGCTGGAAAGCGTCGACGCCACCTTGCACCTGCCGTACGGCTACCGCCTGCTCGGCGCCACCGGCGTGGATCGCTCGCCCGATTCGTGGGTGGCGCAGTGGAGCCTGCTCGACCTGTTCGTGGTGGCCTTGATCGCGCTGCTGGCCGGGCGCCTGCTCGGCTGGCCGTGGTCGCTGCTGGCCGCGGGCTATCTGGCGCTGGCCCAGCATGAGCATGGCGCGCCGCTGTGGACGCTGGCCGTGACGCTGGCGCTGGCGCTGCTGTTGCGCGCTTTGCCGGAAGGGCGGCTGCGCGCGGCGGCGCGCGCCGCCGCGGTGGCGATCTTCGCGCTGGCGGTGCTGTGGACCCTGCCGTTTGCCGCGACGCAGCTGCAGTACGCGCTGCATCCGCAGCTCGAAGCGGGAAATCAGGGGCGGGCCGTCGCAGCGGGCTATGCCGCGCAGGCAGTGCGGGACGAGGCTTATGCGAATGCGCGGATGAAGATGAAGCAGCAAGTGGCGTCGCCGGCCGTGGAAGAGCAGGCCATGCCTGCGCCGGCTCCTCCGATGGGCGAGCTGGCTTCAACGGCACTCTCGGCGCCGGGCGTATCGCGCGGCGGATCGAATGCGGCGCTGAGTGCGGTGGCCGTGACCGCGGCGAGTCTTCCGGAGCCGAGGCATGCCGGCCCAGCTGTCGGCCGTGCCGTCGACAGCCGCAGCGTGATCCAGGCCGGCGCCGGCACGCCGCATTGGGACCAGGGCAACGACTACCGGCTCGGCTGGTCCGGTCCAGTGACGGCAGAGCAGGGCACGCGGCTGGTGATCGCGCCGGCGTGGCTGGTGCGGCTGCTGCGGGTGGTCATGGTGGGGTTGCTGGCGCTGCTGCTGGCGAAGCTGGTGCCGCTGCTGCTGACGCCGCTGCGCGGTCGCTGGCGCGACTGGCGTAGTGGCGGCGCGGCAAGCGCGGCCTTGCTGGCCATCGCGTTGCTGCCGGCCGGCGTGCATGCGCAGAGCCTGCCCAGCCAGGAACTGCTGAACCAGCTGCGCGGCCGGCTCACCGAGGCGCCGAAATGCGTGCCGGCCTGCGCCGCCGTGGCGCAGGCGCAACTGCAGGCCGGCGGCGACACGCTCGACGTGGCACTGGAAGCGCACGTCGGCGCGACGGTCGCGTTGCCGCTGCCGCAGGCGGACGATGCGCTGCAGCTCGTCGACGTCGGCGTGGACGGCCGTGCCAATGCGCCGCTCGGCCGTCGCGGCGACCAGCTGCTGCTGCGGCTGGATCGCGGCGTGCACCGGATCAGCCTGCGCTACCGCATCGGCGCGGCGGACAGCGCCAGCCTGCGCTTCGCGCTGCGCCCGCAGCGCATCGGGTTCAGCGGCCAGGGCTGGTCGCTGGCCGGGGTCGACGACGGCCGCCCGCTGGGCGACAGCATCGCGCTGCGGCGCATGCGTACCGCCAGCGACGGCAAGGATCTGCCACCCGTGCAGAGTTTCCCGCCGTACGTGCGGCTGACCCGCCGCTTGCAGCTGGGCGTGGACTGGACCGTCGAGAACACGGTCGAGCGGATCGCCCCGCAGGGTGGCGGCTTCAGCGTCACGCTGCCGCTGCTGCCGGGCGAGCATCCGCTGGGCGACGACGCGCTGGTGAAGGACGGCCGCATCGGCATCACCTTCAACGCGAACAGCGGCGAGGTGAGCTGGAGCAGCCGGCTCGACCACGCGGCGACGCTCGCGCTCGAGGCGCCGGCGCTGGGCGAGCGTGCCGAGGTATGGGAAATCCACGCCGCGCCGATGTGGCACGTGGACGCGAAGGGCGTGCCGACCAGCGCCAGCGACGACGGCCTGCTGTACCAACCGCTGCCCGGCGAGAGCCTGCAGCTGGCCTTCGGCAAGCCGGTGGCGATCGCCGGCGACAGCCTGGCGTTCGATGGCGTGCAGGTGGTCAGCCGCGCCGGCGAGCGCGCCACCGAGACCACGCTGAGCCTGCGCGCGCGTAGCACGCGCGGCGGCGAACACGCGATCGGCCTGCCTGCCGGCGCCGAGTTGCTGGACGCGAACCGCGACGGCGTACCGGTCAACCTGGCCGTGCGCGACGGCGCGCTCGGCCTGCCGCTGCTGCCGGGCGAACACGGCTACACGCTGCGCCTGCGCGAGCCGCACGGCGTCGCCGCGCGCACGCGCACGCCGTTATTCGCGCTGCACGCGCCGGTGGCGAACATCGACCTCGCGCTGCAGCTGCCGCAGGATCGCTGGGTGCTGTGGACGTGGGGGCCGACCACCGGGCCGGCGGTGCTGTACTGGTCGCAGCTGGTGGTGCTGCTGTTCGCCGCCTGGCTGCTGGCGCGCTGGGCGCCCACGCCGTTGCGCTTCCGCCACTGGTTGCTGCTGGGGCTGGGCTTCTCCGCGTTCGCGTGGAGTGCCTACGCGCTGGTGGTGGCCTGGCTGATCCTGCTCGGCCTGCGTGCGCGCGGCACGCCGTCCGAGCAGCTGGGCAGCACGAAGTTCAACCTGATGCAGCTGGGTCTCGCCCTGCTCACCCTGCTGGCGCTGGCGGTGCTGATCGGCGCGGTGCCGAAGGGCTTGCTCGGTCTGCCTGACATGCACGTGGCCGGCAACGCGTCCGATGCGTGGAACCTGCGCTGGTTCGCCGACCAGAGCGCCGGTGCGCTGCCGGGCGCCGGCGTGTTCAGCGTCCCGTTGTGGGTCTACAAGCTGGCCATGCTGGCGTGGGCGCTGTGGCTGGCGTGGTCGCTGATCGACTGGCTGCGCTGGGCGTTCGGCGCGTGGACGCGCGGCGGCTACTGGCGCAAGCGCGTGCCGAAGCCGGGCGTGACGCCGCCGCCGCTCTCGACGACCGAGCCGCCGCATGCCTGATATCCGAAGCCTGCTGGCTGCCGCCACCGCACGGCTCGGTGAGCGCGCCGAAGCCGAACTGCTGCTGCTGCACGTGCTGCGGCAGCCGCGCAGCTGGCTGTTCGCGCATGCCGACGACGTGCCCGGGATGGACGTCCAGACGGCTTTTTCGGCACTGCTCGAACGCCGCGCCGCGGGCGAGCCGGTGGCCTACCTCACCGGCCGGCGCGGCTTCTGGTCGCTGGACCTGGAGGTGACGCCGGCCACGCTGATCCCGCGCCCGGAAACCGAGCTGCTGGTGGAGCTGGCGCTGCAGCGCCTGCCACCCGACGCCGCCTGCCGCGTGGCCGACCTCGGCACCGGCAGCGGCGCGATCGCGCTGGCCATTGCCAGCGAACGCCCGCACGCGCACGTCGTCGCCACGGATGCCAGCGCGGAAGCGCTCGCCGTGGCCCAGCGCAACGCGCAGCGCCACGCCATCGGCAACGTCGCCTTCGTGCACGGTGACTGGCTGGCGCCGCTCGCCGGCCAGCGCTTCGACCTGATCGTCTCCAACCCCCCGTACATCGAAGCCGCCGACCCGCACCTCGCGCAGGGCGACCTGCGCTTCGAACCGGCCGCGGCGTTGGCTTCCGGCGCCGACGGCCTCGACGCCATCCGCCGCATCGTGCGCGATGCCCGCACGTATCTGGAGGCTGGCGGCTGGCTGCTGTTCGAGCACGGCTGGAACCAGGGCGTCGCCGTCCGCGCGCTGCTCGCCGATGCCGG
>NZ_LVJR01000085.1 GCF_001617365.1 Rhodanobacter sp. FW104-R8
CTTCGGCGTCCTCAAGTCCGGCAAACCGTTCGACCCAATCCTTCATGGGGCTTGATCTCGATAACAGTATCTACATGGCGGTACCACCTGTAGGAGCACACCCTGTGCGCGATGTGCTCTGATGTCGAACGAAGCCGAGAGCATCGCGCACAGGGTGCGCTCCTACTGCTCGTCGTCGGACGGTTCCAGCGACGGCGCCGGGGTGACCAGCAGCTTGTCGATGCGGGCGCCGTCGAGGTCGACCACTTCGAAGCGGATGCCGTGCCAGGCGAACATCTCGCCGGTCTGCGGCACGTGGCCGAGGGCGGTCATCACCATGCCGGCGGCGGTGCGGTAGCCGTGTTCCTCCTCGCCCGGCAGCTCGCCGATCTGCAGCAGTTCGCGCAGGTCGTCGGTGGACAGGCTGCCGTCGATCAGCCAGCTGCCGTCGGCGCGCTGCATGATCGGGCTGTCCTCGCTGCTGCCGGCGTGGCCGATCTGGCTGGCGCCGACCACCGCCGCCAGCAGGTCGTTGACGGTGACCAGGCCCTCGATGTCGCCGTATTCGTCCACCACCAGCGCCAGCGGCGTCTCGGCGTCGCGGAACTCCTCCAGCAGGTCCAGCGCGCGGGCGGTGGCGGGCACGAACAGCGGCTTGGCCAGGTGCCCGAACAGTTCAGGCGTGCCCTCTGAGAAGCTGTGCAGCAGCAGCTTGACCTCGACCACGCCGACCACCTCGCTCTCGTCGCCGCGGTACACCGGGTAGCGCGAGTACGGGGTTTTCCGCATCACTTCGATGTTCTCCTCGCGGCTGGCGGCGATGTCCAGCCAGGCGATGCGCATGCGCGGGGTCATCACGCTGTCCACCGTGCGGTCGCCCAGGCGCAGCACGCGGTTGACCATGTTGTGTTCGTCGGCGTCGAGCACGCCCTGTTCGGCGCTCTCGGCCACCAGCAGGCGGATCTCCTCCTCGGTGACCCTGCCGCCGCCCTGCGGGGTGATCCGCAGCAGGCGCAGCAACTGGTTGCTCGACGCGTTCAGCAGCAACACGAACGGCGCGGTCAGCCGCGACAGCAGCAGCATCGGGATCGCCACGTACGACGACACCTTTTCCGGCGCCGCCAGCGCGAGCCGCTTGGGCACCAGTTCGCCGACCACGATCTGGATGAACGAGATCAGCGCAAAGCCGAACACGATGCCGATGACCCGCGCGTACGGCAGCAGCCATCCCAGGTACGCACCCTGCAGGGCGGCGGCGATGTGGCCGCCCAGCGCGTCGCCAGCCACCGCGCCGGTGATCAGCATCACCAGGGTGATGCCGACCTGCACGGTGGACAGGAAGTGTTCCGGTGCCTCGGCGTGGCGCAAGGCCGCGGCGGACTTGCGGCTGTTCCGGGCCATCTGCTTGAGGCGGCTCTTGCGCGAGGCCACCAGCGCCATCTCCGACAGGGCGAAGAAGCCGTTGCACAGGGCCAGCACGAGGACGAGCGCGATTTCGGTCAGCATCGCGGCGATGACGGGGGAGGCTGCATGGTCACAGTGTAAGGGGTGCGCGGGGCGCAGTTCATCCGGGCATTGATGCAGGGCAGCATGACAGTCCTGTAACATGACTGTCATGTACTCCCAGGCATGACCCGCATGTTTTCACTGCAGACGATTTTCGGCAAAGGCGACAAGTTCTACGGGTTGCTCGAACAAAGCGCCGCCACCGTGTGCGAAAGCGCCGGCGCCCTGCACGAACTGCTGACCCGGCCCGACCGCGGCGCGGTGATGGCGGCATTCACCGCTACCCGGGCGCGGGAGAAGGCGCTGGCCGCGCAGATCAGCGAGGGTCTGGTGAACACCTTCGTCACCGCGCTCGACCGCGAGGACATCGAGGCGCTGAATTCGGCGCTGTACAAGATCCCCAAGAGCATCGAGAAATTCGCCGAGCGCTACGAGATCGTGGCCGAGCGCCTGGACGGGGTGGATTTCGTCCAGCGCACGCTGGTGCTGCGGCGCTCCAGCGAAGTGGTCGCCGAAATGATCGGCGAGCTGCGCCGCGGCCTGCGCATCGACCCGGTGAAGAAGCTGCAGGACCGCCTGCAGGCGCTGGAGTCGGAGGGCGACCGCATGCTGCTGGCGCCGTACCGCACGCTGTACGTCGAGGGCAACGACGCGATGCGCGCGATGCTGGCGAAGGACCTGTTCGAGCTGATCGAGAAGGCCATCGACAAGTGCCGCGACGTGGGCAACATCGTCTATTCGATCGTGCTGAAGCACTCCTGAGGCCGCGCCCGTGAGCTTGCGTCCATCGCCCCGTACGGCCGCGCGGCCGGTGTCGCATGCCATCCCCCGTCCGGTCGGGGGAGGCGCATGAGCGTCGTCATCGCGGTGGTGGTGATCGCGCTGGTCTTCACCTACATCAACGGCTTCCACGACACCGCCAACTCGATCGCCACGGTGGTGGCGACCAAGGTGCTCACCCCCGGCCAGGCGGTGTTGCTGGCGGCGGGCACCAACCTGGTCGGCGCGTTCCTGGGTACCGCGGTGGCGGCCACCATCGCCTCCGGGCTGATCAATGCCGGGGTGGTCGAGATGGGTTCGCAGCTGCTGATCTGCGCGCTGCTGGCGGCGATCGTGTGGAACCTGATCACCTGGTGGCTGGGCCTGCCGTCCAGCTCCAGCCACGCCCTGGTCGGCGCGCTGGTGGGCGCGGCCATGGCCGCCTCCGGCAACCGGTTCGACGCGGTGGTCTGGGCCGAGGGCAGCTGGCTGAAGGGCCACGGCGTGATCCCCAAGGTGATGATACCGATGGTGCTGTCGCCGCTGGCCGGCTTCGTCATCGGCTTCCTGCTGATGGGCGCGCTGTACGCGCTGCTGGCGTGGTTCGCCAACCGGCGGGGCTGGTCGCGGCGGTTCGGGCGCACTCCGTTCGTCAACGCGTTCTTCGGCAAGGCGCAGATCGTCTCGGCCAGCGCGATGGGCGTGGCGCACGGCATGAACGACGCGCAGAAGAGCATGGGCATCATCGCGCTGGCGCTGGCCGGCGCCACCGCCGCGCACCAGTTCGACCACCTGCCGGCGTGGCTGGGTTTCCTGCGCGTCGACGGCAACCCGGCCGGCGGCTTCGAGATCCCGGTGTGGGTGAAGGTGGTTTCCGCGCTGACCATGGCCGCCGGTACCGCCGGCGGCGGCTGGCGCATCATCAAGACGCTCGGCCACAAGATGGTCAAGCTGCACCCGATCAACGGTTTCGCCGCCGAGACCAGTTCCGCGCTGGTGATCCTCAGCGCCTCGGCGTTCGGCATCCCGGTGTCGACCACCCACAACGTGTCCGCCTCGATCATGGGCGTGGGTGCGGCCAAGCGCTTCAACTCGATTCGCTGGTCGGTGGTCGAGCGCATGGTGTGGGCGTGGATCCTCACCCTGCCGGTCACCGCGCTGCTGGCCTACGGGCTGGTGGTGGTGTTCCGGCTGGTGTCCTGACTGGATTGCGTCGGGCTTGCCGCCTGCGTAGAAACAACCGTGTTGATGCCCTTGTTTCGTAGGGCGGGCACTGCCCGCCGCTCCTGGCCGTGCGCATTGTCGAGGAGTCGGCGGGCAGTGCACGCCCTACGACTGCCGGGACCCGCCCGGCCACTTCAGGTGCTTTTCTACAGCGAATCGTCGCCGACGGCGATGAGCCGTTCCAGCTGGTCGCCGAGCGTGCCCAGTTCGCGTACCACGCGCTGCAGCTCGGCGGCATCGAGGAACTCGTAGGGACGGTTCTCGCACAGGTGCAGGTAGGGCGAACCGTCCAGGTCGGCGACCGCCAGGAAGCCGGTGCGCTGCTGCCAGTTGAAGCGCAGGCAGCGGCCGGGATCGACGCCGGCCAGCGGCCCGATCGGAGTGGAGATGCGCAGGTAGCGCCGCCCCGACTCGTCTTCCAGCTCGGCCAGGTAGATGCCCTGGCTGCGATCCTTCGCCAATTGCAAGTCGAAACTGATCAGGTACGGATCGTTCTGGCGCAGTTCGTGCTGGCTGCCGATATGGGAACGCACGGCTTCGAAGTGGCGCATGCGGCGGCTTCCGCTGGCTGGGGTCGGAAGCTACTCTGCCACGACCCACCGCCAGCGTCGCGTGAACCATGAATGAGGCCGCCGCCCGCATCTACGCCGCCATCGCCGCGATACCGCACGGCCGGGTCGCCAGCTACGGCGCCATCGCCGCCCGTGCCGGATTGCCCGGGCGGGCGCGGCTGGTCGGCCGGCTGCTGGGCGAGGTGCCCGACGGCATGGAATTGCCGTGGTACCGCGTGCTGCGTTCCAGCGGGCACATCGCGATGCCGCCGGGCAGCCGCGGTTTCCGCGAACAATCGCGGCGGCTGCGCGCCGAAGGCGTCGAGGTGAAGAACGGCCGCGTACCGCTGTCGCGGTTCGGCCTGGATGGCGATCTCGACCACGCGCTGTGGGGCATGCCGGACGCCTGAGCGGCGGTGTTGCCGACGGGTCGCCGCTGCCTTTGCCGGCGGCCGAGCCGGGTCGGTTTGTTACCATGTTCCCGATGAATGCCGCCCTCGACCTGCTCCAAAGCGTTTTCGGCTACCCCAGTTTCCGCGGCCAGCAGCAGGCCGTCGTCGAGCATCTCGCCGAGGGCGGCGATGCGCTGGTGCTGATGCCCACCGGCGGCGGCAAGTCGTTGTGCTACCAGATCCCCGCACTCATGCGGCAGGGCACCGGTATCGTGGTGTCGCCGCTGATCGCGCTGATGCAGGACCAGGTCGACGCGCTGCGCGAAGCGGGCGTGGCTGCCGCGTTTCTCAACTCCAGCCTCGGTGCCGACGAACAGCGCGAAGTGGAGCGGCAACTGCTGGCCGGCGAGCTGAACCTGCTGTACGTGGCACCGGAGCGGCTGCTCACGCCGCGCTTCCTCGGCCAGCTCGAGCGCACCGAGGTGGCGCTGTTCGCGATCGACGAGGCGCATTGCGTATCGCAGTGGGGCCACGATTTCCGCCCCGAGTACCGCGAGCTGGCGATCCTGCACCAGCGGTTTCCCGCGGTGCCGCGCATCGCGCTCACCGCCACCGCCGACCCGCGCACCCGCGAGGAGATCGTCGAGCGGCTCTCGCTGCAGGACGCGCGGCAGTTCGTTTCCAGCTTCGACCGGCCGAACATCGGCTACCGGGTCGGCCTGCGCCACAACGCGAAGCGCCAGCTCGGCGAATTCCTGCAGGGCCACGCGGGCGAGTCCGGCATCGTGTACTGCCTCAGCCGGCGCAAGGTGGACGACACCGCCGCATGGCTGGCCGAGATGGGTGTCGAGGCGCTGCCGTACCACGCCGGGCTGGACGCGGCGACCCGCATGAAGAACCAGCAGCGCTTCCTGCGCGAGGACGGCGTGGTGATGGTCGCCACCGTCGCGTTCGGCATGGGCATCGACAAGCCCGACGTGCGCTTCGTGGCGCACCTGGACCTGCCGCGCAGCATCGAGGGCTATTACCAGGAAACCGGCCGCGCCGGCCGCGATGGCCTGCCGGCCGAGGCGTGGATGATCTACGGCCTGTCCGACGTGGTCACCATGAGCCAGATGATCGCGCAGTCCGAATCGGCCGACGAGCGCAAGCGCGTGGAACGGCAGAAGCTGGAATCGTTGCTGGCCTACGCCGAGGCCACCGGGTGCCGGCGTGAATTGCTGCTGGGCGCGTTCGGCGAGACCTATCCCGGCCCCTGCGGCCATTGCGACAACTGCATCGCGCCGCCGCCGACCTGGGACGCCACGGTGCCGGCGCAGAAGGCGTTGTCGGCGGTGTACCGCACCGGCCAGCGCTTCGGCTCCGGCCACGTGATCGACGTGCTGCGTGGCGAGGAGACCGAGCGCGTGCTCGCCCTCGACCATCACCGGCTCAGCACGTTCGGCATCGGTGCCGAGATGGACGAGAAACAGTGGCGCTCGGTATTCCGCCAGCTGCTCGCCGCCGGCCTGCTGGAGGCCGACGC
The DNA here is from genome assembly GCF_001617365.1 of Rhodanobacter sp. FW104-R8. GTDB lineage: Bacteria > Pseudomonadota > Gammaproteobacteria > Xanthomonadales > Rhodanobacteraceae > Rhodanobacter. Next base: position 5,937 of record NZ_LVJR01000085.1, read on the forward strand.
CGAAGGCTACGGCACCCTTCGTCTCACCGCCGCCAGCCGTAGCGTGCTCAGCGGCGGCCGCCAGGTGAAGCTGCGCGAGGACGCCCGCCCCGAACGCGCCAGCCGGCGCCGGCGGGACAGCAAGCTGGCTGCCAATGACAAGAGCCGCGGCAGCAGCCTCGGCATCGAGAGCTGGGAGCAGGATCTGTGGGACGCCCTGCGCGCGCTGCGCACGCAGCTGGCGAAGCAGCAGGGCGTGCCGCCCTATGTGGTGTTCCACGACGCCACCTTGCTGGCCATGCTGCGTGCCATGCCGGCCAACGAGGACGAGCTGGCCGGCGTCAGCGGCGTGGGCGAGGCCAAGCTCAGGCGCTATGGCCGCGACTTCCTGGCGGTGATCAACGCGCCGGCATAGGCTGCTCCCGTGTAGGAGCGCACCCTGTCCACAAGGGACTTCCTTCGGTCGTGCGCGATGCTCTGATGTCGATGTGAGCCAAGAGCATCGCGCACGGGGTACGCTCCTACCGTTCGCCCGTGAGCCACTGCATACGGTATTGAACTCTTCGACAATGCGTCACGGCCAAGGGCGGCGGGCAGTGCCCGCCCTCCGAAGCCGTGCATCGGGAAAGGGCGGTGGGCCGTGCCCGTCCCGCCTGGCCCGCTGCATACGTATTCAGCCGGACACGGCAAGGGGCGCGGTGCAGACTCGGGCGCATCTTGATGCCATGACGTTGGGGAGACGCGATGAGCACGATGGACATGACGGGCGACGGCTTGGGCCAGCGCGCCACCGCGCGGGTGGTGCTGATCTCGGCGGCAGCGGCGTTGGGCGGGTTCCTGTTCGGTTTCGACACGGCGGTGATCAACGGCGCGGTCGACGCGGTCCGCGGCGGCTTTGCGCTGGACGCGGCGCAGATCGGCTTCGCGGTGTCCTGCGCGCTGCTCGGCTCGGCGCTGGGCGCCTGGTATGCCGGCATGCTGGCGAACCGCTTCGGCCGCGTGCGCACCATGCAGGTGGCGGCGGCGCTGCTGGTGGCCAGCGCGCTGGGCTCGGGCCTGGTCACCGCGGTATGGGACCTGATCCTGTGGCGGCTGGTCGGCGGCATCGGCGTGGGCGTGGCCTCGGTGATCGCGCCCACCTACATCGCCGAGGTGTCACCTGCGCACATCCGCGGCCGGCTCGGCTCGATGCAGCAGCTGGCGATCGTGCTGGGCATCTTCGCCGCCCTGCTCAGCGACGCGTGGCTGGCCGGCGTGGCCGGCGGCGCGGCGCAGCCGCTGTGGCTGGGCCTGGCGGCGTGGCGCTGGATGTTCCTGGTGGCGACGCTGCCGGCGCTGGTCTACGGCACCCTGGTGCTGGGCGTGCCGGAATCGCCGCGCCACCTGGTCGCCAAGGGCCGCCTCGACGAAGCCCGCGTGGTGCTGCGCAACGTACTGAACATGCACAATGAGACCGCGCTGGACAACAAGCTGCGCGACATCGAGGACAGCCTGCGCTCGGAGCACAAGCCGCGCCTGAGCGACCTGCGCGGCAAGGCCGCCGGGCTGCTGCCGGTGGTGTGGGTCGGCATCCTGCTGTCGGTATTCCAGCAGTTCGTGGGCATCAACGTGATCTTCTACTACTCGTCCACCCTGTGGCATTCGGTGGGCTTCAGCGAGGCCGATTCGTTCACCATCACCGTGGTCACCTCGATCGTGAACGTGCTGGTGACCCTGGTGGCGATCGCGCTGGTCGACAAGATCGGCCGCAAGCCCCTGCTGGTGGTCGGTTCGGCCGGCATGGCGATCACCCTGGGGCTGATGGCGTGGTGCTTCTCGCAGGCCACCGGCAGCGGCGCCACGCTGAGCCTGCCCGGCGCCACCGGCATCGTGGCGCTGGTCGCGGCGAACGCCTACGTGGTGTTCTTCGGGGTGAGCTGGGGCCCGGTGGTGTGGGTGCTGCTGGGCGAGATGTTCCCCAACCGGATCCGCGCCACCGCGCTGGCGGTGGCCGCGGCGGCGCAGTGGCTGGCCAACTTCGCGATCACCAGCACGTTCCCTGCGCTGGCCGAGTTGGGCCTGACCTTCGCCTACGGGCTGTACGCCGGCTTCGCGCTGGTGTCGCTGCTGTTCGTGCTGTACGCGGTGCGCGAGACCAAGGGCATCGAGCTGGAGGACATGCGCGCATGAAGGCCCGGGAGCGGGAAACGTCCTGCCAGGCCGATCCGCCGCATGCGCCGGACTGCGCCTGCCGCGAGGCGCGGCGGGCGGTATACGACAGGCGGCGGGCAAACCGGCTAGGATTCGGGGGCACCGGCGTCGTGCCGGGTGGCAGGTGGACTCCGGGTCAGGCTGCGGATGAAGGGAAAAGCCACATCGATCGACATTGCCCACCTGGCCGGGGTATCCCAGGCCACGGTGTCGCGCGCGCTGCGCGGCAGCCCGCTGGTCAATGAGGAAACCCGGCGGCGCATCCAGGCGGCCGCCGAGCAGCTCAACTACAAGGTCGACAAGAACGCCTCCAACCTGCGCCGGATGCACACCGGCACGCTGGCGCTGCTGTTCTTCGAGGATCCCACCGCCGACGAGTCGCACATCAACCCGTTCTTCCTGTCGATGCTGGGCTCGATCACCCGGGCCTGCGCGCTGCAGGGCTACGACCTGCTGATCTCGTTCCAGCAGTTCTCGCGCGACTGGCATGCCGATTTCGCCGACAGCAAGAAGGCCGACGGCCTGATCCTGCTCGGCTACGGCGACTACCTGGCCTACACCGACAAGCTGGAGAAGCTGGTCGCGCAGGGCACCCGCTTCGTGCGCTGGGGCGCGGTGCTGCCGGACCAGCCCGGCGTGTCGATCGGCTGCGACAATTTCCGCGGCGGCCAGGCGGCGGCCGGGCACCTGCTGGAGCGCGGCTGCCGCCGCATCGCCTTCCTCGGCGACGCCTCCAGCCACTACCCCGAATTCTTCGGACGCTACCGCGGCTACGTCGACGCGCTGCAGCAGGCCGGGGTGGAAGTCGACCCGGCGCTGCAGGAAAACGCCGAAAGCACCGAGCGCTCCGGCTACGAGGCGATGCGCAGCCTGATCCTGCGCGAGGCCGGCTTCGACGCGGTGTTCGCCGCCAGCGACCTGATCGCGATCGGCGCCATGCGCGCGCTCGGCGACCACGGGCTGCGCGTGCCGCAGGACGTGGCGCTGGCCGGCTTCGACGACATTCCCATGGCCAGCTTCGCCAACCCCCCGCTGACCACCGTGCTGCAGGACACCAAGCAGGCCGGCGAAGTGCTGGTCGACAGCCTGCTCAGCCTGATCCGCGGCAAGCCGGTCGACAGCCAGGTGCTGCCGGTGAAGCTGATGGTGCGCCGTTCCAGCCTGCGCTGAGGCGATGTCATTGCGGCTTTCACACGCCGTCGCTTAACCTGTATCCGCTGTCCGGATTTCTCCGCATGACAGGGTTCAACGCGCCATGGAACACACTCCGTCGGAGCTGGAATTTCACCAGGTGTTCGAGCGCATCACCGATGCCTACGTGGCATTGGACAAGGACTGGCGCTACACCTACCTCAACGCGAAGGCCTGCGAATTCTTCGGGCGCCGCGCGGAGGATCTGCTCGGCCGCGACATCTGGACCGAGTTTCCCGAAGGCGTCGGCGAGGCGTTCCACCGCGCCTGCGAACAGGCGATGGCCGAGCAGCGGCCGCTGCAGATCGAGGCGTACTACCCGCCGTACGGACGCTGGTTCGAGAACCGCATCTTTCCGTCGGTCGACGGGCTGACCATCTATTTCCTCGACATCACCGAGCGCAAGCGGGCCGAACAGGAACTGCAGCAGCACCAGCGCATGCTGACCCAGGCCCAGCAGGTGGCGCGCATCGGCAGCTGGGAGTGGGACATCGCGGCCAACCGGGTGACCTGGTCGGCGGAGCTGTATCGCATCTACGGGGTGGTTCCGGAGCGGCACGCGGCCACGTTCGAGGCCTACATGGCGCTGGTGCACCCGCAGGACAGCCAGCGCGTGCGGCAGATGATCGAGCAGGCGGCCGGGGATCACCGGCCGTTCGAGTTCGAGGAGCGCATCGTGCGCCCGGATGGCGCGGTGCGCACCCTGTTCAGCCGCGGCACCGTGGACGTCGACGAGGCCGGCTGCGCGGTCCGCATGGTGGGCGCCTGCCAGGACATCACCGAGCGCAAGCGTGCCGAGCAGCTCGAGGCCGGCCAGCACGAGATCCTCGCCGGCATCGCGGCACAGCGCCCGCTGGCGCAGAACCTCGAGCAGATCGCGCGCCTGCACGAGCAGATGAATCCCGGTGCGCTGTGCTCGCTGCTGCTGCTCGACGAGAGCGGCCGGCATGTGCTGCATGGTGCCGCGCCGAGCCTGCCCGAGGCGTACAGCCGCGCGTTGCACGGGCTGGAGATCGGCGACGCGCACGGCTCCTGCGGCACCGCCGCGTGGTGCGGCGAGCGCGTGGTGGTAGCCGACATCGCCACCCATCCGTACTGGGAAAACTACCGGTCGCTGGCCTTGGCGCACGGCCTGCGCGCCTGCTGGTCCACGCCCGTGCTCGGCAGCGACGGCCAGGTGCTGGGCACCTTCGCAGTGTACTTCCGCGAGCCGCGCGAGCCGCGCGAGGAGGAGTTGCACAGCATCGACCGCATGCTGCCGATCACCGGCATCGCGATCGAGAGCGAGCGGCTGACCCGTCGCCTGCGCGAGCGCAACCGCTTCTTCGAGATGTCGCTGGAAATCTTCTGCATCCTCGACCCGCGCACCCAGCGGCTGGTGCAGTTCAACCCGTCGCTGCCGCGCGTCACCGGTTACGGCGCCGACGAACTGAAGTCGCGCAGCTACCGCGAGTTTCTGCGCACGGAGGATGGCGGCACCGGCACCGATCCGATGCTGCAGCGGGATGCCGCGGGGCGGCCGGTATACGACTTCGTCAACCGCTGCGTCTGCCGCAACGGCAGCGAGCGGCTGCTGGAGTGGGCCTCGTTCGCCGCGCCCGACGGGCTGCTCTATGCGGTGGCGCGCGACATCACCGAGCGGCGCCGGATCGAGGCGGAGCTGGCTTACGCGTCCAGCCACGACCCGGTCACCGGGTTGCCGCACTATCTGCTGCTCGAACGGGCGGTGGAGGGGATGCTGCGTGATCCGGGCGGGTCGACCTCGCTGCTGGCGGTCGGGCTGGACCGTTTCCAGCTGGTCAACGCCTCGGTCAGCCATGCCGCCGGCGACGACGTGCTGCAGCGGCTGGCCGCGCGCCTGCAGGCCGTGTCGGGCGGGCAGGGCCAGGTGGCCCGCGTCGCCGGCGACGAGTTCGTGGTGGCCGCCGGGGGACTGTCGTCCGCCGGCGCGCTGGAACTGGCCGAACGGCTGCGCCAGGCCGTGGCCGAACCGCTGGAAGGGCCTGGCTACCGCCTGCGGCTCACCGCCAGCGTGGGCATCAGCCATTCTCCCGCGCACGGCGGCGATCCGAAGAGCCTGCTGCGCCGCGCCGAGGCGGCGATGTACCAGGCCAAGCAGGAAGGGCGCGACTGCGTCGTCGAATTCTCCACCGCCGAGATGCAGAACCTGGAGGACCGGCTGCAGCTCGGCAACCACCTGCGCGACGCCCTCCGGCTCGGCGAGCTGGAGCTCTACTACCAGCCGCAATACCGCGCCGCCGATCGCCGCATGACCGGCTTCGAGGCCCTGCTGCGCTGGAACAGCCGTCAGCTCGGCCAGGTGCTGCCGGGCCGCTTCATCCCGGTCGCCGAGGCGCTGGGCCTGATGCCCGAGATCGGCGAATGGGTGATCGACACCGCCTGCCGGCAACTGCGTGAATGGCTGGATCGCGGCTATTGCGACTTCACCCTCGCGGTGAACGTGGCGGCGCAGCAGCTGCAGCGTCCGGGCCTGGTCGGTCACGTCGCCGGCGCATTGCGGCGTCATGCGGTGCCGCCGGCGATGCTGGACATCGAGATCACCGAGAGCACGTTCATGGAGAACGTGTGGCGGGTGCGGCTGCGGCTGGCCGAGCTGAAGGCGCTGGGCATCCGGCTGTCGCTGGACGACTTCGGCACCGGCTATTCCAGCCTGGCCTACCTGAAGCAGTTCCCGATCGACAAGCTGAAGATCGACCAGAGCTTCGTGCGCGGCCTGCCGCTGGATGCCGCCGACGCGGCGATCGTGCGCACCATCATTGCCGTGGCGCACGAACTGCACATGCACGTCGCCGCCGAAGGCGTGGCGAGCGGGGAGCAGGCGGATTACCTTGCCGGCGCCGGCTGCGACGAATTGCAGGGCAACCACCTCGGCCCGGCAGTGCCCATGGTGCATGCCGAGGAACGCTTCAGCCCGGTGTCCGCAGAATCGGGGTAGAACCCGTGGCGATTGCCAACAAGCACGCGCGGCAACTGTGGGTGATGCTCGCGCATGATCTTGACTACGATCCGCACGCCTGCGGAAAGCACCCGATAGCGCAGCGTCCCGCCGGCTTCAGGGCGTCAGGTAAACGTATAACGAGGTTGTAGAAAAACCTCCGCCGATCTTGCTTCAATACCCCCACGTGAACAAGGGGGCGGCATGGCACGC
>NZ_LVJR01000086.1 GCF_001617365.1 Rhodanobacter sp. FW104-R8
CTTGCCGTGATCCACGTGACCAATCGTGCCGACGTTCACGTGCGGCTTGGTGCGTTCGAATTTACCCTTTGCCATGACTCAAACCTCTGAGAGAACTTATTTGATGATACGTCCACGAATGGCCGCTTCTTTTAAGAGTGCGGCCATGGATGGCCGCTTCCTGATCTTTGCCGTTGCGATCAGGAAGATCGCACAAGTTACGCCTTCTTCATGACCTGCTCGGCGATGTTGTTCGGCGCCTCGGCGTAATGGTCGAATTCCATCGTGAAGGTGGCGCGACCCTGGGTCAGCGAGCGGATCGTGGTCGCGTAGCCGAACATCTCGCCCAGCGGCACCATCGCATCGATGGTCTTGCCCGACGGCGTGTCGTCCTGGCCCTGGAGCAGGCCACGACGACGGCTCATGTCGCCCATGACGTCGCCGACGTACTCCTCGGGCGTCACCACCTCGACCTTCATGATCGGCTCGAGCAAGACCGGATCGGCCTTCCTGAAGCCTTCCTTGAACGCCATCGAGGCAGCCAGCTTGAACGCCATTTCGGACGAGTCGACGTCGTGGTACGAGCCGAACACCAGTTTCACCTTGACACCGACCACCGGGAAGCCGGCCAGCGGACCGCTGGTGATGGTCTCGCGCAGGCCCTTCTCGACCGACGGGATGAATTCCTTCGGGATCACGCCACCGGTGATGTCGTTGATGAACAGGAAATCGTTCTTGACGTCCGGGCTCTTGCGATCCTCTTCCGTCATCGGCGACAGCTCGATCACGACGTGGCCATACTGGCCCTTGCCGCCCGACTGCTTGGCGTGCTTGTAGTCCGACTTGACGTCGCTCTTGCGGATCGTCTCGCGATAGGCCACCTGCGGCTTGCCGACGTTGGCCTCGACATTGAACTCGCGACGCATGCGGTCGACGATGATGTCCAGGTGCAGTTCGCCCATGCCCGAGATGATGGTCTGGCCCGACTCCTCGTCCGTGCGCACGCGGAAGGACGGGTCCTCCGCGGCCAGACGGCCGAGGGCGATGCCCATCTTCTCCTGGTCCGACTTGGTCTTCGGCTCGACCGCCATCGAGATCACCGGCTCCGGGAACGTCATCCGCTCCAGGGTGATGATGTGATCCTGCGCGCACAGCGTGTCGCCGGTCGTCACGTCCTTCAGGCCGACCGCGGCGGCGATGTCGCCCGCGCGGACTTCCTTCAGCTCCTGACGCTCGTTAGCGTGCATCTGCAGGATGCGGCCGATGCGCTCCTTCTTCGACTTGACCGGGTTGTAAAGCTGGTCACCGGCGTTGAGCACGCCCGAGTAGACGCGGAAGAACGTCAGCGAACCGACGAACGGGTCGGTCATGATCTTGAACGCAAGCGCGGAGAACGGCGCAGCGTCGTCGGCCTTGCGCGTGGCCTCCTGCTCGTTCTCGTCGACACCGGCAACCGGCGGGCGGTCGGCTGGCGACGGCAGCAGCTGCACCACCGCGTCGAGCATCGCCTGGACGCCCTTGTTCTTGAACGCGGTACCGCAGAACACCGGAATGATCTCGTTCGCCAATGTGCGCTGGCGCAGACCGGCGATGATCTCGTCCACGGTGAGGTCACCGCCCTCGAGATACTTGTTCATCAACTCTTCGGTGGCCTCGGCGGCGGATTCGACCATGAAGGCGCGTGCTTCCGCAGCCTTGTCGGCCAGGTTCGCAGGAATGTCCTTGAGCTCGAATTTCATGCCCTGGGATTCCATGTCCCAGACGATCGCCTTCATCTTGAGCAGGTCGACCACGCCCTCGAAACCGTCCTCGGCGCCGATCGGCACCTGCATCGGCACCGGATGCGCGCCCAGGCGCGACTTCAGCTGGTCGATGACTTTGTAGAAGTTGGCGCCGGTGCGGTCCATCTTGTTGACGAAGGCCAGGCGCGGCACCTTGTACTTGTTGGCCTGGCGCCACACGGTCTCGGACTGCGGCTGCACGCCGCCGACCGCGCACAGCACGAACACGGCGCCATCGAGCACGCGCAGCGAACGCTCCACCTCGATGGTGAAGTCGACGTGCCCCGGGGTATCGATGATGTTGAAGCGGTGCTGCTCCATCGAGCCATCCATGCCCTTCCAGAACGCCGTCGTCGCTGCCGACGTGATGGTGATGCCGCGCTCCTGCTCCTGCTCCATCCAGTCCATCGTGGCCGCACCGTCATGCACCTCGCCGATCTTGTGCGAGACGCCGGTATAGAACAGGATGCGCTCCGTGGTCGTGGTCTTGCCGGCATCGATGTGGGCCATGATGCCGAAGTTGCGATAGCGCTCGATAGGAGTGGTGCGTGCCATGGGAGTTTACCTTTGCCGGGCGGCCCTGCCCTGGATTCACGCAGCCGTCCTGGCTGCCGCTATTATGAAAAGTCCGGCATGGGTGCCGGGTTCTTCTTTGCCGCCATGAGCGACGTCACGGGCACCGCCGGTTTGTCCCTTGCCGCCAACATGGGCGGCAAGGCAAAACCCGATTACCAGCGGTAGTGCGAGAAGGCCTTGTTGGCTTCCGCCATGCGATGCGTCTCTTCACGCTTCTTGGCAGCGCCGCCACGGCTCTCGGAAGCCTCCAGCAGCTCGGCCGCCAGCTTGCGCGGCATCGACGTCTCGCCACGCTTGCGGGCGGCATCGATGACCCAGCGCATTGCCAGCGCCATGCGGCGACCCGGACGCACTTCGACCGGCACCTGGTAGGTGGCGCCGCCGACACGACGGGACTTCACCTCGACCGCCGGAGCGATGTTGTTGAGCGCCTTCTCCACCAGAGCCACCGGCTCGGCGTTCTTCTCGCCGATATGCTGCAGCGCACCGTAAACGATGCTCTCGGCGACGGACTTCTTGCCGCTCTTCATCACCATGTTGATGAAGCGGGCGATCAGCTGGCTGCCATGCTTGGGATCCGGCAGGACCAGACGGGCGGGATGTGAACCTTTACGCGACATGTTTCGAGTCCTTTACTTCTTCGGGCGCTTGGCGCCGTACTTCGAGCGCGATTGGCGACGCTTGGTGACACCGGCGCAGTCGAGGCTGCCGCGTACCGTGTGGTAACGCACACCGGGCAGATCCTTGACGCGGCCGCCGCGGATCAGCACCACCGAGTGCTCCTGCAGGTTGTGGCCTTCGCCACCGATATAGCTGATGACCTCGAAGCCATTGGTCAGGCGCACCTTGGCAACCTTGCGCAGGGCCGAGTTCGGCTTCTTCGGGGTGGTCGTGTAAACGCGCGTGCAGACGCCGCGACGCTGCGGGCTGCTCTGCAGGGCAGGCGACCCGCTCTTGTAGGTCTTGGGGCTGCGGTTTTTGCGCACCAACTGGTTGACTGTCGTCATGCGAAGCTGTTCCTGAAAACATAAAGGCAGCCCGAATAAGCTCGGTCTGCCAAGAAGCGGGAATTTAACATGAGCAGCCCGCCATAGGCAAGCCAATGCTCAGCCGTCCTGGACCCGAACACGAGGTGCGTCCCTGCACCTCATTTCGTATGTCAGCGAGCGAAGCCCTGAACGGGCTTACTCGACACCGTTTTCACTTCCGACCGGAGCCTCGGCGAACGAAACCGCAGACGCGGAACCGGAAAGGGTCTCCAGCTCCGTGGCGGTCAAACCGCCCTGGCGACGACGCGATGCGTGGTATGCCAGACCCGTACCTGCCGGAATAAGACGGCCGACAATAACATTTTCCTTCAGGCCACGCAAGGTGTCGCGGGTGCCACGAACCGCCGCCTCGGTGAGGACGCGGGTGGTTTCCTGGAACGAGGCCGCCGAGATGAACGACTCGGTCGCCAGCGATGCCTTGGTGATGCCCAGCAGCACCGACTGGTACTCGGCGGCACGCTCGCCCTTGCCCACCGCACGCTCGTTCTCGGCATTGATACGCACGCGCTCGACCTGCTCGCCGCGCAGGTAGTGGCTCTCGCCCGGCTCGGTGATCTCGACCTTGCGCAGCATCTGGCGAATGATCGCCTCGATGTGCTTGTCGTTGATCTTCACGCCCTGCAGGCGGTATACGTCCTGGATCTCCTTGACCAGGTACGTGGCCAGCGGCTCCACGCCCAGCAGGCGCAGGATGTCATGCGGATTCGGCTCGCCGTCGACGACGGTCTCGCCCTTCTCCACGTGCTCGCCCTCGAACACGATGACCTGGCGCCACTTCGGGATCAGCTCCTCGTGCTCGTTGCCGTCGGCATCCTTGATGATCAGGCGCTGCTTGCCCTTGGTGTCCTTGCCGAAGCTGACGATGCCGGAGCGCTCGGCCAGGATCGCCGGCTCCTTCGGCTTGCGCGCCTCGAACAGGTCGGCCACGCGCGGCAGACCGCCGGTGATATCGCGGGTCTTCGAGGTTTCCTGCGGGATACGCGCGATGACGTCGCCCACGCCCACTTCGGCACCGTTCTGGATCGACACGATCGCGCCGGCCGGCAGGAAGTACTGCGCGGCGATGTCGGTACCCGGCAGCTTCAGCTCGCGACCCTTGGCATCTTCCAGGCGCACGATCGGACGCAGGTCCTTCGCCTGTGCGCCGCGACGCTTCGGATCGGTGACCACCGCCGACTCCAGGCCAGTCAGCTCGTCGGTCTGGCTCTGCACGGTGACGCCATCGAGGAAGTCGATGAAGCGCACCACGCCGGCCACCTCGGTGACGATCGGATGGGTGTGCGGATCCCAGTTCGCCACGGCCTGGCCCGGCTTGACCGGTGCGCCGTCCTTGACCGCGATGATGGCGCCGTACGGCACCTTGTAGCGCTCGCGCTCGCGGCCGCTGGAGTCGATCACGCTCAGTTCGCCCGAACGCGACACCGCCACCAGGTGGCCCTGCTTGTGCTGCACCGACTTCAGGTTGTTGAACTTCAGCGAACCGGTGGTCTTCACCGTCACATTGTCCACCGCCGCCGCACGCGAAGCCGCGCCGCCGATATGGAACGTGCGCATGGTCAGCTGGGTGCCCGGCTCGCCGATCGACTGCGCGGCGACCACGCCCACGGCCTCGCCCATGTTGACCAGGTGGCCGCGGGCCAGGTCGCGGCCGTAGCACAGCTTGCACACGCCGTGTTCGGCTTCGCAGGTGATCGGCGAACGCACCTTGATGATCTGCACGCCGGCCTTGTCGAGCTTCTCGACCAGGGCTTCGTTGAGGAGGGTGTCGCGGGTGACGATCGGCTGGTCGTCGTCGCCGGGGGCATAGACGTCCTCGACCACCACACGGCCCAGCACCCGGTCGCGCAACGGCTCGACCACGTCGCCGCCCTCGACGATCGGCTGCATGGTGACGCCGTCCTCGGTGCCGCAGTCGTCCATGGTGATGACCACGTCCTGCGCCACGTCGACCAGGCGGCGGGTCAGGTAGCCGGAGTTCGCGGTCTTCAGCGCGGTGTCCGCCAGGCCCTTGCGCGCGCCATGGGTCGAGTTGAAGTACTGCAGCACGTTCAGGCCTTCGCGGAAGTTGGCCTTGATCGGGGTCTCGATGATCGAGCCGTCCGGACGCGCCATCAGGCCGCGCATGCCGGCCAGCTGGCGGATCTGCGCCACGGAACCGCGCGCGCCGGAATCGGCCATGATGTACAGCGAGTTCATCGACTTCTGGCTGACCGTGTTGCCGTCGGCATCGACCACCTTCTCGGTGCCGATGCCGTCGATCATCGCCTTGGCCACCAGCTCGCTGGTGCGCGACCAGATGTCGACCACCTTGTTGTAGCGCTCGCCGGCGGTGACCAGGCCCGACTGGTACTGCTGCTGGATCTCGACGACTTCCTTCTCGGCCTCGTCGAGGATGGTCTTCTTCTCGCTCGGGATCAGCATGTCGTCGATGCCGATCGAGATGCCCGCGCGCGTGGCGAACCGGTAGCCGGTGTACATCAGCTTGTCGGCGAACACCACGGTTTCCTTCAGGCCCAGCAGACGATAGCTGGAGTTGATCAGGCGCGAGATGTTCTTCTTGGTCAGCTCGGTGTTGGCCAGCTCGAACGGCAGGCCTTCCGGCAGGATCTCCGCCAGCAGCGCACGGCCGACAGTGGTGTCGACGATCTTCGTCTCATGGGTGCGGGTGCCGTCTTCGGCGATGTGCACCAGCTTCAGGCGCACCTTGACCTTGGCGTGCAGTTCGACCGCACGGTTGTCATAGGCGCGGCGTGCCTCGGCAATGCCGGAGAACACCATGCCGGTGCCCTTGACGTTGATCAGCTCGCGGGTCATGTAATACAGACCCAGCACCACGTCCTGGGTCGGCACGATGATCGGCTCGCCGTTGGCGGGGCTGAGGATGTTGTTGGACGACATCATCAGCGTGCGCGCTTCCAGCTGCGCCTCGATCGACAGCGGCACATGGACGGCCATCTGGTCGCCGTCGAAGTCGGCGTTGAATGCCGTACAGACGAGCGGGTGCAGCTGGATCGCCTTGCCTTCGATGAGCTTCGGCTCGAACGCCTGGATACCGAGGCGATGCAGGGTCGGCGCACGGTTCAGCAGCACCGGATGCTCGCGGATCACCTCTTCGAGGATGTCCCACACCTGGGCCTCTTCGCGCTCGACCAGCTTCTTCGCCGCCTTGATGGTGGTGGCTTCGCCACGCGCCTGCAGCTTGGCGAAGATGAACGGCTTGAACAGCTCCAGCGCCATCTTCTTGGGCAGACCGCACTGGTGCAGGCGCAGGGTCGGGCCGACCACGATCACCGATCGGCCGGAGTAATCCACGCGCTTGCCGAGCAGGTTCTGGCGGAAGCGGCCCTGCTTGCCCTTGATCATGTCGGCCAGCGACTTCAGCGCGCGCTTGTTGGTGCCGGTGATGGCACGGCCGCGGCGGCCGTTGTCGAGCAGCGCATCGACCGACTCCTGCAGCATGCGCTTCTCGTTGCGCACGATGATGTCGGGCGCATTGAGCTCGAGCAGCCGCTTCAGGCGGTTGTTGCGGTTGATGACGCGGCGATACAAATCGTTCAGGTCGGAAGTGGCGAAGCGGCCACCGTCCAGCGGCACCAGCGGACGCAGGTCCGGCGGCAGCACGGGCAGCACGGTCAGCACCATCCACTCCGGCTTGTTGCCGGATTCCAGGAACGCCTCGATCAGCTTCACGCGCTTGGTGAGGCGCTTCAGCTTGGTCTCGGAATTGGTCGAGCCGATCTCTTCCTTCAGGCGGATGACTTCGCCCGGCAGGTCGAGCGACTTCAGCAGATGGTACACCGCCTCGGCGCCCATCCGCGCGTCGAACTCGTCACCGTGTTCCTCGGTGGCTTCCAGGTACTGGTCTTCGCTGAGCAGCTGGCCGCGCTCGAGCGCGGTCATGCCCGGATCGATCACCACGAAGGCCTCGAAGTACAGGATGCGCTCGATGTCGCGCAGGGTCATATCCAGCATCAGGCCGATGCGCGAAGGCAGCGACTTGAGGAACCAGATGTGCGCGGTCGGGCTGGCCAGCTCGATGTGGCCCATGCGCTCACGACGCACCTTGGCCAGCGTCACTTCCGTGCCGCACTTCTCGCACACCACGCCGCGGTGCTTCATGCGCTTGTACTTGCCGCACAGGCACTCGTAGTCCTTCACCGGCCCGAAGATCGCGGCGCAGAACAGGCCGTCACGCTCCGGCTTGAAGGTGCGGTAGTTGATGGTTTCCGGCTTCTTCACTTCGCCGTAGGACCACGAGCGGATCAGCTCCGGCGAGGCGAGCGCGATCTTGATCGCGTCGAAATCCGGCGTCGCGCGCTGCTGGTTGAACAGGTTGAGCAGGTCTTTCATTCGAAATCTCCGGTGACTGCGCGGATCACTTGATCTCTTCCAGATCGATGTCGATGGCGAGCGAGCGGATTTCCTTCACCAGCACGTTGAAGGACTCCGGCATGCCCGCGGACATCTCGTGGTTGCCGTCGACAATGTTCTTGTACATCTGGTTGCGGCCCTGCACGTCGTCGGACTTCACCGTCAGCATTTCCTGCAGGGTGTAGGCCGCGCCGTAGGCTTCCAGCGCCCACACTTCCATCTCGCCGAAGCGCTGGCCGCCGAACTGAGCCTTGCCGCCCAGCGGCTGCTGGGTGACCAGCGAGTACGGACCGGTGGAGCGCGCGTGCATCTTGTCGTCGACCAGGTGGTTGAGCTTCAGGTAATGCATGTAGCCCACCGTGACCGGGCGATCGAACGCCTCGCCGGTGCGGCCGTCGAACAGCACGGTCTGGCCGGATTCCGGCAGGTCGGCCAGCTTCAGCATCGCCTTGATCTCGGTCTCCTCGGCGCCGTCGAACACCGGCGTGGCCATCGGCACGCCTTCCTGCAGGTTGTTCGCCAGCGCCAGGATCTCGGCGTCGGTGAGCGACTTCAGGTCGACGTGCTGCACCGCGCCGGCGACGTGGTTGTTGTAGATCTGGTCGAGGAACTTGCGGATCTCGGCCACCTTCTCCTGCGCCTCGATCATCTTCTGGATCTTCTTGCCCAGACCCTTGGCGGCCCAGCCCAGGTGCACTTCCAGGATCTGCCCGATGTTCATGCGCGAAGGCACGCCCAGCGGGTTCAGCACGATGTCGACCGGCACGCCGTCGGCGGAGTACGGCATGTCCTCCACCGGCACCACGTTGGAGACCACGCCCTTGTTGCCGTGGCGGCCGGCCATCTTGTCGCCCGGCTGGATGCGGCGCTTCACGGCCAGGAACACCTTGACCATCTTCAGCACGCCCGGCGCGAGGTCGTCGCCCTGGGTGATCTTGCCCTGCTTCTCCTTGAAGCGCTTGTCGAACTCTTCCTTGTGGCGCTTGATCTGGTCGGCCGCGCGCTCGAGGAACTCGCTGACGTCCTCGTCCTTGACGTTGATCTTGAACCAGTCGTCCTTCTTCAGGCCGTCGAGGTAGGCGTCGGTGATCTCGGCGCCGCGCTTGAGGCCGCCCGGGCCGCTCGTCGCGGACTTGCCGACCAGCTGGGTGCGCATGCGGCTGTAGATCGCGCCTTCGAGGATGCGGAACTGGTCGTCCAGGTCCTTGCGGATCCGCTTGACCTCGGTTTCCTCGATCTGCTTGGCGCGCTTGTCCTTCTCGATGCCGTCGCGGGTGAACACCTGCACGTCGATGACGGTGCCGTCCATGCCCGGCGGCACGCGCAGCGAGCTGTCCTTCACATCGGACGCCTTCTCGCCGAAGATCGCGCGCAGCAGCTTCTCTTCCGGCGTGAGCTGGCTCTCGCCCTTCGGCGTGACCTTGCCGACCATGATGTCGCCGGCCTTCACTTCCGCACCGATGTACACGATGCCGGACTCGTCGAGGCGCGCCAGCGCCTGCTCGCCCACGTTCGGGATGTCGGCGGTGATTTCCTCGGCGCCCAGCTTGGTGTCGCGCGCGATGCACGACAGCTCCTCGATGTGGATCGAGGTGTAGCGGTCTTCCTGCACGACGCGCTCGGAGAGCAGGATCGAGTCTTCGAAGTTGTAGCCGTTCCACGGCATGAACGCGATCAGCATGTTCTGGCCGAGCGCGAGCTCGCCCAGGTCGGTCGACGAACCGTCGGCCAGCGTGTCGCCCTTCGCCACCACGTCGCCCACGTTCACCAACGGACGCTGGTTGAGGTTGGTGTTCTGGTTGGAGCGGGTGTACTTGGTCAGTGTGTAGATGTCGACGCCGGCATCGTTGTCGCCGACCTCCACTTCATTGACGCGCACCACGATGCGGGCCGCGTCGACCTGGTCGATCACGCCGCCGCGCTTGGCGGAGACAATGACGCCCGAATCGCGCGCCACGGCACGCTCGATGCCGGTGCCCACCAGCGGGGTCTGCGAACGCAGGGTCGGCACGGCCTGGCGCTGCATGTTCGCGCCCATCAGCGCGCGGTTCGCGTCGTCGTGTTCCAGGAACGGCACCAGTGCCGCCGCGACCGACACGGTCTGCATCGGCGAGACGTCCATGTAGTCGACCTCGGACGCCGGGCGCAGCTCGGATTCGCCGCGGAAACGGCAGGACACGAAGTCCTCGAGGAACGCGCCATGCTTGTCCAGCGGCGAGTTCGCCTGGGCGATCACGTGGTCGCCCTCCTCGATCGCGGAGAGGTAGTCGACCTTGTCGGTGACCTTGCCGTTGGCGACCTTGCGGTACGGCGTCTCGAGGAAGCCGTAGGCATTGGTGCGGGCATAAACGGCCAGCGAGTTGATCAGGCCGATGTTCGGGCCTTCCGGCGTCTCGATGGTGCAGACGCGGCCGTAATGGGTCGGGTGTACGTCGCGCACCTCGAAGCCGGCGCGCTCGCGGGTCAGGCCGCCCGGGCCGAGGGCCGAGACACGGCGCTTGTGCGTCACTTCCGACAGCGGGTTGTTCTGGTCCATGAACTGCGACAGCTGCGAGGAGCCGAAGAACTCCTTCACCGCCGCCGCCACGGGCTTGGCGTTGATCAGGTCCTGCGGGGTGAGGCCGTCGGCCTCGGCCAGCGACAGGCGCTCGCGCACGGCGCGCTCCACGCGCACCAGGCCGATGCGGAAGGTGTTCTCGGCCATCTCGCCGACCGAGCGCACGCGACGGTTGCCCAGGTGGTCGATGTCGTCCACGGTGCCGTGGCCGTTCTTGATGTCGATCAGCACCTTCAGCACGTCGAGGATGTCGGAGCTGTCGCCCTGCGAGGCCACCAGCGCCTGCGCCTCGTCTTCCTTGCGCTCGCCGAAGTACTTGTGGTCGTACAGCACGCCCGGGCCGACGATCTCCTGGCGGCCGACGCGGCGGTTGAACTTCATGCGGCCGACCGAGGACAGGTCGTAGCGGTCGAAGGTGAAGAACAGGTTGAAGAACAGGTTCTGCGCGGCATCCTTGGTCGGCGGCTCACCCGGACGCATCATGCGATAGATCTCCACCAGCGCCTCCAGCGGCGTCTTGGTGTTGTCGATGCGCAGGGTGTGCGAGATGTAGGCGCCGCGGTCGAGATCGTTCACGTAGAGCGTGGGCAGGCGCTCGATGCCGGCCTTGCGGAAGGCCTCCATCTGCTCGGCGGTGATCTCGTCGTTGGCCGAGGCCAGCAGCTCACCGGTCTTCGGGTCGACGATGTCGATCGCCAGGATGCGGCCGACCGGGTAGTCGTCCGGCACTTCCAGCGCGGTGATGTTCTCGGCCGCCAGCTGGCGCACGTGGCGCGCGGTGATGCGCTTGCCGGCTTCCACCAGCACCTTGCCGCCGATCGCGAGGTCGAAGCTCAGCGTCTCGCCGCGCAGGCGCTCGGCGACCAGCTCCAGCGTGGTGCCGCCCTTCTTGCCCAGGTGGAACACGTTGTGCTCGAAGAAGATGGCCAGCATCTCCTCGTTGCTGTAGCCGAGCGCGCGCAGCAGCACCGTCACCGGCAGCTTGCGGCGACGGTCGATGCGGGTGAACAGCGCGTCCTTCGGGTCGAACTCGAAGTCCAGCCAGGAGCCGCGGTAGGGGATCACGCGGGCGGAGAACAGCAGCTTGCCCGAGCTGTGCGTCTTGCCGCGGTCGTGGTCGAAGAACACGCCCGGCGAACGGTGCAGCTGCGAGACGATCACGCGCTCGGTGCCGTTGATGATGAAGGTGCCGGTGTCGGTCATGAGCGGGATCTCGCCCATGTAGACCTCCTGCTCCTTGACGTACTTCACGGCCTTCTTGGACGCCGGGCTGTCCTTGTCGTAGATGACCAGGCGCACGGTGACGCGCAGCGGCGCGCCGAAGGTCATGCCGCGGTTGCGGCACTCGCGTTCGTCGAACGCCGGCTCGCCGAGACGGTAGTCGACGTATTCCAGCGCCGCATTGCCCGAGTAGCTGGTAATCGGGAACACCGATTTCAACGCGGCATGCAAACCCTTGTCGCCACGCTGCTTCGGCGCGACGTGCTCCTGCAGGAACTCCCGGTAGGAATCAGTCTGGATGGTCAGCAGGTTCGGCACGCCCAGTACGGGCGGACGCTTGCCAAAGTCCTTGCGGATGCGTTTCTTCTCGGTAAACGAGTAGGCCATGATCGGTAGCGCCTCGGTTCGCAGTGACGCCGGTGGTGCACACACCGGCTGAATGGATAATTTGTCTTGTCGGGAAAAGGGCTCCTGCCCTTCCCCGACACCGCGAGTCCGGCACATGTCCGGACTCGCTCCCCGCCCATCAAGCAATCGCGCTTGATGGGCGGGCGAGCCATCCCTGGCTCGCCGCGAGATGTTTTCGACACCTCACCGGGATTTGGGAATCGAGAATGCGGAATCGACAGGCGATTTCCCATTCTCCATTCCCCTTTCCCGCCTAAGCAGGCAAAGCCCGGGGGCTCGCGCCCCCAGGCTTGCTTGACGCAAAGATCAAACTGACGGCGCGCAAGGGCGCCGATTACTTCAGTTCGACCGTAGCGCCGGCAGCTTCGAGTTCCTTCTTGAACTTCTCGGCATCTTCCTTCGACACGGCTTCCTTCAGGACGCCGCCGGCCTCGGTGAGGTCCTTGGCTTCCTTCAGGCCCAGGCCGGTGATGGCGCGGACGGCCTTGATCACGTCGACCTTCTTGGCGCCGGCGGTCTTCAGGATCACGTCGAACTCGGTCTGCGCCTCGGCAGCCGGGGCGGCAGCGGCCGGGCCGGCGGCCACGGCGACCGGGGCGGCGGCGGACACGCCAAACTTCTCTTCGATGGCCTTCACCAGGTCCATCACTTCCATCAGCGACTTCGCGGCGACGGCTTCAACGATCTGTTCGTTGGTCAGGGACATTTGTTTTTACCTCTGGGGTGGATTCGATATGTTGAGTAGACGTCGAAACTCAGGCGGGCTCGGCTTCGGCCGGCGCTTCGGCGGTGGTTTCGCCACCACCCTGCTTGTCGGCGACAGCCTTGACGGCACGGGCGAACATCGTGGCCGGCTCGGCCAGCACGCGGGCCAGCATGGTCAGCGCCTGTTCGCGGGTCGGCAGCGAGGCCAGCACGTCGACGTGCGAAGCCGGCAGCAGCTTGCCTTCGACCGAGACGAGCTTCGCCTTCAGCTTGTCGTTGCCCTTGGCGAATTCCTTGATCAGACGCCCGGCTGCGCCGGGTTCTTCCGTCGAGAATGCGTACAGCAACGGACCGACCAGGGCGTCCTTGACGACCTCGAATTCGGTACCGGCCATGGCGCGCGACGCCAGCGTGTTCTTGACAACCCTCAAGTACACGCCGGATTCGCGGGCCTTCTTGCGCATCGCGGTCATCTGTTCGACCGTGGTGCCCGCATACTCGGCAGCGACCAGGGAGTGGGCCTTCGCGGCAACTTCTGCCAGTTCGGCGACTACTTCTTGCTTCTGAGACAGATTGAGAGCCATTGCACTCCTCCAAATGAACTCCGCTCACGGCTCCTGCCGCTTGCGGTCCTGGGCGACGCCGTCCATGACGTCGGGGACGCCGGGGTCCCGGGTGTTGGCCTTTCCAGAACACATCGAACATTCCAGATCGGGCAGCACCATCTGCGCAGGCCGGACCGACGGGCGATCCGATTAAGCGTTCCCGCTGGCGACGAGGGCGACTCCATGCCGGTACGAGCTCCCTGCCCGCCTTCGTCGCGCGCTGAGCGCGCCTGCGGTCTTTGACAGCGGCCCCGGCCGCCGAAACGGCCGGGGCTGCCCTCAAAAACTGCCCGCACCGGCAACCGCCGATGCGGGACTTGATACTTACTTGGCGGCCAAAGCCAGCG
>NZ_LVJR01000087.1 GCF_001617365.1 Rhodanobacter sp. FW104-R8
GTCTAAAAATACAGTACCATAAGGATACAAGAACAATTATAAGGTGAAAATCATGGGGAAGTTTAGAGCATCGGTTTCAGATCTAAAACCAAAAAAGAAAGTCAAAAAACCAGCAGGCTTTACTAAATATCTAATCGACAATAAGACACACATTGACGAAATGAAAGGTTGGCTAACTTACGAAAAGCCAATAAAAGAATCAGAAAGGATTTGGGCAGTTGTTCCTCCAGCATCAGGATTAGAAAAAGTCCTTCAAGCTTTTCAGGCAGCAACCGATTCACCCCTTGAGCTTTGTTTAATGTCATATTTCCACTTTGTCAGCGGATACTTACTAAAAGGTGGTGTAACTTATGGCAGTGAAGAATTGGGAGATGGGTTCATTCCATTTTTATGGAATATTGTTGTGGCCGATAGCGGTGCTGCCAAATCATTTAGTGTTACTAAATTAGCCAAATATTCAAATGTAAAGTGTAATTTTCTTGAAGTCGCAAGCGGTGCCAAGTTCTTTGAACATCTAAAAGATTTATTGGATAAGGACGGTTATGCGCTTTGGTTTCTTGATGAGTGCGCCCAATTTTTGAAAGGTTGTCAGCAAATGGGACACCCTTTATTTGAAATAAAAAGTTACCTCCTCAAGATGTATTCGCAAGATCCAATAACACGAAGCACAAAAAAGGGCGGAGACTTAGTTATTGAAAAACCAGTGATGAGCATTCTTGGTATGAATACCGTCGAGAGCTTCATTAAGTCAATAGATGAAGAAAGCCTTACCGATGGCTTTTGTCAAAGGTTCGGGTTGATTAGGGCTAAGCCCGATCCAGAAAGGGAAATTAAGGATTACCCTTTATACAACTACAAGGAAATGGATGGATACCTAATTGACGCATTTAAGAAGATTGATGAGTTAGAACTTAATGGTAAAAACTTTTGGTTCACCAAGGATGCTGAACTTTTGTTTAAGATGGGTTTTCAACAACATTTCTCAAAAAAAATACCGGGATCATTCTACCGCAGAAATCTTTTCAAGGCTTTTTCATATGCAGTGATTTACCATGTTATTCTAGGTAAAGAGAACCTTGAAATTGACGCTGAGGATATGGCATGGGCTTTGAGGATGGTTGAAATACATTTGAACGACATTTTCTTAATCATCGGTACAGACGTTGTTGATGACTTAAAGAAGAAAGTTGAACATACAAAATCATTGGAAAAGAGATTGAGTGAGAAAGGTAAGAATATTAGGCCCTCAGACGTTGTCCACAGTGTTCGAGGAATTGAAAATAAAGACCAAGCGATTGTTGTGATGAAGCTGGCTGGAATTATTGAGAATGGTGAATAATATGAATATTTTAGATGCAGATGATAGAATAAAGCCCCTTAGTGAAATGAATGAAGAGGAAAAGGCACATCTCATGAAGGTAGTGTTTATGTGCTTTAAGCAAGGGAAAATACCAGTTTCCACATATCTAATGTGGAAATATTCAAGCCAAATGACATGTGAAAAAGATGCCGACTTGATGGAGATTAAATTACTTACAGACTACTCGGTAGGCATTGACCCACTTGAACATCCCGAACTTTTCCCCGGAACTGAAGGGTGGACAGAGAAAGACTTTGATAACCTTCGCTCAAAGACTTGAACCAACCCAGCGACACCAAGAAGAAAGCGCCGAGAGGCGCTTTTCTTGTATCTTGAGAGCGGTTTATCAGTAGGAAAAGAAGGATCTACGGCCACAGCGTGGAGCGGTTCGCCGTGCCTTCGGCACCAAGCAAAGCCACACCGCGTAAATGGGAAGTGCCATCAACCTGGCTTGGGACGCGGTCTACCGCTACCGCGGCAAACCCGCGGCGTACTACCGCGACTGGGCCGGCTGCGCCCGCGACGAGGCGCGCCACTTCGCGCTGCTGTCCGAGCGGCTGGCGGAACTGGGCCATGCCTACGGCGACTTCGACGCGCACAACGGCCTGTGGGAGATGGCCGAGAAGACCGCCGGCAGCGACACGGCGCGGATGGCGCTGGTGCCGCGCGTGCTGGAGGCGCGCGGGCTGGACGTGACCCCGGGCATGATCGAGCGCCTGCGCCAGCTCGGCGACGAACGCACGGTGGCGATCCTGGACGTGATCCTGCGCGAGGAAGTGGCCCACGTCGCCGCCGGCACCCGCTGGTACCGGCATTGCTGTGAACGCGACGGCATCGACCCGATCGAGACGTTCTTCACCCTGTTGCGCGACTACATGGGCGTCGGCCTGCGCGGGCCGTTCAACCGGCCGGCACGGCTGGAGGCCGGTTTCGTCGAGGAGGAGCTCGACCGGCTGGCCGCGTTGGCCCTGGCCGGCTGACGAACCCGTTCCGGGCGCACGAAATAGCTTTTGAGTTGCGGTGATGCAAGGCGGTGGGGCAAGAGCGGCGGGCCGTGCCCGCCCTACAGGACCGCCATGCCATGTTCGACAAGTTCGCCGTCATGTGGGCAGACACAAAAAAAGCCGGCGCAGAGCCGGCTTTCTTGTCGAATTTGGTCGGGGTGACAGGATTCGAACCTGCGACTTCTACGTCCCGAACGTAGCGCTCTACCAGGCTGAGCTACACCCCGTGGGAAGCCGCGTATCTTAATGGCCGTTCGGGGACTTGGCAACAGGTTGTATGCAGCCGCCCGGGGATTTTTCTGCGGAAGGTCCATGGTGTTCTGTTAATCTTGACGGCTGCCGTCACGCGCTTCGTTGCCGGGCGGAATGTTCCCATCGTCAGTAGAGGATTCCATGGCGCTTACCCCGGCCCGCACCATGCCTGGCGTGCTCGAGCTGCTGCCGCTCGACCAGATCGCGTTCCAGCGCATGCTCGACGTGATCCGCCGCAATTACGAGCGATTCGGTTTCCTCCCGGTCGAGACGCCGGTGATCGAATACTCCGACGTGCTGCTGACCAAGACCGGCGGCGAGACCGAGCGGCAGGTGTATTTCGTGCAGTCCACCGGCGCACTGGGCAAGGCCGAGGAGGGCACGCCCGAGCTGGCGCTGCGCTTCGACCTCACCGTGCCGCTGGCGCGCTACGTGGCCGAGCACGAACGCGACCTCAGCTTCCCGTTCCGCCGCTACCAGATGCAGAAGGTGTATCGCGGCGAGCGTGCCCAGCGCGGGCGTTTCCGCGAGTTCTACCAGTGCGACATCGACGTGATCGGCAAGGACGCGCTGTCGGTGCGCTACGACGCCGAGATCCCGGCGGTGATCTACAGCGTGTTCCGCGAACTCGACATCGGCCCGTTCACCATCCAGCTCAACAACCGCAAGCTGATGCGCGGCTACTTCGAGGGCCTGGGCATCGTCGACGCCGAGCAGCAGATGCTGGTGCTGCGCGAGGTGGACAAGCTGGACAAGCGCGGCACCGACTACGTGCGGGACACACTGACCGGCGAGACGTTCGGCCTTTCCGCCGAGGTGGCGCAGAAGATCCTCGCCTTCGTGCAGGTGCGTTCGACCTCGCTGCAGGACGCGCTCGACAAGCTCGACGCGCTGGGCGCCGGCCCGGAAACGATGGAGCAGGGCCGCAGCGAACTGAAGGAAGTGCTGGGCCTGATCCACGACTTCGGCGTGCCGCAGACGCACTACGCGCTGAACCTGTCGATCGCCCGCGGCCTCGACTACTACACCGGCACGGTCTACGAGACCACCTTGAACGACCATTCGCAGATCGGCTCGATCTGCTCCGGCGGGCGCTACGAGAACCTGGCCGGGCAGTACACCAAGTCGCACCTGCCTGGCGTCGGCATCTCGATCGGCCTGACCCGGCTGTACTGGCAGCTGCGCGACGCCGGCCTGATCGATACGGCGAAGAGCACCGTCGACGTGCTGGTGACCCAGATGGATGAGGCGCAGTTGCCCGCCTATCTCGCCCTGGCCGGCGAGCTGCGCGGCGCCGGCATCGCTACCGAGGTCGTGCTGGAAGGCGGCAAGCTGGGCAGGCAGTTCAAGTACGCAGACCGTGCCGGCATCCGCTTCGTGGTGGTGCTGGGCGAGGACGAGCTTGCCCGCGGCGTGGTGACGGTGAAGGACCTGCGCCGAGAGGACCAGTTCGAGGTGGCGCGCGGCGAACTGATCAAGACGCTGCGGGTGGAACTGGAGCAGGCCGCGGCGATGGGCTGACGGCCATCCCGCCGGTGCCCGGCGATCCGCAACAGACCACGCAATCCATGCATGAGGCAGCAGTGAGCACAACCGATACCATCGTCCTCGACGGCAACAGCCTCACCCGCGCCCAGTTGGTGGCGGTGGCGCGTAACGGCAGCAAGGTTTCACTGGCCCCGGCCGGACTCAAGCGCGTGCAGCGCGCCGCCGATTTTCTCGCCGAGAAAGTCAGCTGCGGCGAACCGACCTACGGCGTCACCACCGGCTTCGGCAGCAACGCCGACAAGCTGCTGGGTGCGCATCGCCTGCGCGACGAGTTGCCCGGCGGCAACGCTCATGCGCCGGAAGGCACGCTGCTGGAGGAGCTGCAGCACAACCTGATCATCACCCACGCCGTATGCGTGGGCAAACCGTTCGGCGAGGATGTGGTGCGGGCGATGCTGCTGATCCGCATCAACACGCTGATGCGCGGTCATTCCGGCATCCGGGTGAGCACGCTGCAGGCGCTGGCCGCGATGCTCAACGCGGGCGTGGTGCCGGTGGTGCCGGAGAAGGGTTCGGTCGGCGCCAGCGGCGACCTGGCACCGCTGTCGCACCTGGCGATCGTGTTGCTCGGCGGCGGCGAGGCGTTCTACCGGGGCGAGCGGATCAGCGGCGCCGAGGCGCTGAAGCGCGCCGGGCTGGCACCGATCCGGCTGTCGTTCAAGGAAGGCCTCGCGCTCAACAACGGCACGGCGCAGATGCTGGCCACCGCCGCGCTGGCGCTGGATGCGCTGGAGCATTTGCTGGATACCGCCGACCTCGCCGCGGCGATGACGCTGGACGCCTTCGCCGGCCGCAGCGGCGCCCTGCGCGCGGATGTCCACGCGCTGCGCCCGCACCCCGGCCAGGTGGAGACCGCCGCGCACGTGCGCGAACTGCTGGGCGATTCCACCCTGCTCGACATTCCGTACCACCTGGTGCCGCGCTTCAAGCCGTGGAGCGCCGAGGCGTGGAGCGAGCCGGACGACCAGGCGCTCAGCTTCGACATCGGCTGGGACTGGGTGCCGGCCAACCAGCGCCATGGCCGCGAGGCGTTCTACCGCCGCTTCCTGCCGTTCAAGGGCGGCAAGAAGCACCAGCCGCAGGATGCCTACAGCCTGCGCTGCATGCCGCAGGTGCACGGTGCGGTGCGCGATGCGTGGGCGCAGGCGTGCCGGGTGATCGACATCGAGCTGAACGCGGTCACCGACAACCCGCTGATCTTCCCGGACAACGACGATGCGCCGTTCATCGAGGAGCAGGTGATCTCGGCCGGCCACTTCCATGGCATGCCGCTGGCGCTGGCGATGAGCTACGTGAAGGCGGCAATCCCGGTGCTCGCCTCGATTTCCGAGCGCCGGCTCAACAAGCTGGTCGACCCGGCCACCAACGACGGCCTGCCGGCCTTCCTCACGGGCAACGAGGACGGCACCGACTCGGGCTTCATGATCGTGCAGTACACCGCCGCGGCCCTGGTCAACGACCTCGCCACGCGGGCTCATCCGGCCAGCGTGTATTCGGTGCCGACCAGCGCGAACGCCGAGGACCACGTCTCGATGGGCGCGAACGAGGCGCGCCACGTGCTGGAGATGATGGAGGATCTCGGCCACGTGCTGGCGCTGGAGCTGTACACCGCCGCGCAGGCGCTGGACTACCGCCAGGAGATGCTGAACGCGGCGCGCCGGCTGGCCAGCCGCGGCGGCTGGCAGGCGCTGGCGGCGAAGATCGCCAACGCCCCGCGCGAAGGCCAGCCGCACTACGAACAGTTCGTCGCCGAAGTGCAGCAGCTCGCCGCGGCGCTGGCCGGCGCCGGCGATTTTCACGCCGGCGCCCGTGTGCGCGACGCGCATGCGGTCCTGCGCCGGCACATCGGCTTCATGCATCGCGACCGCGCGATGGACGGCGACGTGCGCACGGTTTGTGCGCTGGTGCAGCAGGGTGCGCTTCGCCCGGCGGCATGACTCATCCTTTTTGACGGAAGCCAAGACCATGAGCCTGATCCAGACCCCGGTGTCCTACGGCGAGCTGATCGACAAGATCACCATCCTCGAAATCAAGTCGTGCCGCATCACCGACGCGGCCAAGCTGGCCAACGTGCGCAACGAGCTGAACCTGCTCAACGCGACCTGGGCCGGCGACGCGGCCTCGCGCACCGACATCTCCGGCGAGCGTGCGCGATTGCTGGCGGTGAACGAGCTGCTGTGGGACATCGAGGATCGCATCCGCCTGAAGGAGAGGGCGCAGGCGTTCGATGCCGAGTTCATCGAGCTGGCGCGCGCGGTGTATTTCCGCAACGACGAGCGGGCGGCGTTCAAGCGCGAGATCAACCTGAAGCTCGGTTCGCAGCTGGTGGAAGAGAAGTCGTACCAGGATTACCGCGCGGTCTGACGCAGGCGGGTAGGAGCGCACCCTGTGCGCGAATGGTCTTGGCACCGATCGCCATCAGAGCATTCGCGCACAGGGTGCGCTCCTACAGCAACCGCAGGTCGCGTGCCGCGGCTTCGTAGCGTTCGATCACGTCGTCGACGCCAATCAGGTCCATCACGCCGGGCTTCTCGATCTTCGTGCCCCAGGCCAGCTCGCTGGCCGGCTTGCCGAGAAACCGGCGCGCGGCCTCGTCGTACCTGTCCACGCACCAGCGGCGGTCGGAGTACGGGCCGGAGCGGTCCGGGTTGCTCGCCGCATGCAGCCCGAGCACGCGGGTGCCGACTGCGTTGGCCACGTGCATCGGGCCGGAGTCGGGTGTCAGCAGCAGCTGTGCGCGACCGAGCAGGGCCAGCAGCTTCTTCAGCGTGTCCTTGCCGGTGAGGTCGAGTGGCGGCGACTGGCATGCCGCCAGCACGGCATCGGCCATCTCGCGTTCGAAGGCGGACGGGCCGCCGACCAGCGCCACGCGCCAGCCGCGGGCGGCGGCATGGTCGATCACCGCGGCATAGCGCTCGGGCCGCCAGTTGCGCAGCGCGTGGCTGGAGGTGGGGCTGACCAGCAGGGTCGGCGTGTCGCCGGGCAACTGTTCGGCGGCCCAGGCATGCGCCTCGCCGGGAACCGGAATGTCCCAGCGCACCCGGGTCTGCTTCAGCCCCAGCGGTTCGCAGAAGCTGCCGATCGCATCCAGCACGTGCGCGCCGGTGCGCGCCGGGATGCGTTCGTTGATCACCAGGCCGTGCAGGTCCTTCGCGCGGGCGCGGTCGTAGCCGATGCGCCGCTCGGCCCGGATGCCCAGGCTGAGCAGGTTCGAGCGGAGCGCCACCTGCATCTGCAGCAGCGCATCGAAGCGCCGGCCGCGCAACGCCGCATGCACCGCGCGCATGCCGGCCCAGCCGGCGGCCTTGTCGAAGGTGACGAATTCCACGCCGGGCAGGTCGCCGACCAGTTTGCGTTCCAGCTTGCCGACGATCCAGGTCAGCGCGGTTTGCGGCCATGCCTGCTGCAGGGTGCGCACCAGCGGCACCACGTGGGTGACGTCGCCGATGGCGGAGGTGCGCAGCAGGCAGATCGAGGCGGCGGCAGTGATCAGGTTCGGGGTCATGAGGCCTGGGTTAGAATCGTGGGCAGTCACCGGGCATGATGATGCAGGAACGAACCCACAAGGATGCCGCAGGCGCGATTCTGTTCGACGCCGAGGTATCGCCACAAGTCGGGCACGACTGGTTCGCACCGGATTACTGGCGCGAACGTGGTGCGCTGCGCACGCAGGCCGGTGGCCGCGGTGGCGTGGCGATCGTTGTCACGCCGGCGGGCGAATGCGTGCTGCGGCATTATCGTCGCGGCGGCCTGGTCGCCTCACTGATGGGCGACCGGTATCTGTGGACCGGCGCCGATCGCACGCGTCCGTTCGTGGAATTCCGCCTGCTTGCCGAGATCGCCCGGCTGGAGCTGCCCGGGCCGGCAGTGGTGGCCGCATGGTATTGCCGGCATGGCATGTTCTACAGCGCCGATCTGATCACCCGCCGCATCGCCGACGCGCAGACGCTGGCCGAACGCCTGGCGGCAGGGCGGCTGGATGGCGAGCTGGCGGAGGAGGTCGGGGCGCTGGTAGCGCGTTTCCATCGCGCCGGCGTCTGGCATGCCGACCTGAACGCGCACAACGTGCTGGTGGCACCGGATGAGCTGTACCTGATCGACTTCGATCGCGGCCGCCTGCGCATCCCGGCCGTGGCCTGGCAACAGGCGAACCTGCAGCGCCTGCGCCGGTCGCTGCTCAAGCTCGGCGCGGC
The DNA here is from genome assembly GCF_001617365.1 of Rhodanobacter sp. FW104-R8. Taxonomy (GTDB): domain Bacteria; phylum Pseudomonadota; class Gammaproteobacteria; order Xanthomonadales; family Rhodanobacteraceae; genus Rhodanobacter. Next base: position 8,358 of record NZ_LVJR01000087.1, read on the forward strand.
CGCCGACGGCGAAGCGGCGTTCGAGAAGAGCATCTGGCAACCGCTGTTGTACCGCTATGGGCGTACGCTGAACCCATGAACTGGCATCTGCATTTTCTTGGCGTGGGCGCCGCGCACGCGGTGGCGCTGGGTTCGTCGGCCGTGGTGCTGGAACGTGCCGGCGTGCCGCTGCTGCTGATCGACTGCGGCCCCGATACGCTCGACCGCTACCTGGCGGCGTACGACGCGCTGCCGCCGGCCGTGTTCATCACGCATACCCACATGGACCACGTGGCCGGGCTGGAGCAGCTGTTCTTCAAACTGTGGTTCGACGAGCATCTGCGAGGCACGACTCGGGTCTTCATCCATGCCGGGCTGTTGCCCTGGCTGCAGGCGCGGGTCGCCGATTACCCCGGCGCCCTCGCCGAGGGTGGTGTCAACTTCTGGGAAGCGTTCCGCTTGATCCCGTGCACGCGCGGCTTCTGGCTGGACGGGCTGTGGTTCGACGTGTTCGCCACCCGCCATCACGTGCCGGGCACCTCGTACGGCCTCGCCCTGGACGGCAGCTTTGCCTACACCGGCGACACCCGGCCGATTCCCGAAATGCTGGCCCGCCATGCCGGCGGCAGCGAGCTGATCGCGCACGACTGCAGCCTGGTCGGCAACCCGTCGCATACCGGCATCGACGATATCGAACGCGAGTATCCCGATGCCTTGCGTACCCGGCTGCTGTTGTACCACTACGGCAGCGAGGCGGACGGCACGGCGCTGGCCTCGCTCGGTTACCGCATCGCCAGTCCGGGCGAGCGTGTCGCCTTGCACGCCCCGGCGGAGCCCCGGGCCGACGCTGGCTGAATCGGCGCCTGTTCGCTTGCCTGTACGGGGGGCTGCCGCTATCCTTACCGACTCTCTGATGGCTGGATTGCCGGCAAAGAGGGCTTCATTGCGGAGAGGTGTCCGAGTGGTTGAAGGAGCACGCCTGGAAAGTGTGTATACGGTAAAACGTATCGCGGGTTCGAATCCCGCTCTCTCCGCCAGAATTTGAATCACGCGACGGACCTGCAGGCCGGCGCGGCAGAAAATCAGCAAGCGTGCATTGCTTGACGTCCATGGTGGCCCCGTCGGTCCCCCCGCGACGATAGTTCGCAAACTCCGCCAGGTCCGGAAGGAAGCAACGGTAGCGAATGATTCGGGTGCCGGGGTGTGGCTGGCGGGGCCGCCGCCATTCCGGAGCGTGCTTTACTGACTTGCCTGCCGCGACTTGGCACAATCGACCTTCGCCCCAAGGTAGTCAGTCATGTCCTATCAGGTACTCGCCCGCAAGTGGCGCCCGCGCAAGTTCGCCGAGCTGGTCGGGCAGGAGCACGTGGTGCGCGCGCTCACCAATGCGCTCGATACCGGGCGCATGCACCATGCCTACCTGTTCACCGGCACCCGCGGCGTCGGCAAGACCACCATCGCGCGCATCTTCGCCAAGTCGCTGAACTGCGAGCGCGGGCAGTCGGCCGATCCCTGCGGCGAGTGCCCGGTGTGCACGGCGGTGGACGAGGGGCGCTTCGTCGACCTGCTGGAGATCGACGCGGCCAGCAACACCGGCGTGGACGACGTGCGCGAGGTGATCGAGAACGCGCAGTACGCGCCGTCGCGCGGCCGCTTCAAGGTGTACCTGGTCGACGAGGTGCACATGCTGTCGAAGAACGCGTTCAACGCGTTGCTGAAGACGCTGGAGGAGCCGCCGCCGCACGTGAAGTTCCTGCTCGCCACCACCGACCCGCAGAAGCTGCCGGTGACGGTGCTGTCGCGCTGCCTGAAGTTCAATCTGAAGCGGCTGTTGCCGGAACAGATTTCCGGCCAGATGCGGCACATCCTCGCTGCGGAAAACATTGCCTACGAAGACAGCGCGATCGGAGAACTCGCGCGTGCTGCCGACGGTTCATTGCGTGACGGCCTGTCGCTGCTGGACCAGGCGATCGCCTATGGCGGCGGCGCGCTGCATGCCGATGACGTGCGCAACATGCTGGGCAGCGTGGCGCGCGGGCAGGTGATCGGCGTGCTCGACGCCCTGGCTGCCGGCGACGGCGAGCGGCTGCTTGCCGAGTGCATGCAGATCGCCTCGTACTCGCCCGATTTCGGCGGTGTGCTGGACGACATCGCCAGCGTGCTGCACCGCCTGCAGCTGATCCAGCTGATTCCCGGCTACCGGCCGGAAGAGGATGGCGCCGACGACAGCGCACTGGCGGCGCTGGCCCAGCGGATCGCCCCGGAAGACGTGCAGCTGTACTACCAGATCGCCACCGCGGGCCGCCGCGATCTGGCGCTGGCGCCGGATGCGCGTACCGGCTTCGAGATGGCGTTGCTGCGCATGCTGGCGTTCCGTCCCGGCGACGGTGCGCCAGCCGTCCATGCCGAACGGCCGGCTGCGGCCAGCCCGGCACCGGCAGCACGCCCCGCAGCCGCGACACCGGCCCGGCCGGCCGCTGCGGCAGAGCGCCGGCACGAATCACCGCCGCCACGCGCGCCTGCGACGCCGGCACCGGCCGTGGCAGCCGCGCCGCCGACACGCGACGCCAACGGACTGCCCGACTGGGAGGCGCTGATCGAGCGCGCCGGCCTGCGTGGGCCGTTCGGCCTGCTGGCGCAGAATGCGGTGTTGCGCGAGCGCGACGGGCAGACCCTGGTGCTGGCGCTGCAGCCAGCGCACATGAGCCTGGCGGTGGAGCCGATGGTGAGCCAGATGGAAGAGCGCATCGGCCAGGCGCTGGGCGAACGCATCCGCCTGCGCTTCGTCAACAGCAACCTGGCCGCCGCCGCGCAGACCCCGGCGGCGCGCGCGGCGCAGGCTCGTGATGCGGCCCAGGCCGCGGCCGAGCAGGCGATCGAGGGCGATCCGCTGGTGCAGTCGCTTAAGCGCGAATTCGGCGCACGCGTGGTGCCGCAATCCGTCAAACCCTTTGACAACGAATCCGGAGCCGTGTGATGAGAGGACAGATCGGCCAGCTGATGCAGCAGGCCCAGCGCATGCAGGAAGACATGAAGCGTGCGCAGGAGGAAATCGCAAAACTCGAAGTCACCGGCAGCGCTGGCGGTGGCCTGGTCAGCGTGGTGATGACCGGTGGGCACGAGGTACGCAAGGTGCAGATCGACCGGCAGACCTTCGCCGACGATCCCGAGATGGCCGAGGACCTGGTGGCCGCCGCCATCAACGACGCGGTGAACAAGGTAGCCCAGGCCAGCAAGGACAAGCTCGGCGGCGTCACCGCCGGGATGAACCTGCCGGCCGGCTTCAAGTTGCCGTTCTGAAAGCAGGAGTGAGTGAAGAGAAGTGAGAAGCGAGAGAGAGCTTCAGCTTGCTGCTCCTGGCTTTTCTCTCACTCCTCACTCCTCTTCACTCACTTCTCGGATCATCCATGTCATCCGGCTCCCCCCTCCTCGCCGACCTGATCGAAGCACTGCGCTGCCTGCCCGGCGTGGGTGGCAAGAGCGCGCAGCGGATGGCCTTCCATCTGCTGGAGCGTGAGCGCGAACGCGGGCTGAAGCTGGCGGCGGTGATGGAGCAGGCGATGCGGCGCATCGGCCATTGCGAGCGCTGCCGCAACTTCAGCGAGGAGCCGCTGTGTTCGCTGTGCGCCAGTTCCAGCCGCGACCGCCAGGTGCTGTGCGTGGTGGAGTCGCCGACCGACCTGGCGGCGATCGAGCAGGCCACCGGCTACCGCGGCCAGTACTTCGTGCTGATGGGACGGCTGTCGCCGCTGGACGGGCTGGGCCCGGAGGAACTCGGGCTGGCGCAGCTGGCCCAGCGCCTGGGCGAGGGCGAGATCGAGGAACTGATCATCGCCACCAACCCCACCGTGGAAGGCGAAGCCACCGCGCATTACCTGGCGCAGCTGGCCCGCGCCGGCGGCGTGCGGCCGACCCGGCTGGCGCATGGCGTACCGCTGGGCGGCGAGCTGGAGTACGTCGACCGCAGCACGCTGGCGCACGCGTTCGGCGGGCGGCAACTGCTCGACTGAGAGGCTGTGACACAACAGCCTCTCAGTCCGGCCAGGCCAAGGGCAGGATGCCCGAGTTGAGGCAACGCAGGAGCAGTTGCCCGATGGCCGGAACGCGAAGCAGACACGCAAGTGTCTGCTTCGCGGGAGCGAATACGGACATGTGCCGGACTCGCGACTGAATAAATCCACAGGATGTGGATTTATTCATAGGCTCTGAGCCATTACCTTCAGGAAACCGACCATGACCGACACGATTTTCAGCAAGATTGTCCGCCGCGAGATTCCGGCCGACATCGTCTACGAGGACGACGAGGTGCTGGCGTTCCGCGACCTGAATCCGCAGGCGCCGGTGCACGTGTTGTTCATCCCGAAGAAGCCGCTGGCCACGCTCAACGATGCGACGGCGGGCGACGCCGCCTTGCTCGGCAGATTGCTGCTGGCCACGGCGGCATACGCGAAGCAGGAGGGCTTTGCCGAGCAGGGTTACCGCACGGTGGTCAACTGCAACGAGGACGGCGGGCAGACCGTATACCACCTGCACGTGCACCTGCTGGCCGGCCGGCGCATGCACTGGCCGCCGGGCTGAGTGCGGCGCCCCGTACACAAGAACGCCGGCGTGGAGCCGGCGTTCTTGTGTACGCTTATTTCTTCGGCGGCGGCGGGGGCGGCGGCTGCACCACGATCACCCGGTGCGGGTAGTAGCCGTAGTACGGATAGCCGCCCCAGTACGGGCCGAAGCTCGGTCCCCAGAACGGGTCGTAGAAGCCCGGCGGGTAGTCGACGATGATCGGGCGCTTCGGCCACAGATAGACCACGTCGGCTTCCACCCGCGGGTAGGCGTAGTCGAACTCGCCCACTTTCTGCGACACCGTGCCGTGCAGCGTGCCGATGACGGTCAGCTCGCGGCCGCGGACGAACACCTCCGGATCGTAGAAGCCGTCACGGCAGGCGACGAAGCGGCCCTGGTTCTCGCCGGTGTTGCCGGCCTTCGGGCGCGCCTGGCTGTCCAGCGGGCGTGACAGCAGGTAGAAGCAGGTCTGCTGCGGACCCGGCTCGGTCTTGATGATCTCGCCGCCCCAGCGCACGCGGGTGCCGCCCGCGCCGCCTTGCTGGGCGCTGGCGGTGGAGACGTCGGCATAAGTGCCTTCCAGCGGTTTCGGCACCGTCGCGCATCCGGCCAGCAGGGCGATGGCGGCGGCGAGGGTCAGTGGGCGGTACAGGGACATGGGGATCTCTCCATACATGGGCGACGGCCTGCGCCGTCGTGTCGGCTCTTATTTGACCACGTTGACGATGCGGAAATCCCGCACGGCGCGCCGGAACGCGCGCAGTGGTTCAGTGGGCGGTTCGTCATGGGCATAGCGCAGTTCCAGGTAACTCCTCATCAGCCTTGTCAGTTCGTCGCGCTGGCCGGGCAATGCCCGGGCGGCGCGGCTCAGGTAATGCTGCGGGCCCTCGGCGGGGCGGCGCGCCATGCCCTTGCGGGCCAGCTTCCGCTCCAGCTCGTGCAGCGCGCCGC
>NZ_LVJR01000088.1 GCF_001617365.1 Rhodanobacter sp. FW104-R8
CATCATGCGCGCACTGTTCCTTCAATCCGCATGCAACGCGTTGATTGAACGAGAAGATTCGTGGGGAAACCTCAGGGCCGGAGGGAATTAAACCGAATTAATTTCCTCCGGCCCCTTCGGGGCCACCCTTGTGCCACGGCAAGTCGGATATTTCACGCAACCCCAAAAATGATCTTTGGTTTGTCGATTCGACCGCTGGACCATATCAGCGCCGCACTTCGGACAGATTGGATTCGACGAAGGCGCCGGGTCTGGTTTGGTCGTAACGTCAGGTCTGATTGTTGCCTTCGTCGTTTTGGCTGACGTCGGAGTCTGACCTTCACGCACCATCGCAAGCAGCGCCTCACCATGGATTAGCTCGATGGGTTTGCCTTGTGCAAAGCGTTGCGCGTCCGCGGTGTAGTCACCCACCGCGACGATCTTCACCGCAGCGGCGCCATGATGCGCCAACAGACCAAACATCTCCCGCACGACCTTGACGTCGACGCGCTGCGTCTTCCACTGTTTGCACTGCACGAGCGTGGTCTTGCCACCCTTGCGCAGGATCAGATCGATGCCGCCATCCGCACCACCAAGCCCGGTTTCCTGGATGGCATAGCCGCGACGACGAAACGCCTCCCCCACCAGCATCTCGAACTGGCGCCAACTCATGGCGCGAAGGCTATCCAGCCCAGTCTGGGTATTCAGGAGGTGTCTGCGCTTGCGTTGGCCCAAGAAAGATATGAGGGCGCCGATCCAGCAAAGAACCAAGACGAACCACGCGAGTGGAGCGTAGGCCCCGGTTGCGGTGAATTTTCCCATGCCTGAAAGATATGGATTGCTGCTCGTGCCGAGAAGCCAGCCGATTCCATAGCGGATGGCGATATAACCGATCAGGCCCAGTACGATGCCGACCGGCCATGGCATCGAGGCAACAACCTCGATCCCGCTTTCCTTGCGTCTGGCCATGTCTCCCCCTGAGTCAATGCCGTCCGCGAACCATAGCGCGAAATTTTGCGGTGGGCGACCAAGGCCGGAAATCAAGGGTCATCGGAACGGGCTCAGGACCGCTTTGATCAGCACTGGGCGCTCAGAACGGATGCTGCCGATAAAACTGCTCGAGCTGCCGATAGACGTCCGGCAAGTGCTCGCGCAAGGTTGCCGGCGCCTCGAAAAATTGCTCACTGGCCACCGCAAAGAACTCGGCCGGGCTTTCCAGGGCATACGGGTCGATCGGCAAGTCGGCCCCGTTGCGTTGTTCCTCCTGCAGGCGGTCCCACGCGCTCGAGAAGACCCGCGACCACACGCGGCGATCCATGCGCCGGTGCAGTGGCGGAAAGCCGTTGGCGTCGCCGTTGAGCATGTCCAGCTTGTGGGCCATTTCGTGGATGACCACGTTGTGCCCCGGTTTCTTCCCGCTGTTCAGCACGTCCGCCCACGACAGGATCACCGGCCCGCGCCCCCATGCCTCGCCGGCCATCACGCTGTGGGTCTGGTGCACCACGCCCGCGGCATCGATTTGTGGGCGGCGTGGGATGAACGCGTCCGGGTACACGATGACGCTGTGCCAACCGTCGTACCAATCCATGCCCAGTTTCAGGATGGGCACGCAGGCATGCGCCGCGAGCAGGACGCGGTCGGCGTCGTCCAGATGCAAGCCCTGGGTCGGCTCCAGCGACTTGCCCTCCAGGAACAGCGTGGCCAGCACGCGCAGCGTGGCCTGGTCGGAAGCGCCCAGCCGGCGCGCTGCGGTACAGCGCTGCAGCGCATCGCGCCAGAGCGATTCGGCGATCGGGTGGCGGGCGATAGTGCGCCGTACGCGCCAGTTTCTGATTTTGTCGAACATGGCCACATGCTGGAAGGAGTCGTAGGATCAAGAGCATCAGGGCCGAAGTGCGCTTTCTCAAGAATGAAGAGTACGGGTCAGGGTGCACTTCGGGGGCACTATCTCAGGATCGCCGGGTTTTGCGGGGACGTATGCGCCACTGCACCAGACAGGCTACGCAGAGTTCCTGTCTACGTAAGCGCCTTCCTGAGTAGCGTCTCATAGAGCTGAAGCCGTAGCCTTACGCTGATCTGCAACACGCTCAGCCAGTAGCCCAAGACCATTACAAAGATCAAAAAGATTTCCACCCAACTGGGGTGCGGCGGCCAGTGCATGTCCTTGAATTGCAGGTAGAGCGCAATGACGATGGGAAGTGCACCGAGCTTTTCGATGCTGCCGGTGAGCATGGGAAGCTTCTCTTTCATCCGCTCGTTGCGATAGCCGACGAATTCGCTCAGCGTTTCGCGTTGGTCGAGCGGGAAGGTTCGTAACCACTCGACCAGTGCCAGATGATGAGGCAAGTCGAAATCCAGCTCCTCGGCAAAATCACGACGCTTGCTGGCAAACGTTGGCCACTTCTTCGGTTTCTGGGAGATCGCAGCGATGGCGACGCCGGCGATTTCCACAGCCAGGCCGATCGAGGCGAGCACAACGGTGTAGATCTCGTTGCTTGGGAGTAGATTGCCGTACTCCCAGGCAGTCAGCGCGCACTTTCCTGGCGACGCTGTGGTCGTCGATCAGCCCTGTTCGAACGATCCCGTCCGCACCTCGCCCTCGCGGACGTAGCGGTTGACCAGCGCGCCGGTGGGCGTGGTCCTCGATGTTTCGAGCCGGAAGGCCGCCGCCTGCGCGCGCTCGTCGAACAGGCGCTTGCCGCGGCCGAGCAGGATCGGGCAGACCAGCAGGAGCAGCTCGTCGACGAGGTCCGTGGCCAACAGCTGGTGCACCAGTTCGCTGCTGCCCTGGGTGACCAGGTCGGGGCCGTCGCTGCGCTTGAGCCCGCGCACCGTGGCGACGATGTCCGGCCCCAGGGCATGGCTGTGCTGCCACCCGAGCGTGTCGGGATGGTGGGTGGCGACGTGCTTGGCGGTGCCGTTGAACAGGTCGGCGATGCCCCGCTGCGGCGCATCCGCCGGCACGTGCGGCCAGTACGCGGCGAAGATGTCGTAGGTGCGGCGCCCGAGCAGAAGCTCGAACGGGCGGGTGAACACGCCGCCCATTTCTTCTTCGGAGTCGTCGGCATAGGGCCAGTACCAGCCGCCGTGGACGAAGGTGCCGCTGCTGTCTTCCTCCGGGCCGCCAGGCGCCTGCATGACGCCGTCGAGGCTGATGAACGCGGGAACGATGAGCTTGCGCATGTCGGGTCTCCAGTGTGGGTCGAGGGGGCTGCCTGTGTTCCCGACGATCGGGATGCCGAGAAATCGACGCAAGGTGCCGCCATTCTGCCGTTCGCCGTCAACGGGGGCCGCGCTGCCGTTGCTGGACCCGGCGCTGGGGGAATGAAATATCACTGGCCCGGGGCCGGTCGGGCACTCGCCTCTCGCCCAGCCCGCCGGGAAAAGATATCGGGGCCAATGCCCGGACACCCCCGCTACGATATGGACGGCGGGTAACGCCGCAACATGCAAGCTCCGCATCGGCCCTCTCCGCTGCCCGGGGGAGGGACTGCCGACATTTCCCCCGCGGTATCCTGCTTACCCGTTGGCTCTGCAAGTCTTGCGTGGAGGTTTCGAGCATGGCGTTTCGGTCGGTCTTTATTGTCGCCTTCATGCTTCCCGCCGGCGTTGCCGGCCCGCTGCATGCCACCGGCCAGGCCGCGGCTTCCGCCCCTGCCCCCGCAGTGCCCGTCGCCATCAATCCGCTCTATACCATGCCGCCGGCATCGGTCACTGCCGAGGATGTCGCGTCGATGCAGCAGCAACTGCTGGACTGGCCGCAGCTAGGCCGCTACCGCGATGACAATGCGCAGTTGCCGGCGCCGGCGCCCGGCGAGGCGCGCGTGGTGTTTTTCGGGGACTCCATCACCGATGCATGGGGGCGCGCCGAGGGCACCCGCTTTTTCCCCGGCAAGCCGTACGTCAACCGCGGCATCTCGGGGCAGACCACGGCGCAGATGCTGCTGCGTTTCCGGCAGGACGTGCTCGCGCTTCGTCCCGCGGCGGTGGTCATGCTCGCCGGCACCAACGACCTCGCGGGCAATACGGGCCTTGCCACGTTGCCGATGATCGAGGACAACTTCCGCTCCATGACGGAACTGGCGCAGGCCAACCACATCCGGGTCATTCTCGCTTCCGTGCTGCCGGTCAGCGACTATCCGTGGCATCCGGGCCTGCAGCCGGCCGGCAAGGTCCGCGCGCTCAATGCGTGGCTCAAGTCCTATGCTGCGTCGAGTGGCGCCACCTGGCTCGACTACTACAGCGCGCTGACCAACGCGCAGGGCGGCATGGATGCCCGCCTGGCCGGCGACGGCGTACACCCGACGCCCGCGGGTTACGCGATCATGGCGCCGCTGGCCCAGCAGGCCATCGAACGGGCGCTGGCGAAGTAGCGCCGGTGCCCCGGCGGTGGCCCCTCGCGCGGTTGCGCGCTGCCGCCTTCCCGGCGACGGCCTGCCGGTGTGGTACCGCGCTGGGATGATCTGCACCGGCGAGACATGCAAGAACGCCGTGAAGATGATCTTCGCCAAGGGTGCCTCGCTGGGCGACCCCGGGGGCCTCTTCAACGCCAGCCTCGAAGGCAACACCCGGCGCGCCATCGATCCGCATGAAGGCGACGCCATCGACGGGAAGGCGTCGAAGGCGCTGCGCGCCACGATGGCGCTGAACGAGCCATCGTCAGGCCAGGGGCCAGTCGGCGGGCGAACGGTGACGCCATCCGGTTGCACGAAGGGCTCGCGGTGATAAGTTGGCGGCCTCTTCGTCCACACCGCTGGAGTCCAACATGCCCCGTGCCTTTTCCGCTGCGTTGCCGGCGGCCGCGCTTCGCAAGTTTTCGCGTCTCGCCTTCGCCGTATCGCTGGCGCTCGCCGCCGGTGCCGTGGGCGCGCAGCAGGTGCGAACGGGTGACGTGCCGCCGCCGCAGGACACGCCGTATCCCGGCACGGTGGCGCTCCATGTCGATGCCCGCGACACCGCGCAGGGCATTTTCCGCGTGCACGAGTCGATCCCGGTCAAGGCCGGCGCGCTGACGCTGCTCTACCCGCAGTGGATTCCCGGCGACCACTCGCCGACCGGCCCGATCGCCATGCTCGCCGGCCTCGAGCTCAGCGCCGGCGGCAAGCCGCTGACGTGGACGCGCGACAAGTACGACGTGTACGCGTTCCACCTCGACGTGCCTGCGGGCGTCGCCAGCATCGACGCGGAGTTCCAGTACCTGTCGCCCCGCGACGGCGGGTTCGAGATCACCGACCGCATGATGGACATGGAATGGAGCAAGGTGGCGCTGTATCCGGCCGGCCATTTTACGCGCGGCATCACCTTCGCGCCCAGCGTGACGCTTGCGCATGGCTGGCAGTTCGGCACCGCGCTGGAGACGGGCTCGCAGTCGGGCGACACCGTCACCTTCAAGCCGGTGACCTTCAACAACCTGGTCGATTCGCCGGTCTACGCCGGCCAGTACTTCAAGCGCGTCGACCTCACGCCGCCCGGCGGGGCGCCCGTGCACCTGGACATCGTCGCCGACGCGCCGAAGTACCTGGAGATGACGCCCGAGCAGCTGAAGGTGCATCGCGCGCTGGCGGTGCAGGCGACCACGCTGTTCGGTTCGCACCATTACGACCACTACGACTTCCTGTTCTCGCTGTCCGACCAGTTGGGCGGCAACGGCACGGAACACCACCAGTCCAGCGAGGACGGCCTCGGCGCCGACTACTTCACCGCCTGGAACGACGCCGCGCCCGGCCGCGACCTGCTGGCGCACGAATACACCCATTCGTGGAACGGCAAGTTCCGCCGCCCGGCCGATTTGTGGACGCCCAACTTCAACGTGCCGATGGGCGATTCGCTGCTGTGGGTGTACGAGGGGCAGACGCAGTATTGGGGCTTCGTGCTCACCGCGCGCTCGGGCATGTGGTCGCCGCAGGAGTTCCGCGACGCGCTGGCGATGGTGGCGGCCAACTACGAGCGCAACCGCGCGGGTTTCGGCTGGCGCACGCTCGAGGACACCACCAACGACCCCACCGTGGCCCGCCGCTCGGGCCTGCCGTACCGCAGCTGGCAGATGAGCGAGGAGTACTACAGCGCCGGGCAGATGATGTGGCTGTCGGTGGACGCGAAGATCCGCGCGCTGACGCACGACCGCAAGTCGCTGGACGATTTCGCCCGCGCGTTCTTCGGCGTCGACAACGGCAGCTACGTCACGAAGACCTACGCCTTCGACGACGTGGTGGCGGCGCTGGACGGCGTGGCGAAGTACGACTGGGCCGGCTTCCTGCGCGCGCGCGTCGACGCGATCGGTCCCCCGCTGCTCGACGGCCTCGAAGGCACCGGCTGGAAGCTGGTCTATACCGACAAGGAGAGCGCCTACGAGAAGCAGTACAACAGCCGCCCCGAGCCGTCGCGCCACCTGTACAACTTCGCCTGGTCGATCGGCCTGACGATGGCGGACAAGGGGCGGATCAACGACGTGCGCTGGAACGGGCCGGCGTTCAAGGCCGGCGTCAGCACCGGCGCCGCCATCGTCGCGGTGAACGGCCAGGACTACAGCGACGACGTGTTGAAGAATGCGATCACCGCGGCCAAGACGGACAAGGCGCCGATCCAGCTGCTGCTGAAGTACCAGGGCGGCTACCGCACGGTGCCGGTGGATTACCACGGCGGCCTGCAATACCCGCACCTGGTGCGCGTGGCGGGGACGCCCGACTACCTGAGCGAGATCGTCGCCGCGCGCAAGTGAGCCCGGCGGCCGTGGAGACCGCTGGATTGCCGGCTGCTATCCGCGGTTCCCCGGTCCGGGAAATGAGGGGGCGAGGCCGGATGTGCTGGAATGGCGGGCGTGCGCGCTCCCGCGCAGCGTTGCCGTTCCACCGGGTGGCCGGCGCCGCTCCCATCCGCCTGGAGGTCGAGCATGCCTCACCGCGTTGATCACCCCGACGGCGCGCCTTCCGCGCCGGACGACCGCCATCCATCGCCGGCCGGCGGCGACGAGCCGCGTGGTGCCTCGGCGGTGGGCTTGCACGACGCCAGGCTCAGCGGCTGGTACCGGGAAGACAGCGCGGAGCTGTTCCGCGGCGTCCCGATCGGTGCGGACGACGTGGTGGTCGATGTCGGCTGCGGCGCCGGGGTCAACAGCGTGTTCTGCGCGCGCCACGGCGCGCGGGTGGTCGCGATCGATCGCGAGGCGCAACTGGTCTACGAGGTGCGGGCCCGGCTGGCCGCGGCGGGCACGGGCGCGCATACCAGCGTGGTCAGCGATGCGAATCCGCTGCCGCTGGAGGATGGCATGGCCACGCGGGTGATCTGCACCGAAGTGCTGCAGCTCGTGGACGATCCGCGACAGGTCCTCGCCGAATTGTTCCGCGTCGGCGCCCCGGGCGCGCTGTACCTGCTGAGCGTGCCCGGTGCGCTGCAGGAGGACCTGCAGCAGCGCGTGTTGCCGCCGGAGTACCGCGAGCAGCCCGGCGGCCACCTGCGCATCATCGGCCGCGACGAGTTTGCGCAGATGGCGGGCGACGCCGGCCTGGTCGTGGTGGAGCACATCCCGTACGGATTCTTCTGGTCGATCTGGTGGGCGCTGTTCTGGGCCTGCAAGGTGGAGCTGTACGATCCCGCCCACCCGGTGCTGGATCACTGGACCGCGGCCTGGCGTGCATTGTTGGAGATGCCGCAGGGGCGGCAGCTCAAGCAGCAGCTCGACCAGTTCATGCCGATCAGCCAGGTCATCGTCGCGCGCAAGCCCGGATGAAAGCGGGCGGTCAGTCGCGATGCCCCGGGGCGGCAAGCCCCGCCCGCTCGATGGCCGCCGCGCCCTTTGCGGCCAGACCCGGGCGCGTCTCCGGCATGGTCAGGAACACGGGCAGCACGGCCAGGGCGACCGCGGCGATCATGGCGCCGGGCAGGGCGGTCCATCCGGTCAGCCGGACGAAAAGCTCGGCGAGGAAGGGCGTCAGGCCGCCGAAGATCGCGGTGGCGACCGTCACGCCCAGTGCCAGGCCGCTGAGCCGGCCCTCGCCGGGGAACTGCTCGGCGGTCGCCGGGGCGCCCACCGCACTCACGCCGCCGGCGAGGCAGGCCAGCACGATCGCGCCGGCAGCGATGCGCAGCTCGCCGCCACCGGCCATCAGGCTGAACATCGACAGCGGCAGCAGCATGCCGGCGACGCCCAGCCCGATCAGCACCGGCTTGCGTCCGACCCGGTCGGAGAGCGTGCCCGCCAGCGGCGTGACCAGGATGACCGCCACCGCGGCAACGGTCGCCAGCCAGAGCGAGCGGCCTTCGGCGAGGCTGCCCGACGAGCTGAGGAACGCCGGCACATAGGTGATGCCGACGTAATAGGTGATCGAGCCCAGCGCCGAAATGGCAAAGGTCCGCAGCAGCGCAGGCCGATGCCGGGCCAGCACGTGGCGGAGCGGGGACTCGGGCACGGTGCGCTGCTTCAGCTGACGCAGGAAATCCGGCGATTCGTCCATGGTGGAGCGGGCGATCCAGACGCAGCCGGCCAGTGCCGCTCCCACCAGGAACGGAATGCGCCAGCCCCAGGCGTCGAGGCGGGCGGTGCTCATCGCGCCGACCACCAGGGCGGCGATCGCCACCGCCAACAGCGCGCCGACCTCGCTGGCGGCGGCTGCCAGCGAGGTGACCAGGCCGCGCCGGTCCGCGCGTGCCCCTTCCAGCAGGTAGGCGACCACGCCCGTGTATTCGCCGCCGACCGAGAACGCCATGAAGCAGCGCAGCAGCAACAGCAGTCCGCCCGCCGCCGGCCCGATCGCGGCATGGTCCGGCAACAGCGCCGTCGCCAGCATCGCCAGCGTCATCAGCATCATCGACAGCACCAGCGTGCGCTGCCGCCCGATGCGGTCGCCGATATGGCCGAACGCCATCGCGCCCAGCGGCCGCATGCCGTAGGCAATGGCGAAGCCGGCGAGCGTGGCCAGCAGCGAGCCGTCGCCGCCGCCGAAGAACACCCGCGACAGCACCGTGGCGAAATACAGGTAGAGCGTGAAGTCGTACCACTCCACCACCGTCGACAGCGCCGCGACCACCATGGAGGCGCGCGAGATTTCGGGGGCGCTGGGCTTTTCGGTCGGGGTCATGCCGGCAGGTTACCGGAGGCAAGGCAGGGGGCAGGCAAAATCAGAGTGCGCTTTCCCTCGAATCGCTGCTTTCCGCTGCAAGCGCCTTCTTCGACGGCAGGTCGTGCATCTGCAATCGGCCGGCCTCGCCGCCTTGCGACTGCCAAGGCGTTTGGTGGCAACGAAGGCTCCCATGGCCCGCGCCTCGCCACGGCCAGCCTGAGCCAGGCGATCCCTGAACTGATTTGCATGTTGCGCACGATACATCAGCGAAATGCGGCGTGACGGCAACGTATTCCCCGACTGCCATCGGGAAATGGCGGCAGGCCCGCCGCCCTGCCGTCGATCGGGTATCGTGAGCGTGCGCAACCGCAGACGATGGGGGGTGGCGAACATGGCAATGACCGTCGAAACCCGTTGGCCCGCGCTGCCTTATGAGGCGTGGAAAGACACCTACGCGACCCTGCACATGTGGCTGCAGGTGGTCGGCAAGATCGCGCTGGCGCAGGCGCCGCCGCTCAACCACTGCTGGTCCGTGGCGCTGCGCGTGACGCCGCGGGGGCTGGCGACGCGCTCGCTGCCGCACGGCGCCCGTTCCTTCGTCATCGAGTTCGACTTCATCGACCACCAGCTGGCCGTCCGCGCCTCGGATGGCGAAACGCGGACGCTGGCACTGGCGCCGCGCAGCGTCGCCGATTTCTACCGCGAGTTGATGGCCATCCTGGGTGCGATGCGCCTGCCGGTGAGGATCTGGCCCATAGCCGTCGAGGTCGCCGAGCCGGTCCGGCTCGACCTGGACACGCAGCACCACGCCTACGATCCCGCGTACGCCAACCGCCTGTGGCGCATCCTGGTGCAGGTCGATCGGGTGTTCACCGCTTCGCAGTGCGCGTTCGTCGGCAAGAGCAGCCCCGTCAACTTCTTCTGGGGCAGTTTCGACCTGGCGGTAACGCGCTTCTCTGGTCGCCGCGCGCCGCCGCGCGAGGGGCCGGCGTTCGAGCGCGACGCGTATTCGCACGAGGTCATCAGCCACGGCTTCTGGCCCGGCAGCGGCGCGCTGCTGGAGCCCGCGTTCTATGCGTATGCAGTGCCGGAGCCGCCGGGACTGAAAGAGGCGCGTGTGCAGCCGCAGGCCGCCTATTACCATCGCCAGCTCGGCGAATTCATCCTGCCCTACGAGGCGGTGCGGCAGGCCGATGCGCCCGATGACATGATCCACGCCTTCATCGACAGCACCTACCGGCACGCCGCCGACCTGGCCGGGTGGGACCGCAGCGCGCTCGATCGCCAGGCCGTGGCGTAGGCCGTGGACTGGTACCCCCAGCGTCTGCGTGCACAGCACCTGGCGCTGAACTCGGCGGGCATGAGCCGCAACGGGATCGAGATGGAGACCGGGCAGGGCCGGCAGGACGCCGAAGCGCTGGCGAAGATCGAGGGCCTGCAGATCGTCGGCATGATGACCCATTTTCCGACCGAAGATCGCGCGGACATCCTGCAAGGACTCGACGCCTTCAAGGCGCAGACCGCCTGGCTGTTCGCCCATACCGCATTGCGGCGCGAGGACGTGATCCTGCATGCCGCCCATTCCTACGCCGTCCAGCACATTCCCGAAGCGCACCTGGACATGGTGCGTCCCGGCGGCGCGCTGTACGGCTATGGCGGCACGCCCAAGCCGCCGTTCGCGCACGTGGCGTCCTTCAAGTCGCGGGTGGCATCGGTCCAGGCCTATCCCGCCGGCGACACGGTGAGCTACGACCGCACCTGCGTGCTGAAGCGGGATTCGCTGCTGGCCAACATTCCCGTGGGCTATTCGGACGGCTACCGGCGCGCGTATTCCAACAAGGGCGCGATGCTGATCCGCGGGCAGCGGGCTCCGGTGATGGGCAACGTCACCATGAACACCACGATGGTCGACGTGACCGACATCCCGGGCGTCCAGGCGGGCGACGAGGTCGTGCTGTTCGGCAAGCAGGGCAATGCCGAAATCACCCCGGCCGAGGTCGAGCAGATCACCGGCGTCATCCTGGCCGACCAGTACACGGTCTGGGGCACGTCGAACCCGAAGGTCCTGCGTCGCCGTTGAGCGGACGCGCCCGTGCGTCGGGCCCGTCTTGTCGCCGACCGCCGGCTGCCATGTTTCATGTGGTGCGAAGATCGTGCACTCAACGGATGTCGCGGTGGTCGCGTTTGCCTTTCATGCGTGCCGGCATCAGCGCCCGCAACGACTGGCCGACCGCTGCGCGCAGGCGCGGCTGGTGCATGACCACGCCGCCGAGCAGGCCGACCGCGCAGCCCAGCATGGTATCCATGAAACGCGACTGGATCAGCGCCGCGTGTGAAACCTGCGGGTCGAGCCGGGCGGCCTCGGCCAGCAGGATCGTCAGTGGGGTGATGAACACCGTCGCCAACCCGTAATGGCGCACGACCAGCCACTCCACCGTGAACGACAGCAGCATCAGGATCGGCGCCACGGCCCACGGGCCCAGGGGCAGCGACAGCAGCCCCCACGCCACCAGCATGCCGGCCGCCGTGCCGACGACGCGTTGTAGGTTGCGGTTCCAGACCGCGCGCAGCGTCGTTCCCTGGATCACCGCCATGCAGCTCACCGGCACCCAGTACGGCCGCTCCAGCTGCAGTGCCACCGCGAGCAGCAGCGACAGGCCGACCAGTGCGCCGATCAGCACCGAGTCGAGCACCACATGCTCGAAGGTAGGTTGGGGCAGCGGCTGCACCGGCGTCGGCGCCTGCAGCCGCAGGATGATCAGGCTGTAGCCGAAGGCGATGACGGCCGCCAGCAGCCCGCCAAGGAAGACCAGTCCGACCATCAGCGGCAGTTCGAGAAACGGCACCGGCGAATAGGCACCGATCGCCGCGACCATCACGAAGAACAGGCTGGCCGGCGGCCCCACGCGGTAGTAGCGGCAGGTCATCGTGACCAGCACCGCGATCACCGTGAGCAGCGGCACCGTCGCCACCGCCACGGCGTGGCTCATGATGCCGAGCGCGTAGCACGCCGCGATGCCGAACGCGCAGGCCATCAATCTGGCCATGCGGTGATACATCGGCGTGTCGGGCAGGTACAGGAACGCCAGCCCGCCCAGCGACGAGACCAATCCGTAATCGAGCCGGCCGAAGTACGTGCCCACCAGCACCGGCAAGCCGGTGGCCAGCCCGGCCGCCACCGGCATCTGCCAGCGTCGGCGCGAACGATGGAACGTGGCCAGGTGCTGCCACTCGGTGCGCAGCCGGCGCCCCAGCGCAGCACCTTTGGGCGCCGGGCTCATGGGCCGGCAAACGCCGCGAGCACGCCGACCACGTTGTCGCCGATCCCGGCGACGGCGTAGCCGCCTTCCTGCACCAGCACCGTCGGTAGGCCCAGCGCGGCGATGCGCGCGCCCAGCCGCGGGAAATCCCCCACACCCAGCCGGAACTGGCTGATCGGGTCACCCTCGAAAATGTCCACGCCCAGCGAAACGACCAGCGCCTGCGGGGCGTAGTCGGCAACCAGCCCGAGTGCGCGCTCGAGCGTTTCCGCATAGCGCGCCCAGTCGGTGCCGCGCGGCAGCGGGAAGTTGTGGTTGTAGCCCTCGCCCGCACCGGCGCCGCGTTCATCCGCGTAGCCGAGGTAGAACGGGTACTCGGTGTCCGGATCGCCGTGGATCGAGACGAACAGCACGTCGTCGCGCTCGCGGAAGATGTCCTGGGTGCCATTGCCGTGGTGGTAGTCCACGTCGAGCACCGCGACCCGCGCCAGGCTGGCATCGCGCAGGCGTTGCGCCGCCAGCGCCGCGTTGTTGAGGAAGCAGTAGCCGCCGAACATCGCGCGCCCGGCGTGGTGGCCGGGCGGACGGCACAAGGCATAGGCGCTGCGCTCGCCCGCGGCGACCAGGTCCGCGGCGGTCAGCGCGCAGAACGCCGACGCGCGTGCCGCCTGCCAGGTGCCTTGCACGATCGGACTGCCGGCGTCGAAGGCGTAGTAGCCCAGGCGCGCATGCAGGCCTGCGGGCACGCGGTCGCGGCGCATGCCGCGCGCCGGGAATGCCCCGGGGAGCATGAAGCCGTCGCGGCCTTCCGCCTGCCATTCCGCATACGCCCCGCGCAGGAACGCCAGGTAGTCCGCATCGTGCACGCGAGCAAGCACGGCATCGTCGTACTCGCGCGGCGCTTCCACCGCCCAGCCCGTGCGCGCGATTGCCGCCAGGATATGGTCGACCCGCGCCGGCATCTCGAAGCACGGCACCAGCTCGCCGCGGTGCAGTTCCATGCCGCCGTCATGCAGGGCGTGCAGCGGTGAATGAATCGTCTTCATCGAATCCTCATGGGAAAACGAACCAGGATGCATCGTTCCATAACCGGTGCTGCCAATGACAGCTTCCGGCTCCATCACGATGATGAACGGCGGCGAAGGAGAGTGTTGCGTGAAACGCCTGCAATACAGGCTTCCATCCTGACCGACGCTCAATACCGCATGCGCGCGCTGCATGCGCCGGCGCTAGGATAGGGCGCGGCAGGCCCGCCGCGTCGCCAGGAGTATCCGATGAATCCGCTCACGCAGGCATTAGGGCCGTTGCTCAAGGAGCACCAGCCGGACTGGCTGGCGCTGTACCGCGACATCCACGCGCACCCGGAACTGTCGATGCAGGAAACCCGCACCGCGGGACTGGTGGAACAACGGCTGCGGACGATGGGCTACGACGTGACCAGCGGCGTCGGCATCACCGGCGTGGTCGGGATCCTGCGCAACGGCGACGGCCCCACCGTGATGCTGCGCGCGGACATGGATGCGCTGCCGATGGCCGAGGACACCGGCCTGCCTTACGCCAGTACCGCCACCGCGCGCGATGCGGACGGCAACGAGGTACCGGTGGCGCACAGCTGCGGTCACGACCTGCACGTGACCTGGCTGATCGCCACCGCGCAGGTGCTGGAACCGACCTTCGAGGTCGGTGCGCGCGCGATGCTGGCCGCGGCCTCGGCGTGGCTGTGCAAGCCGGCGTAACGTCGCTGATCCGCCGGCCCGTGCTCAGTCGTTGGTCTTGCGGCCCCTGGGCACGGTAAGGACGATCGAGACGATCGCCGCCGCCACCATCAGCACGTTGAAGCCCAGCGCCACGAAGGCGGCTTCGCGCACCGCCAGGTTGTCCTGGCGGCCGGCGAAGGTGATCACGCCCTCCAGCCAGCGCACGCTGCTGCTGTCGCCCGCCAGCGCGGTGAACACGGCGGCCGAGATGGCCACGCCGAAGGCCGCGCCCAGCGACGAGGCCATCTTGTAGATGCCCGAGCCCGAGCCGCCTTGTGCCGCCGGCAGGTTGGACAGCGCCGCGTCGGTGGACGGCGTGGCGTAGAAGGCCAGGCCCAGGCCGAACAGCGAGTAGCCGATCACCGCCAGGATCGTGTACTGGCCGAGCATCAGTTGCGTGGGCATCAACAGCGCGATCGCCACGCCGGTGATCAGGCAGCCCCAGATCATCGGCTTGCGCGGGCCGAAGCGCTGCAGCAGCTTCTCGCCCACGCGGATGAAGGCGATGATCGCGATCGCGTAACCCAGCGTCAGCATGCCCGCCTGCTGCGCGTTCATGCCGCCGCCCAGCTGCACCAGCTGCAGCGAGACGATCAGCGTGCCGGCGGTGGCATTGATGAGGAAGTTGGAGATCGTGGCGCCGGTATAGGTCGAATTGCCGAACAGGCGAAAATCGAAGAACGCATTGGCCGAGCGGCGTTCGATCACCACGAACAGCACGCCGAACACCAGCGTCGCGGCGATCAGGCCGAGGCTGGCCGGGCTGGTCCAGCCCAGCGT
Source organism: Rhodanobacter sp. FW104-R8 (assembly GCF_001617365.1). Classification (GTDB taxonomy): domain Bacteria; phylum Pseudomonadota; class Gammaproteobacteria; order Xanthomonadales; family Rhodanobacteraceae; genus Rhodanobacter. The sequence continues at coordinate 14,833 of NZ_LVJR01000088.1, forward strand.
GTTGCCCTGGGTCACGAGCACCTGCAGCGCCAGCATCGCGACCATGAAGACCAGCACCCCGGCCAAGTCGAACGTGTAGTCGCCGTGGGTCTCGGCCTTGTTCTCGGGCGTGCCGCGCATCAGCCACAGGCCGAGCACGCTGACCGCGATCGCCAGCCAGAAGATCGAGCGCCAGCCCAGGTTCTGCGACATCAGTCCGCCGACCAGCGAGCACAGTCCGGCGCCGCCCCACGAACCGATCGACCACATCGACACCGCCCGCTGGCGCGCGGCGCCGTCCCAGTACGCTTTCACCAGCGCCAGGCTGGCCGGCATCACGCAGGCCGCCGACAGCCCCTGCAGCGCGCGCCCCACCAGCAGCACCGGTGCGGCCATCGCACCGGTGGGCGTGATCGCCACCAGCAGCGAGCCGGCGATGCTCAGGTAGAAGCCGATGCGGGTGATCCGCAGCCGCCCGACCCGGTCGGCCAGCCCGCCGAAGACCACGATGAAGATGCCCGAGAACAGCGAAGTCAGCGCCACCGCGATGTTCATGGTGGCCGCATCCAGCCCCAAGTCGCGCTGCATGTCGGGTGCGATGTTGAGCGTGGTCTGGGCGAACAGCCAGAACGCGACCACGCCCATGATGATGCCCAGCAGCAGGCGGTCGTTGCCCTGGAAATGGGCGGGCGGCTGGCCGGGTGCAGGCGCGGCGACAGTGTTCATGCGACCTCCTCGGGCTCAAGTCACTGTACGGCGCCGAAGGTATTACAGGCCGGGGCCGAATGCACTGGCTGGCGTTCAGCCGAACGTATTCAAGAGACGCACGCCTTCACTTGGCGAGACCCGCCCGATAAATCGTCGGAGCGAGGTTGCGGGATTTCGCGATGGCATCCGGCAAGGCAAACAATCGATGCCGTCGGCAGCGGCTTCCGACCGTGCCGGTGCGTTGCGACCGACGAAGAAAGGCG
>NZ_LVJR01000089.1 GCF_001617365.1 Rhodanobacter sp. FW104-R8
ACGGTGCTGGCCAAGACGGATGCGCAGGGCAACATCACGGCGACGTACGACTACGCGCCGTACGGCAGCCAGGCGCTGGGTACGGCACCGAGCGGGCCGGGGTATACGGGGCATGTGAACGATCCGGACACCGGGTTGGTGTATATGCAGGCGCGGTATTACGATCCGGTCGCTGCACGGTTCCTGAGCGTCGATCCCAAGACACCGGCAGCGGGAAATACATTCAATTTCAACCGCTACAACTATGCCAACAACAATCCTATCAACAACATTGATCCCACGGGTCAAAATTCGGTCATCACCTACAACGCCGATGGCAGCATTAATATCGCCGTGCCCGTCAACTTTTCAGGTCCCGGCGCGTCAACTGCGAACATCAACAGCATTAAGGCAGACACCGCATCCAGATGGAGCGGCGTTTACGAGGTCCACGGCCATTTGACGATGGTGAACGTCGCCATTGTGGACGTGAATGCGAGCACACCCAAACAGGCGATCAACAACATCACGCTATTGAATGGGCCCACATCAGATAAATCGAGCCAAGGCGCCTCATTCGTTCGTGGTGGCAACAGCGGAGAATGGAACATGGCGTCCCGGGGAATGGCGCAAGGTGAAAGCGCTCATGAGACCGGCCACCTCATGGGCGACAAGGACTATTACACCAGCGGCACCGACGCGAGTGGTCAACGGACTTCGTCCGCGATGACGGGTTATTCGAATAATCTGATGGGTGCGCTGGGCGGCTCTGTTTTTACGGACAACCGCAACATGAACATGATTTTGAACAGCCCGAACAACGTTATTCAACGTCAGCCACCTCCGCCTCCGCCTCCGCCGCCGTCTCCAACCACCACACATTAGGATCGAACTTGAAAAGCGCAGCGTCCGGTTTCCTCGGCTTCGTGCTCCTCACCGTTGCTACTCTATGTGGCGGAGCGCCGTCAAGCCGACCCGCTAACGTGTCAACCCATCAGAGTAGGTATGTCTATTGCAATGTATACCTAGATTACGCGTGCTTCGGGATCAGTAGCGGCGATACCTTGGATATGAAAATTCCGGCGGATTTTGTGCTGTATTCGATTTCCCTCGGTACCGAGGTCAAGATACAAATTTATAGTGGGAACAATCCGCAAGACGATGGCCTCGAGTCACCTTTGTCAAAACACTGCGCTACGACTGACCCCATGGGGCAGTGTCTATACATCAAGCGAGGCGAAATTTTCGATTTGCTGTATCAGGCAAACGCCGACGCTTCCTTCATCCACATTCATCTGACGGGCGTCAAGGCGTCCAACGCCGATGACATCAAAGATTTCCTTTCGAATTTTCGCGATTGCAAGCCTGTTGACCAGAGCATTCAGTGTACGAACGAGCGCATCTTCAAGAACGTCACGCTTTGATCACTATCGGGGTCACGCTTTGATCACTATCGGGGTCAGGTTCACTTATCCACGCTTGTCTTGACTCCCCTCTATTGCCGTAGTGACCTGCTCCCGCAGAGCCGTACCACGCAAAGCTGAGTAAAGTCCGTCAACCTGAGGAGGACGGACATGCGCACCAGTCGATTCACCCCCGAGCAGATCATTGGCTTCCTGAAGCAGGTCGAAGCGGGCATGGCGGTCGCGGAGTTGTGCCGCCAGCATGGCTTCAGCCCGGCCAGCTTCTACCAGTGGCGAGCCAAGTACGGCGGCATGGAAGCGAACGAGGCCCAGCGCCTGCGGGAGCTGGAAACGGAGAACGGCCGGCTCAAGCGGCTGCTGGCCGAAGCGCATCTGGACATCGAGGCGCTCAAGGTGGGCTTCGGGGTAAAACGCTAGCCCCGCAACGCAAGCGCGAGGCGGTTCGCCGCATGCTCGACCTCACCGAGGTCAGCGAGCGCCGGGCCTGCCGCCTTGCGGGGCTCTCCCGCGATGCCTTCCGCCATCCGCCGGTGCCTTCGGCGGCGGTATGCGATCTGTCGGCACGACTTGTCGAGCTGGCCCAAACCCGCCGTCGCTTCGACTACCGCCGGCTGCACGACCTGCTGCGCCCGGAGTTTCCTGCCGTGAATCACAAGAAGGTCTACCGCCTGTACCGCGAGGCGAAGCTGGCCGTGCGCCGGCGCAAGAAAGCCCAACGGCCACTGGCCGAACGCCAGCCCCTATCCGTCGCGACCGCGCTCAACACCGTGTGGAGCATGGATTTCGTGAGCGACGCCCTGGCCAACGGGCGACGCTTGAAGTGTCTGACGATCGCGGATGACTTCAGCCACGAATGCATCGATATCGTCGTCGACCACGGGATCAGCGGCGCCTACGTGACGCGCATACTGGATCAAGCCGCCTGCTTCCGTGACTATCCGCGGGCCGTGCGTACCGACAATGGCCCCGAATTCACCAGCCGCACCTTCATCGCTTGGACGCAGCAGCACGGCATCGAGCACCTTCTCATCGAACCAGGACGCCCCATGCAGAATGGCTACATCGAGAGCTTCAACGGCAAGTTCCGTGACGAATGTTTGAACGAGCACTGGTTCACTTCGTTGGCCCAAGCCCGCGATGTGATTGCGGACTGGCGGCACGACTACAACGAGGTGCGACCACACAGCAGTTGTGGGCGTATACCGCCCGCTCAGTTTGCAGCTCGCCATCGTGCACAACAGGTCAACTGCACAGTAACCTTCAACCCCGGACTTCCTCAGTAATCGTTGGTACGGCTACTGGGGGCAGGTCACCCCAGGGCAGAAGAATAGGTGCTGAGGTAGAAAAAAGCAGAAATAAGATTAATTTGATTTTATTGCCTGCGACGATGCGCCCAGAATTTCAGTGGGAAGATGGTCTTAATGGCATTAAATATTCTTTGGACGTTGCTGGATTTATTAAAACCAGGAATGTAAAAGGAGAACTTACTGGCGCCACCTTGGATGTGATGCTTATGCATGAGATTGGTCATTCGCCCCAGGCGTCCATGGCGTTTGGCTATCGGTATTCGCGTGTTCAAACTTATTCTAATGAATTTGATGTTGTGAGAAATGTAGAAAACCCTTACAGATCTTATCAAGGAACGGTAGGTTTAAGAAAAACGTATAACGGTTATCCAGTTCCATCCGTTCAGCCATTGGAGTGAGATCATGGTCATTTATACATTTTTAATGGCAGCCATTTTTGTGCAAACTCCATCGCAGTATGATTGCGGTTATTCTTTACATGAATCATCTATAAAGAAGACGGCCGGGTTAATAATTGGAAAGGTAAATCTTAAAATCCCGACTACAATTACAGAAATGCCAAAAAAAGGCGGTTCCAAGGAATGTGCAAGGTTCGAATTCAATATTTCTACTGATGGTCGAGCAAAAAATATTTTGTTGCGCGAAAATTCGCGTAGTTACGATATGAATGTGACGGCACTTGATGCGCTGAAGAGATATAAATTTCATTATCAGAAAGAAATGGAAAATATGAGGTTTACACTAATATTTCATGCGACGTTAAACGTAGCTCCGCCTTGTCTGGAATCAACCAGTAGTTGCGTCGACAATTAAGCCGGCCTAAGTGCTGATTGGAATAAAAAGTGGTTTCACGTTCGTCTGGAGTAATGAGAGTAATCCACTGCAGCTTAGCCGATGCTTCACGAGCAGTTCGTCGATCGCAATCGCTACCAGAACTCACGTTTTCGACTACATTGAGAGTTTCAATAACCGTCAGCGACTACACGGCAGCTTGGACTATCGCTTGGCCGAGGTGTTTGAGAACATGGCGTAACTGGCTAATTTTAAGTCGCCCGAGACATCGGGGTGATCCATTTCGAAACAAAAGAGCAACCCGCGTCTGGGCTGCTCTTTTGACGGAACGAGCTACAATTGGGACTACTTGATTAACTGCACCGTCAACCGGTCGAGCTGCGCACGATACCGATCCAGCACCTTGGCGGTAGCCACGGCGTACCGGTTGGCCTCGTCCCAGCGGCGTGCCTCGATGGCTTCGCGCACGCCGGGTACGGTCTTGACGCCGTAGCCGGTGAGCATGCCGGGCGCGTAGATCAGGTGCTTGAACCAGTCGCGGCCGGGCAGGCCGGCGGGGTCGAGGAGGGCCTGCTCCATCCGGCCCATCGACTGGTTGAGCTGCTGCCGTTGCGCCGCGGTCAGGTCGAAGCCGCTGGCGGCGCGCCTGTCGTAGGCCGCCTGCCAGGCCTTGGCGCTCTGCGCGAGCCGCTTTGCCGCCTGGTCCAGCGGAGCCAGGTCGATCGCCGGCATGTCCGAGTCGCGCGCGGGCGGTGCGACCGGCCGGGTGGGGTCGGCGTCGAGCGCGAACGCGCGGCCGTCCAGCAGCTTGTGCTGCTGTTCGGTGGCCTTGCGGGTGTCGTCGACCAGCTTGTGCAGTTCACCCATGTAGCGGTCGAGCGTGCTGCTGAAGTCGCCGAAACGCAGCGGCAGCACGTCGGCATCGGCGGTGCGCAGCACGATGTGGCCGGCGACCTTGGCCAGCGCCACGCCGTACCCGAAGTCCGGGTCGCCGAAGCGCACGTAGTGGTCGAACGAGTCGTAGCGCGAGTGGTAGATGCCGTCGTCGTCGTCCTCGCCGCCGAAGCCGAGGTTCAGCGAGGCGATGCCGAGGTGTTCCAGGAAGGCGCTGTAGTCGGAACCGGAGCCCAGCGCCTGGATCGGCACGTCGCGGCCTTCGGCGGCCAGCTTGGCGATCGCCTTGGCCTCGGGCTTGGCGTCCTTGTTGCTGCCATCGACCAGCATGTGCGCGCGCAGGCGTTCGCGCACGCTGACATGGGTTTCCGGATCGGTCACGCCGTCGGCCACCTGGTTGACCAGATGCTGCAGCGAATGGCTGCCGCCGGCATCGAGGAAGCCGCGGCCGTTGGTGTCGGAGTTGAGGTACAGCACGGCCTTCTGCTGCAGTTCCGCGGCATGCGCCTCGGCCCATTCGGTGGAACCGAGCAGGCCCGGTTCCTCGCCGTCCCAGCTGGCGTAGACGAGCGTGCGCTGGGGCCGCCAGCCCTGCTTGACCAGGCCGCCGATGGCCTTGGCCTCGGCCATCAGGGTGACGTTGCCGGAGAGCGGATCCCACGCGCCGAAGGTCCAGCCGTCGTGGTGGTTGCCGCGCACGACCCACTGGTCCGGCGTGGTGGCGCCCTTGAGCACGGCGATCACGTCGTAAACCGGTTGCTGGCTCCAGTCCGACAGCACGGTCAGGTGGACCTTGGCCGCGCTGGGGCCGACGCGGTAGCTCAGCGGCAGCGCGCCGCGCCAGCTGGCCGGCGCCATCGGGCCGCTCAGCGCCTGCAGCAGCGGGGTGGCGTCGGCGTAGGAGATCGGCAGCACCGGAATCTTCAGGATGGTCTTCGCGTCTTTCAGCGCCAGCCGTTTGGCGCCGGGCGTGGAGCCGATGCCCGGGGTCAGCGGGTCGCCCGGGTACAACTGCATGTCGGCCACCGAGCCGCGCTGCACACCTTGCGCCGGGCGCCAGCCGCCTTGCGGGTAGACCTCGCCCCGTGCGTAGCCGTCGTCGTGCGGGTCGGAATAGATCAGGCAGCCGATCGCGCCGTGTTCCTGCGCCAGCTTGGGTTTCAGGCCGCGCCAGCCTCCGCCGTAGCGGGTGATGACGATCTTGCCGCGCACGTCGATGCCGCGCCGCGCCAGCTCCTTGTAGTCGTCCGGCATACCGTAGTTGGCGTAGACCAGCGGCGCGCTGACGTCGCCGTCGGCGCCGTAGACGTTGTACGGCGGCAGGACGCCCGGGAGGTCGGAGGTGGCATCGCCGGCGACGGCCGGTTCGTGCAGCGCCGCGGTGTAAGGGTTGGGGCCCAGCAGTTCCAGCGCCACTTTCTTCGGCGTGGGGTAGAGCACGCTGAATGTCTCGATATGCGCGTCCCAGCCCCATTCGCGGAATTTCGCCAGCATGAATTCGGCATTCGCCTTGTCGTGCGGCGAGCCGACCTGGTTCGGCTGCGACGCCATCTGCTTGAGCCAGCCGCGCAGTTCGGCCGGATCGAGCTGCGCGTCGAAACGCTGCTCCAGGCTTTGCTGGGCGGTGGCGGCGGCGCGGCTGAAGCCGAGCATCGCGCCGTCGTCGCGATCGGCAGGGGCGGCGATGGCGCCGGCGGCGGTGGCCAGCAGGCAGGCCATCGCCAGCAGTGGGCGGATCTTGGGGTGGGTCATGGGCGATCTCTCGGTGGGGCGGAAGGCGGGTGGCGGCATCGCCGCGGCGGCGGAGCGCGTGCGGGCGGTGAAGCGTGCTACGGCGACGAGCCGGCGGGCGATGCCGGCACGTCGATGTTCTGCGAGTAGATCGTCGGGTTCTGCTCGTCGCCGATGGTCAGGCGGTACTTGCCCGGCCGCAGGTAGAGTTCGCCCGGCGGCGCTTCCATGCCGGTGAGCACGCGGTCCTGCGGCGTGGCGTTCAATGGCACCGGGTCGAGCACCATGCGGTCCGCCGGGATCGCGTCATTGCCTTCGCCGGCATAGCGTGCCTCGATGAGGCACGGGTAATGGTGCTTGCAGCGTTCGCTGTCGACGAAATACGGCCGGCGCAACCCGCCGAGAGTGAGCCAGGTCGGCCGCCCGCGGCTCAGCTGCTGCGGCGGGAACACCACGCTGACGTCGTAGCCGGTGCGCAGCGTCCACGGCTTGCCTTCCGCGTCCACGAACACGATCGGCACGGTCGGCTGCAATTTTTCGATGATTGGCGCGTAATAGGGGTGGTCGTCGTCCCTGGCCGGGTGCGGGATCAGCATGGTCTGCTCGACCGAGAGCCCGTCGATGCGGGAAATTCCATACAGGTGCCTGGCCATCGAGGAGCCGCCCAGGAACGTGCCCGATTTCTGGATATGCGCGTAGCCGGCTTCGACGACCACCCGCGCCTGCGGATCCTTCGCGAACGTCTCGCGGTAGAGGTTGCGCGCCTGCTCGGCTTCGCGGGCGTCGCCCGTGGCGTCGGAGAGCGCCTCGTAGCCGATCACCTTGAAGCCGAGCTTCAAGGCGGTGCGCACCATTTCGGCACTGATCGGTTCCTCCGTGTAGAAACCGCTGGCGTCGGTGGGATAGCCGCGCGATTGCAGCCTGGTATCGGTCTGGTAGACGGTTTCGACGGCGAAATAATCGAACCCTTCCCGGCGCAGCCGGCTCAGCAACTGCACGCTGAGGGTACGGGTGAGCGGGATGTTGTGCGCCTCGTTGAGATAGACCAGCCGGTAGCCGCGGGCCAATGCCGGTATCGCTTCCAGCGCAGGCCTGGCTTGCCAGCTGCCATCGGCCAGCGGCGAGGGGTGGTCGTCCTTCTGCGGCGGCTGCTTGATGGAGAAGCTGGCTGCGGCGTCGGGGTAGTCGCCGATGAAGGTCTGGTACCAGCTCAGGTACTGGCTGAAGATCGGTCGGAACGCGGGATGCCTGTCGGCGGCATAGGCGTAGCGCATCACCTGGTAGCGGGCCAGCAGGCCCTTGCGCAGGTTGGCTTCCCGCATGATCTGCTCGGATTTCTCGGATGCGGCGAGCTGTTCCGCCTGCCATTGGCCGGCCGTTTGAGCGCGTATCGGCATGTTGCAGGACACCGTTGCCAGTGCCAGGCAAAACGCAAGGAGAGTCGAGCGGCTCGGCATCGGGTTCCCCGGATCGGATGTTCAGGCGGTTCGTCCTTAGTTTTACCAGCGCGGGCCGGCGATGTTGCGCGACGGGGTATCGTGCCGCGTGGCCGCGCCGTCCGGCGGCCAGCATGGATCCAATGCCGGCCTGGCGCACCGTGCCGGACGTCACGGGACCGGACGGCCGATTCGGGCGCACAATGGGCGCTTGATTGGGTCTGCGGAGGAAGATGTCATGCGCCAGACGGTCCTTGCTGTACTGCTTGCTCTCGTACTTCCCGTGGCTGCGCCGGCTGCGCCGCCGCCCCACGGCGCCGCCGTTCCTGCCGCGGTGCGCAAGGCGCTCGACGATCCCGCGCGCCGGGCCGACAAGGCCGACGATGCCCGCCGCAAGGTCGCCGAAGTGATGGCCTTCACCGGGGTCGCACCGGGCCGGAAGGTGCTGGAACTGGTGCCCGGCAGCGGCTACTGGACGCGCGTGTTCAGCGCCGTCGTCGGCCCGCAGGGCCATGTCTACACCGTGTGGCCGCACGAGATGGACAAATACTCCGCCAAGAGTTTCGCGAACTGGCAGGGCCTGGTGGCCACGCCGCACTACGCGAACGTCAGCCTGCTGCAGCAGGCGGCGGCGCAGTTGAGCGCGCCCGAACCGGTGGACGTGGTGTTCACCGCGCAGAACTACCACGATTACCACGACCCCTTCATGGGCCCGGTGGACATGGGCAAGTTCGACAGGCAGGTCTACGACGCGCTCAAGCCCGGCGGCGTGTTCGTGGTGATCGACCACGTGGCCCCGGCCGGCTCCGGCGTGGCCGATACCGACACGTTGCACCGCATCGACCCGGCCGTGGTGAAGCGCGAGGTGGAAGCCGCCGGCTTCGTGTTCGATGGCGAGAGCGACGCCCTGCGCAACTCCGCCGACCCGCACGACGCCAAGGTGTTCGACAAGTCGATACGCGGCCATACCGACCAGTTCGTCTACCGGTTCCGCAAGCCGGCGAAGTGACGCCGGCCCGCTTGAGCTGCCGTGGCTCCGGCGGCACCATCATGTACTGGGCGGACCCGCCGCCCGGTACATGATGCCGACCCGGATGATGAACCCAACCACCTCCCCGGCGCCCGTGGACGACCCGGCCGATCCGCCCCCGGTGCGCCCGAGCGAACCGGATACCGCCGATTGCTGCGGCGAGGGTTGCGTGCGCTGCGTCTACGACGTCTACGAAGAGGCGCTCGAACGCTACGAGGCCGCATTGGCGGCATGGCGCGCCCGGCATCCCTGAGCCGGCTGCCTTTTCCGGGAGGAACCATGACCATCCGCTATCGCCTCGCCCGCCCGCAGGATGCGCTCGCGATCGGGGCGCTGGCGCGCCGGGTGACGCGGCGCTGGATCCTGCCGTGGCAGCCGGCCAGTGCGGCCGGGCCGCTGCTTCACGGCATGGGCGCCAGGATGATCCGGGGCAAGATCCTGGCCGGCCAGCGCTTCCACCTGGCGTGGCAGGACGACGGGCGCCTGGTCGGCGTGGCGGCGATGCGCGACGATTCCCACCTGTTCCAGTTCTTCGTCAGCACCCGCATGCACGGGCGCGGCATCGCACGCCGGCTGTGGCAACGCACGATGCGCGATGCGGTGCGACGCGCCGGCACGCGGCGCTTCACGCTGAAAGCGTCGGCCATGGCGGTGCCGGTGTACCTGCATTTCGGTTTCGTGCCGAGCGGGCCGCTGCTGGTCAGCGGCACCGGCCTGGTCACCCAGCCGATGCACCTGGACCTGCGCTGACGCGGCTATGCCGGCCGGGCCGGTTCATGCGCCTTCCCGCGGCGGGAAATGGCGGCGCAGGTCGTGCTGGCAGCGCACCACCGATACGGGGGCGAACCATTCGGGCCACGCCGGGCCGAGGTCGAGATCCTGCGCGATTCGGCCGTGCTCGCCCAGCAACTGCGCCATCGCCAACTGGTCGGCCACGACCAGGGCCTTGCCCAGCGCCGAGACTGCCGGACTGGCCCGGTTCCGGTATTCCGTGATGGCCTCGACCACGCGCGGCGGCAATTCCCAGTACTGCGCGGCCTGCAGCGTGAGCCGTGCGGCCAGATCGGCGCAGCCGGCGAGGAAAGGCGACGAGGGCGGCGCGCTGTCCATGGGGGCCAGCCGGCCGAGCAGGCGCACCACGGCGCCGGTACCGGCATGGCAGACGATGCCGGCCAGGTAGGCTTCGAACGCATCGCAGCCGCTGGCCTTGCCGAGCCATGCACAGGCGTGCGCGCAGCGTTCGGCATGGTTCCACAGGCGTTCGCCGGCGGTGTGGCCGAAGGCGCCGGCATTGGCCTGGAGAATGGGCTTCATCACATGCTGGGCGAGCACGCGGTGCAGGCCCTCCTGGCCCAGCACCACGACCGCCTGCTGCAGGCTGTTGATCGGTTGCGCGGCGCGGTAGTGCACGCTGCCGGTGACCCGCATGACCTCGCCCACGATCAGCGGATCGCGGCCGATCAGCCTGGCCAGCTGGCCGCCGGCGGCATTGCCGCTTTTCAGCGTGCGCAGCAGTTGCGGCAACACCACCGGCAGGCGCGGCAGGCTGCGCACGTCGAAACGCGCGCCGAGCAGTTCGAGCCGCCTGAGCGTGGCCAGCTCGGCGGCGCGGGGTTCGCCCGCGTCGCTGCCGGGCAGGTCGAATACGAAGCGGTGGAACCGATCTTCAATTTCCGCCGGCGGCAGCGCCGACCGGGCGATCGGCGCAAGCGGCAGCGCACGCACGGACATCACGGCAGCCGGCTGTGCGCGGTTCGCTGATGCCGCCGGCTTGCGGCTGCGGAAAATGCGCCGCCACATATTCCCCATGTTCCGTGCCCCTCGTTCCGGCGCGCCGGCTCCCGGGCGCCCCGTATCGAATTATCGGCGTCGGGCAGGGAAAGTTTAGCGAGGGAGGCGACGCTGTCGCCTGCCGCCTGCGCGTGCTGCCGGCAGGCGTGCCGCGCAACGGCCCGCCGGCTCCTGCGGTCGTCCCGGTCTCGCCGTGGGCGAGGCCACCGGCCTACTTGCTCTTCTTCTTTTCCTGCTTGGCGGCCCTCTTTTCCTTCATGGTCTTGGCCGGTTTCTTCTTCTCGTTCTTCTTCGAGTCCATGCCCTTGCTCATGCTGTTCTCCATGTTGGTGTTGGGTGATGGCGAGATACGGTATGCCGGCAAGTCTAGGACGTTCCGCCGGTCATGGCGCAGGGTGGCCGCCGGCCGCGCTCAGAGGCGTTCGTCCGGCGCGAGATAGCGCCATTGCCCCGGCGGCAGTTTGGCCAGCGGGATGCGGCCCACGCGCAGGCACTTCATCGCCAGCACCTCCAGGCCGACCGCGTTGCACATTGGCTCGATCCGGCTCGCCTGCAGGACCTTGAACGCGAAGCGCAGGCGCCGTTCGCTCTGCCAGCTGACCTTGATCGGCGGCATCGCGCAGTGGTTGAAGCGCAGGCCGTGGTTGAGCAGGGCCAGCCCGTTCGGGATCAATTCGCCGCTGACCTCGACCACGAACTCCTGCTCGATCCGCTCGATGTCCTCGGTGAGCTTGCGGGTGACGCGCCAGTCCTGGGTGAAGATCAGCAGGCCGCTGGCCTGGGTCGGCAGCGGCAACGGCGTGGCGAGCCGGTGCAGGTGACGCTTCAGCGGGCGCACGCCGGAAGCGTCCTCGGCCCAGCGTGTCTGCGGGGTGACCAGTGCGCTGGCCGGGTTCAGGCCGTTGCCGGCGTCGTAGCCGGCGGGCTTGTGCAGCACCAGGGTGGCCGGTTCGGCGGGTGCCAGTTCGGCCTGCGGGTCGAGTTCGACGTGTTGCGTGTCGACCATGAACTGCGGCTCTTCCACCACGATGCCGTCCACCCGCACCCAGCCGCCCTCGATGTATTGCTCGGCCTCGCGCCGCGAGCACTGGGTCAGCGCGACGACGCGTTTGGCGAGGCGGACGGGTTCGGTCATCGGGGTGCCGTGGGGCGGAGATGGGCCATTGTAGGCGCAGGCCCCGGTGGCAATCCGCTCGGCCGCCCCCACATCGTGGCCATCCATCCTGGCGAGAGCCCGACATGATCCCGTTTTCCATCCTCGACCTGGCCCCGGTCACCGAAGGCAGCGACGCCGGCCAGGCGTTCCGCAACACGCTGGACCTGGCCCGGCTGGCCGAGCGGCTCGGCTACCGCCGCTACTGGCTGGCCGAGCACCACAACATGCCCGGCATCGCCAGCGCGGCGACAGCGGTGCTGATCGGCCACGTGGCCGGCGGTACCTCGACCATCCGCGTCGGCGCCGGCGGCATCATGCTGCCGAACCACGCGCCGCTGCAGGTGGCCGAGGCGTTCGGCACGCTGGCCTCGCTGTATCCGGGGCGGATCGACCTGGGCCTGGGCCGCGCGCCCGGCACCGACCAGCCCACCGCGAAGGCGTTGCGCCGCTACTTCGACAGTGCCGACGCGTTTCCGCACGACGTGCTGGAGTTGCTCGGCTATTTCGAGCCGGCCCGGCCTGGCCAGCCGGTGCGCGCCGTGCCTGGTGCCGGCATCGAGGTGCCGGTGTGGCTGCTCGGTTCCAGTCTGTTCGGCGCGCAGCTTTCGGCGCAGCTCGGGCTGCCGTTCGCGTTCGCCTCGCACTTCGCGCCGGATGCGATGGACGAGGCGCTGGCGCTGTACCGGCGCGATTTCCGGCCGTCGGCCCGGCTGCAGCAGCCGTACGCGATGCTCGGCCTCAACGTGGTTGCCGCCGGCAGCGACGCCGAGGCGCGACGGCTGTTCACCACCCAGCAGCAGAGTTTCATCAATCTGCGCCGCGGCCGGCCGGGGCTGATTCCGCCGCCGATCGGCGACATCGAGTCGTACTGGACGCCGCCGGAGAAGCTGATGGTGGAGCGCGCGCTGGCCTGCGCGGTGATCGGCGATGCCGGCACGGTGAAGGACGGCATCGCGGCATTCATCGCCAGGCACCGGCCGGACGAGCTGCTGCTTACCGCCAACGTGTTCGAGCACGCGGCGCGGCGGCATTCGTTCGAGATCGCGGCGGCGGTGCGCGATCGGCTATCGGCCGCGAGCTGAGCGCCACTGCCGTGGAGGTTCGGGCAGGGGCGCCGATCGGCCATAATGGGCGTTATTCCACGAAACCTTGAAGCTCCCCCACGCATGAAAACCCCCAAGGGCCTGCAGGACCTGATCGACGAAGGCGTGATCGACCAGGTGCTGCGGCCGCTGAAGAGCGGCAAGGAAGCCTCCGTCTACGTCGTGCGCTCGGGCGAGGACATCCGCTGCGCCAAGGTCTACAAGGACATGGCGCAGCGCAGCTTCCAGCAGCGCGTGCAATACCAGGAAGGCCGCAAGGTGCGCGGCAGCCGGCAGGCGCGCGCGATGGGCAAGGCCACCCGGTTCGGCCGCAAGGAAGCCGAGGCCGCCTGGAAGAACGCCGAGGTCGACGCGCTGTACCAGCTCACCGCCGCCGGCGTGCGCGTGCCGAAACCCTACGGCTACTTCAGCGGCGTGCTGGTGATGGAGCTGGTCACCGATGCGGACGGCCATTCGGCGCCGCGGCTGGGCGAGGTGGAGCTGTCGGCCGATACGGCGCGCGATTACCACCGCTTCCTGATGCAGCAGGTCGCGCGCATGCTGTGCGTGGGCCTGATCCACGGCGACCTGTCCGAGTACAACGTGCTGGTGGGGCCGCACGGCCCGGTGATCATCGACCTGCCGCAGGTGGTCAGCGCGTCGGGCAACAACGCGGCGCGCACCATGCTGCGCCGCGACGTGGGCAATATCACTATCAGCCTGTCGCGTTTCGCGCCGGAACTGCTGGACACCCACTACGGCGAGGAAATGTGGGTGCTGTACGAACTGGGCGAACTGCACCCGGACAGCGAGCTCACCGGCCACTTCGAGTTCGACGAAACCGTCGCCGACGTCGACAGCGTGATGCAGTCGATCATCGACGCGCGGGAAGAAGCGATCATCCGCCAGCTGGGGCGCGAGGCGGCGATGCGGGGGGATTGAGCGGCGGCTTGCGAGCCCGGGTTCAGTCGGCGAAATCCGGCTCGAAGAAGCTCCAGCGCACGTCGCCGAACTCCGCCTTCATGGCGGCCTCGACGGTGTTGATCGCCTCGATCAGGTTCTGGTTGTCGGCAGTGGGCTGCATGCGCGCCTTCACCGCCACCATCACGTCGGGACCCATCTGCAGGGTGAGCAGGTTCAGCACCTCGGCGACTTCGGGACGGGCGTTGAGGAAGGCCAGCAACTCGTCGCGGCGGCGCGGTTCCACGCCCTGGCCGATCAGCAGCGCCTTCACCTCGATCGCCACCAGCACCGCCACCACGATCAGCAGCACGCCGATCGCGATGGTGCCGGCGGCGTCGAACAACAGGTTGCCGGTGAGCATGGTGGCGCCCACGGCGATCGCGGCCAGGCACAGGCCGAGCAGGGCGGCCAGGTCTTCGCCGAAGATCACCAGCAGTTCGCTGGAGCGGGTCTGGCGGAACCAGGTCCACAGGTCCTGCTCGCCGCGGGCCTTGTTCACCTCCTGCAGGCAGCCGCGCATCGAGATACCTTCGGCCACGATGCCGAAGATGAGCACGCCCAGCGCCAGCCACGGCCATTTCAGCGGCTCCGGTGCGGTGAGCTTGTGGATGCCTTCGTAGATCGAGAACATGCCGCCGACGCTGAACAGCAGGATGGCGACCAGGAACGACCAGAAGTACAGCGCGCGGCCCCAGCCCAGCGGGAATTCGTCCGATGGCGGCCGCCTGGCCTGGCGGATGCCGAGCAACAGCAGGCCCTGGTTGCCGCAGTCGGCCAGCGAATGCACCGCCTCGGCCATCATCGCGCCGGAGCTGGTGACAAGCGCGGCGAACAGCTTGGCCACGAAGATGGCGAAGTTGGCGCCCAGCGCGAGCAGGATCGCCTTGACGGGGTTGGTGTGACCGGACGACATGGGGCTTCAATCCCTGGGAACGAGGTCGCCCAGTCTAGCGGTGGCGCAGGATTTTGCGTGGCGTGTCAGCGGATGCCGACGCCCAGGCCCACGCCGAAATGGACGTTGTTGCGGCCCTTGTTCATTTCCTCGGTGGTCCAGACGTGCGACTGCGCCACGCTGACCAAGGGAAACACGTAGTCGGCCTCGCCGACCTTGCCGGCGCGGCTTCCGCTGAGCTTGCCGTCGACCGTCATCAGCGCGCCGGAGGGATAATCCAGCGGCTCCACGTAGCCGGGCATCACCGCGATGAAGCGGCCGCTGCCGCTGTCGTTCGCCTTCGGCCGTTGCGAGGCATCCAGCGGGTAGGCCAGCAGCTCGACCTCGCTGTGGTCGGCGAGCACCTTGACCTGCACGATGCGGCCGCCCCAGATCACCTGGCTGTTGCTGAATTTTTCCGGTGATTGCGCGACCTGGAACGGCGCGGCGGTGACCGCGGCGCCGGTGGTCTTGTAGATCGGCGCCGGGGCGCAGGCGGCCAGCAACAGCAGGGCGGCCGGCGCGGCGAGACGGGTCAGCAGGAAGGCTGGGCGGGTGCGCATGATCGGGCTCCTGGAGGAACGCTGCGGGTGATGTCGAGCTTAGCGGCGACCCGGCGGCCGCGGTAGCCGCGACGCGGGCAGCGGGCTGGGCGTGTTCAGCTGGCTGCCGGCTTCGTCCAGCAGCCAGTCCAGCTTCCATTCCGCCGGACGGTCCTGCGACAGCAGGCTGGCCAGCACGCGCAGCGGTTCGCGCAGGGTGTCGTCCAGGTTCCACGGCGCGTTGAGGATCACCATGCCCGAGCCGTTGAGGCGCAGCGGCGAATCGTCCGGGTGCACCAGCAGCTCGGCGCGCAGGATGCGTTTCACCCCGCTGTGCTGCAGCTTGCGCAGGAACGGCTGCACCTGGCTGCGCAGCTTGATCGGGTACCACACCGCGTAGACGCCGGTAGGCCAGCGCAGCAGGGCCGACTTCAGCGCCTGCTCGATCAGCCTGTATTCGGCTTCCTGCGCTTCGTACGGCGGGTCGATCAGCACCAGACCGCGCTTTTCCTTCGGCGGCAGCAGCGCCTTCAGCGCCTCGTAGCCGTCGCGCTGGTGCACGTGCACCTGCGGGTTGCCGCGGAACAGTTCGCGCAGCTTCGTCGCCTCCTCGGCATGCAGTTCGCACAGCTGGGCGCTGTCGCCCGGGCGCAGCAGGCGGGTGACCTGCAGCGGCGAGCCTGGGTAGTGCTTCAGACCCTGTTCGTTGCCTTCGCCCTTGAGGATGCTGGCGCGCCAGCGCTGCAGCAGCGGCGGCACCTTTTCGGCCGGATGCAGGCGCGCGATGCCGTCCTTGTGCTCGCCGGTCTTCTTCGCCTCGAAGCCTTCCAGCGGATAGTCGCCGCTGCCGGCGTGGGTGTCGATGTAGCAGAACGGCGCGGGCTTGGCCTGCATCGCCTCGACCAGCGCGAGCAGCACCGTGTGTTTCAGGAC
>NZ_LVJR01000090.1 GCF_001617365.1 Rhodanobacter sp. FW104-R8
CTCCCATACCTGCTAAAGGATGATTCACGATGCGCGGCGACTCCCCACGCCCCGCGCGTCCACCCGCCGCGAAAAGCGGCACTGCACCACCAGAGGAGGCGCACCATGCAATTCCAACTCAGCGGCCAGCAGATTGAAGTCACCCCGGCCCTGCGCGACCACGCCACCGCCAAGCTCGACCGCCTCACCCGCCTCGACGATAAATTGAAGAGCCTCGCGATCGTGCTCTCCGTCGACAAGCTCCAGCACCGCGCCGAGGGGACCCTCGGCGTCATCGGCGCCACCCTGCACGCCGAAGCCACCGAGGCCGACATGTACGCCTCCATCGACGTATTGTTCGACAAGCTGGTCAACCAGCTGCGCAGGTACCGCGAAAAGGTCGCCGACAAGCATCAGCGCGAAACCCGCGAAGAGCGCCAGTACGGCTGACCACTCCGGGCTTCCGCCCGTCACGGCCCGCCCCGGACAGGGCGGGCCGTTTTACCCTCCGGACACGCGCCATCGTCCAAGCTGGCACAATGGCCCCACTGCCGCGAAGGTCCACCGGGCCACGGCACGCGGCGCAAAGGACCTCGGCTTGGATCGGATCAGCGCACGACAGCTCTACGACAGCGTCCACGAACGCATGGCCCTGCGCTGGGTTTCCGGCATGCGCGGGGAATCGCGCGCGCTCGAGCCGGGCGCGGCGCAGGCGCGCCGGCCGTCGCTGATCGGCTACCTCAACGTCATCTACCCGAACAAGATCCAGATCATCGGCTCGGAGGAGCTGAACTACCTCGACGGGCTGGACTCGCGCCAGCGCTGGGAGGTGATGCACAAGATCGCCGCCTACCAGCCGGTGGCGCTGATCGTCACCAAGGACCAGGCCGTGCCGGCCGACCTGCGCGAGGTCGCCGAGGAAACCGACACGCCGCTGTGGATCAGCCCCAAGCGCGGCCACGAGCTGCTCACCTACCTGCAGTACCACCTGGCGCGCATGCTGGCGGCGAAGGTCACCCTGCACGGCGTGTTCCTCGAGGTGTTCTCGATCGGCGTGCTGATCACCGGCGAGGCCGGCTCCGGCAAGAGCGAGCTGGCGCTGGAGCTGATAAGCCGCGGCCACCGCCTGGTCGCCGACGACGCCACCGAATTCACCCTGATCGCGCCGGACGTGATCGACGGCAGCTGCCCCGAACTGCTGCAGGACCTGCTGGAAGTGCGCGGGCTGGGCGTGCTCAACGTGCGCGAGATGTTCGGCCACATGTCGGTCAAGATCTCCAAGTACCTGCGCCTGGTGATCCACCTCAAGCCGCTGCGCGAGGGCGAGGAGACCGACGCGCTGACCCGCCTCACCGGCGACATCGGCCACCGCGAGATCTTCGACGTGGCGGTGCCGATGATCACCATCCCGGTGGCCTCGGGCCGCAACCTGGCGGTGCTGGTCGAGGCCGCCGTGCGCAACCACGCGCTGAAGAGCAAGGGCATCGATCCCGCGCAGACCTTCATCGACCGCCAGGCGCACCAGCTGCAGCGGCTGCCCCCATGGTGAGTGCATGAGCGACGACTTCCCCTCCCCGAACCCGCGGGTCGACCCGCGCGAAATCCACCTGATCGTGCTCACCGGCATGTCCGGCGGCGGCAAGACGGTGGCGCTGCGCGCGCTGGAGGACCTGGAGTTCTACTGCGTCGACAACCTGCCGTCGGCCCTGCTTCCGCAACTGGTCGGCGCGGTGGTCGAAGGCAGCGGCAGCAAGCACCGACGCATCGCGGTGGGCGTGGACGTGCGCAACCGCGGTGCCGACTTCGCGCACATGCCGACCGTGCTGTCGGAATTGGCCGCCGCCGGCGTGCAGGTGCACCTGATCTTCCTGGATTGCCGCGACGAGGTGCTGATGAAGCGCTTCTCGGAAACCCGCCGCCGCCACCCGCTGGCTACCCGCGGGCTGTCGCTGGCCGACGCGATCGCCGAGGAACGCCGCCTGCTGCGCCCGCTGATGGCGATCGCCGAGAAGGTGATCGACTCCAGCGAACTCAACGTGCACCAGCTGCGCCGGCTGGTCGCCACCGGCTACGCGCAGGCGACCGAGGGGCTGACCCTGATGTTCCAGTCGTTCGCGTTCAAGCGCGGGCTGCCGCTGGACGCGGACTTCGTGTTCGACGCGCGCTGCCTGCCGAACCCGCACTGGCATGCGCACCTGCGGCCGCTGTCGGGCAAGGACAAGCCGGTGCGCGACTTCCTCGACGCCGAGCCGCTGGTGGGTGAATACTTCGCCGACACCACACGCTGGCTGGACGCCTGGCTGCCGCGCTTCGAGCAGGACGACCGCAGCTACGTGACCATCTCGATCGGCTGCACCGGCGGCCGCCACCGTTCGGTCTACCTGGTCGAGAAGCTCGCCGCGCACTACCGCGCGCGCCGCGAGGGCGTGCTCACCTTCCATCGCGAGCTCGAGTGATGACCGATCTGCCGCTGCACATCGCCCCCGCAGGTCGCCGGCCATGAGCGTCGGCGTGCTGCTGATGACCCACGAGGCGGTCGGCCACGCGCTGATCTCCGCTGCGCACCACGTGATGCCGAAGCTGCCGCTGCAGGTGGCGGCGGTGGAGATTCCGCCGGAATCGGACCCCGACGTGATGCGCCAGCTCACCGCGCGCCACGCGCGCGAGCTCGACACCGGCGACGGCGTGCTGGTGCTGGCCGACCTCTACGGCGCCACGCCGTGCAACATCGGCCTGTCGCTGGGCGCGCTCGGCGTACACCTGCGCTGCGTCTCCGGCCTCAACCTGCCGATGCTGCTGCGCGTACTCAACTATGCGGAAAAACCACTGGACGAACTGGCCGAGATCGCGGCCAGCGGTGGCCGCGGGGGAATCTTCATCGACCATGCTTGAGCAAGAAATCGTCGTTTCCAACAAGCTGGGGCTGCACGCCCGCGCCTCGGCCAAGCTGGTGCAACTGGTGCAGGGTTTCAAATCCACCGTATGGCTGGTCAGCAAGGGCCGCGAAGTCAATGCGCAGAGCATCATGGGCGTGATGATGCTGGCCGCCGGCATCGGCAGCCCGGTGACCATCCGCGCCGACGGGCCCGACGAGGCGTCCGCGCTGGCCGCGGTGGTCGAGCTGTTCGAGCGCAAGTTCGACGAGGGAGGCTAGGAGCGATGGGATCCGTCATTCTGGATTCGGGATTCGCAAAGGCAGGAGCTGCGTGCCGATCGCTGCGGCAAGTCTTGCCGCAGCGTGCTTTGCCGAATCCCGAACCCCGATTCCCGATTTCCGGCTCCGCCAGGAGCCGCCCATGAGGCACCTCCTCACCGGCACCATCGCCGCCCACGGCATGGCCCTGGGCCGCGCGCGGCTGGTGCAGCCCAGCCGCTACACCGTCGACACCCGGCCGCTGGCCGAGGAAGAGATCGAGAGCGAACTGGTGAAGCTGCACCAGGCGCTGGACACCGCGCGGCAGGAACTGCGCGAACTGCGCGGCAAGCTGCACGGTGCGCTGGCGCGCGAGGTCAACGAATTCATCGACGCGCACAGCCTGCTGCTGGACGACGCCGAGCTGCTGCGCGGACTGGACGACCTGGTGCGGATCGGCCACTACCGCCCCGGCGCCGCGCTGAAGAAGCAGCGCGACCGCCTGTCCGCCGTGTTCGAGGCGATGGACGACCCCTACCTGCGAAGCCGCAAGGAAGACGTCGAGCAGGTGATCAACCGGGTGATCTCCGCGCTGCAGCGGCAGACCAGCCCGGAGGAACGCAAGCTGGCCGCGCGCGTGGGCGAGATCCTGATCGCCGACTCCATTGCGCCGGCCGACATGGCGCAGCTGGCCGGCAACGGCCTGCTCGGCGTGGTCGCCAGTTCCGGCAGCGCGTATTCGCACAGCGCGATCCTGGCGCGCAGCCTCGGCTTGCCGATGCTGGTGGGCACCCGCGACGCGCTGTCCAACATCCACGACGACGACCTGATCCTGCTCGACGCCGAACGCGGCGAGGCGATCGTGCACCCGGCCGCGCAGGACCTGTCGCGCTACCGCGCCTGGCAGCGCGAGGCCGCGGCCGAAGGCCGCCGGCTGGCCAAGCTGGCGAACGCGCCCACGCGCACCCGCGACGGCGTCGAGATCGCCCTGCTGGCGAACGCCGAGACGCCGGCCGACGTGGCGATGGCGCGCGCCCGCGGCGCCGACGGCGTGGGCCTGTACCGCACCGAGTTCCTGTTCCTCAAGCACAAGGGGCTGCCGTCGGAAGATGAGCAGTTCATCGCCTACCGCGACCTGGTGATGGGCATGGGCGGCCTGCCGGTGACGATCCGCACGCTGGACCTGGGCGCCGACAAGGCCGACGCGGCCGGGCTCACCCTGCGCGGCGAGGACAACCCGGCGCTCGGCGTGCGCGGCGTCCGCCTGTCGCTGCGCTACCCGGCGGTGTTCACCACGCAGATCCGCGCGATCCTGCGCGCCGCCTGCTACGGCCCGGTGCGCGTGCTGGTGCCGATGGTGACCCAGCCGGATGAAATGATCGCGGTGCGCACGCTGTTCAAGCTGGCGCGGCAGGACCTGAAACGCGAGTCCATCGACCTGCCGGAGAAGCTGCCGCTGGGCGCGATGATCGAGGTGCCGGCCGCGGCGATCAACGTGCGCGCCCTGCTGGAGCACGCCGACTTCCTCGCCATCGGCACCAACGACCTGGCGCAGTACGTGCTCGCCGCCGATCGCGGCAACGATGCGCTGGAGAACATCTACAACCCGCTGCAGCCGGCGCTGCTGCGGCTGATCTCGCACGTGCTCGGCGCCGGGCGCCGCGCGAAAAAGCCGGTAAGCCTGTGCGGCGAGATTGCCGGCGACGTGAACTTCACCGCGCTGCTGCTGCTGCTCGGACTCGACGAGTTCAGCATGCACCCGGCGCAGATCCTGCAGGTGCGCGACCGCCTCGCCACGCTCGACCACGCACACCTGCGCCGCCACGCCGCGCGGCTGCTGAATGCGCCCACGCACGAGAAAGCCGAGGCGATGCTGGCGGAAATCATCGGCGCGCCCGCCCGCTGAATCCCGCGCGAACAGGCTCCCCGCACGGCTGCGCCGGAAAACCAGCGCGCGCCGTGGCCGCGCCTCACACTTCTTCCAGGAACGCATCCAGCAAGGCGCCGCGGTACTTCTGCCGGTGCAGCAGCAGCGAGAGCTTGCGGCGCAGGTCGAGGAACGGCGTCTTCAGCGCCTTCAGGCGGCCGGTGGCCAGCGCGTCGGTGACTGCCACTGCCGGCAGGCAGGCGATGCCCAGCCCGGCCACCACGGCCTGCTTGATCGCCTCGATCTGGTCCAGTTCCAGCACGGTTTCGCCGGGCGGCAGCTGCGCCAGCACGCGCTCGCTGGTGGCCCGCGTGGCCGAACCGGGCTCGCGCAGCACCCAGCGCGCGCCAGCGAAATCCGCCGGTTTCAGGCTGCGCTTGCGCGCCAGCGAATGCTCCGGCGGCGCGCACACCACCAGCAGGTCGTCGCGCCACGGCCGCACCTCCAGCAGCGGGTGCGCCACCGGGCCTTCGACGCAGCCGATGTCCAGGCCGTGCTCGAGCATGGCGGCGGCGATCGTCTCGGTATTCGCCACGCGCAGGCGGATCGCCACCTGCGGATGCGCGCGCACGAAACCGCCGAGCAGTTCGCCCACCAGGTAATTGCCCACCGTATTGCTGGCGCCGATGCGCAGCTCGCCGCCCAGCGCTGCGCCTTCCTCGCGCCCGCGCCGGCCGAATTCGGCATGGCGTTCCAGCAGTTCCTGCGCCAGCGGCAGCAGTTCGCGCCCGCGCGCATTCAGGCGCAAGCGGCCGCGCTCGCGGTCGAACAGCGACGCATCCAGCTGCCGCTCCATCTCCGCCAACGCCATGCTGGCGGCCGGCTGGGTCAGGTGCAGGCGCTCAGCGGCGGCGCGCACGCTGCCGTGCAGCGCGATCTGCACGAACACGTCCAGCTGGCGCGGGCTGATGTTGATCATCAGCCTATCTTATACATCCGATCATATATTCCAAATTTTCCTGATTGATGCGCGAGCGGACAATGGCGCGATTGCCGGAGTCCATGCATGAACGCGCCATCCCTCGTAGCCACCCCATCGCTTCTGCGGCAACGCACCCCCGGCCTGCTGCTGGCGGTGGCGATCGGCCTGCTGGCGCTGTTGCTGGGGCGCTGGGCGCCGCTGGTGGGCGGCCCGGTGATCGGCATCGTGCTGGGCATCGCGGTGCGCAACCTGCTGTCGCCGGGCGAGCGCTACAGCTCCGGCATCGCGTTCGCCGGCAAGAAAGTGCTGCAGTGGTCGATCATCGCGCTGGGCTTCGGGCTCAGCCTCGACCAGGTGGCGAAGACCGGCCTCGAATCGCTGTCGGTGACCCTGGTGACGATGACGGTGGCCTTCCTCGCCGCCTGGCTGCTCGGCCGCTGGCTCGGCGTGCACGACAAGCTGAAGGTGCTGATCGGCGTGGGCACCGCGATCTGCGGCGGCTCGGCGATCGCCGCGGTCACGCCGATCATCCGCCCGGACGACCACGACACCGCGTTCGCGATCTCCACCATCTTCCTGTTCAACCTGGTCGCGGTGCTGCTGTTCCCGCTGCTCGGCCACCTGATGCATTTGAGCGACCTGGGCTTCGGCCTGTGGGCCGGCACCGCGATCAACGACACCTCGTCGGTGGTCGCCGCCGGCTACAGCTACAGCCAGGCCGCCGGCGACTACGCCACCATCGTCAAGCTGACCCGCGCCACCCTGATCATCCCGGTCTGCTTGGTGCTCGCCCTCGCCGTCGCCGCGCGCGAGAAGCGCCGGCACGCGCAAGCCGGCAGCGTCGGCCACTTCAGCCTTGCCAGCATCTTCCCGTGGTTCATCCTGTGGTTTCTGGTCGCCTCGGGAATCCGCACCGCCGGCCTGATTCCCATCGCGATCCAGCCGGCGATTCACCTGCTGGCCGAGTTCCTGATCATCGTGGCGCTCACCGCGATCGGTCTGTCCGCCAACCTGCGCAAGATGGCCGCCAGCGGCGCGCGGCCGATCCTGCTGGGGCTGGGCGTGTGGATTGCGGTGGCGGTGAGCAGCTTGGCGGTGCAATGGGTGATCGGGCAGCTTTGACCGCAGAAATGAGGGAGGCAACCGCAAGAGCCCCCTTCCGCCTTATGTGCCGCTCCTGCGGCACGCCCTTCGGACCGGCTTCGCGGTTCGCTTCGGCACCCTGCCTTCGCAGTCGGCATCTTCCCCTGCTGGCAGGAGAAGGAAACATCGGGGCACCCCGTTCCTTTACTTCAAGCCTTCCCCTGCTCCACCAGCGTTAACGCCACCTTGTCACGCAGGTACACCGGCAAGGCCAGCTCCGGCGCCTGCGCGTGACCGGCCTTGAATTCGCGCAGCGCCAGCTCGGCGACGTGTACGGCCTGCGGGTAGCGCGAGCCGTCGGCGGAATGCAGGGTGCCGGTGAGGCGCTGGCTCAGCACGGTGGCGTAGGTGGCCCAGCCGGTGCCGACCACCTGCCAGGCGCTGGCCTCGGGCAGCATCAGCGACGCGGCGGTGCAGATGCGTTCGTCGTCCAGCGCGACCAGGCCGCCGTTGTCGTCGCGGCGATAGCAGGCGGCGTAGATCTCGCCCATGCGCGCGTCGATCACGGCGAGGATCGCGGCGCCCTCTTCCTCCGGCGCTTCCAGCGCCAGCGCGGCCAGCGAGGAGACGGTGACCACCGGCAGGTCAAGCGCCAGCGCCATGCCCTGCGCCAGCGACACGCCCAGGCGCACGCCGGTGAACGCGCCGGGGCCGCGGCCCACCGCGATCGCGTCCAGCGCGTGGCGGCCGATGCCGGCCTCGGCCAGCAGTTCGTCGGCCATCGGCAGCACCAGTTCGGTGTGCCGGCGCGGCGCGATCTCGCTGCGGGCGATCAGTTCGTCGCCGTGGATCAGGGCGACGGAGCAGGCTTCGGTGGCGGTTTCGATCGCGAGCAGGTTCATGGTCGCCCCATGATAGCGGCTGGCGGCTCGGCCGCGGTCGTGGTGTAGGCGTACCAGTCGATGCGGCGGGTCAGGTACATCATCAGGCCCACCATCGCCAGCAGCACCAGCGCGCCGATCAGCAGCGCGTACTGCTCGGCGGCGATCAGCCCGTACAGCATCGCGTAGATCAGCCCCAGCACGCCGCCCAGCAGCAGCCCGGCACGCCGCGCGCGCAGCACCGCCATCGCGTAGCCGCCGACCAGCAGGGCCACAGCGGTAGCGGCCAGCGCGTAGGCCGGGCCGAAGCCGATCTGCTCGGACAACGCCAGCAGCACCACGTAGAACGTGGCCAGCGCCGCGCCGACCAGCAGGTATTGCACCGGGTGCACGCGCAACCGCTTGAGCACTTCGAACAGGAAGAACGCCACGAAGGTCATCGCGATGAACAGCAGCCCGTACTTCCCCGCGCGCACGTTGCGCTGGTACACGTCGACCGGCTGGTACAGCTGCACGCCGAAGGTGGAAGCCTGCAGCGCGGCTCCCATGTCGCTGTCGGCGTCGGTCCAGTGCTGGCCATAGCTGCGGTTGAGGTCGAGCAGGTGCCAGTGCGCGCTGAAGCCCTGCGCGTCGATCCGGTGTGCCAGCGGCAGCGCCGCGCCGACGAAGCTGGGATCACTCCACGGCGCGCGCATGGTCACGTCGGTGCTGCGCGCCAGCGGCAGCAACTGCAGTGCCTCGGTGCCGGCCAGCTTCAGCGTAATCTGCACGTCGATCGGCTGCCCGCCCAGCACATCCAGGTCGATCGGCACCACCACGTTCGGCCACGGGCCGAGCCGCTCGGCCGACGACTCGAAGCGCGCCGGCCGGCCGTTGATGCGCAGCTCGCTCACCTCCTGCAGGCCGCGCAGGTCGCCTACGGCCAAGCGCAGCTCGGCCTTGTCGCCCTGCCATGGCGCACTGCTGGCGCGGCGGAACTGGGCCAGGTCCTCAGCCCGGAACCGGCTGTCGAGTTTCACCGTGGCGACGAACACCGGCGCGGCATAGATGCCGTAACTGCGCGTCTCCACCGCCATCGCCACGTCCAGCTTCAATGCATCGGCCAGCATGTTCTCGCTGCCGGCGCGCCACTGCGGCGGCTGGTTCTCCGCCACCGGCACCTGGCGCAGCGTGGGCACCACCAGTACCAGCCCGCCCAGCACCTGGGCGCCGCCCCAACCCTGCGCGATCTGCGCGATCGCCCCCTCGCGCAATTGCTGCCGTTCGCCTACCAGCTCGCGCACCTGCATCAGCGGTATCGTCATCAGCAACGCCAGCACGCCGATGCCCAGCACCTTGGCGGTCGCCGTCCGTGTCCACTTGCCCATGTCCCAAGCACTCCCTTGATCCGGAGTGCCGATCACAACAGTCCCAACGGCGGCAACGCGGGCAATCGCGGCCAGCCCGCAGGCCGCAAGATGGCATGCGGATGACCGCGAAACTTCGCGCCGCCGCCGCGGTCACTGCCTGGACGGGCAAACCGACCGGCCACGACAGGGGAATGCCATGCACGCGATCGCGCGGTTCCTGGCCCGCAACAAGGGCTTCATCACCTTCATGCTGTGCATGATCGTGTTCCGCAGCGCGGTGGCCGACTGGAACGTGGTGCCGACCGGCTCGATGCAGCCCACCATCCGCATCGGCGACCGCATCCTGGTCGACAAGCTGGCCTATGACGTGCGCCTGCCGCTGACCCGCGTCTCGCTGCTGCACCTGGCCGATCCGCAACGCGGCGACATCGTGGTGCTGGACTCCCGTGCCGCCAACGAGCGATTGGTGAAGCGGGTGATCGGCCTGCCCGGCGACCAGGTGGCGATGCGCGGCAACGTGCTGTTCATCAACGGCCACACTGCCCGCTACGCCACCGACAGCTACGCCGGCATCCACGACGACCTGCGCAACCCAGCGCACTACGAAATCGAACGCTACGGCACGATGCGCCACGCGATCCGCCTGTCCGACTATCGCCCCAGCCCGGCCAGCGGCTTCGGCCCGGTGCAGGTGCCGCCCGGCCGGTATTTGCTGCTCGGCGACGACCGCGACAACAGCATGGACTCGCGCTACTTCGGCTTCTTCCCGCGCAACGAGATCGTCGGCCGCGCTCGCCACGTGGTCGCCTCACTCGACCCGGATCATCACTACCTGCCGCGAGGCGAGCGCTTCGGCGCGCCGCTCGACTGACGCCGCCATTCCATCGCCTGCGCGGTAGCCGCCCTGATGCCATCGTGCCCGCGAACCCTCATACGCAGATGCGGAAGCAACGGACAGGTTGCGGAGGACAGCAGGCGGCCAACACGACGCACCGTCTTGCAGTTCCGCTGCCCGCAGTCGGCCAGATGTAATGACTGAAAAGTGCACCCGGACCGGGGTCGGCATGCCCAACGGCGGCTCGGTTTCCCGCGGACTGCCGACCTGGCAGCTACTTGAGGTAGCTCTTCAGCACCCCAAGCACCGGCAGCAGCTCGTCTTGCTGCTTGGTGTCGCCGGCATCGGCCACGTGGGAGCGCAGGTGCCCTTCCATCACCTGCAGGATCAGGCCGTTGATCGCGCCGCGCACGGCGGCCAGCTGTTGCAGCACGGCGCCGCACTCGGCGTCGCCCTCGATGGCGCGTTCGAGCGAAGCCACCTGACCGCCGATGCGGCGAACCCGTGCAACCAGTTTCTTCCGGTTTTCCCGGATGTGGGACATGGCGATCATCTCCCGCTCGTATACTATAGGGGAGTATATCGCCAGAGCACGAACCATGCCCACCCCCGACGTCTCCCCGTTCACGCACAGCCACCAGTTCAACCATGTCGACGCGAAGGCGGAGCGCAACACGAGGCGTGTCGTGTTCATCACCGCGGCGATGATGGTGGTGGAAATCGCGGGCGGCTACTGGCTGAACTCGATGGCCCTGCTTGCCGACGGCTGGCACATGAGTTCGCACGCGCTGGCGATGGGGCTGTCCGTCATGGCCTATGTGTTCGCCAGGCGCTACGCGAAGGACAGGCGGTTCGCCTTCGGCACGTGGAAGATCGAGATACTCGGTGGCTTCAGCAGCGCCCTGCTGCTTGCCGTCGTCGCCGCGCTGATGATGGTCCAGTCGCTGGAGCGGCTGTTCGTGCCCGCCGCGATCCGCTACGACGACGCCATCCTGATCGCGGTGGTCGGCCTGGGCGTCAACCTGCTGTGCGCGTGGCTGCTGAAGGGGGAGCCCGGCCACAGTCACGGGCATGCTCACGATCACGGGCATGCTGGCCACCACCACGATGTGAACCTGCGTGCGGCCTATGTCCACGTCATCGCAGACGCAGCAACCTCCGTGCTTGCCATCGTCGCGCTGGTCGGAGGCAAGCTTTACGGCGCCGCCTGGCTCGATCCCGTCATGGGTATCGTGGGTTCGATCGTGGTGGCTCGCTGGGCTGTCGGCCTGTTGCGCGAGTCCGGCAGGATCCTTCTGGACGCCGAGATGGACCAGCCGGTGGTCGAGGAAATCCGCGACGTGGTGAAGGAGCATTTCCCGGCGGCGGCCGTCAGCGACCTGCACGTCTGGCGCGTCGGCCGCAGCAGCTACGCCTGCATCCTCGGGCTGGTCGCCGCCACGGCCATCAACGCCGAGGAGGTCCGCCGGCAACTGGCCGTCCACGAGGAACTGGTGCACGTGACGGTCGAGGTCGTGGTGGCCTGAGTGTCGGGCATGGCGCAAGGGTCCATTCGAGGGGTGCGGTCGTCGTCGGAACGGCCGCGCCACGGCTAAAGTGTCGACACCCTTTCCAGTCGATCGCCCGGGAAATCGTCCCCGCCCCCATCCTCCCGGCAGGTCGCGCAGCTTGCAGAAGCTGCCGCCGAGTCCGCCGAACCTGGCCGAGGCGTGCGCCGTTTCCGCTAAGTCGCGGCGGCTCTCGCGGTTTTCGCGATGTCGAAGAATGCCTGCACGTCCGCCAGCTCGCGCGTGCGCGGCATCGGCGGCAGGCTGGCGAGGAACAGCTTGCCGTAGCCCTTGCCGGTGAGGCGCGGGTCGCACAGCACCAGCACGCCGCGGTCGTGCACGTCGCGAATCAGCCGGCCGGCGCCCTGCTTCAGCGCGATCGCCGCGCTGGGCACCTGCCAGCCCATGAACGGGTTGATGCCGGACTGTTCCAGTGCGGCGAGCCGTGCCGTCAGCACCGGATCGTCGGGGGCGGCGAACGGCAGCTTGTCGATCACCACCACGCTGAGCGCCTCGCCGACCACGTCGACGCCCTCCCAGAAACTGGCCGCGCCGAGCAGCACGCCGTGGCCGCTGGCGCGGAATTCCTCCAGCAGCCGCGGCCGCGGCGCGGTGCCCTGCACGAACAGCGGCCACGGCACCTTGTCCTGCAGCAGTTCGGCGGCGCGGCGCAACGCACGGTGCGAGGTGAACAGCAGAAACGCGCGGCCATTGGAGGCGTGCAGCACCGGCAGCACGGCCTCGATCACCTGCTCGGTGTAGTCGCGTGCGTTCGGGTCGGGCAGGCCCGGCGGCAGGTAGCACAGCGCCTGGTGCGCGTAGTCGAACGGGCTGTCCAGGCTCAGCGCCTGCGGATCGTCCAGGCCGAGCTGGCGCGCGAAGTGATCGAAGTTGCCGGCCACCGACAGCGTCGCCGAGGTGTGGATCCACGCCGCCTGGGTGCGCTCGCGCAGGCCGCGCATCGGCACCGCTAGGTCCAGCGGCGTGGCGTACAGCGCGAAGCCGCGCGGGAAGGTTTCGTACCAACGCACGTCGTGGTCGCCGTGCGACTCGACGATGCGGTCCAGTCGCCCGGTGAACAGCTCGGCGCGTTCGTGCAGGTTGGCAAAGCCGCGCGAGCGTTCAGCCTGCGAGGCGAGCAATTCGGCCAGGGTGGCCAGCAGTTCGCGCAGGTCGTGCAGCGAAGCACGCACGCCGGCGCGATCCTCCAGCAACTGGAACGCGCCGCGCGCGGGCAGCGGCTCCAGCGCCAGGCGCAGCTTGCGCAACGCGTCCTGCAGCGCTTCCACCGGTTCCAGCAGCAGGCCGATCGCGCCGGTGACGCCGCTGCATTCGGTCAGCGTGTCCTGCGCCAGCTCGGAGAGCTGGCGCGCGCTGACGCTCTGCGAGAAGAACTGGCCGGCCAGCTCGGGGATCTGGTGCGCCTCGTCCAGGATGAACGCCGCCGCGCCCGGAAGGATCTCGCCGAAGCCTTCCTGCTTCAGCGCCAGGTCGGCAAACAGCAGATGGTGGTTCACCACCACCACGTCGGCTTCCAGCGCCTCGCGGCGTGCCTTCACCACGTGGCAGTCGTCGAAGAACGGACACTCCACGCCGAGACAGTTTTCCGGCGTGGAGGTGACCCGCGGCCACAGCGGCGACTCCTCCGGCACTTCGGCCAGCTCCATGCGGTCGCCGCGGCGGGTGCGCGCGGACCACGCGCGGATCGTGGCCAGCTGGGCCGCCTGCGCGCGCTCGAAAGTGGCGCCTTCGCGCACGGTCTGGTCGAGCCGGTACAGGCACAGGTAGTTGGCGCGACCCTTCAGCAGCGCCGTCTTCAGCCGCGCGCCGAGCACCGAGCGCACCTTCGGCAGGTCGCGGAAATACAGCTGGTCCTGCAGCGCCTTGGTGCCGGTGGAGATGATCACCCGTTCGCCCGACAGCAGGGCCGGCACCAGGTAGGCATAGGTCTTGCCGGTGCCGGTGCCGGCCTCGGCGATCAGCGTGTCGCGCCCGGCAATCGCCTGCTGCACCGCCCGCGCCATCGCCTGCTGCACCGCCCGCGGCGCGAAGTTGGGCAGCTCGCGGGCGAACGGGCCGTCGACACCGAGCAGCGCGCCGACGTCGTCGGGCCCGGCGTCATCGAAGTCGTTCATCCGCCAAGTATGGCGGAGCGGCAACGCGCGGCAAAACGGCAGCAGGAACCTGCCGTGACGCCCGCGGTCCGCTCAGTACCGCGGAATCCCGGGCTTGTGGCACTGCCCCACCCACTTGCGCGCGGTCTCAGCGCCGGCCGGGTCGCGCGCCTGCAGGCGCATCTCGGCGATGGTCTGCCAGTTGCGCGCGCACAGCGGGCCCAGCTTGGGACCGAGCGACCACGACTTGTGGGCCAACCTCTCGGCGGCGGAGAAATCCTTCAGGCGCACCGCCATCTCGGCACGCTGCTGCAGCAGGTCGGGCGAATCCGGGCTGAGTTTCAAGGCCTGGTCGAGCTTGGCGGCGGCGGCGGCATACATGCCGCCCTGCTCGTCATATCTGGCGGCGTCCTGCAGTTCGGTGACGCCGGGATCGCGCAACGGATTGACGTCGATGACGGATTTGTCGCGGTCGCCGGCGGCGCGGATCGCCGCCACCTGGTCGTAGGTCGGCAGCGGCGGCCGGGTGTCCTGCGGCGGCGGCGTGGTGGCGAACATGCCACAGCCGGCCAGCAAGCCGGCAGCCAGCAGCGGAAGGGAACGCGGGACAGGGTAACGCATGATCAATTTCCGTTCGGGAGACTGGGCGCGGGGCTCGCCGCACCGGTGGCGGGGGGATGGTCGCTGCCGCCGAACAGGCTCTGGATACCCTGCCAGAAGCAGCCCTCGGTGTCGGCCGACAGCGTGCCGTCGATCACCGGCACCTGCTGCGCGCCCGCGCACTGCGGCTCGCTGCGCTTGCCGCTGGAAGGATTGACCCAGGCCATCTCCAGCCCCTCGCCGGGCGCGGCCGGCAGCGGCGTGGTCGGCAGCTTGGCGAACAGGTCGCGCCATGCACGCAGGCCGCCGGTGGCGCCGAACAGGGTGGTCGGCTTGTTGTCGTCGCGGCCCATCCAGAACACCGCCAGGTGGTCGCCGGTGAAACCGGCGAACCAGCTGTCGCGCATGTCGTTGCTGGTGCCGGTCTTGCCGGCGGCGTGCAGCGAGGCCAGCGCGGAGTTGCCGAGCGCGCTGGCGGTGCCGTACTCGGCCACCTGCTGCATCGCCCAGGTGGTCAGCCGCACCGCTTCCTGGTATTCACCGCGGCCGCCCTGCACCTGGTAACGCTTGATCGTGCGACCGTTGCCGTCGAGCACGCCGCGCACCGCCACCAGCGGCAGCGCATGGCCGTCGGCGGCGAGGTACTGGTACAGCTGGGCCAGCTGCAGCGGCGACAGGTCGAGCGCGCCGATCAGCAGCGACGGGCTGGGGTTGATCTCGCCGATGCCGAAGGATTTCAGGAACGACTGGATCCGCGGCAGCCCCACCTGCAGGCCCAGGTGGATCGTCGCCAGGTTCCAAGAGTGCGCCAGCGCATCGACCATGGTCAGCGGATCGTGGCTGCGGTGGTCGTCGTTCTGCGGCGTCCAGTAGCTGCCGTCGGGCTGGCGCAGGCTGACCGGGCTGTCGTCCATCATGCTGGCGAGGTTCCAGCGCTCCGGCTGGGTCAGCGCGACCAGGTAGACGAACGGCTTGACCGTCGAGCCGATCGGCCGGCGCGCATCCATCGCGCGGTTGAAGCCCGGGTCGCCCGGGATCTTGCTGCCGATCACCGCCAGCACGCTGCCGCTGTGCGCATCGGTCACCACGCCCGCGGCCTGCACGCCCTCGCCGCGCTTGCCGAGGCCCTTCAGCGCGCTGGTCACCGCCTGCTCGGCATACAGCTGGGCGGCCGGGTCGAGCGTGGTGAAGATCGACAGGTTGCCGTCGCGCAACGCCTGCTCGTCGAAATCGGCGGTGATCTGCGTGCGCACCAGGTCCATGAACGCCGGGAAGCGGTTGTGCGGCAGCTGGCCGTTCTGCACGATGTCCAGCGGCGCGGCCTGCGCGGCATTGAGCTGGGCGGCGCTGATCAGGCGGGTATCGAAGAACTCCTGCAGCACCAGGTTGCGCCGGGCCAGCGCGCGTTCCGGCGAGCGGCGCGGATCGTAGTAGCTCGGCCCCTTCACCATGCCGACCAGCAGCGCGACCTCCTGCGGCCGCAGGTCCTCCAGCCGGCGCCCGAAGTAGAACTCCGCCGCCGCCGCGAAGCCATGCACCGCCTGGCCACCCTGCTGGCCGAGGAACACGTCGTTGACGTAGGCCTCGAGGATGCGCCCCTTGCTGTAGTGCGCCTCCAGCAGCAGCGACATCAGCGCTTCGTTGATCTTGCGCGTGAAGTTCTGGTCGCGGCTGAGGAACAGGTTGCGCACCAGCTGCTGGGTCAGCGTGGAGCCGCCCTGCACGGTATGCCCGGCGCGCAGGTTGGCGAATGCCGCGCGCACGATCGCGCCGACGTCGATGCCGATGTGGTGCTTGAAGTCGCGGTCCTCGACCGCCTGCAGGCCGCTGACCAGCAGCGGCGGCACGTCGGCCAGGTGCACGAAGCGGCGCTCCTCCTGGGTGGCGCCGTACAGCGTGGCGATGCGCGCCGGATCCAGGTGCGCCAGCTCGATCTTCTTGCCGCTGGCGGCGTCCTGCACCGACTGCACCATGCCGTTGCCGAGGGTGACGCGGATCCGCTTGGGCAGCTCGCCGCCGTCCGGCCCGGCATAGCCGCGCGAGGAAATCGTGTAGCGCGCGCCCTCCTTCGCCCAGCTGCCGGCGACCTGGCCCCTGCCGTCGTTGCTGTAGCCGGCGAAGGTCAGCTCCAGCTCCAGCGCCGCCGGTTTCATCGGCAGGCCGGCGGCCAGCGGCAACGGCCGCGCGTAGACCCGGGTCGGCACCGCGAACACCAGGTCGTTGAAGCGGTCCTGCACGCGCTTGTTCAGCACCAGCGTGTACGGCAGCACGAAGCCCACCAGCAGGCCCGCGGCGATCCAGAGCGGGATGCGCAGCCAGGGCCAGCTGCGGCTCGCGAGCAGGCGAATGCGGGTCATCAAGGCCAACGTGGGGGAATCCGGCAATCAAGTGGGTCGATCATAGGACCTGCTACCCGGCGGGCATCTGAACGCGGCGGCCGTTTTCATGGCCGAATGCGGGCAATGCGCAACCCGGGAAAACGGAAACGGTAGGAGCGCACCCTGTCCACAAGGGACTTCCTTCGGTCGTGCGCGATGCTCTTGGCTACGTTTGACATCAGAGCATCGCGCACAAAGGTGCGCTCCTACGCGGGCGGCAGCCACATCGCGGGGTCGGGCCGGAACGGCCGCGGATGGACGCCCAGCACGCGCTGCAGTTCGCCGTTGTCGGCGACCAGGTCGCTGTCCAGCCGGCTCAGCGGTCCGCGCAGCGGCGGCAACGCGCGCTGGCTCAGCCGCAGCAGCCACGCCGGCAGCGGCAGCGGCACGGTGGCCCGCGGCAGGCTGCGGCGCACCCGCGCGAACATCTCGGCGGACCGCAGCCGCTCGCCGCCGCCGATCGGCAGGATCCGCCCGGCCGCGGCCGGGCATTCCAGTGCGGCCAGCACCGCCTGCGCGATGTCGTCCGCATGCACCGGCTGGCGCAGGCCGTGGCCGGATGGCAGCGGGAACAGCCGCAGCCGCATCGCGCGGCGGGCGATCGGGGTAAGGCTCTTGTCCAGCCCGGCGCCGTAGACCAGGGTGGGCCGCAGCACGGTCCAGGCGCAACCGTGGCGC
>NZ_LVJR01000091.1 GCF_001617365.1 Rhodanobacter sp. FW104-R8
TTTCGGCCAATCCGAACTGGCCGCGTACATAGGCAAAAACATTCACGCCAACGGCTTTGCCATACTTGTCACTAGGTATGGCTACCCATGTCGAATCGGACTGGTGTGTATGTTGCTGCCAGTTCGACGTCCGCTGAAACTTGATTTGCTCGCTGACGCGTGCAGCCAACGCCTCAGATATCCTGTTTCTGACTATCGGTGGGACATGACGATAAATCGCCTTGAGCCATGGCTGTCGACGAATCCATGCAGACAAGTTCAACAGCCCGACACCGAAAGTCATCCTTGAGCGGCTGATAATGTTCACCACATGCGTCCCATCGTCATGTCCGCACAGGCATATTTGATTGCCATGGTCAGCTACCTAACGCGTGAGTCAGCTCTGCGCGCAGATCGGCCAGATCCTCCACCCCAACCGAGAGCCGAATCAAACCATCACTGATCCCCAACCGCTTGCGGTTCGCCGCAGGCACCGAGGCATGGGTCATGATGGCGGGGTGCTCGATCAGGCTCTCGACACCGCCGAGCGATTCGGCCAGCGCGAACAATTCACAGCGCTCCAGCATGCGCCTGGCCTTCTTCAGGCCGCCCTTCACCTCGATCGTGACGATGCCGCCGAAGCCGTGCATCTGGCGCTTGGCCAGCGCATGTTGCGGGTGACTCTTCAGGCCGGGGTAAATCACCCGCTCGACCGCCGGGTGTTTCTGCAGCCACGTCGCCAGCTCCAGCGCACTGGCGCAGTGCTGGCGCATGCGCAGGTGCAGGGTCTTCAGGCCGCGCATGGCGAGGAACGCATCAAACGGGCCGGCCACGGCGCCCACCGAGTTCTGCAGGAAGCCCATCGGCCCGGCCAGCTCCTGGCTGCCGGCGACCACGATGCCGCCGACCATGTCGGAGTGGCCGTTGATGTACTTGGTGGCCGAATGCAGCACCAAGTCGGCGCCGAATTCCAGTGGCCGCTGGATCATCGGTGAGCAGAACGTGTTGTCGACCACCAGGATCAGGCCGTGCTTCTTCGCGAACGCGGCGACCTTGGCCAGGTCGACCAGCTTCAGCATCGGGTTGGTCGGCGTTTCGGCCCAGATCATCCGCGTGTTCGGCTTCAGTGCCGCCTTCAGCGCCGCCATATCGTTCAGGTCGATAAAGCTGAAGTCGAGCCCGGCCGAGCGCCGGCGCACCCTCTCGAACAGGCGGTAGGTGCCGCCGTAGAGGTCGTCCATCGCGATCACGTGGCTGCCCGAATCGAGCAGATCGAGCACCGTCGCCGCGGCGGCCAGGCCGGAGGCGAACGCGAAACCGGCCACGCCGCCCTCCAGATCCGCCACGCAGCGTTCGTAAGCCATGCGCGTAGGATTTTGCGTGCGCGAGTACTCATAGCCCTTGTGCTTGCCCGGGCTTTCCTGCACGTAGGTCGAGGTGGCGTAGATCGGCGTCATGATGGCGCCGGTGCTGGGATCGGGATGCTGGCCGGCGTGGATCGCGCGGGTGCCCATTCCCTGTTCACTGCGTTGCTTGCCGCTTTTCATCGCTCTGTTTCTCCCGACCCGCCAAACGGATCGCCTGGGTGACGATCAAGCCCGTGATTCTAGCCGTTAAGCGGCAACTATCGGGTATACGGGCGAGGATGGCGTTCATCCCAAAGTGAGCAAACTGTCGGTTTTCCAGCATCTTTCTCGCTTCGACACCTTCACGAACACGGCCGGCGCTTGGTCATCGCGTCCGGAACCGGCATCATTTGTTGCCCACCCGGCGCTTGAACCGCCCTGCAGACCCGCTCGGCTGAAACCTAGGACATCTTGATGAACGAATCATCCACGAGGAGCAAGACCCTGCTGGTCACCGGCGGAGCCGGCTTCATCGGCGCCAATTTCGTGCTGCAGGCGGTGGCCGATGGCCTGCAGGTCGTCAACCTGGACAAGCTCACCTACGCCGGCAATCCAGACACGCTGGCGTCGTTGCATGGCAACGAGCGGCATGTGTTCGTGCACGGCGACATCGGCGACCGCACGCTGGTGGCCAGGCTGCTGGCCGAACACCGGCCTGACGCGATCGTCAATTTCGCCGCCGAATCGCACGTCGACCGCTCGATCGACGGGCCCGCCGAGTTCGTGCAGACCAACGTGGTGGGCACGCTGGGCCTGCTGGAAGGCGCCCGCGATTACTGGCGCGGCCTGGCAGGCAGCGCCCGCAAGGCGTTCCGCTTCCTGCACGTGTCCACCGACGAGGTGTACGGCTCGCTCGGCGCCGACGGCAAGTTCACCGAGACCACGCCGTACGCGCCGAACTCGCCGTACTCGGCCTCGAAGGCTGCCTCCGACCACCTGGTGCGCGCGTTCCACCATACCTACGGCCTGCCGGTACTGACCACCAACTGCTCGAACAACTACGGGCCGTACCAGTTCCCGGAAAAGCTCATTCCGCTGGTGATCCAGAAGGCGCTGGCCGGCGAAGCGCTGCCGGTCTACGGCGACGGCAAAAACATCCGCGACTGGCTGTTCGTGGGCGACCACTGCAGCGCGATCCGCCGCGTGCTGGACGCCGGCCGGGTGGGCGAGACCTACAACGTGGGCGGCAATGCCGAGCGCGAGAACATCGCCGTGGTGAAGACCATCTGCGCCCTGCTCGATGGGCGCCGGCCGCCGGCCGACGGCCGCCCGCGCGAGTCGCTGATCACCTACGTGAGGGACCGCCCCGGCCACGACCGCCGCTATGCGATCGATTCGTCCAAACTACAGCGCGAGTTGGGCTGGCAACCTTCGCAGACGTTCGAGAGCGGCATCGCCGCCACGGTGGACTGGTATCTCGACCACCAGCCGTGGGTGCAACGCGTGCTCGACGGCAGCTACCGCATGGAGAGGCTGGGCGCATGACCACCAAGGGCATCATCCTCGCCGGCGGCTCCGGCACCCGGCTGCACCCGATCACCCGCGCGATCAGCAAGCAGCTGCTCCCGGTGTACGACAAGCCGATGATCTACTACCCGCTGGCCGCGCTGATGCTGGCCGGCATCCGCGAGGTGCTGGTGATCAACACCCCGCACGAGCAGTCGATGTTCCAGCGCCTGCTCGGCGACGGCTCGCAGTGGGGCATCGACATCCGGTATGCAGTGCAGCCTTCGCCCGACGGGCTGGCGCAGGCGTTCACCATCGGCCGCGACTTCGTCGACGCCAAGCCGAGCTGCCTGGTGCTGGGCGACAACATCTTCTACGGCCACGGTTTCACCGAGCGCCTCAGGCGCGCCGCCGCGCGCGAGCGCGGCGCCACGGTGTTCGGCTACTGGGTAAAGGATCCGGAGCGCTACGGCGTGGCCGAATTCGACGACGCCGGCAAGGTGATCGGGCTGGAGGAAAAGCCGGCCCAGCCGAAGTCGCATTACGCCGTCACCGGCCTGTACTTCTACGACGCCCGCGTGTGCGACTACGCCGCGTCGCTGAAGCCCTCGCCGCGCGGCGAGCTGGAGATCACCGACCTCAACCGCTGCTACCTCGACGACGACTCGCTGCACCTGGAGCAGCTCGGCCGCGGCTTCGCCTGGCTCGACACCGGCACCCACGAGTCGCTGATGGAAGCGGGCAACTACATCGAGACGATCGAGAACCGGCAGGGCCTCAAGGTGTGCTGCCCGGAGGAGATCGCCTACCTCAACGGCTGGATCGACACCGAGCAATTGCTGGCGCTGGCCGCGCCGCTGGCCAAGACCGGCTACGGCCAGTACCTGCAGCAGCTGACCCGGCATGGCCACGTGCGATGAAAGTGATCGAGACCGCGCTGCCCGGCGCCCTGATCATCGAACCGCAGGTGTTCGGCGATGCCCGCGGCTTCTTCTACGAGAGCTACAACAAGGCCAGATGGATCGAGGCGGGCATCGACGTCAACTTCGTACAATCCAACGTCTCGCGCTCGGCCAGCGGCGTGCTGCGCGGCCTGCACTACCAGTGGCCGAACCCGCAAAGCAAACTGGTCAGCGTGCTCGAGGGCGAGGTCTACGACGTGGCGGTGGATATCCGTCGCGGCTCGCCCACGTTCGGGCAATCCGTCGGCGTGATGCTCACCGCCGACAACCACCGCCACTTCTGGGTGCCGGAAGGTTTCGCGCATGGCTTCTGCGTGTTGTCCGAGTTCGCCACCTTCACCTACCAGTGCACCGCGCTGTACGACCCGAAGACCGATGCCGGCATCCGCTGGAACGACGCCGCGCTGGGCATCGACTGGCCGATCAGCGAACCGCTGCTGTCGGACAAGGACGGCAAGACGCCGTTGCTCGCGGATGTTCCGCCCGAGCGGTTGCCGGTGTACGCAGCCTAGGCTTTTTTTGCTCGTCATCCCTGCGAAGGCAGGGATCCAGCGACTGCTGTCTGGCCATGTCAGGACACTGGATGACCAGCCCTTCGGCTGTTGAAAAGCTCTTCCCGCTTGCGCGGGGGATGACGATAATGGTGGAGGTGGACATGAAGACCCTATTGCTCGGCGCCAACGGCCAGCTCGGCCGCACGTTTCTTGATCAGGGTGGCCTGGCTGCGCGCGGCGAGTTGATCGTCGCCAGTCGCGATGGTGTGGTGACTGCTGGTGGCCACGGCGAGATCGCCGACCTGTCGATCCCCGAGTCGCTGCCCGTCCTGCTCGACCGCGTGCGGCCGGACGTGATCGTCAATGCCGCCGCGTACACCGCGGTCGACCGCGCGGAGCAGGAAGAGGCGTTGGCCACTCGCGTCAACGGCGAGGCGGTCGGCGTGCTCGGCCGCTGGGCGGCGGCGCATGGCGCGCTGGTGATCCACTACTCCACCGACTACGTGTTCGACGGCAGGCAATCGCAGCCGTACGCCGTCGACACACCGACCTCCCCGCTCGGCGCCTACGGCCGCAGCAAGCTGGCCGGCGAACAGGCGCTGCGCGACAGCGGCGCCGACCACCTGACGTTGCGCACTGCATGGGTCTACGCCGCGCACGGCCACAACTTCCTGCGCACCATGCTGCGCCTGGGCGCCGAACGCGACGAACTGCGCGTGGTCGCCGACCAGCACGGCGCGCCCACCGACACCATGCTGATCGTGGAAGCCAGCCTCGCCGCGCTCGACCGCTGGCTCCAGGCCGACGCCGCGCAACGGCGCGCACTGGCCGGCACCCATCATCTGGTCGCCAGCGGCGCCACGACCTGGCATGGCTTCGCCAGCGCGATCGTCGAACAGGCCGCGGCGCTCGGCCTGCTGGCGCGCGCTCCCCGCGTGGTCGCGATCGGCAGCGCTGAATTTCCTACCCCTGCCGTGCGCCCCGCGTGGTCATTGCTGGATAATGCCGAGTTCCAGCGGCACTTCGCTTTTCCACTCCCCGATTGGCGGCAAGGCTTGCACAAAACCATGCAAGAGCTCATCACATCAACCAACTGAAACAGGACAAGGACCCATGTTGATTCCCCTCATCCTCAGCGGCGGCAGCGGTACGCGCCTGTGGCCGGTCTCGCGCAAGAACCTGCCCAAGCAGTTCCTGGAACTGGCCGGAAAGGGCACGCTGTTCCAGCAGGCCATTGCACGTACCCGGCAGTTGCCCGATGTGGCCGTGCCGATCGTGGTGGCCAGCGAGGACCATCGCTTCCTCGCTGCCGACCAGCTGCTGGAAGGGGATATCAAGGGCGCCACCATCGTGCTGGAGCCGCTGGCCCGCAACACCGCGCCGGCGATCGCGTTGGGTGCATTGCAAGCACTGCAACGCGATGCGGATGCCGTGCTCCTGGTACTGCCTGCTGATCATCTGATCGGTGACACGGCCGCGTTTGTCGAGGCCGTGAAACAAGCCATGCCGCTGGCTGAACAAGGCTGGCTTGTGACGTTTGGCATCCGCCCGGATCGTCCGGACACCGGCTTCGGCTATATCCGTCGCGCGGAAACCGTGGATGCCCATGGTTATCGCGTCGAGCAGTTCGTCGAAAAGCCCGACCTGGCCACGGCCGAGTCGTACCTCGCCGACGGCGGCTACGACTGGAACTCCGGCATGTTTCTGTTCAAGGCCGCGCGCTACCTGGAGGAACTGGCCGCGCACGCGCCGGCGATGCTGGCGGCGGTGCGCGAGGCGTACGCGAAAGCCACCACCGACCTCGACTTCGTGCGCATCGACCGCGACGCGTTCGCGCTGGTGCCGGACGACTCGATCGACTACGCGGTGATGGAGAAGACCCGGCGCGCGGCGGTGATCCCGGTCAGCTGCGCGTGGAGCGACATCGGCTCGTGGTCGGCGCTGTGGCTGACCGGCGGCAAGGACGCCGACGGCAACCTGCGCGAGGGCGACACCATGGCGGTGGACACGCACAACTCGCTGCTGCGCTCGCACGAGCGCCACCTGCTCGCCACCGTCGGTGTCGACGACCTGATCGTGGTGACCACGCCGGACGCCACCCTGGTGGCGCACCGCGATGCCGCGCAGGACGTGAAGAAGATCGTCGAGCGGCTGAAGGCCGCCGGCCGCAGCGAACACTCGCTGCACCGCGTGGTGTACCGGCCGTGGGGCAGCTACGACTCGCTGGAGGAAGGCGAGCGCTTCCAGGTCAAGCGCATCGTGGTCAAGCCCGGCGCAGCCCTGAGCCTGCAGAAGCACCACCACCGTGCCGAGCACTGGATCGTGGTCTCCGGCACCGCCGAGGTCACCTGCGACGACAAGGTGTTCCTGCTCGGCGAAAACCAGAGCACGTATATCCCGCTCGGCAGCAAGCACCGCCTGCGCAATCCCGGCAAGGTCGCGCTGGAACTGATCGAGGTGCAGTCCGGCAGCTACCTCGGCGAAGACGACATCGTGCGTTACGACGACGTCTACGGGCGCGCCTGACGCTTGCCTGGGCCCCGCTTCCACCCGTACACCGCGAGCAGGCCTGCTTGTCGCGGCTAGCCCCTTGCGGCTCGCCGAGGCGCCGCGAGGTTTTCCCGAAGTGTCCCGCGGCATGTCCCAGATCTACCAAGATCAAGCACAACCTTTTGATTTGGCAATAATTTACTCGATGAGGAGCGCTCAGCTGGGTTCTGCTGCCCGACGGTGCCGACGAATCTTTGAACATGCTTTGTCATCAAGATTTGGCGATATGCTGCAATCAAGTTCCGTTGTCGATTCCGGGATAACGGCAAGCAGGCTCGCTTTTCATGGAGCCGCCAATTTTGACGACAAGCACTTTGTGCGCGATTCATGAACAACAACGATGCTTGTTGTTAATCATGGTGAATATGTGTATGACAATTGAGATACCATGCAACACATGAATCTCGACACCAGCCAAGCCGTCCACTGCCACGTCGGGCAATTTCCACCGGGAGGGTTGGATTACGGCCGCCTGATGCCGGGCTTGTTGGGGGCCACGGCGGCGCTGGCGCGCTACGACCAGATGCTCCACGGATTGCACAACAGCGAGCTGTTCGTGGCGCCGATGAGAGGCCAGGAAGCCGTAGTGTCCTCGCGCATGGAGGGCACCATCAGCACACTGGACGAAATCCTGCTGCTGGAGGCGGAATTCGGCGACGACGACGAGAGCGCCGCCCAGGGGTTTCGCTCCGACGCCATCGAGACGGCCCTGTACCGGCGTGCGCTGAACACCGCCCAGTACCGGATGGAACAGGGCCAGGCTCTGTCGGAATCGCTGTTGAAGAGCATCCACCGCCAGTTGCTGTCCTTCGGGCGTGGAGCCGCCAAATCACCGGGCATCTACAAACGCGAACAGAACTACATCGGTGAGCGCGGCAGCCGCAAGGTGAGCTTCGTACCCATCGCGCCGGAACATCTGCCCGGCGGCATGGAGGCGCTGTTTCGCCTGATCAACGACGAGACCGTGCCGGTGCTGTTGCGCGCGGCGCTGGCACATGCCGAGTTCGAGGCGCTGCATCCCTTCGAGGACGGCAACGGGCGCGTCGGCCGTATGCTGATCACCCTGATGCTGTGGCAAGGCGGGGCGATCGCTGCGCCGCATTTCTACATCAGTCGTTACTTCGAGGACCACAAGGACGAATACCTGGATCGGCTGCGCCGGGTGTCCTCGGATAACGACTGGGAAGGATGGTGCCAGTTCTTCCTGGCCGCGGTGGAGCAGCAGGCCGTCTCCAACCTGGAAGCCGCGCAGACGATCGGTGATTTCTATGCGGAAATGAAACCCCGTTTCGCCGAGTTGCTCGCGTCCAAGTACGCGGTGGCGGCGCTGGACTACCTGTTCACCCATCCGGTGTTCAGCAATAGCCGCTTCACCCGCAACGCCGGCATCCCGCCGCAGACAGCGGCGCGGTTCAGCCGAGTGCTGCTGCAGGAAGGATTGCTGCAGGTAGTGCGCGAAGCGGCCGGGCGGCGTTCCGCCATGTACCGCTTCGAACCACTGATGCAGCGCGTGCGGGTATGAACGCCTGTTCGTGACCTCCAGGCGCCACGCGCCTGGAGCTGTTTGGACTCGAGTCATGGAAGAACAAAGGCGCCGGCTTCGAGAACCCGGCGCCCAACCGGGACAGAGTCAGACTTGACGGCCAGTCAGGCGGTGCGCCGCACCTATTCCACCGTCACTGACTTGGCCAGGTTGCGCGGCTGGTCGACGTCGGTGCCGCGCAGCACGGCGACGTGGTAGGCGAGCAGCTGCAGCGGCACGGTGAACACGGCGGGGGCGATGAAGGAGCCGCCCGATTCGACGCGCAGCATGGCGCCGTGGCCGGCCATGTCGTCCATGCCGGCGGCGCCGTCGGCGAACACGATCAGGCGGCCGCCGCGGGCGCGCACTTCCTGCAGGTTGGATTTCAGCTTGTCCAGCAGCGGACCGTTCGGCGCCACCGCGATCACCGGCATGTTCTCGTCGACCAGGGCCAGCGGGCCGTGCTTGAGTTCGCCGGCGGCATACGCTTCAGCGTGGATGTAGGAGATCTCCTTGAGCTTCAGCGCGCCTTCCATCGCCACCGGATACTGCACGCCGCGGCCGAGGAACAGCGCGTGCTGGCGGTGGATGAAGTCGGCCGCCAGCACGATGATCGCCGGCTCCAGCTGCAACGCGTTTTCGACCGCCCGCGGCAGGTGCTGCAGCTCGGCGCACAGCGCCGCGTAGCGGTCGTCGGCCAGGCCGTTGCGGCGGGCCAGCTCCAGCGTCAGCAGGGCCAGGCCGGCCAGCTGGGTGGTGAAGGCCTTGGTCGAGGCCACGCCGATCTCGGGGCCGGCGCGGGTCATCAGCTTCAGGTCGGCCTCGCGTACCACCGAGGATTCGGGCACGTTGCAGATCGCCAGCGTGCCGAGGTAGCCGCGCCGGCGCGACTCGCGCATCGCCGCCAGGGTGTCGGCGGTTTCGCCGGACTGCGAGATGGCCACGAACAAGGTACCTTCGGGCACCACCGTCTCGCGGTAACGGTATTCGCTGGCCACCTCCACGCTGACCGGCAGGCGCGCGTATTCCTCGATCCAGTACTTCGCGACCAGGCCGGCGTGGTAGCTGGTGCCGCAGGCGATGATGTGCAGGCCGCGGACCTTGCGCAGCAGGGCGTCGCTGTCGATGCCGAAGATGTTCGGCAGCACGCCGTGCGCGCCGAGGCGCGCCTCCAGCGTGTCGGCGATGGCGCGCGGCTGCTCGAAGATCTCCTTCTGCATGTAGTGGCGGTACTCGCCGCGCTCGACCGCGTCGGTGGACAGCTCGCTCTCGTGCACCGGGCGCACCACCGGCGTGCCGTCGAGGGCGAACACCTGCACGCTGTCGCGGGTGATCTCGACCACGTCGTTCTCGTCGAGGTGCAGCATCTTGTTGGTGACCTGGATCAGCGCCTGCGCGTCGGAGCCGAGGAAATTCTCGCCGATGCCCAGGCCGACCAGCAGCGGCGCGCCGCGGCGCGCGCCGACCACGCGGCCGGGCTCGTCGCTGCTGACCACCGCGATCGCATAGGCGCCCTCCAGCTCGCGCACGGTGGCCAGCACCGCCTCGCGCAGGCGCATGCCCTGGCCGAGGTGGCGGTCGATCAGCACGGCCATCACCTCGGTGTCGGTCTCGGAGGTGAACACGTGGCCGTCGGCCTGCAGCCCGGCGCGCAGGCTGGCGTAGTTCTCGATGATGCCGTTGTGCACGATCGCCACGCGGCCGGCGATGTGCGGATGCGCGTTCGCCTCGCTCGGCACGCCGTGCGTGGCCCAGCGGGTATGCGCGATGCCGGTGCCGCCGGGCAGCGGGTCGGCCAGGTACAGCGCTTCCATCTCGCGTACCTTGCCCTTGGCGCGCACGCGGCGGATCGCGCCATGGTCGAGCACGGCCACGCCGGAGGAGTCATAGCCGCGGTATTCCAGCGCCTTCAGGCCGGCAATCAGCAGCGGGGCGACATCACGCTGGGCAACGGCAGCAACGATTCCACACATCGACAGGGCTTCCCTTGGGTGGTTGCGCGGCCCGCGGCCGCACCTGGAGGGTCATCTTGGGCGAGCCGCATTGCGGCAGGCTTTCGCGCACCGGGCCGGCACGGCCGGACCGGTACGGACCGGATCGGAACGCTTAGTCCACCTTGCGGCGCAAATAGTTCAACAGGTCGATGCGGGTGATCAGGCCGAGGAAGTCGTCGCCGTCGACCACGATCGCCACGTGGCCGCGCTCGAACACCGGCAGCAGCGACTCGATCGGGGAGCGCACGTCGAGCTTCTGCAGGCTG
This sequence comes from Rhodanobacter sp. FW104-R8, assembly GCF_001617365.1. Lineage (GTDB taxonomy): Bacteria > Pseudomonadota > Gammaproteobacteria > Xanthomonadales > Rhodanobacteraceae > Rhodanobacter. The sequence continues at coordinate 10,620 of NZ_LVJR01000091.1, forward strand.
GTGATCATCGCGGTCGACACCGGGTCGCGGAAGCGCGTCTCGTCGGCGTGCACGTGCATCAGCACGTCGGACTCGTCGACGATGCCCACCAGCTTGCGCCCGTCCATCACGGGCAGCTGCGACACGTCGTACAGCTTCATGCGGTTGTAGGCGGTGACCAGCAGCTCGTTCGGGCCGACCACCACGGTGTCGCGCTGGGCGAACGGGCGCAGCAGCAGGTCGCGCAGGTCGCCGTGCCGCTCGCGCTCGATGAAGCCGTTGTCGAGCATCCAGTAGTCGTTGTACAGCTTGGACAGGTACTTGTTGCCGGTGTCGCAGACCAGGGTGACCACGCGCTTCGGCGCGGTCTGCTCGCGGCAATAGCGCAGCGCCGCGGCGACCAGCGTACCGGTGGACGAGCCGCCCAGCACGCCCTCCTTCGCCAGCAGCTCGCGCGCGGTGAGGAAGCTCTCCTTGTCGGGGATCGCATAGGCCTTCTTCACCCGGGTGAAGTCGCTGATGCTCGGCAGGAAATCCTCGCCGATGCCCTCGACCATCCAGCTGGCGGACTTGGTCGAGAGCGTGCCCTCGTTGATGTACTGCGCCAGGATCGAGCCGACCGGATCGGCCAGCACGAACTCGGTTTGCGGCGAGTGCCCGGCGAAGAACTTCGACAGGCCGCTCAGCGTGCCGGACGAACCGCAGCCGACCACGATCGCGTCGACCTTGCCGTCCATCTGCTCGAGGATCTCCGGGCCGGTGGTGGCGATGTGCGCGGCCGGGTTGTCCGGGTTGCCGAACTGGTTGATGAAGTACGCGCCGGGTGTCTCGCGGGCGATCCGCTCGGCCATGTCCTGGTAGTACTCGGGGTGGCCCTTGGCCACGTCGGAGCGGGTCAGCACCACCTCGGCGCCCATCGCCTTGAGGTTGAAGATCTTCTCGCGGCTCATCTTGTCCGGCACCACCAGGATCAGCCGGTAGCCCTTCTGCTGCGCGACCAGGGCCAGCCCCAGGCCGGTGTTGCCGGCGGTGCCCTCGACCAGGATGTCGCCCGGGCGGATGCGACCGTCCTTCTCGGCGCCCTCGATCATCGACAGGCCGATGCGGTCCTTGATCGAGCCGCCGGGGTTGGTGCTCTCCAGCTTGAGGAACAGCTCGCACGACCCGGTATCCAGGCGCTGCGCGCGCACCATCGGGGTACGTCCGATCAGTTCGAGGACACTCTGGTGGACCGTCATGGGGGCTCCGTCGCTGGAAGGGCAGCCGGGCGAGGCCGCGGCTGCGGGATCGCCATGATAACCGCTCGGCCCGGCCGCCCGCCGCAAACGCGGCGGCCCCGGCACCCTTCCCGATACACGGGGGAAAGGCCCGGGGCCGCGCTCACGTGAAACTGCAGGCTCAGTGGATGAGATGCGCCCGATCCGCCCACATGCGTTCGAGTCGCGCCTTGGCCAGCAGCTTCTCCTTCTTCATGCTGGCGAGGGTGACATCGTCGATGGGAAGCACGCCGATGTCGGCATCGTGCACCTTGCTGTCGAGTTCGCGGTGATGCTGGTAGAGCCGCCGGAATTCGGCATCGGCCTTCATCAATGCCTCGACATCATCACGCTGCTGGTTTTCAAACATGATCCGACCTCCTCGCGAGTTGGCATGCGGATGCGACAGGAAGCATCCGCAGACGTTGAATGCATGCACGCACCCACGCCCCGCGCCGGCCTGCCGGAACGCGGGTGACGCATGGAAACGTGGAATAAGCGCATGATTCGGGTCAGTGGCCCACGCGGCCTGGATGCCCCGTGGGACTTCGACCCTACTCTCCCGATCAGGGGGGTGCAAGCCTGGCGGAGAGGCTTCGCGAAACGCCAGGGTTTCGGGTGAAACAGCTGTCAAAACAGCCTTTTACGTTTAACTAACCGAGACCCGGGCAGGCCGCTGCCGAGCGCGGGCACGGGCGCGGCGGGGCGCCGCAGCGCCCCGCCGGGATCATGGTCAAGGATGCTTTTTCGAGGCGTCCGGGGCCGCTTCGGCGGGCTGGTCGCCTTCGCCCATCTGCGAACGCATCGCCTTGGCCGCCTGGGCGGCCAGCTCGGCCTGCTGTTTGGCCGCCTTGGCCACCTTGCTCTGCGCCGCCGCCAGCTTCTTCGCCCGCTCGGCCTCGGCGCGCGCCTGTTCGGCCGCCTGCGAGTATTCCTGACCCTGCGCCTGCAGCCGCGCCGCCTCCTCCTGGGCCAACTGGTACTGCAAGCGCTGGCGCTCCAGCTCGCGCTGGGCCAGCTCGGTCTCGCGCCGGCTGTTGTCGAGCATGATCTGGTCGCGCTCGCGGTCGAGCTGGGTCAGCTTGACCTGGGCATCCTGCAACTGCGCGGCGGTCTTGGCCAGGTCGACCCGGCGCTCGGCCAGGTACAGCGCGTGCGGGCGCTCGCGCGAACCGGCCTGGGCCAGCCGGTTGATCGCGTCGCGGGCGCGGGCCTGCTCGGCTTGCGCGTAGCGGCCCAGGCTGGGGTCGTTGGCGAGCTGGTCGAGGCCGCCGCTCAGCCGGGCGATGTCGATGTCGTCCTTGCGGGCGTGCGCCGAGCCGGCGGCCGCCAGGGCCAGCACGATCGCGGCCAGGGTGAAGGTGGGGCGCTTCATGGCTGGCCTCCCTGGGCATTGGAAGCGGGCTGCTGGCTGGTCTCAGGCACGGTCTGGAAACCGGCACCGGCCGGCGCGGACAGCACGGTCGAGGCCGGTGCCGGCATGTCCTGGGTGGGCAGCGGAGCGGACGGCGCCGGTGCCGGCGCGTTGTCACGCTGGTCCAGTTGCTCGCCTTCCCGGCGCAGGCGGGTGTTCTCCTGCACCTTGCTCTGGATCTGCGCCCGCGCCGCACCCAGCCGGGCCTTGGCCTGGGCCAGCTCGGCGTCGGCGCGCGACTCCTCGGCCAGGCTGGCCGCATCGGCGTACTTGCGTTCGGCCATGGCCGTCTGCGCCTGCTGGAACTTGTCCTGCGCAAATCCCAGGTCGACCGGGGCGTAGTCGGCCGCCCCCGCATCGCGGGCCATCTGCAGCTGCGACTGCGCCATGTTCATCGAATCGTTCGGCGGCGGCACCGATGCGCAGCCGGCCAGCGCCAGGGTAAGGGCCGCCATCGCCATGGCCGTACGGATACGGCGTGGGGAGCCGGCCGGCAGGGAAAAGATGTACATCACATTCCTCGTGGTATGTCGCAGCGTATTGTGGGCGGGCATAATCCGAGATTGCAACGCGCTTTGCGCAAACAGGGGTCATTCGTGGATATCGGCTACTTCCTCAAGCTTATGGTAGACAAGGGCGCGTCGGACATGTTCCTGTCCACCGGCGCCCCGGTGAATATCAAGGTCGAGGGCAAGCTGTATCCGCTGGGCAATACCGGCCTGCCCGGCGGCATGGTCAAGAAGATCGCCTATTCGCTGATGGACGAGGGCCAGGTGCCGCAGTTCGAGCGCGACCTGGAGCTGAACATGGCGCTGGCGGTGAAGGAAGCCGGTCGTTTCCGCATCAACGTGTTCAAGCAGCGCGGCGAAGTGGGCATGGTGATCCGCGCGATCAAGAGCGAGATCCCCAGCATCGAGCAGCTGCAGCTGCCCGGCATCTTCCGCGACCTGATCATGGAGCCGCGCGGCCTGATCCTGGTGGTGGGCGCCACCGGCTCGGGCAAGTCGACCACGCTGGCGGCGATGCTCGACCAGCGCAATTCCAACTCGCCCGGCCACATCCTCACCATCGAGGATCCGATCGAGTACCTGCACCGGCACAAGAAGTCGATCGTCAACCAGCGCGAGGTGGGGCTGGACACGCACAGTTACCACGAGGCGCTGAAGAACGCGATGCGCGAGGCGCCGGACGTGATCATGATCGGCGAGATCCGCGATACCGACACCATGGAGGCGGCGATCGCGTTCTCCGAGACCGGCCACCTGTGCCTGGCCACGCTGCACTCGAACAACGCCGACCAGACGCTGGAGCGCATCCTCAACTTCTTCCCCGAGTCGGCGCACAAGAACGTGCTGATGAACCTGGCGCTGAACCTGCGCGCGGTGATCAGCCAGCGCCTGGTGCTCGGCAAGGACGGCCGCCGCATCCCGGCCGCCGAGGTGCTGCTGAACACCCCGCTGATCCGCGACATGATCCGCCGCGGCCAGATCCACGAGATCAAGGAAGCGATGGACCGCAGCCTGCAGGAAGGCATGCAGACCTTCGACCAGTCGCTGTACCGGCTGTACAAGGAAGGCCGCGTGGAGCTGGAGGAAGCGCTCAACAAGTCCGACTCGCGCGACGGCCTGGCGTTGAAGATCCGCCTCGCCGAAGGCGGCAACAACGACGAGGAACTGGCCGGCAACGACCCGTACGGGATGGGCTTCTGAGAGCCAAGGAGTGAGTGAAGAGGAGTGAGGGGTGAGAGACGGCACAACCCGCCTCACCCTGCTCTCTCTCTCGCTTCTCACTCCTCATTCACTCACTTCTCGCTTTGCGGCGCGTCCGCCTGTGCCTCCGGCGCCGCCCGCCGGAACGCCTCCAGCTCGCTGCAGGCCCGGTGGATGCGCCGGATCGTCGGATAGCCGTCCAGCGGCAATTTCCAGCGCAGCGCGTTGTAGACCTGCGGAACCAGGCAGGCGTCGGCCATGCCCGGCGCCTCGCCGTGGCAATAGCGGCCGGTGGCCGCGTTGTCGGCCAGCATCGCCTCGATCGCCCTGAAACCCTCGCTGATCCAGTGCCGCGACCACTCGGCGCGCTGCTCCTCGCCGGCGCCGAACTGCGCTTCCAGCTGCTGCAGCACGCGCAGGTTGCCCAGCGGATGGATGTCGCAGGCCACCGCCTGCGCCAGTGCCCGCACGCGGGCACGCCCGCGCGCATCGACCGGCAGCAGGGCCGTTTCCAGCTCCGGATGGATCTCGTCGAGATACTCCATGATCGCCAGCGACTGGGGGATCGCGCGATCGCCGTCGAGCAGGCAGGGCACCAGTTCCTGCGGATTGAGCGCGCGGTAATCCGGTGTGTGCTGCCCGCCGCCGTCGCGCACCAGGTGCACCGGGCGCGTCTCGTAGTCCAGCCCCTTGAGGTTCAACGCGATACGCACGCGGTACGCGGCACTAGAGCGCCAGTAGCCGTAAAGCACCAACCCGGTAGCCATAAGCCGCCCCTCCCCCGCGCGCGTGGACAGCCCGCAGTGTAGCCACAGTGGCGGGCCGCGCGCATGGCCGGCCGGCCTGCGGCATCCCGCCACGGTTTGCATCGGCTCCCCACGCACCGGACAATAAGCGGTTGACGCCCATTCGGGCCTGCTTTCCACCCTTCACCGGAGTTCCGCCGTGGCAGTCATCCGCATGAGTGACCTCGATTTGCGCGGCCAGCGCGTGCTGATCCGCGAAGACCTGAACGTGCCGATCGACGACCACGGCCAGATCACCTCGACCCAGCGCCTCGACGCCGCCCTGCCCACGATCCAGGCCGCCCGCGACGCCGGCGCGAAGGTGATGGTGATGTCGCACCTGGGCCGGCCGAAGGAAGGCCGGTTCGACGCCGAATCCTCGCTGGCGCCGGTGGCGCTGTGGCTGAGCGCCCGGCTGCACCAGCCGGTACGCCTGGTGGCCGACTACCTGGCCGGCGGCGTCGAGGTGGCGCCGGGCGAGGTGGTGCTGCTGGAAAACTGCCGCATGAACGTCGGCGAAGGCAAGGACGACGATGTGCTGGCCAGGAAGTACGCCGCGCTGTGCGACATCTTCGTGATGGACGCGTTCGGCACCGCGCACCGCGCCCAGGCCTCCACCCATGGCGTGATCAAGTACGCCCCGGTCGCCGCCGCCGGCCCGCTGCTGTGCGCCGAGCTGGACGCGCTGGGCAAGGCGCTGGAACACCCGGCGCACCCGCTGCTGGCGATCGTGGCCGGCTCCAAGGTCTCCACCAAGCTGACCCTGCTGGACAACCTGATCGGCAAGGTCGACCAGCTGATCGTGGGCGGCGGCATCGCCAACACCTTCATCGCCGCGCTGGGCCATTCGGTGGGCAATTCGCTGGTCGAGCCGGACCTGATCGACGCCGCGAAGAAGGTGCTGGCCGACGCCAAACGCCGCGGCGCCGAGGTGCCGATGCCGGTCGACGTGGTGGTGGCGCCGGCGTTCTCCGCGCAGGCCCCGGCCACGATCAAGCCGGTCGACCAAGTCAGCGAGGACGAGATGATCCTCGACATCGGCCCGCAGACCGCCGAAATCTACGCGGCCCTGATCGCCAAGGCCGGCACCGTGGTGTGGAACGGCCCGGTCGGCGTGTTCGAGTTCGACGCGTTCGGCAAGGGCACCGAGACGCTGGCGCGGGCGATCGCCGCGTCGAAGGCGTTCTCGATCGCCGGCGGCGGCGACACCCTGGCCGCGGTCGACAAGTACGGCATCGCCGACCAGGTCTCCTACATCTCCACCGGCGGCGGCGCGTTCCTGGAGTTCCTCGAAGGCAAGGAGCTGCCCGCGGTGGCCGCGCTGAAGGCGCGGGCCGCGAAGTAATGCTCTGCCTGTTCGACCTCGACGGCACCCTGATCGATTCCGAGCACGGCATCACCGCCTGCGTGAGGCATGCGCTGGCGCGGCTGGACGTGCCGGCACCGGCGCACGAGGAGCTGCGCCGCTGGATCGGCCCGCCGCTGCGGCACAGTTTCGCGCCGTTGCTGGACCACGATGCCGAACGCATCGAGGCGGCGGTGGCGTACTACCACGAGCGCTTCGACACGCACGGCTGGCGCGAGCACGCGATCTATCCGGGCATCGAGGCGCTGATCGGGCGGCTGCGCGGTGCCGGCCACCAGCTCGCCGTGGTCACCAGCAAGCCGCACCGCCACGCCGCACCGATCGTCGAACACCTGCCGTTCGGCGCGGCGTTCGGGCGCCTGTACGGCCCGCACCCGGGCAGCGCGCACAGCGAGAAGGCCTCGATGATCGCCGAGGCACTGGCCGACTTCGGCGCCGACCCGGCCGACGCGGCGATGATCGGCGACCGCCACTTCGACATCGACGGCGCCGTGGCCAACTGGGTGCGCGGCTTCGGCGTGCTGTGGGGTTTCGGCGGCCGCGCGGAGCTGGAACTGGCCGGCGCCCATGCCATCGCCGCTACGCCGGACGATCTGGCCGCCCTGCTGCTCGCCTGATCCGTTTCGTCATTTCCTGTAGGAGCCCGCTTGCGGGCGATGCTTTTCTGGCCTCTCGCCAGGAGCATCGCCCGCCAGCGGGCTCCTACCCGGGTGGGTGTGAGCTCAGCGGATAACGCGCTTCACCGCGTCGACCAGGTGCGCGACGGTGAAGCCGAAGTGCTCGAACAGCTGCGGCGCGGGGGCGGAGGC
>NZ_LVJR01000092.1 GCF_001617365.1 Rhodanobacter sp. FW104-R8
ATAGCTCAGTTGGTAGAGCACGACCTTGCCAAGGTCGGGGTCGCGAGTTCGAGTCTCGTTTCCCGCTCCAGTTTTTTCTGCAAAGCCCCGATCCGTTCGGGGCTTTGTCGTTTCCAGGGTGTGCACCGGGCCAGTGCGACCCGCCGCGAAGAATGGCGTGGCGCCTATTCACAAGGGCATCCGTTCTGCTATCATTCGCGGCTCCGATGCGGGAATAGCTCAGTTGGTAGAGCACGACCTTGCCAAGGTCGGGGTCGCGAGTTCGAGTCTCGTTTC
>NZ_LVJR01000093.1 GCF_001617365.1 Rhodanobacter sp. FW104-R8
TGTTCGAGCACGGCTGGAACCAGGGCGTCGCCGTCCGCGCGCTGCTCGCCGATGCCGGATACACCGGGGTATTCACGGCGCAGGACCTGGAACAACGCGACCGCGTTTCCGGCAGCCGCAGGGTGCGCTTCTACGCGCCGACCGCGATCAGCCCGCGTTGGCCACGACAGCGGCCAGCTGCGGAAAACGCGCGCGGATCGCGTGGCGGATGCCGGGCAGGTCGAGGCCGGCCATGGAGAGCACTTCCTCGCGGCTGCCGTGTTCGAGGTACACGTCCGGCAGGCCGAGGTGCAGGATCGGCAGGGTGAGGCCGTGCGCGGCCAGGCATTCGGCCACGGCGGAGCCGGCGCCGCCGGCGACCGCGTTGTCTTCCAGGGTGACGAAGGCGTCGTGGGTCTTCGCCAACTCCACGATCAGCGCCTCGTCCAGCGGCTTCACGAAGCGCATGTTGACCAGGCTGGCGTCCAGCTCGGCGGCGATCGCGGCGGCGGGCGCCAGCATCGCGCCGAAGCTGAGCAGGGCCAGGCCGTGGCCGCGCCGGCGCAGCTCGGCCTTGCCGATCGGCAGGGTGTCGAGCTGGTGGTGGATCGCGGTGCCGGGGCCGGTGCCGCGCGGGTAGCGGATGGCGGCGGGGCCGGCATGGTGGAAGCCGGTGGAGAGCATCATGCGGCACTCGTTCTCGTCGGCCGGCGCCATGACCACCATGTTCGGCAGGCAGCGCAGGAAGGTGAGATCGAAGCTGCCCGAGTGGGTGGCGCCGTCCGGGCCGACCACGCCGGCGCGGTCGATCGCGAAGGTGACGTCGAGGTTCTGCAGCGCCACGTCGTGGATCGCCTGGTCGTAGGCGCGCTGCAGGAAGGTGGAGTAGATCGCCACCACCGGCTTGGCGCCTTCGCAGGCCATGCCGGCGGCCAGCGTGACCGCGTGCTGCTCGGCGATCGCCACGTCGAAGTAGCGATCGGGGTATTCCCTCGAGAAACGCACCAGGCCGGAGCCCTCGCGCATTGCCGGGGTGATGCCGAGCAGGCGTTCGTCGGCGGCGGCCTGGTCGCACAGCCAGTCGCTGAAGATGTCGGTGTAGGTGGGCCGGGCCGGCGCGGCCTTCTTGACCAGGCCGGCCTCGGGGTCGAACGGGCCGACCGCGTGGTACTCGATCTGCGCCTGCTCGGCCGGCGCGTAGCCCTTGCCCTTGGTGGTGATCACGTGCAGCAGCTGCGGGCCGGGCAGGTTCTTCACCGTGCGCAGCGCCTGCAGCAGCTGCGGGAGGTTGTGGCCGTCGATCGGGCCGGTGTAGTGGAAGCCCAGTTCCTCGAACAGCGTGGAAGGCACGAACATGCCCTTGGCATGCTCCTCCCAGCGCTTGAACCAGCGACCGGCGAAGGACTGCTTCGGGATCGCCCGCTTGGCCCGCTCGCGCAGCTCGTTCAGCCGGCGGCTGGCCATCGCGCGCGCCATCATCTTGGTCATCGCGCCCACGTTCTCGCTGATCGACATGCCGTTGTCGTTGAACACCACCAGCATGTCCGGTTCGACGTCGCCGCCGTGGTTGAGCGCCTCGAACGCGATGCCGGCGGTCATCGCGCCGTCGCCGATCACCGCCACCACCTTGCGCTTGTCGCCCTTGCGCTGCGCGGCGATCGCCATGCCCAGCGCGGCCGAGATCGAGGTGGACGAGTGGCCGACGCCGAAGGCGTCGTACTCGCTTTCCTCGCGCCGCGGGAACGGCGCCAGGCCATCCTTCTTCTTGATCGTGGTAATGCGGTCGCGTCGGCCGGTGAGGATCTTGTGCGGATAGCACTGGTGGCCCACGTCCCACACCAGGCGGTCGTGCGGGGTATCGAACTCGTGGTGCAGCGCCACGGTAAGTTCCACCACGCCGAGGCCGGCGCCGAAGTGGCCGCCGGAGCTGGCCACGGATTCGATCAGGTACTGGCGCAGTTCGTCGGCGACGGCGGGCAGATCCTCGTCGCTCACGCGGCGCAGGTCGGCCGGCGTTTCGATCGGCGCCAGGTGGGGGTAATGGGAAAGGTCGTTCATCTGCGTATTGTTGGCCCAGCGCGGGGGCGGGGCAAGGGCGGACAGGTGAACGGAACCTGGCGGCGCCCGGGCGGAACCGGGCCGTGCCCGCCGCCGGCTGGACTCAGGCGGCCACCGGCATGTTCATCGAACGGCGGTCGCGCGGCAGCCGGCTGACCAGGAATTCCATCTGGTCGGCCAGGATGTTGCGGTTGGACAGGATCAGGTGCTCGACCCAGCTCGGCCGGTACGGCACCGCCAGCAGCGGCATGTCGGCTTCCTGCGGGGTACGGTTGCTCTTCTTCAGGTTGCAGGCGAGGCAGGCGCTGACCACGTTCTCCCACTCGTCCCGGCCGCGCTTGGAGATCGGCAGCACGTGGTCGCGGGTCAGCTCGGCGCGGGTGAAGTGGTCGCCGCAGTACAGGCAGATGTGGCGGTCGCGCGCGAACAGGGCGGTGTTGGTCAGGGCGGGGGCCGGGTCGATCGCGTGCTCGCGGCAGTGGCCGGTGCTGGCGATGATCGGGTGCAGGTGCATCCGGCTCTGCGTGCCGAGCAGGCGGTTGTGCCCGCCGCGCACGGTGAGGCAGGGGTCGCCCAGCGTCCAGGCGACGGCGTCGCGGACGTAGAGGCACACCGCCTCCTGCCAGCTGATCCAGTCGAGGATGCGGCCGGCGGCGTCCAGCGACAACACGCGGGTCGCGTTGAGGTCGGCCCGACTTGGCACTTCCATCAGCATGTAAATCGTCCTTCAGCCAGGGCGTCGAAAGAGCGTTTCGGCAATGCGGGAATGCTTGTCCGGGGCCAGCATAGAACAATTTCGTTGCAATTCGCATGCAGATGGGGCAGGGAGCGCCGCGGACGTACAGTCGCCGCCGCCGGCGGGCACTGATATGATCGGCAGTCAACACAGATCCGGCGCCGGGTTTGGTAGGGGCGCTTCGGTGGTGACCCGGCACGGCGGCGGCAGAGGTAGACAACGTGGCTGAAGTCCTTTTCTACGAGCGCCCGGTGCCGCTCAACCGCAACGATCACAAAAACCTGCGCATGAAGACCGTGCCGAACGTGAAGTTCGCGATGAACGCGCATTCGGTGCCGCTGACCGGCGTGGAGTTCGGCATCGCCGCGCGCGACCTGCTGATCCTGTTCGCCGGCACCAGCGCGGCCGACGCCGGCCCGATCGCGTTGCTCGGCCTGCGCCAGAACGAGAACCTGTACGTCGACGCGAACGGCCAGTGGGCGGCGGATACCTACATCCCGGCCTTCGTGCGGCGCTATCCGTTCGTACTGGCCGAGAAGCCGGCCGGGCAGGACGGCGACGATTTCACCGTGTTCCTCGACGAACAGTACGAAGGCTTCAGCGACAGCGAAGGCCAGCGCCTGTTCGAGGAAGACGGCACCGACAGCGAGCTGCTGACGAACGCCGTGGGTTTCCTCGGCGAGTTCCAGCAGAACGTGGCGCGCACCAAGTGGTTCATGGAGCAGCTGGTCAAGCACGACCTGCTGGAGGCGCGCAATGTCCAGCTGCAGAAGGAAGGCAAGGACGGCCAGCAGGGCCGCTCGATCAACCTCAACGGCCTGTACGTGGTCAACGAGCAGAAGCTGCGCGAGCTGGACGAGAAGACCACCCAGGAGTTCCTGCGCGAAGGCGTGCTCGGCTGGGTCTATGCCCATCTGCTGTCGCTGACCAACATCGACCGCCTGGCCCGTCGCCTCGACACGCGCGAGGAAGCCGAGGCGGCTGCCGGCGCGGCGAACTGACCGCGCGGCCACCTGCCCACGATGAAAAAGCCGCCTCCGGGCGGCTTTTTCGTTGGCGGCTTCAGCGTACCGGCTTGGCCAGCCGCAGCAGGTCCGTGGCGTAGCCGCTGGCTTCGTACAGCGCGCGGGCGCGCTCGTTGCCGGGGAACACCGCCAGCGTCACCAGCTGGCATTGGTGCTCGCGCGCCCACGTTTCGGCGTGCGCCAGCAGAGCGCTTCCGACGCCGTTGCCTTCGCGGTGCGGCACCACCGCCAGGTCGGAGATGTGGCAGTTGCTGCGCCCGGTGAAGAAATCCGCGGTGCGCTGCAGGTGGATGAAGCCGACCCGTTCGCCGTCTGCGTCCTCCGCCACGAACAGGAAGCTGTTCGGCGGCTGGTCCTCGAGGTGCCGCAGCAGGTCCTTGCGGATGCCTTCCACGCACTCGTGCCGCCGCCGCCATGGCGGCAGGGTGAAATCCACGAAACGCGATGTCAGCGAGAGGATGAAATCGTCGTCGTCTTCGGCCAGGCGGATCAGCAGCGTCGTGTCGGTCATCGGATCGGGCGGAGACTGGATGGTGACGCCGCTGTTTCTACACCTTGCGCGCCGACTTCGGTAGTCCTGCCCGGCACGTGTATATTCCGGGCGGTGCGACGGGCATGCGCTCCAGCCCGGGTCGCCGACCGCCACCGAGGATCGTCCATGTCGACCACCCGCCGCCTGCACATCCAGCCCGCCGGCAACGCCGTGATCGCCCAGGGCATGCGCGACATCCAGGCCGAGCTGAAGTTGCCGGCGGCGTTCCCGCCGGAAGTCGAGGCCGCCGCCGCGAAGGCCGCCGCGAACCCGCGCCTGCCGGAACTGGACCGCAGCGACATCGCGCTGGTCACCATCGACCCGGCCGGCTCGATGGACCTGGACCAGGCGTTGCACGTCGAGCGCACCGATGGCGGCTACCGCGTGCACTACGCGATCGCCGACGTCGCCGCGTTCGTCAGCCCCGGCGACCCGGTCGACCTCGAGGCGCACCGCCGCGGCGAGACGCTGTACGGCGCGGATGCCCGGATCCCGTTGCATCCGAAGGCGCTGTCCGAAGGCGCCGCCTCGCTGCTGCCGGGCCAGCTGCGCCCGGCGCTGCTGTGGACGATGGAGCTGGACAAGACCGGCGAAGGCGTCGCCGTCGACGTGCGCCGCGCGCGGGTGACCAGCCGCGCCCGGCTGGACTACGCCGGCGTGCAGCAGCGCATCGACGCCGGCGCGGCCGAGCCGATGTGGGCGGTGCTGCGCGAGATCGGCGAGCTGCGCCGGCAGCGCGAGCAGTCGCGCGGCGGCGTCAGCCTGCCGCTGCCGGAGCAGGAGGTCAGCGTGGTCGACGACCGCTGGGTGCTGGCGTTCCGGGCGCGGCTGCCGCTGGAGGACTGGAACGAGCAGATCTCGCTGCTGACCGGGATGGCCGCGGCGTACCTGATGGTGCAGGCGAAGGTGGGCCTGCTGCGCACCCTGCCGCCGCCCGATCCGCACGCGATCGAGCGCCTGCGCGTCACCGCGCGGGTACTCGGCATCGCCTGGTCGCCCGGGCTGGATTACCCCGGCTTCATCCGTTCGCTGGACCCCGCGAAGGATGTCCACGTGGCGATGCTGACCGCCTGCACCACGCTGCTGCGCGGGGCCGGCTACGCGGCGTTCGACGGCGCGCTGCCGGCGCAGTCGACGCACTCGGCACTGGCCGCGCAGTACACCCACGCCACCGCGCCGCTGCGCCGGCTGGTCGATCGCTACACCGGCGAGGTCTGCGTGGCGCTGTGCGCGAAGCAGCCGGTGCCGGGCTGGGCGCTGGTCGCGTTGCCGGGCCTGCCGGCCACCATGCAGGCTTCCGGCCACCGCGCCAGCCAGTACGAAAGAGCGGTGCTCGACCTGGCCGAGGCCGCCGTGCTGGCGCCGCGCGTGGGCGAAGTGTTCGACGGTGCGATCGTCGAGGTCGCCCACGACGACCCCGACAAGGGCACGGTGATCGTGCGCGAGCCGGCGATCGAGGCCGGCATCTCGGGTACGTCCAGCCTGCCGCTCGGCGCCGACGTCAAGGTGACCCTGGTCGAAGCCGATCCGGGCACGCGGGTGACGCGCTTCGCGCTGGCGGGCTGAGGGCCGCGGCGCAGCGCATCGCGGCGAGGTCGCGGCGGTTCGTTCGCACGGCCACGCGGCGGCGACGCGAGGCGCCCGGGAACAAGTCCTCAGCGGTCGGCGCGGATCGCGCGGGAGAAATCATCGCCCGCCGCCGTGCGCCGCGCCCGTTCGGTGATGCGGCCGCGGCGGCGCAGCTCGTCGACCGGCACGCTGCGGTCCACCGCGCCCACCTCGTGCAGGTAGTCCGGCAGGTAGCCGGTCAGCAGCAGGCGGATGTCCCATGGCAGCCCCGGCTCGATCTGCCGGGCCATGCGGTAGACGATCGTGGTGCAGTTCGAGGTGATCGTGTTGTAGAACTTCGGCGTCGTCGCCAGCTCGTTGGCGGCACGCACGTAGGAGAGGAACAGCGCGCGCATGGCCGCCTTGTCCATGCGCAGCGGATACAGGTAGTCGTCCTCGCCGCGCACGTTGGTGCGCACGCGGATGATGTCGCGCTCGTCGGCGGCCACCAGCACCGCCTCGAACTGCTTGAAGAAGCCGCCGATCGGCGAATACTGCTCGCCGCGCTCGCGGCGGATCTCCACCGAGAAGACCACGCGGCGGCCGTCGTCGAAGCCGAACGAGACCATCGCGTGGGCGATCGCGCGGCTGCCCCAGTACGACAGCACCGCGTCGGCCGAGGCGAGCCGGTCCAGGTCGTAACGGCGGGTTTCCCAGCGCGTGCCGTAGTCGTCGTCGCTGCGCCAGTCGAAGTCGCGCACGTCGTGGAGTGTCACCTCGCTGCCGTCCACCGTGCCGGTGAACTGGCGCGCGACGTCGTCGGCCCAGGTCCGCGTGGCGGACGGCGCGATGCCCGCCCACCACCACAGCAGCAGCGCGTACATCGCCGCATAGGCGCCCAGCGGCAGCCAGCTGCGGCGGGCGATGGCGATGGCGGCCAGGGCGATCACGGCCAGTGCCCACAGCATGCCGCCGAGCGTGCGCACGGCCGCGTTGCCGGGCAACTGGTACCACAGCGCCATGGCGCCCCACGCGCCGGAGGCGAAGGTAACGAGTGACGCCGCCGCGATGAGCGCCGCCCTGCCGATCACCCCATGCTTTTTTGCCATCTCGTTCCCGGGCATCCGTCCACGATGCAAGCCTGCAGCTTTGGCCGCGGCATGACAATGCCGGGCCCCTCGCTACAATCCCCGCACTGCCTGGGCCGGGAGCGGAAGCCGATGGGAATGCTGCAGATGCGGGCAGGCCGGTGAGCGCCGGCATTCGCACGTGGGTGGCGCGCGGCGTCGCCGTCATCGGGCTGCTCGGCCTCAACGCCTGCGCGATGGTCGGCGTGAGCCGCATCACCACCAACGACTACGTCAACCAGCGGCGCGCCGACGTGATCGGCGCCAGCCGGCTGAGCGACCGCACCGTGCAGTCACTCAACGTGGTGGCGCTGGCGGTCGACAGTTGCCAGCGCGAGTTCGCCGCCTGCACCGACACGGTGGCCCGTTCGGCGGGGCTGACCGACGAGCAGCGGCTCTCGGCGCTGGCCGAGTTGTGGCTGGGCCGAGCGCTGGGGGCGGAGCGCTCGCGGCACGGCGAGGCGCTGGCCGATGCGACGCTGGATGCCTACCTGCAGGCCGCGCGCTACGCCTACGCGTACCTGTTCTACACCGCGCGCTCGCCCGCCGAGCGCGCGTTCGAATCGCGCCAGGGGCAGGTGACGGGGTTCTACAACCTGGCCGTGCAGCGGGTGCTGAGCCGCCTGTTCCTGGAGCTGCCGCGGCTGGGCCCGCACTGGACGCAGGCCACGCTGGCCGGCTGGACCGTGTTGCGCCCGCAGAGCGACGTGCGCCTGGCCGGCGATGCCCGCGTGCCGACGGAACTGATCCCGGCGGCCAACCTGCGCTTCAACGGCCTGCGCAATGTATACCGGCGCGACGGCTTCGGCTCCGACTTCGTGGGCGTCGCGCCGGCGGAGCAGGCCGATGCCGCGGAGCCGTGGCGCGAGCCGCGCTATGTGCCGATGACCGGTGCGCTGGTGTTCGACGGCGACACGCTGGCTGAAGTGCTGGCGACGCGGCGGGTGCGCCCGCTGGTGCGCTCCCCCTACCGCGACCACAGCCTGGCCGTGGGCGGGCAGGTGGTGCCGCTGGGGGCGAACTTCACGGCACCCTACGGCGTGTGGCTGGCCCGCTCGGGCTTCGCCAGCCAGTCCATCCGCTCGCTGCTGGGGCGCGAAGGCGGCATCCGCACGCCGCGCGTGCTGCTGATGCAGCCGTACGATCCCGGCAGGCTCACGGTGGTGATGCTGCACGGCCTGGCCAGCAGCCCGGAAGCGTGGGTCAACGTGGCGAACGACGTGATGGGCGACGAGGAACTGCGCCGCAACTACCAGGTGTGGGAGATCTACTACCCGACCAACCTGCCGGTCGCGGTCAACCTGGCCAACATCCGCAAGGCGCTGGATGCCACGCTGAAGCATTACGACCCGTCCGGCCAGGCGCGCGCCTCGCAGAACATGGTGCTGATCGGCCACAGCATGGGCGGCCTGATCGCGCGCCTGCTGATGTCATCCAGCGGCGACAAGCTGTGGAGCCTGATCCCGCTGCGCGCGAACCTGTCGGCGGCGAAGCGTCAGCGCCTGCGCCAGCGCCTGGCGCCGTACCTGCAGTTCACCCCGATGCCGCAGGTGACCCGCGCGGTGTTCCTGGCCGCACCGCACCGCGGCACGCCGTATGCGCAGCATCGCCTCGCGCGCTGGCTCGGCAACCTGATCCGGCTGCCGGTCGTCGTGCTGAACGAAATGGCCGAGATCGCCGACCTGCTGAAGACCGGCGATGCCGGCGAAGGGCCGTCGCTGCACGTGTCCAACAGCATCGACAACCTCAGCGATACCGATCCGTTCATCGTCGCCGCGGCGAACCTGCCGATCTCGCCGCGCGTGCACTACCACACCATCGTCGGCGTCTATAAATCGAAGGGGCCGTTGCAGGACAGCAGTGACGGCGTGGTGCCGTACCGCAGCGCGCACCTGGACGGCGCCGACTCCGAGCTGGCGATCCCGTCCTGGCACAGCGTGCAGGAAACCCCGGCGGCGATCCTGGAATTGCGGCGGATTCTGCGGCTGCAGATATCCGCGGCGAAGGGCGATCCGCGCTAGCGCCGCCTGGCGGCCTCGCGCATACGGGTTGTGAACGGAGTGCGCCACATGTCAGATTCGCGGCTTCGTTGATCGTCGCCGCGCTTCCCCTGCAAGGTAAGGAGATCCGGGGTTGCTCTTGATCCGGTCTCCCGGGTCAAAAGCCCATCCCGCACCAAAAGGATTCCCTGTGGTCGCCGGCCTTCCCCTGCCTTGCAGGGGAAGGAGCTGCGCGGTTCAGCCGCCGCCCACCACCGGCAACGCAATGAAACTCGCCTGCGCCGGTGCGTGGTACACGCGCTGGGTGGCTTTCACGTAGTCCGCCGGTTTGGCCAGGAAAATGTTCGGCACGAAGGTCTGCGGGTTGCGGTCGTACAGCGGGAACCAGCTGGACTGCACCTGCACCATGATGCGGTGGCCGGGCAGGAACACGTGGTTGGCGGCGGGCAGGGCGAAGCGGTAGGGCAGCGGCCGGTCGGTGGGGATCGGCTTGCCCTCGGCGAAGCCTTCGCGATAGCGGCCGCGGAAGATGTCCATCGCCACGGCGAGCTGGTAGCCGCCCATCCCGGGTTGCTCGGCCACCTGGTCGGGGTAGACGTCGATCAGCTTGACCACCCAGTCGCTGTCGCTGCCGCTGGTGGAGGCGACCAGGTTTACCTCGGGCGCACCGCTGATGGTGAGCGGCGCGGTGAGCACGTCGCTGACGTAGCTGAGCACGTCGGTGCGGCCGGAGGCCTCGCGCTGGTCGTCGACCAGCCATTGCGACCAGGTCTGGCCGTCGCCGTAGCCGACCGACTGGATCGGGCGCACGCGGAACGGCACCGGATGCGCGGGATCGGAAACGTACTCGTCGTAGGCATCGCGGCCGACGGGTGCGCCGAAGCCGAGCTTGTGGTCGGCGTGCAGGTACAGCGCGCGGCTCTTCGTGGCGCAGCCGTCGGCGCAGGCCAGCGGCCAGCGCGGCAGCCGCTGCCACTGGTTGCTGCCGGTCTGGTACGCGGTGACCGGCGCGAGGTCGGCCTTCGGCGCGCCGTCCTTCAGGTATTGCGCCAGGTACGGGCGCAGGATCTTCTCGCGGAAATACTTCGCGGTGTCGCTGCCGAAGCGGATCGCGCCGAGCGAACTGCCCTCGTCGATCTCCTGGCCGTGGTGCCACGGGCCCATCACCAGCCTGACCATGTCGCCGCCGGTGTCCTTCGGCTTGATCGCGCGATAGACGGCGAGCGCGCCGTAGATGTCTTCCTGGTCCCACAGGCTGTGCACCAGCATCACCGGCACCTTCAGCGGCTCCCTGGCGAGCAGCTTGTCCACCGCCTGCTCGCTCCAGAAGCTGTCGTAGGCGGGGTGCGCCAGCAGCTTGTTCCAGAAGCCGAGCTGGCGCATGCCGTAGGCGTCGGCCAGCGCGCCGGCGGAGCCGTAGTGCATGAACAGGTCGTACTCGTCGTGGTAGCTGGTCCACCACTTGATCGCGTTGTCGCGGCTGGCGACCTGTTCGTAGATGTAGCTGATGTTCTGCTGGCGGAACGCGCCGTGGTGGAACCAGTCGTCGCCCATCCAGCCGTCGACCATCGGGTTCATCGGCACCGAGACCTTCAGTGCCGGATGCGGGTTGAACAGCGCCATCAGCGGCTCGAAGCCGTCGTAGGAGATGCCCAGCGTGCCGACCTTGCCGTTCGACTCGGGGATGTTCTTCACCAGCCAGTCGATGGTGTCGTACGTGTCGGTGGCGTCGTCCACCGGGGTGGGATTCAGCGGCCCGTGCAGCGGCCGGTTCATCACGTAGTCGCCCTCCGAGCCGTACTTGCCGCGGATGTCCTGCACCACGCGGATGTAGCCGTCCTCGACGATGATGTCGGCGGCGTTGTCGTAGCCCTGCAGCATCGGCCCGAGGTGGCCGCTCATGCCGTGCGTGGTCAGCGCGTTGGCGTCGTACGGCGTGCGGGTGAGCAGGATGCCGGCGTGGCTGGCGCCCTTCGGAATCAGGATGACGGTGTGCAGCTTCACGCCGTCGCGCATCGGGATCATCACGTCGCGCTTGATGTAGTCGAAGCCGGCGGTGGCCGGCACGAACTTCGCCGGCGTCTCGCTGGGGTAGTCCGGGTACTTCGCCTGCGGCGCGCCCGTGGCCTGCAGGACGCCGCTCATCGTGAGCAGCAGGGCGAACAGCGCGGGCTTCAGGCCCGCGGCGACTCGGCACGGTTTCATGGTGTCCCCTTCGGTTGGCAATGCGCTGCCAAGAGTAGCGGCAACGGCGGCGCGGATCAGCGGTCGCGTGCCGTTGGCAAGCCTATTGCATGATGGGGTGCATGAACGATCTTGCCTACGACATCAGTCATCTGCTTCAGGGCGAACCGGTCGAGGCCGCACGGCCGGAACTCCGCACGGTGAAGGCGGTTGCCGCCCGCCCCGACATCGCCGCCCCCTGCCTGGCCATGGCGCACGAACTGCTGCGGGCCGCCGAGGCCCATGAGGAATGGATCCGGCAGTACCTGGGAACCCAGGCCGGGCAGGCCGGGAGCTTTGCCGGAGCCTGAGGCGACTGCCCTTCTTGAGCAGAAGTTGACCTGGCGGGACATTTCCGGCCGCCCCTGCGGGCAACGGACGAAAAAGCCCGGGACCTGCCCGGGCTTTTTCGTGCGCCTGTGGCGCCGATGGTCAGTCGATGGCCGGCAAGGTGGCCACGCCTGCCTCGATCGCTGCCTTGTGCACCAGGGTGCGCGGCAGGATGCGGGCGAAGTAGAACGCGGCGGTGTCGCGCTTGGCCTGCTTGAACGCGGCGGATTGCGAGCCGGCCTCGGCGGCGGCCACGCTGCGCGCCCACAGGTAGGCGAGGGTGACGTAGCCGGAGTAGTACAGGTAGTCGCTGGCGGCGGCGCCGAGTTCCTCCGGGTTGGCCTGCACGCGCTTGGCCAGGCTCGCGGTGAGCTCGCTCCATTCCTTCGCGGCGGCGGCCAGCGGGCCGATCAGGCCGCGTAGCGAGGCGTCGGCGCCGTGCTGCTGGCAGAACGCGCCGATCTCCTGCAGGAAGTGCCTCGCGCCCACGCCCTGCAGCTGGAGGATCTTGCGGCCGAGCAGATCGGCCGCCTGGATCCCGGTGGTGCCTTCGTACAGGGTGATGATGCGGGCGTCGCGCACGAACTGCTCCATGCCGTTCTCGGCGATGTAGCCGTGGCCGCCGTAGATTTGCAGCGCTTCCTTGGTGCACTCCTGCGCCAGCTCGGTGGTCATGCCCTTGGCGATCGGGATCAGGAACGCGACCAGCTCGCCGGCCTTCTGCCGGGCCGCCTCGTCGATGGCGCGATGCTCGATGTCGGTCTGCAGCGCGGTGTACAGCACCAGCGCACGCGAACCCT
Source organism: Rhodanobacter sp. FW104-R8 (assembly GCF_001617365.1). Classification (GTDB taxonomy): domain Bacteria; phylum Pseudomonadota; class Gammaproteobacteria; order Xanthomonadales; family Rhodanobacteraceae; genus Rhodanobacter. The sequence continues at coordinate 12,359 of NZ_LVJR01000093.1, forward strand.
CGACGAAGGCGCGCTGGGTCAGCAGCATGCGCCGCACGTCCGGCTGCACCAGCAGGTTGTCGGCTGGCTTGTCCGGGAACTTCGGGCCGGACAGCGCGCGCGACTGCAGCCGTTCGCGCGCGTAGTTGAGGCTGTTCTGCAGCGCACGTTCGGCCAGCGCCAGGCCCTGCACGCCGACCGACAGGCGCGCCGCGTTCATCATGGTGAACATCGCGGCCAGGCCCTTGTGCGGCTTGCCGATCAGGTAGCCCTCGGCGCCGTCGAAGTTCATCACGCAGGTGGAACAGGCATGGATGCCCATCTTGTGCTCGATCGCGCCGGCGGCGACGGTGTTGCGCGCACCCAGCGAGCCGTCCTCGCCGACCTTGAATTTCGGCACGATGAACATCGAGATGCCGCGGCTGCCTTCCGGCGCGTCGGGCAGGCGCGCCAGCACCAGGTGCACGATGTTCTCGGCAAGGTCGTGCTCGCCGGCGCTGATGAAGATCTTGGTGCCGCTGATGCGGTAGGTCGGATGGCCGCCGGCGTCGGCCGCGCCCGGTTCGGCGCGGGTCTTCAGCAGGCCGAGGTCGGAGCCGGCCTGCGGCTCGGTCAGGCACATCGTGCCGGTCCAGCGGCCCGCGACGATCGGCTTCATGAAGCGCTCACGCTGCCACTCCTCGCCGTGCTGTTCCATCGCGTGGGTGGCGCCCTCGGACAGCAGCGGGTACAGGCTCCAGGCCAGGTTGCCGGACTGGAAGATCTCGGTGGTGGCGGTGCCGAGCACACCGGGCAACGCCTGGCCGCCGTAGGCCTCGGGGTTGGTCAGGCCGGTCCAGCCGCCTTCGGCGAAGGCCTTGAACGCCTCCTTGAAACCCTTCGGCGTGGTCACCGTGTGGGCGGCCTTGTCGAAGCGGCAGCCCTCCGCGTCGGCGGGCGCGTTGGTCGGCGCCAGCAGCTGTTCGCTGAGGCGGCCGGCTTCCTCCAGCACCGCGTCGAGCAGGTCGCGGCTGTGTGCCTCGCCGCCCTGCAGCGAGGTGAGGGTGTGCTCGGCGCCGAGGACGTCGAACAGGGCGAAGCGCAGGTCGTCGAGGGGGGCCTTGTAGATGGTCATGGCGGTTCCTTGGGTGAAAGGGGTCAGCGGTAGGTGCCGGGAATGCCCGGCACCGGCGAGATCCAGTTGTTGCCGCTGAAGTCGAATTCGCGCGGCTTCGATTCCTGCTCGGGCCTGGCGCTGATGCTGCCGCTGACGCGGTAGGCCAGCGAACCGGCGCTGCCCTTGGCGGCGGCCGCCTGCAGCGCCTGGGCCATCGCGGCGGTAGGCAGCACGTCGAGCTGGACCACGTCGCCGGCGAGCTCGGGGATGTCGCGCTCGAAGGTGGCGTGCAGCCGCACCGGCACCAGTTCGGCAACCTGCAGCAGGCCGTCCAGCGACCTGAAGTCCATCTCGCCGTAGCTGTTGTTCTGGATGCGCAAGGTCAGCTGCCACTGGCCGCCCGGCAGCACCGTCAGCTGCTGGATGCTCACGTTGGGCGGGTACACGCTTTTCTTCGCCGGGCCACAGGCGGCCAGGCCCAGCAGCAGGACGGGGATGATCCAGCGCAGCAGGCGCATCGCAGTTCTCCAAACGATCGTTTGAATACCGATTCTAACCACGATTGGGGGTGCCGGCGCCAGTACGAGGCCGACAAGTGCCCGCGCCGGTGGAAACCTCCGGCCCCGCCATGCGGATCGAGCGGTCCGTCGGCTGGCGGAAACGCTTCGTCGGGATGCCGATGTGCATGAGTGCGCGGAAATGGCGCAATACGGGCAGGACATCGTGCGCGCCCGATGACGACGGCCATCGCGAGGTTTCGCCGGCATCGGCAAACGGGCATCATCGGCGTTTCCTCTTCGCCCGCAGGGTTCCACCGCATGTCACGACGCTTTGTTGCGCGCCGCTCGCCGATCCACGGCAACGGCGTGTTCGCCGCTGCCCCGATCGCCAGGGGCGAGGAAATCATCGAATACAAGGGCAAGCTGCTGACCCATGCGCAGGCCGACGGACTGTACGGCGACGGCGGCGAAACCGGCCACACGTTCCTGTTCACGCTCAACGACGACTACATCGTCGACGCCAACCAGGGCGGCAACAGCGCACGCTGGATCAACCACAGCTGCGCGCCGAACTGCCGCGCGCTGGTCGAGGAAAGCGCCAGCGGCGACCCGCGCCGGGACCGCGTGCTGATCGAGGCGATCCGCAACATCAAGCCGGGCGAGGAGCTCACCTACGACTACGGCATCGTGCTCGACGTGCCGCATACCGCGCGCCTGAAAAAGCTGTGGGTTTGCCTGTGCGGCTCGCCGAAGTGCAGCGGCACCCTGCTCAAGCCGAAGCGCTGAAGCCGAGGCGGCACCTGCCTGCAGGTAGGCTCAATCCTCTTCCACGTGCGGTTTCCACGCCTCGCTGAGCTGCTTCTGCACGGTGGGCGGCACTGCCTCGTAGTGGCTGAGGTCGAGGCTGTAGCGGCCGCGGCCGCCGGTCATCGACTTCAGTTCGGTGGGGTAGTCGACCAGCTCGGCCAGCGGCGCCTGTGCCTTGATCACCAGCTCGCCGCCGCGCTGGGTGTCGGTGCCCATGATGCGCGCGCGCTTGCCGGCGAGGCCGCCGGTGACGTCGCCCACGCTGCTCTCGGGGATCGCCACCTCGACGTTGACGATCGGCTCCAGCACGATCGGCCGTGCCTTGCCGACCGCGTCGAGGAACGCCTTCTTGCCGGCGCTGACGAAGGCGACTTCCTTCGAGTCGACCGGATGGTACTTGCCGTCGTACACGGTCACCCGCAGGTCCTGCAGCGGGTAGCCGGCGACCGCGCCGTGCTCCATCGCCTGGCGCACGCCCTTCTCGATCGCCGGCAGGAACTGGTTGGGGATCACGCCGCCCTTCACTGCGTCGACGAACTCGAAGCCGGCGCCGCGCTCGAGCGGCTCGATGCGCAGGAACACCTCGCCGAACTGGCCGGCGCCGCCGGTCTGTTTCTTGTGCCGGTGGTGGCCCTCGGCGTGGGCGGCGATGGTTTCGCGGTAGGCGATCCGCGGCGGGTGCGCCTCCACCTCGACGCCGTAGCGCTCGCGCATGCGCTCCAGCATCACCTTCAGGTGCAGGTCGGACAGCCCGCGCACCACCGTCTCGTTGAGTTCCTTGTGGTGCTCGACGCGGAAGCACGGGTCTTCCTCGGCCAGCCGCGCCAGCGCGTTGGAGAGTTTCTGCTCCTGGCCCTTGTGCCGCGGCACCAGCGCCAGGCCGAACATCGGCGAGGGGAAGGTCGGCGGCGCCAGCGCGATGCGGTCCTCGTCGTGCGAGTCGTGCAGCACCGCGTCGAAGTGGATCTCCTCCACCTTCGCCACCGCGGCGATGTCGCCGGGGATCGCCGCCTCGATCTCCACGTGCCCCTTGCCCTGCGGGCGCAGCAGGTGGCCGACCTTGAACGGCTTGCGGCCGTCGTCGACCAGCAGCTGGCTGTCGCGGCGGATCGTGCCCTGCCACACGCGGAACACGCCCAGCTTGCCCACGAACGGGTCGTTGACGATCTTGAACACGTCGGCGATCACGTGGGCGGCCGGATCGGCGTCGACCTTCAGCGGCGTGCCGTCGCCGCGCACGAACGGCGGCGGGTTGCCCTCGGCCGGGTTCGGCAGCAGCCGCGCGGCTACGTCCAGCAGCTCGGCCACGCCCGCGCCGGTGCGCGCGCTGACGAAGCAGATCGGCACCAGGTGGCCCTCGCGCAGGCATTGTTCGAACGCGTCGTGCAGCTGCTGCGGCGTCAGCGCGCCTTCGCCGGCGTCGAGGTAGGTGTCCATCAGCTTCTCGCTGACTTCCACCACCTGGTCGAGGATGCGCTGGTGCGCCTCGGCCAGCGAGGAAAAATCGGTGGCGCCGTCGGTGTGGAAGAAACAGTCCAGCACACGGCTGCCGCGCCCGGCCGGCAGGTTCACCGGCAGGCATTCGGGGCCGAACTCCTCGCGCAGCGCGTCGACCAGCGCGGCCAGGTGGGCGCCGTCGTAGTCGATCTTGTTCACCACCAGCACGCGCGCCAGGCCGCGTGCCTTCGCGTGCGCCATCATGCGGCGGCTGCCGTGCTCGATGCCGTTGACGGCGTTGACCACCACCGCCACCGTCTCCACCGCGGCCAGCGCCGACAGCGTGCCGCCGCGGAAGTCGGCGTAGCCGGCGGTGTCGATCAGGTTGATGTGGCAGCCGGCGTGGCCGAGGCTGGCGACGCAGCTGTCGATGGAATGGGCGCGCGCCTTCTCCTGGCTGTCGCTGTCCGAAACCGTGTTGCCGCGCTCGACCAAGCCGATCGCCTGGATCGCGCCGCCGGCGTGCAGCAGCGCTTCGAATAGCGTGGTCTTGCCCACGCCGGCGTGCCCGGCGAGCGCGATGTTGCGGATGCTTTCCGTGGTGTGCGACACGATGCGACCCTCCCATGCAGGGCACGGCCTCGTGGCAAGAACGGTGCCGCACGAGGCCGCGCGTTGGCGGCTGACGATGGCGGGCCGTCATGGTCGTCTGCCGCTGCACGGAAGCGTGGCGCGTGCAGGGCGAGGGCGGTCATGGCGGAGAGACGGCGCGCGGCGCCGTCCGCGTAGCCTTGAGCCAAGCGCCGGCACGGTCAAGTTGCAGTGCGGGGAACCGGCGCCGCGGCGCGGCGGTCTACGGAGCAATGCGGCAGGTTGCCGGGCCGATGCCCGGGCGCCGGCCGGCATCCCGGCCGTACCGCCATCCGCGAGCCATCGTCATCGCCCGTCCACAGCGTGTTCCCCCGCAGCAGACCTCGCCAAGCCCGGACCCGGCGGCGTCGCCGGCCCGTGGCCTGGTGCCGCTGGCAGCGGCGGAGCGGGCGCTGCTGCAGCGGCGCCGCTGGCGCGAGCCGGGGCGCGAGTACCGCTGGCACGGGCCGGCCCTGCTGGTGGCGCTGCTGCTGCACGCGCTGTTCGCGCTGGTGGTGTGGCAGCAGATGCGTCCGCGCCCGCCTGCGATGCCGCGCGCATCGCGGGATGAAGTGCTGGAGGTGCGCTTCGTCACCAGCGCGCCACCGGCCCCCGCGGTGCCGACGCCGCCCGCACCGCCGGCGGCGTCGCGACCGCCCACGCTGCCGCGGCATGAACCGCCGGCGCGGAACGCGATGACGCTGCAAGCGCCCGCGCCGCCACCCACGCCGCGCCTCTACGACCAGCAGGGTCAGCCGCTGCTGCCCGCGCCGGCCGCCAGTGCGCACGCGCCGGACTACGTGCCGAACCTGCCGCGCGACGACGCGCGGATCATGCAGCACCGCAGCCCGGTCGAGTACCGGGCCACGCGCTTCGACAAGGACTGGGGCGGCGGCAACGCATTCGACAGCGCGTTGCAGAAGCTGGTCGACAAGACCACGGTGAAGCAGACCATCCGCCTGCCGCGCGGCGTGCGCATCCATTGCGGCGTATCCCTCGCCATGCTGGCCGGCGGCTGCGGCGGCGAGCCGCCGCCACCGCCCTCGGCGAAAGACGGCGACGAGCGCCTCAGCATGGCGCCGGCCACGCCGCTGGACGGCGCGGCGCACGCGCCGCCGAAGCCGGACGAGGCGGCCTGCATCGCGATGTACCGCGCGGGCAAGCCGCTGGCCTGGGGCTGCCCGGTCGACACGCCCGCTCGCGCGGTCGATGCCGAGCTGCGCGAGCGCGCCGCCGGAGCCGCGCGCGGGCACTGATCGTCATGCGGAGGCCGCGCCGCGCCCGTTACACTCGCCCGCATGCCTTCGCCGCCCCCGGACCAACCTGCCACCAGCCGCTCTGCCAATCCCGCGCGGGTGATGCTGAACTCACCGCTGGCCGCAGCGACCCGGGCCCGGGTTTACCACCTGCGCACCCGGCCGCGCCCGCGCGAGCTGGGCCTGCGCCTGTTCGGGATATTTGGCGCGTTGCTGGTGCACCTGCTGTTCCTGTTCGGTTTCGTGCTCGGCCCCGCGTTCCAGGTGGTGCCGCCGCCAGCGTCGAAGCAGCAGTTCATGCAGGTGCGCCTGGTCGAGTCGCCCGAGCCGCCGCCACCGCCGCCGGTGCGCGGCACCCCGCCCAAGGAGCGCGGGCCACGCCACCAGGGCCACGCCAGCCGGCCCGCACCCAGCCGCGAACCCAGCGCCAACACGCAGGCCGTGGTCGCCGAGCGGCCGGCCTCGGCGGCCCCGCCGGTGATCGCCGCCGTGGCGAAGGCGAAGGCACCGGCACCAAAGCCGGTGGCCGCCCCGAAACCGCCGGTGAGCC
>NZ_LVJR01000094.1 GCF_001617365.1 Rhodanobacter sp. FW104-R8
GCGCGGCCTGTCGACCCCGACTCACCGCCGCACAGGGGCCCCGGGTAGAGCAGCGGGCCATCGTGGCCCGCACTCATGGCGTTCGCTACGCGAACGCACAGCGAGAAGCCGTGTCGCGCCGACGCCGCGCCTTTCTCTCACTCCTCACTCCTCTCCACTCACTCCTCAAGCCCGCGCCCAACCGGCCGCTACCGTCATCACGTTGTCGAGGATTTCCCACCATGGCTGACATGCTATCGACCGGCGTATCCGGGCTGCTGGCCGCGCAGATCGGGCTGAGCACGGTGAGCCACAACGTGGCCAACGTGAATACCGACGGCTACAGCCGCCAGCTGGTGTCGTACGGCACCCGGCTGCCGGAAGGGCAGAGCGGCTACTACGTCGGCACCGGCGTCAACACCGTGGCGGTGCAGCGCGCCTACAGCCAGTTCCTCAACAGCTCGCTGTGGTCGGCCAGCTCCGGCAAGGGGCGCGCCGGCACCATGGCCAGCCTCACCGGCCAGATCAACAACCAGCTGTCCGGCAGCAGCAACCTGCAGACCTCGCTGGACAGCTTCTTCGGCGCGGTGCAGGACATGGCCAACGCACCGTCGGATATCGCCTCGCGCCAGGTACTGCTGGCCCGCGCCGGCGGCCTGGCGAGCACCTTCCGGGCGTTGTCCGGGCAGTTCAGCCAGCTTTCCGGCCAGATACAGCAGCAGATCGGCGACACCGTCGATTCGATCAACAGCGACAGCCAGTCGATTGCCAGGCTGAACGGCCTGATCCGTTCCTCGGCGGCTACCGACGGCTCGCCGCCGGGCGACCTGCTCGACCAGCGCGACGCGCTGGTGAACAAGCTGGCGGGCGAGGTCGGCGTCAGCGTGGTACCGCAGAGCGACAACACCATCAGCATCTTCGTGGGCAACGGCCAGGCCCTGGTCACCGGTACCGAGGCGCATGCGCTGGGCACCGCGCCGAACGTCTACGACGCCACCCGCAAGGAAGTGGTGGGCGCGGCCTCCGGCGCCGTGCTGAGCGGCCGCATCGGCGGCGGCACCCTGGGCGCGCTGCTGGATTTCCGCGGCAACGTGCTCGATCCCGCACAGAGCCAGCTGGGCCGCACCGCGCAGGCCCTGGCCAGCGCGTTCAACGCCCAGCACATGCAGGGAGCGGACCTGCAGGGCAGGATCGGCGGCACGTTCTTCGGCGTCGCCGGACCGAGCGTGCAGGCGGCCAGCAGCAACAGCGGCAGCGGCACGCTGGTTGCCGGCATCAGCGATATCGGCAAGCTGACCGGCAAGGATTACGTGCTGAGCTACAACGGCAGCAACTGGAGCATGCGCGACGCCAGCGGCACCAGCGTCGCGCTGAGCGGCAGCGGCACCAGCGCCGATCCCTTCAAGGCCGCCGGGTTGAGCCTGGTGGTGGGCGGCAGCGCCAGCGCCGGCGACAGCTTCCGCGTGCAGCCCAGCCGCGATGCCGCCGCCGGCTTTTCGGTGACGATCGACGATCCCGGCCGGATCGCCGCCGCGGCGCCGCTGAAGATCACCGCCGTCGCCGGCAATACCGGCACGGCGACACCCGCCGTCAGCATCAGCGACGGCAGCAACCCGGCCCTGTTCAACAACAGCTCCATCGTGTTCAGCTCGCCGACAAGCTACAGCATCGACGGCGGTGCGGCACAAGCGTTCACGCCGGGCCAGCCGATCGTCCACAACGGCTGGAGCGTGCAGCTCGGCGGCACGCCGCAGGCCGGCGACAGCTTCGGCATACAGGCCAACAGCAATGCACAGGGTGACAACAGCAATGCGCTGATGCTGGGCAAGGTGGCCAACCTCGGTGTGCTGGACGGCGGCGTCACCAGCGCCGGCCGCGCCTACGGCCAGCTGGTGAGCCAGGTCGGCAGCGCCGGTGCGCTGGCCAACGACGAGCTGACCACGCAGACTGCGGTGTACAGCCACGCGATGAGCTCGCAGCAGAGCGTCTCCGGCGTGAACCTGGACGAGGAAGCCGCCAACCTGCTGCGCTACCAGCAGGCCTACCAGGCCTCGGCCCAGGTCATCAGCACCGCCAACACCATTTTCGGCGCACTGCTCGGCGCCGTGCGAGGGTAAGCCATGCGCGTCTCCACCAGCTGGATGCAGCAGCAGTCCGTCGGCAGCATGATCGACCGCCAGGGCGACCTGTCCAACCTCAATATGCAGCTGAGCACCGGCAAGCGCATCAACCAGCCGTCCGATGATCCGGTGGGCGCGGCGCGCGCGCTGGACTTCAGCCATCTCACCGCCGACACCGCGCAGTACCAGCGCAACATCGGCACCGCCAACGCGCGGCTGGGGCTGGAGGACCAGAGCCTGGCCAATGTCAGCGGCGTGCTGGGCCGCGTGCGCACCTTGCTGCTGCAGGCGGCCAACGGTACGCAGACCGACGGCACCCGCGGCGACATCGCCGCCGAGATGGTGCAACTGCGCCAGCAACTGCTCGGCCAGGCGAACAGCAAGGATGGCCAGGGCGACTACATCTTCGCCGGCAACCGCACGGGCACGGCGCCGTTCGCCTCGCAGAACGGCGTCAGTTACGTGGGCGACGACGGCCAGCGCATGGTCGCTGCCGGCCCCGGCCTGCAGGTGGCCACCGGCGATCCGGGCAGCACGGTGTTCGCCGACATCCCCACCGGCAACGGCACGTTCGCGGTCAGTGCCGCTGCAGCCAACACGGGCGGCGCGGTGGCCGGCGCCAGCAGCGTCAGCAACCCCAACGCGAATCCCTCGGCGTGGGGCGGCGGCAGCTACCGCATCGTGTTCACCGCAGCCAATGCGTATGAAGTGCGTGATGGCGCCGGCACGGTGCTGGACAGCGGCAGCTACGACGCCACCATCGGCGGCAGCATCAACTTTCGCGGTGCGCAGGTAGCGTTCAGCGGTAAGCCCAATGCGGGCGACAGCTTCGCGCTGGGCGCCTCCGCCAGGCAGGACGTGTTCACCACGCTGGACAAGATCATCACCACGTTGCGCCAGCCCAACGGCGGCGGCGCGGACATGCAGAACAGCATCAACACGCAGTTCGCCAATCTCGACCAGGCGATCGACAACATCACGCGCACCCGTGGCATGGTCGGGGCGCGCATGAACGCGCTCGACCAGCAGAGCGGGCTCAACGACGACTTGACGCTGCAGTACAAGAGCGCGCTGTCCGGCGTGCAGGACCTGAACTACTACGACGCGATCAGCCAGCTCACCGCGCGGACCACGGCGCTGCAGGCGGCACAGCAGACGTTCACGAGGATCCAGGGCTCAAAGTTGTTCGATTATTTGCGTTGACATCTCTCAAGTTTCCATGGTGGGGGTCGAAACAGTGATTGAGGCGGCGGTGTTCCCATCGGAATCCCCGCTGGCAACCACCGCCGAATACCGGCACCTACGACCCCATCTGGAGATACTCCCATGGTCATGAGCGTCAACACCAACATCAGCTCGCTGAACGCCCAGCAGAACCTGGCCAAGTCGCAGAGCAAACTCGCCACCGCGATCATGCGACTGTCCTCGGGCATGCGCATCAACAGCGCGAAGGACGATGCCGCGGGCCTCGCCATCTCGACCCGCTTCACCACCCAGATCAACGGCTTGAACCAGGCCGTGTCGAACGCGAACGACGGCATCTCGCTGGCACAGACCACCGAGTCGGCGCTGAACGAGGTGACCAACAACATGCAGCGTATCCGTACGCTGGCGGTGCAGTCGGCCAACGCCACCAACTCCGACAGCGATCGCGCCGCACTTGATGCCGAAGTGCAACAGCGCCTTTCGGAAATCACCCGCATCTCGCAGCAGACCACGTTCAACGGCCGCCACGTGCTCGACGGCACCTTCGGCAGCGCCGCGTTCCAGATCGGCGCCAACGTCGGCGAGACGATCTCGGTCAACCTGAGCCAGGGCGCGGGCGCCAAGCAGGTCGGCCAGATGGCCAATACGCAAAGCGTCGACCTGAGCGCCATGTTTACCGCCAGCGCGGCGACGCCGGGCACGGCGACCAGCCTGGTCGTGGGCGCGTCGACCACCATCGTTGCGGGCGACTTGACCATCGGCGGCACCGCCGTGGCCGCGGGCACCTATACGGGCGCCCAGTTTGCCGCCGCGATCCAGACGGCCGGCGGCGCCGGCGTCACCGCGACCTTCAACTCCACCAGCAACCAGATCACCATCAGCAACACCAACGCGACGGCGGTGGCGATCGGCGGTACCAAGCAGGCGACCTATTTCAGCACCACCAGCGTGGCCGCGCAGACGCCGGCCTCCACCGGCATCCTCACGCTGGCCACCGGCGACCTGACGATCCAGTCGGCAAGCGGCGGCACCGCCGTCGACATGAACGGCACCTACACCAGCGCGCAGAACCTGGTCGATGCGATCAACGCCAAGGGCGTCGCCGGCGTCTCGGCCTACTACGACAGCACAAGCCACATGGTGCACCTGAACTCGCAGTCGGCGCTGACCGTGAACGGCACCAAGTCCGGCGCGGGCGCGGGCAACCTGGGCTTCACCGGCGCGGGCGCCACCGCGATCGCCACCGGCGGCAGCCTGTCCACCAGCGACGTGAAGACGGTGTCCAGCGCCAACGACACCATCAGCCGCATCGACGCCGCGCTGAACACGGTCAGCTCGATGCGCAGCGACCTGGGCGCGGTGCAGAACCGCTTCCAGTCCACCATCGCCAACCTGCAGACCATCTCGCAGAACCTGTCTGCCTCGCGCAGCCAGATCCAGGATGCCGACTTCGCCGCGGAGACCGCGAACATGTCCAGCGCGAACATCCTGCAGCAGGCCGGCGTCTCGGTGCTGGCGCAGGCCAACGCCTCCACCCAGAGCGTGCTCAAGCTGCTGCAGTAACTTGCCACCGGAGCGGCCGCGGCACATCGCGGCCGCTCCATCCATTTTGAGGGACCCCGCTTATGGCGATCACCGTCGGCTCCACCAGCACCCCGACCACGGGCCTGCTGACGTCACTGGGCGTGGGTTCCGGGCTCGACGTGGCCAATCTGGTCAGCCAGCTGGTCGCCGCGAAGAAGGCGCCGCAGCAGAACCAGATCACCAGCCAGACCAACACGGCGAACACCCAGCTTTCGGCGCTGGGCCAGGTCAGCGCTGCGCTTTCCGCGTTGCAGTCGGCGATGGCCCCGCTCACCGACGGCAGCGCCTTCACCGCCCGCGCGGTAAGCAGCAGCGACACCACCGTACTCGGCGCCAGCGCCACCGGCACTCCCGTCAACGGCAGCTACAATATCGTCGTGACGCAGCTGGCCAGCGCGCTGAAGGCTTCGTCGGGTGCATTCGCCAGCAGCAGCGCTGCGGTCGGTACCGGCACGCTGACCATCGCGGTAGGCAGCCAGTCGATGAGCCTCACCCTCGACAGCACCAACAACTCGCTGGCGGCGATCCGCGATGCGATCAACGGCGCCAGTACCAACCCCGGCGTGAGCGCCACCATCGTCACCGGCACCGACGGCGCGCACCTGGTGCTGAGCGGTACCCGCACCGGCGCGGCGAACGGTTTCTCGGTAAGCAGCAGCGGCGGCGACGGCAAGCTGGCGGCGCTGAAATACGATCCGGCGGCCTCCAGCGGCAACGGGCTGAGCGTGGTCACCGCCGCCGCAGATGCGAAGTACAGCATCGACGGCCTGGCCGCCAGCAGCGCCGGCAATACCGTCAGCAGCGCGATCGACGGCCTCACCCTGAACCTGGTCAAGGCCGGCAGCAGCACGCTGAGCGTGACCAGCGACACCAGCAAGGCCACCAGTGCGCTGACCAACCTGGTCAACACCTACAACGGCTTCGTCGGGATCTACCAGAACCTGACCAGGTACGACGCCACCAGCGGCACCGCCGGCGCACTGCTCGGCGACGCCACGCTCAACAGCATCAACAACACCTTGTCGAGCATCATCGGCGGCACCGCCAACGGCGCCTCGCTGTCCTCGATCGGCATCTCGCTGCAGGTGGACGGCACGCTGAAGTTGGACAGCGGCAAGCTGGCGACCGCGCTCGGCGACGGCGGCAAGCAGGTGGGTGCCCTGTTCGGTGGCACCAACGGCTTCGCGGCGAAGCTCAATGCTCCGCTGACCAGTTGGGTCGGCAGCCAGGGCGTGCTGGCCAGCCGCACCAGCAGCATCGGCCAGCAGCTGAGCGACCTGGCCAACCAGCAGACCGCGCTGAACAGTCGCATGGACAGCCTCACCGCGCTCTACAAGGCGCAATTCACCGCGCTCGACACGTTGATGTCCAAGCTCAACAGCACCAGCACCTACCTGCAGCAGCAGTTCGACGCGCTCACCGCGGCGAACAAGAAGTAATCAGCAAACAGGAGACACGCACATGGGATTCGGCTACGGCGCAGGCGCCTATCAGCAAGTCCGCTCGCACGGCGGGGTGGAGTCGGCCGATCCGCACGGGCTGATCACGCTGCTGATGGACGGTGCGCTGGAGCGCATGGTGAAGGCCCGCGCGCACATGCTGCGCGGCGAGGTCGCGGCAAAGGGCGAGGCGATTTCGCGTTGCATCGAGATCATCGGCGGCCTGCGCGGCAGCCTCGACCCCAAGGCGGACCCGGCCCTGGTCGGCCGGCTGGATTCGCTCTACGACTACATGAGCCGCCGCCTGCTGCAGGCCAACCTGCGCGACGACGCCAGCCTGATCGACGAGGTCAGCAACCTGCTGCAGCCGATCCGCGACAGCTGGGTGCAGATCGGCCCGTCCGTACAAGCCGCGGCAGGCGTGCCGACGCAGCCATGAGCCTGCTGGAGCGCGCCCTGCAACTGACCCGCAGCATGCTGGCCGCCGCGGGTGCACAGGAGTGGACCCGGCTGATCGAGCTGGAAGCGGAGCGTGCTCCGTTGCTGTTGCGCGAACACGAGCCGGATCCGGCGAACCGTGCCCGGCTGGGCGAGATTCTGGCGTACGATCGCCAGCTGCAGGCGCTGGTGGGCCGCGCGCGGGACTCGGCGGCCGAGCAGTGGCAACGCGAAGCCGACCGTGCCCGTGCGATCGCCGCCTACAGGCAGCCGTGACGGGCACCGGCTGCTGATGCCCGACTCCCGCAAGGCCGCCGGCGTGGCGGCTTTCGGCACCCCGTCGCGCCGCGGAGCCACACCATGACCACCAGCAGCTGGGACGATTTCGACCAACGGGTGAGCAGCGAGGAAAGCCTGCATGCCGACAGCGAACCGCTCGCCTGGCCGCCGTCGCAGGAGCTGCTGATGCGCCTGGCCGAGCGCAACGCGAACACGCTAGCGGCGATCGCCGCGCTGGAAGAGCGTCGTGCCGACCTCGGCGAGGACGACAACCCGCTGATGCAGGAAATGCTGCGGCTGGACGCCAAGCTGACCGCGCTGGTGGATATCGTCAATCACCTGCTGGCGCCCACCGGCGCGCTACCGTCGCGCCAGTCGCTGCGCTTCAATGCGGCCGGCGCGCTGTTGCCGGCCGCGCTGGTGCCGCCGGGCGGTGCGTTGCTGCTGCGGCTGCGCTTCGACGCATGCCGCAGCCTGCCGCTCGAGTTGGCGGCGCGTGCGGAACGTCAACTCGACGATGGTCGAATCTTCGTGGCGTTTGCACCGCAGGGCGACATGCTGGGTGACGCAATTGAGCGGTTGGTATTTCGCCATCATCGACGCAAAGTGGCAGAGGCCCGCCAACTGGCCGGATGAAACGTGGCACGGCCGGCGTGTCGAATGTGATGCGGTTCGCAAATACGAAACCCGATTTGCACCGGCCATGATGCCCGTCACATCTCTTGCGCGAGTCACGTCACGTAAACGTTTCCACATAAATATTTTTCGTTTCATGAAGTTACGCCTGACCCTCGCGTATGTGGAAGCGGGTCGGGCATCGCGTTTTGCCGACATGTGACGTTTTGTTGCCGCGCCAGTTCGCGAAACTGGCCTCCTTATTGCTCATGGTTCATCAGGCCGGCGACGGAAAGTCGGCACCGATGAAAAGGCAGTCCCGCCGGAAGCATGGGACTGCCAAATGTGCGGCAAGGAGAAACTGCAGTGCAAAAATTCGACTTCCTGGTCATCGAGTCCGACCAGGCACGGGTAAGCTCCGTGCTCTCGGCACTTCACTTCCTGGGTTATCGGCCGCAACACGGTGCCAGCTGCGACGGCGTCGACGAGTCCACCCATGCCTGGCGCGCCGTGTATGTCGGCAGCGTCGACGACAAGGCCGAGGCCGAACGCCAGTTCGCCCTGCTCGGCGGTGCGGCGGCCCACGTCCCGGTGCTGCTGGCCAGCGACTCGCCCTGGCTCGAGCGGTTCAGTGCCCCGGCATCGTCGTTTGCCGCGCGAATCGCCACCCTGGCATTCCCGCTGCGCTACGAGAAGATGGCCGAGGCGATGCGCAACCTCTATGCGCGCCTGCTTGGCGGGCAGTCCGGCGCCCTGCGCTTCGTCGGCAATTCGATGCCGATGGTCCGCGTCAACGCCCTGGTCCGCCAGGTCGCGCCGTTCGATTCGAGCGTGCTGGTGCTGGGCGAATCGGGCACCGGCAAGGAGATGGTGGCGCGCGCGATCCACGAGCAATCGCCGCGCCACGACAAGCCGTTCGTGGCGATCAACTGCGGAGCGATCCCTGCCGAATTGCTGGAAAGCGAATTGTTCGGCCACGAGAAGGGCTCCTTCACCGGGGCGATCAGCGCCCGCAAGGGCCGCTTCGAGATGGCCGAGGGCGGCACCCTGTTCCTCGACGAGATCGGCGACATGAGCCTGCCGATGCAGGTGAAGCTGCTGCGCGTGCTGCAGGAGCGCGCGTACGAGCGGATCGGCGGCACCAGGACCCAGCGCTGTGACGTGCGCATCATCGCCGCCACGCACCGCAACCTGGAACAGTCGATCGCCAACGGCCAGTTCCGCGAGGACCTGTTCTATCGCCTCAGCGTGTTCCCGCTGGAGCTTCCGGCACTGCGCGAGCGGCTGGAGGATCTGCCGACCCTGATCGACGAGTTCAACCAGCGGCTGGCCCGCCGCGGCCTTGGCGTGGTGCGCTTCAGTGCCGGCGCGATGCAGGCGCTGCGTGCGCATGCGTGGCCGGGCAACGTCCGCGAGCTTTCCAACCTGGTCGAGCGGATGGCGATCCTGTTCCCGCACGGCGAGGTGCGCAGCAGCGAACTGCCGGAAAAATACCGCTGCCGGCAGTCGGGCGACGAAGTGCGCGGCGCGGCCCTGCTGGCGCTGATGGAGGACGAGCCGCAGCCGGGCGAAGGCGGCGTGCATCCGGCGGACGAAGCGCTGCGCCTGCTGCCCGAGGACGGCCTCGACCTGAAGGATCACCTGGCCGACATCGAGGTGAGGCTGATCCGCCAGGCTCTCGACGCCGCCGGCGGCGTGGTGGCGCACGCCGCGCGCCTGCTGCACATGCAGCGCACCACCCTGGTGGAGAAGCTGCGCAAGTACGGCCTGCAGAACAGCCTGGCGGCGTAGGCCGGGGCCGGAGGCGCGGATCGGCGAAGCACGACATCGCCATTCGCATCGCCATGGCACGGCTCGTGCATTTACCACCTGCAAACCCGTCACGCGCCGGGATTCCGTCACGAGGCAACCAGCGACATGAGCACAATCGACGTCAACAACCTGCTTGCCCAGATGCGCCAGATGACGGCGCAGGTGCGCCTGCCGGAAACCGCCGTCAAGGCGGCGCCGGCCGGCGCCGGGCCGGCCGACTTCTCCGCGCTGCTCAGGCAATCGATCTCCGCGGTGGGCCGCAGCCAGACGGAGGCGGGCAACATGGCCGCAAGCTTCGAGCGCGGCGACCCCGGCGCCGATCTCGGGCGCACCATGATCGCGGTGCAGAAGGCCGACCTCTCGCTGCGCACGATGGTCGAGGTGCGCAACAAGCTGGTCGATGCGTACAAGGACATTATGAACATGCCGGTCTGACGCGCCCGCGCCGACCTTCGACTCCGCCCTAGCCGACGAGCAGCAGCATGGCAGACAACGCCATCGCGACGACCGCAAACAACGGTACGCGCCTGGATCCCCTCAAGCAGATCGCCAGCAATCCGGCGACGCGCCAGTTCATGCTGCTGGTGGCGGTGGCCGCGGCGGTGGCGCTGGGCGTGGCGGTGGTGCTGTGGTCGCGCGGACCGAGCTACGGCCTGCTGTACGCTGGGCTGGAGCAGAAAGACGCCGCGGCGATCACGCAGGAACTGCAGGCGAGCAACACGCCTTACCAGCTCGGCAACGACGGTTCGTCGATCATGGCGCCGACGGCCGACCTGGCCGCGCTGCGGCTCAGGCTGGCCGCGAAGGGACTGCCGCAGGGGAGCGCCGCCAGCAGCGCGCTGCCGGCCGCCGATTCGCCGTTCGGCATGAGCGACCTGGCCGAGCGCACCCGTTACCAGCAGCTGCTGGAGACCGATCTCGGCACCACCATCAGCGGCTTGCAGTCGGTACGCGCCGCGCGCGTGCACCTGGCGCTGCCGAAACCGTCGGCCTTCGTCCGCGACAGCCGCGAGGCCAGCGCATCGGTACTGGTCACGCTGTATCCGGGGCGCCAGCTCGACGCCGGCCAGGTGGCGGCGATCGTGCACCTGGTCGCGGCCAGCGTGCCGGAACTGGACCCGCGCCAGGTTTCGGTGATCGACCAGCAGGGACAGTTGCTGACCAGCGACCCGGACAGTCCGGGCGCGGTAGGCGACAACCGCCTGCGCATGACCACGCGCATCGAGAACACCTATGCCCAGCGCATCGAGGAGCTGCTGACGCCGCTGGTCGGCCCCGGCCGCGTGCGCGCGCAGGTCTACGCGGACCTGGATTTCAGCCAGAGCGAGAAGGCCACCGAAACCTTCGGCCACGATCACCCGGCCCTGCGCAGCGAGCAGACCAGCAGCGAGCACCGCGGCGGCGGCACCGCTGCGGCGGGCGGCGTGCCCGGCGCGCTCAGCAACCAGCCGCCGACCCTGGTGGCGCAACCGACCGCGGCCAGGCCGGAGGCCGGCAAGCCCGGCAGCGCCGGCGCAACGGCGACGGCGGCCGGCGGTACCGGCGAGAACTCCAGCAGCGCCACCCGCAACTACGAACTCGACCGCACCATCAGCCATGTCAGCGACCCGGCCGGCCGGCTGGCCCGCCTCACCGTGGCGGTGGTGCTGGACGACAAGCTGGTCGCTCCCGCCGCCGATCCGGTCAGCGGCGCGGCCACGGAGGCCAAGAGCGTGCCGTTCAGCGCGCAGGAACTGCAGCGCCTTACCGAGCTGACCAAGAACGCGGTGGGCTTCAACGCCGCGCGTGGCGACAGCGTCAGCGTGGTCAACCAGGCATTCCATCGCGATCCCGCGCCGGATGCCCTGCCGGCGACGCCGCTGTGGGAGCGGCCCGGCGCGATGGATCTGTTCAAGCAGGGGCTAGGCGTGCTGATCGCGCTGCTGGTGGCGTTCGGCCTGCTGCGCCCGCTGCTGAAGGGGCTGCTGCGCGGCGAGGCGACGGCGCGTGCGCTGCCGGCGCCGATGCCGAAGATCTCGGTGCGCGTGGACGACGAGCCGGCCCGGCTCGACGCCGTGCCGACGCTCGCCTACGAGCAGCGCATCGGCCAAGCGCGGCGGATGGTCGGCGAAAACTCCAAGCAGGTGGCGCAAGTGGTGAGGAACTGGGTGAGCGAAGATGGCAATTAACCGTCCCGACGCAACCATCAGCGGCGCGCAGCGCGCGGCCATCCTGCTGCTGACGCTCGGCGAGCAGGACGCCGCCGAGGTGCTCAAGCATCTCAGCGCCCGCGACGTGCAGGCGGTGGGCACCGCCATGGCGGCACTCTCCAGCGTGTCGCGCGAACACGTCGAACACGTGCTGGACAAGCTCGGCGAGGACATGGGCCGGCAGACCGCGCTGGGCGTGGGCACCGAGGAATACATCCGCAAGATCCTGGTCAACGCGCTGGGCGAGAGCAAGGCCGGCGGCCTGATCGACCGCATCCTGCTCGGCCGCAGCAGCAAGGGGCTCGAATCGCTGAAGTGGATGGAGAGCCGCGCCATCGCCGAGATGATCAACCAGGAGCATCCGCAGATCATCGCGCTGGTGCTGGCGCACCTGGAGCCCGACCAGGCGGCCGAGGTGATCGGCTACCTGCCGCCGCGCGTGCGCTCCGACGCGGTGATGCGCATCGCCACGCTGGACGGCGTGCAGCCGCACGCGCTGAACGAACTGGACGAGATCATGGAGCGCCAGTTCTCCGGCAACACCAAGAAACTCAAGTCAGCCAGCGTCGGCGGGCTGAAGGCCGCCGCCGACATCCTCAACGCGATGGAAACCAGCCGCGAAACCGAACTGATGACGGCGATCCGCAGCCACGACGAGGCGCTCGGCGGGCGCATCGAGGACCTGATGTTCGTCTTCGACGACCTGGCGGAGCTGGACGACCGCGGCATGCAGCAACTGCTGCGCGAAGTGCCGTCGGGCACCCTGGTCACCGCGCTCAAGGGCGCCGAACCGGAAGTGCGCGAGAGGATCTTCGCCAACATGTCCAAGCGTGCCGCCGACATGATGCGCGACGACCTGGAGGTGAAGGGCCCGGTGCGCCTGAGCGAGGTCGACGCCGCGCAGAAGGAGGTGCTGGCCACCGCCAGGAAGCTGGCCGATGCCGGCCAGCTCAGCCTGAGCTCCGGCGGGGATGAGTACGTCTGATGGCGGCCGCGGTCCACAACGCGGTGGCGGATTTCCAGCGCTGGGAGCTGCCGAACGTGGGCACCCGGCCGATGCCGTCGAGGGCGGCCGACGCGTCGCCGCAACCGACCGTGCGCGAACTGGCGGCGCTCGAGCAGCAGGCGCGCGAGGAAGGCTATGCCGCCGGCCTCGCCGAAGGCCGGGAGGCGGCGCAGCTGCAGTTGCGCCAGCGCATGGCCCAGCTCGACGCATTGTACGAAGCGGCGGCGCGCCCGCTGCTGGCGCTCGACGAACAGGCCGGGCAGGAACTGGCGCGGCTGGCCACGGTGGTGGCCGGCCGGGTGATCGTGCGCGAACTGCAGCTGTCGCCCGACCTGGTCGCGCGCGCCGTGCGCGAGGCGGCCGGCGCGCTGCCGGCGGCCACCCGCGAGCTTCGGGTGCACGTGCATCCGGAGGACCTGGCCTTGCTGCGCGAGCTGGGAGCAGCCGAAAGCCATTGGCAGCTCCTCGCCGATCCCGCGCTGGCGCGTGGTGATTGCCGGCTCGAAAGCGAGCGCTCGCGCCTCGACGCGCGGGTGGAAACCCGCCTGGCGGCGGTGATCGACGCCGTGCTCGGCGACGATGCCGAATCCACCGGCGGTGACGCATGAGTACCGACGCCGATCGCGATGTCACCGACGGCGCGCGCCGCGCGCGCTGGCAGCGGCGGTTTGCCCGATACGCCGCGCGCGCCGTTGCGGCGCGCCCGCTGACGGTGGAAGGCAGCCTGCGCCGCGTGGTCGGCCTGACCCTGGAAGCGGAAGGCTGCGAGGCCGCGCTCGGCGCGCGCTGCCTGGTCGACACGGCCGACGGCGCAATGCTCGAGACCGAAGTGGTCGGCTTTGCCGACGAGCGCCTGCTGCTGATGCCGGTAGGCGACATGCACGGCGTGCTGCCCAATGCACGGGTTCGCCCGTGCGCGCACAGTGGCGACCTGCCGGTCGGCATGGGCTTGCTGGGCCGGGTGATCGGCGCCGACGGCGTACCGCTGGACGGGCTGGGCCCGCTGGACTCGGACGAGCACGCCGCGCTCAAGCGCGAACCGATCAACCCGATGGCGCGCAAGCCGATCGACGCGCCGCTGGACGTCGGCGTGCGCGCGATCAACGCGCTGCTCACCGTCGGCCGCGGCCAGCGGCTGGGCCTGTTCGCCGGTTCCGGCGTGGGCAAGTCCACCCTGCTCGGCATGATGACCCGCTACACCAACGCCGACGTGGTGGTGGTCGGGCTGATCGGCGAGCGCGGCCGCGAAGTGAAGGAATTCGTCGAGCACACGCTGGGCGAGGAAGGCCGGCGCCGCGCGGTGATCGTCGCCGCGCCGGCCGACGCGCCGCCGCTGAAGCGCCTGCGCGGCGCGCAATACGCCACCGCGATCGCCGAGTGGTTCCGCGACCGCGGCCAGCGCGTGCTGCTGCTGATGGATTCGCTGACCCGCTACGCCCAGGCGCAGCGCGAGATCGCGCTGGCGATCGGCGAGCCGCCGGCGACCAAGGGCTACCCGCCGTCGGTGTTCGCGATGATGCCGGCGCTGGTCGAGCGCGCCGGCAACGACGCCGACGGCCGCGGTTCGATCACCGCGTTCTACACCGTGCTGACCGAGGGCGACGACTACCGCCACGATCCGATCGCCGATGCGGCGCGCGCGATCCTGGACGGCCATATCGTGCTGTCGCGCGACCTCGCCGAAGCCGGCCACTACCCGGCCATCGACATCGAGGCGTCGATCAGCCGCGTGATGCCGGCGGTGGTGAGCCGCGAGCACCTGCGCGCGGCGCAGCGTTTCCGCCAGGTCTATTCCGCCTATCGCCAGCAGCGCGACCTGATCGCGGTGGGCGCGTACCAGAAAGGTTCCGACCCGCAGGTCGACCAGGCGATCGAAATGTGGCCGCAGCTGCGCGCCTTCCTGCAGCAGGAAGTCGACGAGCCGATGGCGCTCGACACAGCCATCGACAAGCTCGCTGCCCTCGCCGAACAGGTGGCCGGATGAATTCGCGCACGAAACAGCTGGAACCCGCGGTGGAGCAGGCCAGGCAGCGCAGCGAGGAAGCGCTGGCGAAGCTGGCCGCGCAGCAGCAGCAACTGGCCAGGGCCGAGCTGCAGCTTGGCGAACTGCAGCGCTACCGGGGCGAGTATGCCGCCGCCGGCGACGCTGCGCTGGGCGTGGCGGCGCTGCTCAACCGCCGGAAATTCGTCGAGCGGATCGACCAGGCGATCACGCAGCAGACCGCCGAAGTCGGCCGCCAGAGCCGGCAGCTGGAGCAGATGCGGGAGCGCTGGCAGCAGGCGCACGCCCGCGAAAGCGCGCTGGACAGCGTCGTCGCCCAGCACCGCGAGCACGAGCGCCGGGCCGAGGCCCGGCACGAGCAGGCCGAAGTCGACGAGCGCATGCAGCACCGGCGGCTGCGATGAGCGGCCCGATCGTGCAGCCATCGCCGGCACCTGCCGCGTTTCCACGTGAAGGGAAGTCCTTGCCATGACCACGCCAGCCGTCGCCCCCGGCCCGCCCGCACCGACACCTCCGCGCACCGCGGCCGCAGGCGGCCCCCGCGAAGATGCCGCGGCGCCGGGCCCATTCGACCGCCAGTTGCACGCGGCGCGCCAGCAGCGCGATGCGGCGGGTGTAGATCCCTCGTCGAAAGCGCCGGAGCGCCGCGAGCAGGCGCCAGCGCCGCGCCAGCCGGACGCCGCTGCGCCCGCCGCCGATCCGCCGGCCGCGACGGGGCCCCGGCCGGCACCGGCATCGGGCGCCGTGGCGGTGGCGACGGATGCCGCAGCGCCTGCAGCGAAAGCGCCGGCGGAGAAGGATGCTTCGGGCGAGCCGGCGGCATCGGCCCTGGCCGGCGCCATGCTCGCACTGCTCGGCCCGTCGGTCGCCGGCGTGCTGCGCCCCGCCGTGACCGGGGCCGTCGACGTCGTGCCGGCGGGCGGCAAGAGCGTGGCCTCCGACGCCGGCGCCGCCACGTCGCTGCGGCTCGACGCTGCCGCTGCCGTCGAGCTGCCCGTGACGGCCGTCGTGGCAGCGGTGTCCGGGCGCGGCCCGTTGCCGGTGGTCGATACCGGCCGGGAGCCGTCGAAAGACGCGGTGACGCCGATCGCGCTGCCGGGCCAACCGCCGCCCGCCGCGCCGGTGGTTCCGCATGCGCTGCAGCTGCAGTCGCCGCCGGGCGGCCCGGCGTTCGGCCAGGAACTCGGCCAGCACGTGGCCTGGCTGGGCGGGCAGGACATCAAGCAGGCACGGATCCGGCTGCATCCCGAGGAGCTGGGCTCGCTCGACGTCAATGTCAGCGTGACGCACGGTCGCGTGGACGTGGTGTTCAGCGCGCAGCATCCGGCGGCCGTGGCGGCCGTGCAGCAAGGCCTGCCGCAGCTGGACCAGATGCTGGCCCGGCACGGCCTCTCGCTGGGCCACGCCGAGGTGGGGCAGCGCGATCGCGGCGATGGCCGCCGTCGCGCCGGCCATGCCGGCGCGGGCGTGGCGGACGAGATCGCCGAAGTCCACGGCATCGGCCCGGCGGCATCGCCCGGCCGGGTCGGCCTGCTCGACGCGTTCGCGTAACGCGGGCGAATCCGCGCTTCATCGCATCCGCACTTTGCGGTTTTCTCCGCGCGCGGAAATCGCCGGGGCGGGAGTGCGCCTGCACCGCCGGCCGGCACGTCGCGATCGCGTCGCGACGATGCGCCGGCAGGCGTCAAGAAAGCGCCGCGCGGCGTGCCGCGTTCGCGTGCGATGCCGTCAAATCCAGCTGGAACAACGTTTCCCGTGGATGGCACGTGGTTTGCTTCTGTTGGTGGGCGCTCCCGCCGAGCGCATTCCAAACCATGGCAGACCGAGGTTTTCATGATCGACGACGAACAAGCCGTAGCGGTGGCCGACGCGCCGGCGGAGCGCAACAGCCGCAAGCCGCTGGTGATTGGCGTGGCCGTGGCGTTGCTGCTGGCGCTGGGTGTCGGCGGCTACGCCTGGCAGGCGCGCCAGGGCACGCATGCCGCGAACGACAGGGCGAAGGCTCCCGACGTCGGCAAGGCCGAGCTGTACCTGCCGCTGGATCCGGCCTTCGTGGTGAATTTCCGCGATGCCGGATCGCTGCGCTACCTGCAGGTGGGGGTAACCCTGATGTCGCACGATCCCGAGGCGATCAACGTGGCGAAGGCCGCCGACCCGGTGCTTCGCGATGCCCTGGTGGCGCTGTTCAGCAACCAGGACTACTCGATCATCAGCGACGCCGCCGGCCGCCAGAAGCTCCAGGAGCAGGCGCTGGACGCGGTGCGCAAGATCGTCCGGGCGCGGCTCGGCCGGCCCGGCATCGACGCGCTGTATTTCACCAGCTTCGTGATGCAGTAACGGATGCCGCGCGCATGAGCGATCTGCTTTCCCAGGACGAGATCGACGCGCTGCTCGACGGCGTCGCCGGCGGCGCGGTGAGCACCGGCAGCGACGAGCCGTTGCCGCCCGATGCGGTGCTCGCCTACGACTTCACCCAGCAGGACCGCATCGTGCGCGGCCGCCTGCCCACGCTGGAGATGGTCAACGACCGCTTCGCGCGGTTCTTCCGCACCGGCGTCTTCAGCGTGCTGCGCAAGACCTGCGAGGTCTCGGTGCTGGGCGTGAAGATGGTCAAGTTCGCCGAGTACGTGCACGGCCTGGCGGTGCCGAGCAACCTCAACCTGGTACGCATCAAGCCGCTGCGCGGCACCGCGCTGGTGGTGTTCGAGCCGCGCCTGGTGTTCACCGTGATCGACAACTTCTTCGGCGGCGACGGCCGCTACCACGCCCGCATCGAGGGGCGCGACTTCACCGCCACCGAGAACCGCGTGATCCAGATCATGCTGGGCGAGCTGTTCGGCGCGATGGCCGAGGCGTGGGCGCCGGTGCTGGGGCTGCAGTTCGAGTACCAGAGCTCGGAGATCAATCCGCAGTTCGCCAACATCGTCAGCCCGACCGAGACGGTGGTGGTGTCGCGCTTCCACGTCGAGCTCGACGGCGGCGGCGGCGAGATCCACCTGACCCTGCCGTACGCGATGGTCGAGCCGATCCGCAACCTGCTCGACGCCGGCGTGCAGAGCGACCGCGCCGACCGCGACGACCGCTGGGCGGAGATGCTGCAGGAGGAAGTGCTCGACGCGGAAGTGGGCCTCAGCTCGCTGCTGCTCGACGTGCAGCTCAGCCTCGGCGAGTTCCTGCACCTGCGGCCGGGCGACGTGATCCCCGTGCAGTTGCCCGAACTGGCCACCGTCTACGCCGAAGACGTGCCGGTGTTCCGCGGCCGCTACGGCCAGTCCGGCGGCCGCAACGCCGTGCGTTTCCATGTCCAGGCCGGGCGGCGCGAAAGGCGCGCGGCCGGCGACCTTTCCAGAGAGAAGAATCCCGCATGAACCAGCCTACTGAAGCCGCGTCCGCCCACGCCAGCGAGCGCGTCGAGTTCGATTCGCTGCACGGCACCGCCGCAGGCAGCGGCGAGGTCAACCTCGACATGATCCTGGACGTGCCGGTGACCCTGGCCATGGAGGTCGGCCGCACCCGCATCAGCATCCGCAACCTGCTGCAGCTGAACCAGGGTTCGGTGGTGGAGCTGGACCGCGCCGCCGGCGAGCCGCTGGATGTGTTCGTCAACGGCACCCTGGTGGCGCACGGCGAAGTGGTGGTGATCAACGAGAAGTTCGGCATCCGCCTGACCGACGTGATCAGCCCGGCCGAGCGCGTGCGGAAGTTGCGGTGACAACGGCCGTGATGACCAGGCCTTCGTCTGTTGAGAGCCGGGATGCGGATCGCGCAGGCAGGATGCCGGAGCGAACATCGGCGAAGCCGATGGCCCCCAGGGCAAGCCGCCGATGCGGCGAGTCATACGGGATACGCATGGCGCTGGCGCCGGTGGCGCTGCCGGCGGCCGACATCAACGTGGGCGGCGAGTTGCTGCGCGTGCTGCTCAGCCTTGCCGCGGTGGTGGCGCTGATCTTCGTCGCGGGCTGGCTGAGCCGGCGCCTGCAGGTGCGCAGCCGGCCCGGCGGGCGGCGCATCCGCTGCGTGGAGACGTTCGCGGTGGGTGCGCGCGAGCGGCTGCTGCTGCTCGACGCCGACGGCAAGCGCCTGCTGGTCGGCATGGGGCCGGGCGGCATGCGCACGCTGCACGTCTACGACGGCACGCCCGCCGAACCCACCGTGCCCACCGCACCGGCGCTGCCCGCGTTCGGCGAGTTGCTGGCGCGCTGGAAGCGCGGCTCATGAAGTCGTGGCGCTGGGTCATCGCCGTCCTGCTGCTGGCCCTGCCGCTGGCGACGTTGGCGGCACCGCCGGGGATACCGCTGGTGAACGTGCAGAACGCGCCCGGCGGCGGCCAGAACTGGACGCTGTCGCTGCAGGTGCTGGCGCTGATGACGGCGCTGACCCTGCTGCCGGCGATCGCGCTGATGATGACCTCGTTCACCCGCATCGTCATCGTGCTCGGTTTCCTGCGCCAGGCACTGGGCACGCAGTCGACGCCGCCGAACCAGGTGCTGCTGGGGTTGTCGCTGTTCCTCACCCTGTTCGTGATGTCGCCGGTGCTCAATCGCGCCTGGGTCGACGGCGTGAAACCGTACATGGATGGCCAGCTCGCCGCCGAGCAGGCGCTGCCGGCGGCCGCGGCGCCGTTCAAGCGCTTCATGCTCGACCAGACCCGCGAGGCAGACCTGCAGCTGTTCACCCGGCTGGCCCGGGAGAAACCCTACGCCGGCAAGGCCGACGTGCCGTTCAAGGTGGCGATGCCGGCGTTCCTCACCAGCGAGCTGAAGACCGCGTTCCAGATGGGCTTCCTGCTGTTCATCCCGTTCCTGATCATCGACCTGGTGGTGGCCAGCGTGCTGATGTCGATGGGCATGATGATGGTCTCGCCGATGATCATCTCGCTGCCGTTCAAGATCATGCTGTTCGTGCTGGTGGATGGCTGGACGCTGCTGCTCGGGACCCTGGCCGGGAGCTTCTACACGTGACCGCGCATCGGCTGGCCGCAGCCTTCGTAGGAGCCCGCTCGCGGGCGATGCTCTCGCTCGTCCCCGCATTCAGAGCGAAGAGCTTTCAGAGCAAGAGCTTTCGTCTGCCTGCGGCAGCCGAGTCACTTTCTCTTTGCGTGGCCAAAGAGAAAGTAACCCAAGAGAAAGGCCACCCCGCTTGCGCGCCTTGCGGGCATCCTGCCCGCAAGGTTCGCGGCCGGGCTACGGGATTTTTCGACAGCACATCCTGTGCTGGCGAAAAACTGGCCGGCATCCATGCCGGCCACCCTACGGGCTTTCCTTCGCCCGCCCGCCGCTGCAGAGGGGCCCCAGGTAGAGCAGCGGGCCATCGTGGCCCGCACTCTTCAGAAAAGCCAAAGCAACAGCCAGATCAACAGCAGTGCAACAGCAGCGCTGGACTTTGCTCTGTGGCTTTTGCTTCCCAGCTTCATCATCGAGTGCGGGCCACGATGGCCCGCTGCTCTACCCGGGGCCCCTGTGCGGCGGTGAGTCGGGGTCGACAGGCCGCGC
>NZ_LVJR01000095.1 GCF_001617365.1 Rhodanobacter sp. FW104-R8
TCGGCGTCCTCAAGTCCGGCAAACCGTTCGACCCAATCCTTCATGGGGCTTGATCTCGATAACAGTATCTACGGAGCAGCCTACGCTCCGGGTCATTCGCCGAGTTTGGTGATTTCCGGGCTCGAGGTGAGGTCGCGCTTGCTGCGCTGCTTGTCCAGCGGCTCGCCGGTGACCTGGAACCAGATGTTCTCGGCGATGTTGGTGGCGTGGTCGCCGACGCGCTCGATGTTCTTGGCCATGAACAGCAGGTGGGTGCACGGGGTGATGTTGCGCGGGTCTTCCATCATGTAGGTGAGCAGCTGGCGGAAGTAGCCGGTATAGGCCTCGTCCAGCACGGCGTCGTCCTTCCACACCTGGTAGGCGCGTTCGGCGTCGCGGTCGCGATAGGCCAGCAGCACCTCGCGCACTTCTTCGGCGGCCAGTTCGGCCAGGTGGCGCAGGCCGCCGACCGGCGCCACCGGCGCCACCATCGACAACGGGATCGAGCGCTTGGCGACGTTGGCGGCGTAGTCGCCGATGCGCTCGATGTCGGAGGCGATGCGCAGGGCGGCATACACGTTGCGCAGGTCGCCGGCCATCGGTGCGCGCAGCGCCAGCAGGCGCACCACGTCGTGGCCGATCTCCTGCTCCATCTGGTCGATCGCGTCGTCGTTGCCGACCACGCGCTGCGCGGCGCGCTCGTCGCGCCGTTCGAGCACGTCGATGGCCGCTTCCAGCTGGGTCACCGCCAGCTCGCCCATGCGCACGATCTCGCCGGTGAGCCGGGTCAGCTCGCTGTCGTAACTCTTGATGATGTGGTCGGTGCCGGTATTCATGGTGGGGTCCTGTGTGATCAGCCGAAGCGCCCGGTGATGTAATCCTCGGTCTGCTTCTTGCCCGGCTTGGTGAAAATCCTTTCGGTCCGGTCGAACTCGATCAGCTCGCCCAGGTACATGAAGGCGGTAAGGTCGGAGACGCGCGCCGCCTGCTGCATGTTGTGGGTGACAATGACGATGGTGAACTGGCTTTTCAACTCTTCCACCAATTGCTCGATGCGGCTGGTGGCGATCGGGTCCAGCGCCGAGGTCGGCTCGTCCAGCAGCAGCACCTCGGGCTTCAGCGCGATCGCGCGGGCGATGCACAGGCGCTGCTGCTGGCCACCGGAGAGGCCGAGTGCGTTCTGCCTGAGCTTATCCTTCACCTCGTCCCACAGCGCGGCGCTGCGCAGCGCCTGTTCCACGCGGCCTTCCATGTTCGCCTTCGACAGCTTCTCATGGTGGCGGATGCCGTACGCGACGTTCTCGAAGATCGTCATCGGGAATGGCACCGGCTTCTGGAACACCATGCCGACCTTGCTGCGCAGGCGGTTCAGCGAATAGCCGGGGTCGAGGATGTTTTCGCCGTCCAGTTCGATCGAACCCTTCGCCTCGAGTTTCGGGTAGATCGCGTAGATGCGGTTGAAGACGCGCAGCAGGGTCGACTTGCCGCAGCCGGACGGACCGATGATCGCGGTGACCTGCTTTTCCGGGATATCCATGTCGATGCCTTTCAACGCATGGAATCCGCTGTAGTAAAAATGCAGGTCGCGCACGGCGAGCTTCGGGGCCGCCGCCGATGCGGCCGTCTCCGACGCCGGGTTCGTGGCGAGGGCGGAATCAGTCATGGGACACCTTGGTGCGGAAGAGGATCAGGCGCGAAGCCAGGCTGAGCAGCAGCACGAACATGGTGATCACGAACGCGCCGGCCCAGGCCAGCGCATGCATCGCCTCGCCCGGGTCGTTGGCGTACTGGTAGATGATCTGCGGTAGGCTGGACATCTTGTCGATCGGGTTGAGCGCCATGTAGTTGTTGCCGAACGCCGTGAACAGCAGCGGCGCGGTCTCGCCGCTGATCCGCGCCAGCGCCAGCAGTACGCCGGTGATGATGCCCGAGCGCGCGGCGCGGATCAGGATCTGCAGGGTCAGCTTCCACTGCGGCACGCCCAGCGACAGCGCGGCCTCGCGCAGGGTGGAGGGTACCAGCCGCAGCATCTCGTCGGTGGTGCGCACGATCACCGGCAGCGCGATCAGCGCCAGCGCCACGCCGCCGGCGAAGCCGGAGAAGGTGGTGTTGCCGTGGGTCAGCGCGGTGCTCGGCAGCACGATGATGGTGTAGACGAACAGGCCCATCACGATCGACGGCGCCGACAGCAGGATGTCGTTGAGGAAGCGGATCGATTCGCCCAGCCGCGTGCGGTCGGCGTATTCGGCCAGCCAGGTGCCGGCCAGCACGCCGATCGGGGTGGCGATGGCGATGCCGATGAAGTTGATGATCAGGCTGCCGACCATCGAGTTCAGCAGGCCGCCGTCCTCGCCGTAGGCGGTGACCTTGGTGAACAGCTTCAGGTCCAGCGCGCCGATGCCCTGGCGCAGGGTTTCCCACAGGATCCAGGCCAGAAAGGCCAGGCCGATCAGGGTGGCCAGCATGCTCAGCGTCATCGCGACCGCATTGGTGACGCGGCGGCGCAGGTACAGCGCGCTCATCAGCGACCCTCCTTGCTGGCCAGCCGGCGCAGCATCAGCCGGGCGATCAGCAGCACGATGAAGGTGACCACGAACAGCAGGAAGGCCAGCGCCATCAGCGCGGACTTCTGCAGGCCGGCCGCCTCACTGAACTGGTTGGCGATGGTCGAGGCGATCGAGGCGCCGGGGTCGAGCAGCGAGGCGGACAGGTGCATGGCGTTGCCCAGCACGAAGGTCACCGCCATGGTCTCGCCCAGCGCACGGCCGAGGCCGAGGAAGATGCCGCCGATCACCGCCGAGCGGGTGTACGGCAGCACGATGTCCCAGGACACCTCCCAGGTGCTGGAGCCGAGCGCATAGGCCGATTCCTTCAGCCGGGTCGGCACGGTCTGGAACACCTCGCGCATCACCGAGGAGATGAACGGGATGATCATGATCGCCAACACGATGCCGGCGACCAGGATGCTGGCGCCGAACGGGTAGTCGCTGCCGAACAGCTTGCCGACGAACGGCACGTGCTCGGCCACCCACGACAACTTGCCGTCGTCCGGCTTGTTGCCGAGGTTGCTGGTCAGCCACGGCTTGACATGGTCGGCGAAGAACGGGGCGAAGACGAACAGGCCCCACATGCCGTAGATGATCGAGGGGATGCCGGCCAGCAGCTCGATGGCCGAGGAGACCGGAGTGCGCAGCCAGGTGGGCGCGACCTCGGAGAGGTAGACCGCGATGCCGAAGCTGATCGGTACCGCGATCAGCAGCGCGATGAACGAGGTGGCGACGGTGCCGTAGACCGGCACCATGGCGCCGTAGACATCGTTGCCCGGATCCCATTCCGAACTGACCAGGAAGTGCCAGCCGAACGTGCCGAATGCATCGCGGCCACCCCACAGCGTGGCGCCGGCGGCGCCAAGCAGGGAGGCCAGCACGATCAGCGCGCAACCCTTCAGCAGCCAGCGGAACAGCCGTTCGTTGCGGGCATCGCGGCGACTGCGCTGTTCCAGGATGTCGGTGGACATGATGGATGCTTCGGTGGCTGGCATGACGATCCAGTAGGCGGGGTGAAAAACTCGACGCCCCCGACGGCAGGGCCGGCGGGGGCGTCGGCTTTCTTACTTTACGGCATCAGTGCTTGAACTCGGACGTCCAGTACGCCTCGATCTGGCTGACCAGGGTCGCCGGCAGGGGCACGTAGTCCAGCGCGCTAGCGGCCTCCTGGCCATGCTCCAGGGCCGACTTGAAGAAGTCGAAGGCGACCTTGCTGTTGACGGCGTTCTTCGGCGACTTGTACATGATCACCCACGTGGTGGCGGTGATCGGCCACGCCTGATCGCCCGGCGCGTTGGTCATGATCAGGTTGAAATCCTTCGCGTGGGCCCAGTCGGCGGTGGCGGCCGCGGCAGCGAAGCTTTCGGCGTTCGGCGAGAGCACCTTGCCGGCGGCGTTCTTCATGTTGACCCAGCTGATCTTGTTCTTCACCGCATAGGCGTACTCGACGTAGCCGATCGAGCCCTTGATCTGGCGCACGTACTGCGACACGCCCTCGTTGCCCTTGCCGCCCACGCCGGTCGGCCATTCCACGGCCGTGCCGAATTTCACCTTGTCGGCCCATTCCGGGCTGACCTTGGACAGGTAGTTGGTGAAGTTGAACGTGGTGCCCGAACCATCCGAGCGATGCACCACGGTGATCTTGCCGGCCGGCAGACTGAGGCCGGCGTTCAGCGCGGCGATCTTCGGGTCGTTCCAGTTGCTGATCTTGCCCATGAAGATCGCGGCCAGGGTGGCGCCATCGAGCTTGATCTGGCCGGCCTGCACGCCGGCGATGTTGACCACCGGCACGATGCCGCCGACCACGACCGGGAACTGGCCCAGGCCGAACTTCTGCAGGTCCTCGGCCTTCATCGGCGCGTCGGAGGCGCCGAAGTCGATGGTGCCTTCCTTGATCTGCGCGATGCCGGCGCCGGAACCGACCGACTGGTAGTTGAGGTGGTTGCCGGTCTTCTCGGCATACGCAGCCGACCACTTGGACATGACCGGGTAGACGAAGCTGGAACCGGCACCGGTGATGTCGGTGGCGTTCGCGGCGGCGCCGAACGTCGAGGCCACCGCCAGTGCGGCGACGGCAGCGAAGCGAAGCGGGGATTTATGGTTGATCAACACGGTGGCTCCTTGGGTGAGGTCGGATGCGACCCGGCCATTTCAGGCTTTGCGTGTTGCCATTGAATGAAATGAATGTTGCAGCCAAATGACAAACTGTCATCTTTCCGGCCATCCGCCACCAGCCGCGTTCAGGCGGCGTCGAGCCCGGCGTGGACCTGTTCGATCATTTCCAGCTGGCGCCAGCGATTGACCACGCTGCAGAACAGTTCGGCGGTGCGCTCGGCGTCGTAGACCGCCGAATGCGCCTCGCTGCTGTCGAATGCATGCCCGGCCGCCAGCACGGCCTTGCTCAATACGGTCTGACCGTAGGCAAGGCCACCGAAGCTGACCGTGTCGAAGCAGCTGAACGGGTGGAACGGATTCCGCTTGTGCCCGGTACGGCGCACAGCCTGGTTCAGGAAACCGAGGTCGAATGCGGCGTTGTGGCCAACCAGGATCGCCCGCTGGCAGCCGGCTTCGCGCACCGCTTCACGCACCACCTGAAAGACGTGGTCCAGTGCCTGGCGTTCGGCCAAGGCGCCGCGCAGCGGGTTGCCCGGGTCGATGCCGGTGATCTCCAGCGAGCGCGGATCCAGGTTCGCCCCCGGAAACGGCTCCACATGCGTGGAAACCGTGGGCTGCCGGTACAGGTAGCCGGCGGCATCCATGGCCAGCGGCACCGCGGCGATTTCAAGCAGGGCATCGTGCTCGGCGTCGAAACCGCCAGTTTCCACATCGACCACCACCGGCAGAAAACCGCGAAACCGGTCGGCCATGCGCGGGGTATTGCTGTTGTCGGGCGTTTCCATCCACGAAGCATATCAGCCGGTACACGGCGCGTAGGCCGCATGCTTGCCGGGGATGCGGCGGCGTTGTCTTTAATCTGTCATCAAAGCAGCATCCAACCGTAAAGAAGCCTAGGCAAACTTTTAACGAATCGCTGGCCAGCCGTCAGGTCGAGGGGGCGATCGAGATGTTTTCCACCAAACTTGCGGAGAATGACATGCGTTCCAAATTGATTGCGGTAGCGATTGCCGCCGGTCTCGGCGTTACCAGCTTCACGGTCGCCGCGGCACCGGCGCAGAAGTCGCACAACAGGACGACGGCTCCGGCTGCCAGCAACGCCGAAGTCGAGGCGCTGAAGGCGCAGCTCGCCGCGTTGCAGTCCAAGGTGGACGAGCTGGAACAGCGCACCGATGCGCAGTCCGACATCAACGTGTCGACCGGCCAGGCGGTGGAGACGGTGCAGAAGGCGCAGGCCACCAGCGACAAGAAGGTCGCGTCGGTTGACAAGCTGCTTGGCAATACCTCGCTGTCCGGCAAGATGTTCTTCGACTTCACCAACATCAGCGACAAGAACAGCGACAAGGGCAAGACCGACAAGTCGGGCACCGGCATCGACGTCAAGCGCTTCTACCTCGGCGTCACGCACAAG
This sequence comes from Rhodanobacter sp. FW104-R8, assembly GCF_001617365.1. GTDB lineage: Bacteria > Pseudomonadota > Gammaproteobacteria > Xanthomonadales > Rhodanobacteraceae > Rhodanobacter. The sequence continues at coordinate 6,052 of NZ_LVJR01000095.1, forward strand.
TTCAACGACGTATGGTCGGCCAACCTGACCACCGACTTCAACTACGCCAGCGCCATCGGCCAGACCAGCCTGTACGTGAAGAAAGCCTACGTGCAGGGCAAGTTCGACGATGCCGCCGTGCTGCGCATCGGTTCGGCCGACCTGCCGTGGGTGCCGTTCGCCGAGAACTACTACGGTTTCCGTTACGTCGAGAACACCCTGATCGACCGACTGAAGTACGGCACCTCGGCCGACTGGGGCCTGCACATGGGTGGCGAGCTGGGCGCCAGCAAGTCGCTCAACTACGCCGTGTCCGTCGTGAACGGCGCCGGCTACAAGAACCCCAGCCGCACCAAGGGTGTGGATTTCGAAGGCCGCGTGGGCTTCGTGCCGTTCGACAACATGATCGTGGCGGTGGGCGGCTACAGTGGTCACCTGGGCAAGGAGACGCAGAACATCAGCGCGCCGCACACTGCCCAGCGTGGTGACTTCATGGTGGCCTACGCCGACAAGTCGCTCCGCCTCGGCGCCGAGTACTTCACCGCGAAGAACTGGAACAACGTGCTGAGCCCGCTGTCGGACAAGGCCGACGGCTACTCGTTGTGGGGCAGCGTGCTGGTCGCCGACGGCCTGACCCTGTTCACCCGCTATGACAACGCCAAGGTCAGCAAGAACCTGGACCACAACGCCAAGGACGTCTACTACAACCTCGGCCTGGAGTACCAGGTGACCAAGGGCTTCAAGCTGGCCGGCGTGTGGAAGCACGAGAAGGCCGACAAGTCGGTCACCACCCCGGTGCCGCCGCACGTGCAGAACGTGAAGACCAACGAGATCGGCGTGTTCGGCGAGGTTTCGTTCTAAAACCGTCACATTGCCGCGGCATACTGCCTCCAGTCGGATGGCAGCCGGCTACGGTTATCGCAAGGAGTTCCACCCAGGGACGGAAAACGGCGGGCATTGCCCGCCGTTTGCTTTTCCGCGGCCCGGACAATCCGCCGTCAGCGGTGATCCAGCGTCGCTCCGGTCAGCAGGCCGCGCGCCAGCATGCTGCACTGGCGCCGGTACAGCAGCAGTTGCCACTGACGGCCGCCGATCTGCCGCCACAATACCGCCGAGCGCACCGCCGCCAGCAAACTGGTACGCACCTTTTCCACCACGGCGGGCTGTTGCAGCTGCAGCGGGTTGCCGCTGACCATGACACGTGGCTTGAGGATCGACAGAGTGGCGGCATACACCTCGGCCAGCCGGCTGCAGACCTGGCTGGAATCCATGCCGAAATGGTCGGCCTGGCGCTGCGCGGCGAGGATGCCTTGCTGGAGCTTGTCGAGCAGGTCTGCCCGGGCCGACAGGCTGCGTTCCAGCCGCACCACGGTCACCGCCATACGGGTCACCGCCATGTCGCGGTCGTTTTCGTCGAGTTGGGCGATCAGGCTGCGCAGGCCGAGCCGGATGTTCGAGATGCTGCCGTACACGCCGACCACCGAAGGCGCGTCGATGCGGAACACGCTGGCGACGCTGGCCTCCATCGCGCCTTCGTCACAACGGCCGTCGTTGGCCAGCTGCTGCGCCAGCGCACAGGCCTGGAACAGCCCGGCCAGGGCAAGCACGCGTTCCTCGGTCATGGAAAAGGTTTCAAACACGGGGCGATGATTCTCTTGCAGGATGGGTGGGGAAAGGGGTGAATGCCGGCAGCAGGCCGCCGTAGGGCGCGTCGGTAACCGCGATCACCGCACCGCCGAGACAGACCTCGCCATCGTAGAGCACCACCGACTGCCCCGGCGTCACCGCGCGCTGCGGTTCGTCGAAGCGTATCTCGAGGCCGTCGCCGTGCACGCTGACCGTGCAGGCCTGGTCGGACTGGCGGTAACGGGTGCGGGCGGTGCAGCGGAACGGCGTGGAGGGCGTGGCGCCATCGACCCAGCTCGGTGCCTCCGATTGCAGCCGCCGCGAATACAGCCAGCGGTTCTCGCCGCCCTGGGCGACGTACAGCACGTTCGCCGCCACGTCCTTGCCCACCACGTACCAGGCCTCGCCGCCGGCGCCGTGGCGGCCGCCGATGCCCAGCCCGTTGCGCTGGCCCAGGGTGTAGTACATCACGCCCTGGTGTTCGCCGATCAGCGCGCCGCCGGGCGTGCGCATCTCGCCGGGGCGAGCCGGAATGTAGTGGGAGAGGAAGCTGCGGAAATCGCGTTCGCCGATGAAGCAGATGCCGGTGGAGTCCTTTTTCGCGTGGGTCGGCAGGGCTGCCGCGCGGGCCAGTTCGCGCACACGCGATTTCTCGAGCCCGCCCAGCGGGAACAAGGTGGCGGCCAGTTGCCGCTGGCCCAGCGCATGCAGGAAATAGCTCTGGTCCTTCGCCGCGTCCACCGCGCGCAGCAGGCGGTAGCGACCGTCCATGCAATCGACGCGGGCGTAATGGCCGGTGGCGATCTTGTCGGCGCCGAGTGCGCGAGCCTCGTCGAGGAAGGTCTTGAACTTGATCTCGCGGTTGCACAGCACGTCGGGGTTCGGCGTGCGGCCGGCGCGGTACTCGGCGAGGAAGTGCTCGAACACGCCGTCCCAGTATGCCGCGGCGAAATTGCGCGCGTGGAACGGGATGCCGAGTCGCCCGCACACCGCCACGGCGTCCTTGCGGTCGGCATCGGTGGTGCAGGGGCCGGAGCGGTCGTCCTCCTCCCAGTTCTGCATGAACAGGCCTTCCACCTCATAGCCGGCCTGCTGCAGCAGCAGACCGGCGACCGAGGAATCGACGCCGCCGGAGATGCCGAGCATCACCTTCACGACGCGCCGCCTTCGGGCAGCCGGCTCAGCACGTCCAGCGGCAGTCGCCGGCCGGCCAGCCACTGGTCGATGCTCTGCAGGATCATCGGGCTGCGCAGGCGTCCGCCCAGAGCGGCGATCTCGGCCCGGGTGAGCCAGGCAGCACGGCAAATGTCGGCATCCAGCGGGCGCGCCGGGTCGTGGCCGAGCGGACGGGCGGCGAAGCTGAAGCGGATCACCGCATCCCCGTGTTCGGTGCTGCGCCACTGGTGCACGCCGATCAGGTGCTGCAGCTGCACGGTCCAGCCGGTCTCCTCCAGCGTTTCGCGCAAGGCGGCCGCCACGAGGGTTTCACCATCCTCCAGGTGGCCGGCCGGCTGGTTCCAGGCGAGCCGGCCGTTGACCCGCTCCTCGACCATCAGGTAGCGGTCGCCGTCGGCCACCACGCAAGCGACGGTGACATGCGGTCGCCAGATCTCGGCGGAAGCGGGGGAGTCGGCCATGTCGGGGGAACGCCGGGGCTGGAAAAAGTGTCATTGTGCCATCACCTTTCCTGCCGCACCGTGGCGAGTGGATCCGGCGCCGCGGCGTATACTTTCGACCCAGAGTTCATACCACGACCCATCCATGGCCCACGAATCCGAACATGAGCACGACAGCGGCCGCGGCCTGGCGCTGGAAACCGCGAAACCGGAGGTGGCGCGGCCGCCGCTGTTCCAGGTGCTGCTGCTGAACGACGACTTCACTCCGATGGATTTCGTGGTCGAGGTGCTGCGCGCTTTCTTCAACCTGGACCAGGAGCAGGCGGTGCAGGTGATGCTGCATGTGCATACCCGCGGGCGGGGCGTGTGCGGCGTGTTCACCCGCGAGGTAGCGGAGACCAAGGTAACCCACGTCAACGAATATTCACGTTCCCATCAGCACCCGTTGCTGTGCACTATGGAAAAGCTCTGAGCGTCCCCATTTTGTGCTCATCGCGGCACCGCAGGCCGCTCAACCATTGCAAGCGGAGACGATCCGAATGTTCAGCAAGGATCTGGAAGTCACCATCGGCCAGTGCTACAAGCAGGCCCGCGAACAGCGCCATGAATTCATGACGGTGGAGCACCTGCTGCTGGCATTGACCGAGAACCAGTCGGCGCTCGGCGCCCTGCGCGCCTGTGGCGCGGATCTGCCGCGGCTGTCGGCCGACCTGGTGCGCATCATCAACGAAACCGTGCCGGTGCTGCCATCCGGCGACGAGCGCGATACGCAGCCCACGCTGGGCTTCCAACGCGTGTTGCAGCGCGCCGTCTACCACGTGCAATCCTCCGGCCGCAAGGAGGTCACCGGCGCCAACGTGCTGGTGGCGATCTTCGGCGAAAAGGATTCGCACGCGGTGTATTTCATGCACCAGCAGGAAATCACCCGGCTCGACGTGGTCAACTACATTTCGCACGGCATCGCCAAGATCGGCGACGAGCCGGCCGCCGGCGTCTCCGGCGGCGAGCGCGAGGGCGAGGAGGGCGGCGAGCCGAAGGGCAATCCGCTGCACGAATTCGCCAGCAACCTCAACGAGCTGGCGCTGGAAGGCAAGATCGACCCGCTGATCGGCCGTGCCGACGAGATCGAGCGCACCATCCAGGTGCTGTGCCGCCGGCGCAAGAACAACCCGTTGTACGTGGGCGAGGCCGGCGTGGGCAAGACCGCGCTGGCCGAGGGCCTGGCCAAGCGCATCGTCGACGGCGAGGTGCCCGAGGTGCTGGAAAGCGCCACGATCTGGTCGCTCGACCTGGGCGCGCTGGTGGCCGGCACCAAGTACCGCGGCGACTTCGAGAAGCGCCTGAAGAGCGTGATCGCGCAGCTGAAGAAGCAGCCGGGCGCGATCCTGTTCATCGACGAGATCCACACCATCATCGGCGCCGGCTCCGCCTCGGGCGGCACCATGGACGCCTCGAACCTGATCAAGCCGATGCTGGCCTCCGGCGAGCTGCGCTGCATCGGCTCGACCACGTTCCAGGAGTACCGCGGCGTGTTCGAGAAGGACCGCGCGCTGGCCCGCCGCTTCCAGAAGATCGACGTGGTCGAGCCGACCGTGGCCGACAGCATCGAGATCCTCAAGGGCCTGCGCTCGCGCTTCGAGGAACACCACCACGTGGCCTACACCAACGAGGCGCTGAAGGCGGCGGTGGACCTGTCGGTGAAGCACATCCCCGACCGGCTGCTGCCGGACAAGGCGATCGACGTGATCGACGAGGCCGGCGCGCGCCAGCGGCTGCTGCCGGAGGAGCAGCGCACCGGCCGGGTCGACGTCGGCGAGGTCGAGTACATCGTGGCGAAGATGGCGCGCATCCCGGCCAAGCAGGTGTCGGCCTCGGACCGCGACGTGCTGAAGAACCTCGAGCGCAACCTCAAGATGGTGGTGTTCGGCCAGGATCCGGCGATCGAGGCGCTGGCCGCGTCGATCAAGATGGCCCGTTCCGGCCTGGCCGATCCGTCCAAGCCGATCGGCTGCTTCCTGCTCGCCGGCCCGACGGGTGTCGGCAAGACCGAGGTCACCCGGCAGCTGGCGATGCAGTTGGGCATCGAGATGATCCGCTTCGACATGTCCGAGTACATGGAGGCGCATTCGGTGTCGCGGCTGGTCGGCGCGCCCCCGGGCTATGTCGGCTTCGACCAGGGCGGCCTGCTGACCGAGGCGATCACCAAGCACCCGCATGCCGTGCTGCTGCTGGACGAGATCGAGAAAGCGCACCCGGACGTGTTCAACATCCTGCTGCAGGTGATGGACCGCGGCGTGCTGACCGACACCAACGGCCGCGAGGCGAACTTCAAGAACGTGGTGGTGGTGATGACCACCAATGCAGGCGCGGCCATTGCCGCGCGGCGCAGCATGGGCTTCATCGAGCAGAAGCACGAGTCAGACGCGATGGAAGTGATCCGCCGGATCTTCACGCCGGAGTTCCGCAACCGGCTGGACGCCATCATCCAGTTCGGCGCGCTCGACTTCGAGCACATCCTGCGCGTCGTCGACAAGTTCCTGATCGAGCTGGAGAGCCAGCTGGCCGAGAAGCGCGTGAGCCTGGACGTGGACGCCGACGCCCGCCGCTGGCTGGCCGAGCACGGCTTCGATCCGCAGATGGGTGCGCGGCCGATGGCGCGGGTGATCCAGGAGAAGGTGAAGCGTGCGCTGGCCGACGAACTGCTGTTCGGCAAGCTGGTCGACGGCGGCGTGGTGCACCTGAGCGTGGCCGACGGCGAGCTGAAGGTCGACTGCAAGGCGGCCGGGAAGCTGCCGGCGGTCGTCGAATAACCACCGCGGGAAAAAACGGCGAGGCAAAGCAAAGGCGGCGCATTGCGCCGCCTTTGCTTGTCCGATACCGCCGTCCTGTTGCCGCATCGCCGCGCGCAGGCGCGGCCGACCTACTTCATGCGGTAGGTGATGCGTCCCTTGCTCAGGTCGTACGGGGTCATTTCGATCTTGACCTTGTCGCCGGTAAGGATGCGGATGTAGTGCTTGCGCATGCGGCCGGAGATATGGGCAATGATGACGTGCCCGTTCTCCAGCTGTACACGAAACATGGTGTTGGGCAGGGTCTCCTGGACCGTGCCTTCCATTTCGATGACGTCGTCTTTGGCCATGTGTTCCGGGGTTCACGCGCAGCCGTCATGGCCGCGTAAGCCGTCGATTATGCCACGGATGGACGCCTGGTTAAAGAATCATCAGCACGGATCGGGCCGGACCGGCGTCAGGCGAAATGCTCATCCAGCTTGCGCCGGATTTCCTGCTCGATCATGCCCTTCAGCGGCGCCAGCAGCAGGCCCAGCTCGGCCCTGACCTGGATCGCGTCGCTGCCGACGGCGATCGAGCCGCTGACGCCGGGACGGGAAAACAGCAGGGTGTCGCCCTGCCAGCGGTCGTCCGTGCCGAATTTCTCGCGCATGCGCGCAGCCACCCGGTCGACCACGGCGCGGGCCTCGGCAACCGGCAATTGATGCGGGTGGTGGATATCGATCCTGGGCATGGTGGACTCCGGGGGAAACGACGCATCTTAACGCCTGGAGCGCGGCGGGCCGCATGCTAGAGTTCCGCTGTCCATCGACCGGCTCATCCATGCGTATCGAATTTCCCAATGCGGCCCGTGAGGATTTCCATTGGACGCAGGCGCAACTGCGCGTCGGCAGTGCGCCCGACAACGACCTGGTGCTGGCCGCCAGCCAGGCGGCGCCGCAACATCTGCGGATCCAGCAGGATCGCCGGGGCTGGGTGCTGCAGGTGTTGCCGTCGGCCGACCGCATCTACGTCAACGCGCGGCCGGTGCGCGAGCGCGCCCTGTTGCGCGCCGGCGACGTGGTCAGCGTGGGCGATTGCCGCATGCTGCTGCGTACCGACGAGGATCCCGCCCGGCGCACGCCGCCGAGCGTGCCCGAGCAGGGGCGCTGCACGGTGGCCCTGCGCGCGGTGGCGGGCCCGCTGTCCGGGCGGGTGCTGCCGTTGCGGGACAGCCTGGAGTTCGGCCCCCACGGCGATTGCCCGCTCGAGTTGCCGCAGGGCGATGCCATCGCCTTGCGCATTTCCTGGCACGAGGGCCGGCTGCTGCTGGAAGTCACCCAGCCGTCCGCGCAACACCTGCTGCGGGTCAACGGCGTCGCCGTGCAGCAACTGGCCCTGCAGCCCGGCGACCAGCTCGGCGTGGCGATGCACCGCTTCGTGGTGGATGGACCGGGCATGGAGCCGGAGCCGGAAATCACGCTGCCCGAACCCCCGCCGCGACACCTGCCCGAGGAGGCCGCCGGCCCCAGCGGCGAGGTGTGGTGGCTGATCGTCACCGCCGCCGTGCTGGCGCTGGGCATCGCACTGGTGCTGCTGATCCGTTTCTGAGGGCACGCGCTGAGGGTTGACCGCGCCATGCTGCGCCGCGCCATAATGCGCGGAACACCCTCGACAGGACGCAAGCGCACGTGAGCAGAGTCTGGAATTTCAGCGCCGGCCCGGCAGCGCTGCCGCAGGCGGTACTCGAACGCGCCCAGCGCGAGATGCTGGACTGGAACGGCAGCGGGGCCTCGGTGATGGAGCAGTCCCACCGCGGCAAGCGCTTCATCGCGATGGCCGCCCAGGCCGAGGCCGACCTGCGCGAGCTGATGGAGATACCGGCCGACTATGCCGTGCTGTTCCTGCAGGGCGGCGCCACCCAGCACTTCGCGCAGATCCCGATGAACCTGGCCGGCGAGGGCGACAGCGCCGACTACGTCGTCAGCGGCCACTGGAGCGCGAAGGCGGCCAGCGAGGCGAAGCCCTACCTGCGGGTGAACGTGGCGGCCAGCGGCGAGGCGGACGACTACCTGAAACTGCCGCCGCGCGACAGCTGGCGGCTCGATCCGGGCGCCGCCTACGTGCACTACACGCCCAACGAGACGATCCACGGCGTCGAGTTCCACGCCATCCCCGACATCGGCGGCACGGTGCCGCTGGTGGCCGACATGTCCTCGAACATCCTGTCCGAGCCGCTGGACGTGAGCCGCTTCGGGCTGATCTACGCCGGCGCGCAGAAGAACATCGGCCCGTCCGGCCTGGTGCTGATGATCATCCGCCGCGACCTGCTGCAGCGGGCCGGCCGGCCGATGGCGCGGATCTTCCGCTACGCCGAGCACGCCGCTGCCGACTCGATGCTCAACACGCCGAACACCTGGGGCTGGTACGTGGCGGGGCTGACCTTCCAGTGGCTCAAGGAACAGGGCGGGCTTGGCGCCATGGCCGCGCGCAACCGGACCAAGGCCGAACTGCTGTACCGGGCCATCGATGGCTCCGGCGGCTATTACCGCAACCCGATCGAGCCGTCCGCGCGCTCGCGCATGAACGTGCGCTTCACCCTGCACGACAGCGCGCTGGACGCGGCGTTCCTGCAGGAGTCGGAGGCGGCCGGCCTGATCGCGCTGAAGGGCCACAAGGCGCTCGGCGGCATGCGCGCCTCGCTCTACAACGCGGTGCCACCGGAGGCGGTCGAGGCGCTCGTGGCGTTCATGCGGGATTTCGCGCAGCGCCACGGCTGAACGCACGAAAGCGGGATTTTCAGGCAAGATGCCGCTCCATCATTTGGACTTCCATCCATCCAGGCGGCTGAACGCATGACCGACCCGAAGACCCCGTTGAGCGAGATGCGCGAGCGCATTGACAGCATCGACCGGCAGATCCAGCAGCTGATTTCCGAACGCGCCAGGCACGCGCAGACCGTGGCCAAGGTGAAGGGGGAGGGGCTTTCCGCGATCGACTATTACCGCCCCGAGCGCGAGGCCCACGTGCTGCGCATGGTGGTGGACCGCAATGAAGGCCCGCTGTCCGATGCCGAGATGGTGCGGCTGTTCCGCGAAATCATGTCGTCCTGCCTGGCGCAGGAGGACCCGCTGAAGATCGGTTTCCTCGGCCCGGAGGGCACCTTCAGCGAGCAGGCCGTGCGCAAGCACTTCGGCCACGCCGCCTACGGCCTGCCGCTGGGCAGCATCGAGGAGGTATTCCAGGAAGTCGCCGCCGGGCACGCCGACTTCGGCGTGGTGCCGGTGGAGAATTCGGGGCAGGGCATGATCCAGGTCACCCTGGACATGTTCCTCACCTCCGAAGCTACCATCTGCGGCGAGATCGAACTGCGCGTGCACCAGTGCCTGCACTCGCTGAGCGGCCGCCTGGAGGACGTGCGCCGGGTCTACGCCCACGCGCAGTCGCTGCAGCAGTGCAAGACCTGGCTGCGCATCAACCTGCCCGAGGTGGAATGCATCGCGGTCAGCAGCAACGCGGAGGCGGCGCGGCTGGCCCTGCATGCCGACGACGCGGCGGCGATCGCCGGCGAGACGGCGGGCAAGGTCTACCGCCTGAAGACCGTGGCCAAGGGCATCGAGGACCGCGCCGACAACACCACGCGTTTCCTGGTGATCGGCCGCTCGCTGTTTCCGCCGTCCGGCAACGACCGCACCTCGTTGCTGATCACCGTCAACGACAAGCCCGGCGCGCTGTACGACGTGCTCAGCCCGTTCGCCAAGCACGGCATCAGCCTGAACCGCATCGAGTCGCGGCCGGCGCATACCGGCAAGTGGCAGTACGCGTTCTTCATCGACGTCTCCGGCCACGTCGACAGTCCCGCGCTGCAGGCGGCGGTGCAGGAGATTGGCACGTCGGCAGCGACCGTCCGCGTGCTGGGCTCCTACCCGGTGGCGCTGCCTTGAGCGGCCGCCTGGACTGGAGCAGCCGGGCGAGCGGCCCGCTGCACGGCAGCGTGCGCGTGCCCGGCGACAAGTCGGTGTCGCATCGCGCGCTGATGCTGGCGGCGATCGCCGAGGGCGACTCGCGCATCCGCGGCTTCCTCGAAGGCGAGGACACTCGTGCCACCGCCGCCGTGCTGGCGCAGCTCGGCGTGCGCATCGACACGCCGGCGGCCGGCGAGCGCGTGGTGCACGGCGTGGGCCTGCATGGCCTGCGCGGCACGACACAAGCGCTGGATTGCGGCAACGCCGGCACCGGCATGCGCCTGCTGACTGGCTTGCTGGCCGGGCAGGCCTTCGACAGCACCCTGGTCGGCGATGCCTCGCTGTCGAAGCGGCCGATGCGCCGGGTGACCGATCCGCTGGCCCTGATGGGCGCGCGCATCGGCACGCACGACGGCCTGCCGCCGCTGCACGTGCACGGCGGCCAGCCGCTGCACGGCATCCGCTACGAACTGCCGGTGCCCAGCGCGCAGGTGAAATCCGCGTTGCTGCTGGCCGGCCTGTACGCGGAAGGCGAGACCGAGATCATTGAGCCGCACCCGACCCGCGACTATACCGAGCGCATGCTCGCCGCGTTCGGCTGGCCGATCGCGTTCGCGCCAGGCCGCGCGAAGCTCTCGGGTGGCCATGTGCTGCGCGCCACCGATGTCGAGGTGCCGGCCGACTTTTCCTCGGCGGCGTTCTTCCTGGTCGCCGCGAGTGTGGTGCCCGGCTCCGTGGTTCGCTTGCCGGCGGTGGGCCTCAATCCGCGCCGCATCGGCCTGCTGCAGGCGCTGCGGCTGATGGGCGCGGACATCGCGGTCGAAAACGAACGCAAAGCCGGTGGCGAGCCGGTGGGCGATCTCGTGGTGCGCCATGCGCCGCTACATGGCGTCGAGCTGCCCGAGGCGCTGGTGCCGGACATGATCGACGAGTTCCCCGCGCTGTTCATCGCCGCCGCGGTGGCCGGCGGCCGCACGGTGATCCGCGGCGCCGCCGAATTGCGGGTGAAGGAGTCCGATCGCATCGCCACCATGGCCACCGGCCTGCGCGCGCTCGGCGCGGCGATCGAGGAAACCCCGGACGGCGCGATCATCCACGGCGGCCGGCTGGGCGGTGGCACCGTGGCAAGCCATCTCGACCACCGCATCGCGATGAGCTTCGCGGTGGCCGGGCTGGTCGCCGCCGGACCGGTGCGGATCAACGACTGCAGCCATGTCGCCACTTCGTTCCCCGGCTTCCTGGAGCTGGCCAACGGCTGCGGCTTCGCGCTGCAGACCGCGACGTGAATCGCCGATACGCCACGTTGCGCTAGGCTTGCTGCCTGACCCAAGGATCGTCCATGCCAAACGCGGTGCCCCCGTTCATCGTCGCCATTCCCGCCCGCTACGGCTCGACCCGGCTGCCGGCCAAGCCGCTGCGCGCGATCGACGGCGTGCCGATGGTGGTGCGAGTGGCGCAGCGCGCCCTGCAGGCCGGTGCCAGCCAGGTGGTGGTGGCGGTGGACGACCGGCGCATCGCCGACGCGCTGGCCGGGCAGCACGGCGTGGACATCTGCATGACCCGCAGCGACCACGCCTCGGGCAGCGACCGCCTGGCCGAATGCGCCAGCCACTACGGCTGGGCCGCCGACAGCATCGTGGTGAACCTGCAGGGCGACGAACCGTTCGCGCCGGCCGCCGGCATCCGTGCGGTGGCGCAGGCGCTGGACAGCGACGATGCACCGATGGCCACCCTGGCCACGCCGATCATCGACGCCGAGGAGCTGTTCGACCCGAACGTGGTGAAGCTGGTGCGTACCGCCAATGGCCGTGCGCTGTACTTCAGCCGCGCGCCGTTGCCGTGGGCGCGCGATGCGTTCGCCATCGACCGCAACGCGCTGCCGTCCGGCTCGCCGTTCCTGCGCCACATCGGCATCTACGCCTACCGGGCCGGCTTCCTCGACCGCTACGCCGGCCTACCGCGCACGCCGCTGGAGCAGACCGAATCGCTGGAACAGTTGCGCGTGCTGGAACACGGCCACGCGATCGCGGTGCGGCTGACGCCGGAGCCGTTCCCGCCCGGCATCGACACCGAGGCTGACCTGGAGCGTGCGGAGCAGTGGTTGCGCACGCAGCGCTGAGCCTCCATCTCCGGTGGTCATCGCCGCTAGAATGACCCCATGCAGTCCGCGCAACCGCCCCCCTTCGACGGCAAGGCCTTCGTCCGCACGCTCACCACCTCGCCCGGCGTCTACCGACACTTCGACGCGGCCGGCGAGCTGCTTTACGTGGGCAAGGCCGGCAACCTCAGGAAGCGCGTCGGCAGCTATTTCCTGAAGCCGCGGATGGAGCCGCGCATCGCGGCGATGGTGGCGCAGATCGCCCGCGTCGAGATCACCGTGACGCGCACCGAAGGCGAGGCACTGCTGCTGGAATCGCAGCTGATCAAGTCGCTGAAGCCGCGCTACAACATCCTGCTGCGCGACGACAAGAGCTACCCGTACATCTACCTGTCCAGCGGCGAGGACTATCCGCGGCTGGCCTTCCATCGCGGCGCGAAGAACCTGCCGGGGCGCTACTTCGGGCCGTACCCGAGCACCTACGCGGTGCGCGAGAGCCTCAGCCTGATGCAGAAGCTGTTCAAGGTGCGCCAGTGCGAGGACAGCTACTTCCGCAACCGCACGCGGCCCTGCCTGCAGTACCAGATCGGCCGCTGCAGCGCGCCCTGCGTGGGACTGATCAGCGTGGAGGATTACCGCAACGACGTGCGCCACGCCGAGATGTTCCTGGAAGGGCGCAGCAACGCGGTGATCGACGAACTGGCCGAGGCGATGGAGCAGGCCAGCAAGGCGCTGCAGTTCGAGCGCGCGGCGAAGCTGCGCGACCAGGTGGCCGCGCTGCGCCAGTTGCAGGCACAGCACCACGTGCAGGGCGCCAGCGCCGATATGGACGTGATCGCCTGCCGCATCGAGGCGGGCATGGCCTGCGTCAGCGTGCTGTTCTTCCGCAACGGCATCAGCCTGGGCACGCGCGATTTCTTCCCGCGGCTGCCGCTGGATGCCGAGCCGGCCGACGTGCTGGTGCAGTTCATCGCGCAGTACTACCTGGACCGGCCGGTGCCGCGCGAGCTGATCCTGGGCGAGCCGCTGGCCGACCAGGCGATCCTCGCCGAGCTGCTCGGCCAGCACGCCGGCCATGCGGTAGAGCTGAAATCCAGCGTGCGCGGCGAGCGCGCGCAGTTCCTGCAGATGGCAGAGCGCAACGCGCAGGCCTCGCTGACCGCGCGGCTGGCCAGCCGGCAGACCCTGGGCACGCGCTTCGACGACCTGCAGAAAGTGCTCGGGTTGGCGGCGTCGCCGCGGCGTATCGAGTGCTTCGACATCAGCCACACGATGGGTGAGCTCACCGTGGCCTCCTGCGTGGTGTTCGGCCCGGAAGGGCCGGAGAAGTCGCATTACCGCCGTTTCAACATCAGCGGGATCACGCCCGGCGACGACTACGCCGCGATGCACCAGGCACTGACCCGGCGCTTCCGCAAGGTGGCCGAAGGCGAGGGCGCGCGCCCCGACGTGCTGCTGATCGACGGCGGCGGCGGCCAGGTGGCGCAGGCGCTGGACGTGCTCAAGGAACTCGGCGTCGACGGCATCCAGGTCGTGGGCGTGGCGAAAGGCCCGGGCCGGCGCGCCGGCGAGGAGACGCTGGTGCTCGCCGACTCGGGGCGCGAATTGCACCCGGGGTCGTCATCGCCCGCACTGCATCTGGTGGCTGCGGTGCGCGACGAGGCGCACCGGTTCGCCATCAGCGGGCATCGCAAGCGGCGCGAGAAGGCGCGCGAGCGCAGCGTGCTGGAGGACGTGCCAGGCATCGGCGCGCGCCGCCGTTCCGCCTTGCTGAAGGCATTCGGCGGCATGCAGGGGCTGGAGCGCGCCGGCGTCGAGGAGCTGATGCAGGTGAAGGGCATCGATCGCGGCCTGGCCGAACGCATCTACGCCAGCCTGCATGGCTGAACCTCGGCGCACGTATTCACTCGGCACTGGCGCGCCATCGTGCGAGACTGCCTCAAATCCCTGGGACGAATCATGCGCATCAACCTGCCGACCTGGCTGACCCTCTTCCGCGTTGCGCTGCTGCCGGTGATGGTGGTGGTGTTCTACCTGCCGTTCCGCGGGCACAACATCACCGCGGCGATCGTGTTCCTGCTGGCGGCGGTCACCGACTGGCTGGACGGCTACCTGGCGCGCCGGATGCGGCTCACCTCGGCGTTCGGTGCGTTCCTCGACCCGGTCGCCGACAAGCTGATGGTGGCGGTGACGCTGTTCCTGCTGGTGGAGTCGCATCCGAAGGGCGGCTGGTCCGGCATCCTGATGGCGGTGACCGCAGCGGTGATCGTGGGCCGCGAGATCAGCGTCTCGGCGCTGCGCGAGTGGATGGCCGAGATCGGCATGCGCGCCACCGTCAAGGTCGCCTTCATCGGCAAGCTGAAAACGGTGATGCAGATGGTCGCGCTGGTGGTGCTGATCGTGCAGCACGAGAAGGCGGCCGAGGCGCTGCGGCTGTACCACATCGGCGAGGCGCTGCTGGTGGTCGCCGGCGTGCTCACGATCTGGTCGGGCCTGCATTACCTGCGCGCCGCGTGGCCGAGCCTGAGCGCCAACGGGGCAGGGCGCGGGCAAGAGTGATGCCGCCGGCGGCGCGGGCTTGACGATCCGCTTCCACGTATTAGAATGCGCGCCTCCGATGCGGGAATAGCTCAGTTGGTAGAGCACGACCTTGCCAAGGTCGGGGTCGCGAGTTCGAGTCTCGTTTC
>NZ_LVJR01000096.1 GCF_001617365.1 Rhodanobacter sp. FW104-R8
GAAGATGGTGGTGAGCCTGATCCACCCGATCGCGATGGACGAGGGCCTGCGTTTCGCGATCCGCGAAGGCGGCCGTACCGTCGGCGCCGGCGTGGTGGCCAAGGTCATCAAGTAAGTGTCGAGCCGCACCGGCTTGCCCTGCGGCAGCCCGGTGCGCAGCCATCGATCCGGGTAATCGCCCCCTGGCGGAGCGCCGCCCGTCGAATCGACGATGGAGCGCTTCACTAAAGGGATATTTGCCGGTATACTTCGCAGCTCACTTGCCGGCTGGGGCTCTGTCCCGGTCAGCTTACCGCGAAATGAGGCACAGGACGTGCTTCGAGTTCGCCGGCCGGGGAACGGCCCTCGCAAGCCAGCGTAATCACGGGGTACGCCCTGTTGACCACGTTGTTTTTGCGTGAATAGCGATTTTCTGCCCAAGCGAGCCCTCCGGTGCTCGCTTGGTCTTTTCGGATTGGGGTCGCGCTGTTCATGGCGGTCGCTGATGTGGTGGCAAAGGGTAGTGCGGGGCGGTGAGAAGCCGCTTCGTTTCACATTACGTTCTTTCGACAACAGGACACGGTTATGGCGAACCAGAAGATTCGGATTCGGCTGAAAGCGTACGATCATCGGCTGATCGACCGCTCGGCCAGCGAGATCGTCGAGACGGCTAAGCGCACGGGTGCCACGGTACTCGGCCCGATCCCGCTCCCGACCAAGATCGAGCGTTACACCATTCTGACGTCGCCGCACGTCGACAAGGATGCACGCGACCAGTACGAGACCCGTACGCACAAGCGCGTGCTCGACATCATCGACCCGAACGACAAAACCGTGGACGCGCTCATGAAGCTTGATCTCGCCGCTGGCGTCGATGTTCAGATCAAGCTCGGTTGAGCGACAGACAGGATACGAAGATGAGTATCGGATTGGTTGGCCGCAAATGCGGCATGAGCCGACTCTTCACTGAAGATGGCCGCTCGATTCCGGTGACGCTGATTGAAGCGACGCCGAACCGCGTGACCCAGTTGAAGACGGACGATAACGATGGCTACAGCGCCGTCCAGGTTTCCGCGGGCAGCAAGCGCGCGAACCTGCTGACGCAGCCGCTGAAGGGCCACTATGCGAAGGCCAAAGTCGAGCCGGGCCGTGGTCTGTGGGAGTTCCGCGTGTCCGCCGAGGATCTCGGCAAGTACGCCGTGGGCGCCGAGATCAAGGCGGACGAGGTGTTCTCCGTCGGCCAGATCGTCGATGTCGCCGGCGTGTCGAAGGGCAAGGGTTTCCAGGGCACGATCAAGCGCTGGAACTTCAAGATGGGTGACGCCACCCACGGCAACTCGCTGTCGCATCGCGCGCCGGGCTCCATCGGCCAGCGCCAGACGCCGGGTCGCGTGTTCCCGGGCAAGAAGATGGCCGGTCACATGGGTGCCGTGCGCCGTTCGGCGCAGGGTCTGGAAGTGGTCAAGGTCGACGCCGAGCGTCACCTGATTGCGGTGAAGGGCGCGGTGCCGGGTGCAACCGGTGGCGATGTCATCATCCGCCCGACGACCAAGGGTTGAGGAGAGTCGCCATGGAATTGAATGTCATTGGCGCCAAGCCGCTCAACGTGTCGGACGAAGTGTTCGGCGGTGAGTACAAGAAGGCCCTGGTCCACCAGGTCGTGGTTGCCTATCAGGCAGCCGGTCGTGCCGGTACCAAGGCGCAGCTGTCGCGCGGCGAGATGTCCGGTACCACCAAGAAATTCAAGAAGCAGAAGGGCGGTGGCGCCCGTCACGGTGACTACCGTGCGCCGATCTTCGTCGGCGGCGGCGTCACGTTCGCCGCCAAGCCGCGCAGCTACGAGCAGAAGGTCAACCGCAAGGCCTATCGCGTCGCGATCCGTTCGATCTTCTCCGAGCTGGTCCGCCAGGGTCGTCTGAAGGTGGTCACGAGCTTCGGCGTCGAGACGCCGAAGACCAAGTCGATGGTGGCCAAGCTGGCCGAGCTGGAAGTTGCCGGCCGCGTGCTGCTGGTGTCGGAGGATGCCTCCGAGGCGGTGTTCCTGGCCGCCCGCAACATCCCGTACATCCACGTGCTGGACGTAATGGGTCTGAACCCGGTCAGCCTGGTCGGTTCCGACCACGTGGTGATGACGGTTGACGCCGTGAAGAAGGTCGAGGAGTGGCTGGCATGAACAACGAACGCATTCTCGACATGCTGCGCGCGCCGCACATCTCGGAGAAATCGGCGCGTCTGGCCGAGCACAACCAGTATGTATTCGTGGTCGCCCCGACGGCGACCAAGGCCGATGTCCGCGTTGCCGTGGAGAAGCTGTTCGACGTGAAGGTCGAGCAGGTGAACCTCGTCAACACCAAGGGCAAGGTCAAGTCCTTCCGTTTCCGCGCTGGCAGCCGCCAGGGCAAGCGCAAGGCCTACGTGCGTCTTGCCGATGGCCAGACCATCGACGTGGCCGCCAAGGCCTGAGCCAGGAGTTCTGTGAGATGGCACTAATCAACCACAAGCCGACCTCGCCGGGCCGCCGTGACGCGGTGAGCGTCCGCACGGAAGGCCTGCACAAGGGCGCGCCGTACGCGGCGTTGACCGAGGCGCAGTCCAAGACCGGCGGCCGCAACCACCACGGCCGCATCACCACGCGTCACCGCGGCGGCGGTCACAAGCAGCACTACCGCATCATCGACTTCAAGCGCGACAAGGAAGGCATCGCCGCCCGCGTCGAGCGCATCGAGTACGACCCGAACCGCACCGCGCATATCGCGCTGCTGTGCTACGCCGACGGCGAGCGCCGCTATATCATCGCGCCGAAGGGCGTTCAGGTGGACGATCGCCTCGTGTCCGGTCGCGATGCCCCGATCAAGGCCGGCAACTGCCTGCAGCTGCGCAACATCCCGATGGGCAGCACGATCCACTGCATCGAACTGCGCCCCGGCAAGGGCGCGCAGATCGCCCGCAGCGCCGGTGCCTCGGTGCAGCTGGTTGCCCGCGAGTCGGGTTACGCCACGCTGCGTCTGCGTTCCGGCGAGATGCGCCGCGTCTCGGTCGACTGCCGCGCCACCATCGGCGAAGTGGGCAACGGCGAGCACAGCCTGAAGAAGCTGGGCAAGGCTGGTGCCAAGCGCTGGGTGGGTATTCGCCCGACCGTCCGCGGCGTGGTGATGAACCCGGTCGATCACCCGCACGGCGGTGGCGAAGGCAAGACCTCCGGCGGTCGTCATCCGGTCAGCCCGTGGGGCACGCCGGCCAAGGGTTACAAGACCCGCAACAACAAGCGCACGCAGCAGTTCATCGTGCGTCGTCGTACCAAGTAACGGGAAGCCGACATGCCGCGTTCTCTGAAGAAAGGTCCGTTCGTCGACCTTCACCTCGTAAAGAAGGTGGAAGCTGCGGTTTCCGCCCACAACAAGCGCCCGATCAAGACCTGGTCGCGCCGCTCGATGATCCTGCCGGAAATGGTCGGCTTGACCATCGCCATCCACAACGGCCGTCAGCACGTACCCGTCCTGATCAACGAGAACATGGTCGGGCACAAGCTCGGCGAGTTCGCGGTGACTCGTACGTTCAAGGGCCATGTCGGCGACAAGAAGGGCAAGTGATGAGCACTGAAGCCAAAGCGATCCTGCGCGGCGCCCGCATTTCGGCGCAAAAGGCACGCCTGGTGGCCGATCTCGTCCGCGGACTTCCCGTGGGCCGGGCCAGCGACGTGCTCACCTACACGAACAAGAAGGCCGCACACCTCGTCCGCAAGGTGCTGCTGTCGGCCGTCGCCAACGCCGAGAACAACCTCGGCGCGGATGTCGACGAGCTGAAGGTCTCCAGCATCTTCGTCGACGAAGGTCCGGCGATGAAGCGCATGTATGCCCGCGCCAAAGGCCGCGGTTCGCGCATTCTCAAGCGCACCAGCCACATCACTGTGGTTGTTGGCAACTGACCGGGGACATAGACGATGGGTCACAAAGTTCATCCCACCGGTATCCGCCTCGGCATTGCCAAGGACTGGAACTCGAAGTGGTACGCAAACAAGGGCGACTACGCCAAGTATCTCGTGGCCGACATCAAGGTCCGCGACATGCTGAAGAAGAAGCTGGCGGCCGCCGGCATCTCGAAGATCCAGATCGAGCGCCCGGCCAAGACCGCGCGCGTGACGATCCACACCGCCCGTCCGGGCGTGGTGATCGGCAAGAAGGGCGAGGATATCGAGAAGCTGCGCAAGGAAGTCAGCGACATGATGGGCGTTCCGACGCACATCAACGTCAGCGAGGTGCGCAAGCCGGAGCTGGACGCGCAGCTGGTGGCCGAGTCGATCGCGCAGCAGCTTGAGCGCCGCATCATGTTCCGCCGCGCGATGAAGCGCTCGGTCGGCAACGCGATGCGCCTGGGTGCGCTGGGCATCAAGATCAACGTGTCCGGCCGTCTGAACGGCGCCGAGATCGCCCGTTCCGAGTGGGCCCGCGAAGGTCGCGTGCCGCTGCACACGCTGCGTGCCGACATCGACTACGGCTTCGCCGAGGCGAGCACTACCTACGGCATCATCGGCATCAAGGTGTGGGTCAACAAGGGCGAGATCTTCGACCTTTCCCAGATCGGCCAGGAGTCGAAGGACGAGTCGCAGCCGCGCCGCGAAGGTGGCGAAGGTCGTCGTAACGATTCGCGTCGCGAGGCCGGTGACGGCCGCCGCGAGCGGTCGGCGAAGTAAGGAGAGTTGCCATGTTGCAACCCAAGCGAACCAAATACCGCAAGCAGTTCAAGGGCCGTAACGACGGGCTGGCGCAGTGCGCCAATCTGGTCAGCTTCGGTGAGTACGGCCTGAAGGCGACCACCCATGGCGCGCTCACTGCGCGCCAGATCGAGGCAGCCCGTCGTTGCATCACCCGCTTCGTCAAGCGAGGCGGCAAGCTGTGGATCCGCGTGTTCCCGGACAAGCCGATCACCAAGAAGCCGATCGAAGTCCGCATGGGCGCGGGCAAGGGCGGCGTCGAATTCTGGGTCGCTCCGATCCAGCCCGGCCGCATGCTCTATGAAATCGAGGGCGTCGACGAGCCGACGGCGCGCGAGGCATTCCGCCTGGCCGCTGCCAAGCTCTCGGTGCAGACCCAGTTCGTGACCCGGGCGGTGATGTGATGGCCAGCAAAGATATCAACAACCAGTCGGCCGAAGAGCTGCAGCAGCACCTGCTGGACCTGCGCAAGGAGCAGTTCAACCTGCGTATGCAAAAAGGTTCCGGCCAGCTCACCCAGCCGCACCAGCTCCGCCGCGTTCGGCGTGACATCGCCCGCACGAAGTTCGTGCTCGGCGGCAAGAAGTAAGGGACGGCCGACATGAGCGACAACCAGAACCAAGACAAGAAGCAGGCGCGCACCCTCGAGGGCCGCGTCACCAGCAACAAGATGGACAAGACGGTCACCGTCCTGGTCGAGCGCCAGGAGCAGCATTGGCTGCTCGGCAAGACCATCCGCCGGTCGACCAAGCTGCATGCGCAGGACGACCTGGGTGCGAACGAGGGTGACCTCGTGCGCATCGCGGAGTGCCGTCCGTTGTCCAAGACCAAACATCACCGCGTGGTCGAGATCATCACGCGCGCCAACGGCTAAGGGAGGCATGCAGACATGATCCAGATGCAAAGCACGCTTTCCGCGGCGGACAACAGCGGCGCGAAGGAACTGATGTGCATCAAGGTACTCGGCGGTTCCAAGCGCCGGTATGCCGCGATCGGTGACGTCATCAAGGTCACCGTGAAGGATGCGATTCCCCGCGGCAAGGTGAAGAAGGGCGAGGTGTACAACGCCGTGGTGGTACGTACCGCCAAGGGCGTGCGCCGTCCCGATGGCTCGCTGATCCGTTTCGACGGCAACGCAGCGGTCCTCCTCAACAACAAGCTCGAGCCGATCGGCACCCGTATTTTCGGGCCGGTTACCCGCGAGCTGCGCAGCGAGAAGTTCATGAAGATCGTCTCGCTTGCGCCCGAAGTGCTCTGAGCGGAGTCAAGACAATGAACCGTATCCGCAAGGGTGATCAAATCCTGGTGATCACCGGCAAGAACAAGGGTCAGCTCGGCGACGTGCTGCGCGTTGATGGCGACCGCGTGTTCGTCTCCAACGTGAATCTGGTCAAGCGCCACACCAAGCCGAACCCCCAGGCCAACCAGGCTGGCGGCATCGTCGAGCGCGAAGCCTCGATCCATCTCTCCAACGTGCAGCTGTTCAACCCCGCCACGAACAAGGGTGAACGCGTCGGCACCAAAACGCTCGCTGATGGGCGCAAGGTCCGCGTGTTCCGTTCGACTGGCGAGGTCGTGGACGCGTAAGGAATCACGATCATGACCCGCCTTGAAAATTTCTACAAAGAGCAGGTAGTGCCGAAGCTCACCGAGCAGTTCGGCTACCAGAACGTGATGCAGGTTCCCCGCATCACCAAGATCACGCTGAATATGGGCGTGGGCGAAGCCGCGGGCAACAAGAAGGTGCTCGAGAACGCCGTGGCCGACATGGCCAAGATCTCCGGCCAGAAGCCGATCACGACCAAGGCGCGCGTCTCCGTGGCCTCGTTCAAGATCCGCGACGGCTGGCCGATCGGCTGCAAGGTCACCCTGCGCCGCGCGCAGATGTTCGAGTTCCTCGACCGCCTGATCAACATCTCGCTGCCGCGCGTGCGCGACTTCCGCGGTGTCTCGGGCAAGGCCTTCGACGGCCGTGGCAACTACAACTTCGGCATCAAGGAACAGATCATCTTCCCTGAGATCGACTTCGACCAGGTCGATGCGCTGCGTGGCATGGATATCTCCATCACCACCACCGCCAAGACCGACGAAGAAGCGAAGGCCCTGCTGGCCGCGTTCAGCTTCCCGTTCCGGAATTGAGATAAACCTATGGCAAAGACCTCGATGGTCAACCGCGACATCAAGCGGACCAAGCTCGCCCAGAAGTTCGCCGCCAAGCGCGCCGAGCTGAAGGCGATCGTGCTGAGCCCCGGCGCCTCCTACGAGGAGAAGATGGCGGCCCAGTCCAAGCTGCAGAAGCTGCCGCGCGATGCCAGCCCGGTGCGCCAGCGCACCCGTTGTGCGTTGACCGGTCGCCCGCGTGCCGTCTACTCGAAGTTCGGCCTCGGCCGCAACAAGCTGCGTGAAGCGACCATGCGCGGCGACGTGCCTGGCCTGCGCAAGGCCAGCTGGTAATACTGTTTGCAGAACCGGCCGGTGGGGCGATGCCTCGCCGCCGATTCATCCCGGTCGCGTCGGTACGCGGCCGGCTGGTGCGGTTATCGCATTGCTATTCGCCAAAGCCTGAAAATGCTGTTATAGTCGGCGGTCTGCGCAAGGCAGGCCGGCGTCCATGCCGGCTCACAATCTGATTGATTTCCGGTTTTATCGGATATCGGTGCACTCTGAAGGATGTTTTCATGAGCATGACTGATCCCATCGCCGATCTGTTCACGCGCGTCCGCAATGCCCAGGCCATGGGCAAGCCGATCGTGCGTATGCCGTCGTCGAAACTGAAGTTGGCGATCGCCAACCTTCTCAAGAACGAGGGCTACATCCTCGACGCCAAGACTTCCGCCGAGGAAGGCAAGCCGGTGCTCGAGATCAAGCTCAAGTATTTCGAGGGCCAGCCGGCCATCGAGCGCATTTCCCGTGTCAGCCGTTCCGGCCTGCGTGTGTATCGCGGCAAGGATGAGCTGCCGAAGGTCCTCGGCGGCCTGGGTATCTCGATCATCTCGACTTCCGCTGGTCTGTTGACCGATGCGCAGGCCCGTGCCAAGGGTCTGGGCGGCGAAGTCATCGGCCAAGTGGCATAAGGAGTCTTTCGATGTCACGTGTTGCCAAACAACCCATTTCCCTGCCCAAGGGCGTCGAGATGACCGTCGGCGCCGACAGCATCTCCGTGAAGGGCCCGAAGGGCACGCTGTCCGTGCACCAGTTGCCGGGCGTCACCATCGCCGTGGACAACGGCGTGGCGCACATCAGCCTCGCCGAGGGCGCCGATGACATGTTCGGCGGTACTGCCCGCGCGCTGCTGTCCAACATGGTCACTGGCGTCTTCACCGGCTACGAGCGCAAGCTCGAGCTGGTCGGCGTCGGCTACCGCGCCTCCATGCAGGGCAAGTCGCTGAACCTGAGCCTGGGCTTTTCCCACCCGGTAGTGTTCGATGCGCCGGAAGGCATCAGCATCGAAACCCCGTCGCAGACCGAAATCCTGATCAAGGGTACGGACAAGCAGGCGGTAGGCCAGGTGGCGGCCAAGGTCCGCGGCTTCCGTCCGCCGGAGCCCTACAAGGGCAAGGGCGTCCGCTATGCCGGTGAGAAGATCACGCTGAAGGAAGCCAAGAAGGCGTAATGCGGGTCCCTCCGCGAAAGACTGGCCATCCATGGCCAGACTCTTCAAAAGAGCCCCCAATACAAGCCGATCCGCTTTCGAGGAACTAACGATGAACAAGAACGAAAACCGCCTGCGTCGCGCCAAGTCCACGCGCGCCCATATCCGCAAGCTGGCCGTGGCCCGCCTGTCGGTGCATCGCACCGGGCAGCACATCTATGCGCAGGTGTTCGACGCCTCCGGCAAGAACGTGGTGGCGGCTGCCTCCACCGTGCAGAAGTCGGTGGCCGAGGGCCTGAAGGGTACCAAGAACCTGGCCGCCGCCGCCGCCGTGGGCAAGGCCGTCGCCGAACGTGCGAAGGCCGCGGGCATCGAGTCGGTCGCGTTCGACCGCTCCGGTTTCCGCTATCACGGTCGCATCAAGGCGCTGGCCGATGCGGCGCGCGAGGCCGGCCTGCAGTTCTAAGCAACATCCGGATCAGGGTGTGCCTCTGATCCATGGCGTCACCTACAACTCCAAGCGGCCCAGCCGCAAGCAAAGTCCCGGTTTGCCGGGCACATGGAAAAGAACATGTCTTCTACCGATCGCGAAAATTCCGACGGCCTGCTGGAAAAGTTGATTGCCGTCAACCGTGTGGCCAAAACCGTCAAGGGTGGCCGCCAGATGAGCTTCACCGCGCTGACCGTGGTCGGTGACGGCGAGGGCAAGGTCGGCTTTGGCTATGGCAAGGCGCGCGAAGTGCCGGTTGCCATCTCCAAGGCGATGGAGCGTGCCCGCCGCCAGATGGTGAACATCGAGTTGAACAACGGCACCCTGTGGTACGCCGTGAAGGCGAACCATGGTGCGGCCCGCGTCTACATGCAGCCGGCTTCCGAAGGTACCGGCGTGATCGCCGGCGGCGCCATGCGTGCCGTGCTGGAAGTGGTCGGCGTGAAGAACGTGCTGGCCAAGGCCGTCGGTTCACGCAACCCGATCAACCTGGTGCGCGCCACCATCAAGGGCCTGCAGGCGGTTGCCTCGCCCAAGAAGATCGCCGCCAAGCGTGGCAAGACCCTGGAAGAGGTGCTCGGCAATGGCTAAGTCTCAACAAACCGCCGACAAGACCGTGCGCGTGCGCCTGGTCAAGGGCCTGCGTGGCGTGCAGGCGCGCCACCGCCTGAGCGTGAAGGCGCTGGGTCTGGGCAAGATCAACGACGTCCGCGAACTGAAGGACAGCCCGCAGGTGCGTGGCCTGATCAACACGGTCTACTACCTGGTCCGGGTCGAGGAGTAATCATCATGCGTTTGAATGACATCAAGCCGGCCGCCGGTTCGCACAAGACGCGCCTGCGCGTCGGCCGCGGCATCGGCTCGGGCCTGGGCAAGACCGCCGGCCGCGGTCACAAGGGCCAGCACGCCCGTGCGGGCGGCACCCACAAGTACGGCTTCGAGGGCGGCCAGATGCCGCTGCAGCGCCGGTTGCCGAAGGTCGGCTTCCGCTCGAAGATGCAGGCTGAGAGTCAGGAGGTGTTCCTGTACCAGTTGGCCGGCCTCAAGGTCGACGTGATCGATGTCGTGGCGCTGCATCAGGCTGGCCTGATCAACAGCCGCGCAAAGAAGGTCAAGGTGGTGCTCAAGGGTGAAATCGGCCGCGCGGTGAAGTTGTCCGGCCTGCTGGCTACCGCCGGCGCCAAGGCAGCCATCGAAGCTGCCGGCGGCAGCGTGGAGTAATCAGGTGGCAGCAGCCAAGGGCAACGCACTCGGCAAGCTCGGCAAGCTGACGGAGCTTCGCCAGCGCATCTTCTTCGTGATCGGTGCGCTGGTGGTGTTCCGCCTCGGTTCGTTCATTCCGGTTCCGGGCGTCAATCCGGAGGCGATGACCAACCTGGTCAACGGCAATGGCCTGATGGACATGTTCAACATGTTCTCGGGCGGCGCGCTGGAGCGTTTCTCGGTGTTCGCGCTTGGCGTGATCCCGTACATCTCGGCGTCGATCGTGTTCCAGATGATGGGTGCGGTGGTGCCCAGCCTGCAGAGCCTGCGCAAGGAAGGCGAGGCCGGCAAGCGCAAGATGACGATGTATACGCGCTACGCCACGGTAGCCTTGGCGGCGTTCCAGTCGTTCGGCATCGCGGTGGCGCTGCAGGGGCAGGTCGCTGCCGGCGGGGCGCCGGTGGTCTACACGCCGGGATTCGCCTTCATCTTCTCCTCGGTGGTGGGGCTTACCGCCGGCACGATGTTCCTGATGTGGCTGGGCGAGCAGATGACGGAGCGCGGTATCGGCAACGGCATCTCGTTGCTGATCTTCGCCGGCATCGTGGCCGGCCTGCCCGGTGCAGTGGTGCACACCCTGGGCATGGCCAGCAACGGCGAGCTGTCGCTGCTCAAGCTGCTGATGGTGTTCGCCCTGGCGCTGGGCGTGACCGGGTTCGTGGTGTTCATGGAGCGCGCCCAGCGGCGCATCACCGTGAACTATGCGCGGCGTTCGGGTGGCCAGAAGGCCTACATGAACCAGAGTTCGAACCTGCCGCTGAAGATCAACATGTCGGGCGTGATCCCGCCGATCTTCGCCTCGAGCCTGCTGATGTTCCCGGCGACCGCGGTGAGCTGGTTCAGCACCGGCCAGCAGGCGCGCTGGCTGCAGGATCTGACGCAGGCGCTGAGCCCGGGCAACCCGCTGTACGAAATCGTCTTCTCGGTGCTGGTGATCGGCTTTGCGTTCTTCTATACGGCGATCGTGTTCAATGCCGACGAGACCGCCGACAACCTCAAGCGGTCGGGCGCGTTGATTCCGGGCATCCGTCCGGGCAAGGCCACGGCCGGTTACATCGACGCGGTGATGACGCGCCTGACCGGCGTCGGCGCGCTGTATCTGGTGATGGTGTGTCTGGTGCCCTCGTTCATGCAGAGCGCCTGGCACGTACCGTTCTATTTCGGCGGCACGTCGCTACTGATCGTGGTGGTGGTGGTGATGGATTTCACGGCTCAGGTGCAGGCGCACCTGGTCAGTCACCAGTACGAAAGTCTGCTCAAGAAGGCCAATCTCCGCCGCAACTAGTGGCTGCTGGGGCGAGCGGAGTGGGTCGAAGTCGGAAGCTGGCGGCGCCTCGGTGCCGCAGGGCTTTCCAGTCAGGGTAATTCGGGTTAGAATTGCGCGTTTACCGCGCAAGAAACGCATCGGAGAAAGTACATCATGGCGCGCATCGCGGGTGTCAATTTGCCGGTCCAGAAGCATGTCTGGGTTGGTTTGCAGAGCATTTACGGTATCGGCCGCAGCCGGGCCAAGAAGGTCTGCGTGGATGCTGGCGTGGTTCCCACCACCCAGATCAAGTCCCTCAGTGAAGGCGAGGTGGAGAAGATCCGCCACGAAATCGCCAAATACACAGTCGAAGGCGATCTGCGTCGCGAGGTGGGCATGGCCATCAAGCGCCTGATGGACCTGGGCTGCTACCGCGGCCTGCGCCATCGTCGCGGCCTGCCGGTGCGCGGCCAGCGCACGCGTACCAACGCACGCACCCGCAAGGGTCCGCGTCGCGCCATCAAGAAGTAAGTAACGGATTCCGAACATGGCCAAGCCTGTCAAGACCAAGAAGAAGATCAAGCGCGTTGTCACGGATGCCGTGGCCCACGTGCAGGCCTCCTTCAACAACACCATCGTCACCATCACCGACCGCCAGGGCAACGCGCTGTCGTGGGCGACCGCCGGGGGCGCGGGTTTCCGCGGTTCGCGCAAGTCGACCCCGTTTGCCGCCCAGGTGGCCGCCGAGAAGGCCGGCCGCGCCGCGGGCGACTACGGCGTGAAGACGGTGGAAGTGCGCATCAAGGGCCCGGGCCCGGGCCGCGAGTCGGCGGTGCGTTCGCTGAACGCGTTGGGCTACAAGGTGCTCAACATCATCGACGTCACGCCGATCCCGCATAACGGCTGCCGTCCCCCCAAGAAGCGTCGAGTCTAAGAGGTTGTTTTTTGCGATCATCCCTGATCGCGAAAATCAAAAACCGGCCTTCCTTGGCCGGACTATCGAAAGAGAAAAAACATGGCCCGTTATCGTGGAGCTACCTGCAAACTCGCCCGTCGTGAGGGTGCAGATCTCAGCCTGAAGAGCCCGGCGCGCGCGCTGGATTCCAAGTGCAAGCTGGAAAACAAGCCCGGCCAGCATGGCGCCAACAAGCGCATGCGCATGTCCGACTACGCCGTGCAGCTGCGTGAAAAGCAGAAGGTCAAGCGCATCTACGGTGTGCTCGAGCGCCAGTTCAGCAACTACTACACCAAGGCGACCACCCTCAAGGGCAACACCGGCGAGAACCTGCTGCGCCTGCTCGAGAGCCGCCTGGACAATGTCGTCTACCGTATGGGCTTCGCGGTCACCCGCGCCCAGGCCCGCCAGCTGGTCGCCCACAAGGCGATCCTGGTGAACGGCAAGAAGGTGAACATCCCGTCGTACCAGGTGCGTCCGGGCGACGCGATCGCGCTGACCGAGCGCGCCCGCAGCCAGCTGCGCGTGCAGGAAGCGGCGACCGTGTTCGACACCATGGACTTGCGTCCGGGCTGGGTCGAGGTCGACAGCAAGAAGTTCGAAGGTACGTTCAAGTCGGTGCCGGATCGTGGCGATCTGCCGACCGACATCAATGAAGCCCTGATCGTCGAGCTTTACTCGAAGTAATTTTACCGGAGCTCTGCATGGCAGTTTCGTCAACTAGCGTGCTGCGGCCGCGTGGCCTCAGCGTCGAACAGCTCGGAGCCAACCGCGCCAAGGTGGTGGTCGAGCCGCTCGAGCGTGGCTTTGGCCACACCCTGGGCAACGCGCTGCGTCGCGTGCTGCTCTCCTCGATCCCCGGCAGCGCCATCGTCGAGGTCGAAATCGATGGCGTGCTGCACGAGTACACCACCCTGGAAGGCCTGCAGGAGGACGTGATCGAAGTCCTGCTGAACCTCAAGGACGTGGCGATCCGTCAGCACAGCGGCGACGAGGTCACCCTGACTCTGTCCAAGAAGGGCAAGGGCGTGGTCACGGCCGGCGACATCGTCGTCGACCACTCGGTGGAGATCATCAACCCCGAGCACGTGATCTGCCACCTGACCAAGGACATCGCGCTCAACATGCGCCTGAAGGTGCGTCGCGGCGTCGGCTACCAGCCGGCCAGCGCGCGCCAGCATCCGGATGATGAAGCGCGTCCGATCGGCCGCCTGCAGCTGGACGCGTCGTTCGCGCCGGTGCTGCGCGTGGCCTACGAAGTGGACGCCGCTCGCGTCGAGCAGCGCACGAATCTCGATAAGTTGGTTCTGGATATCGAGACGAATGGGACCATCGGCGCCGAGGACGCGGTGCGCAAGGCCGCCGAGATCATCAACGACCAGCTGTCGGTGTTCGGCGATTTCTCGCGTCGCGAGAGCGCCACCGACAAGGCGGAGAAGAGCGGCTTCGACCCGCTGCTGCTGCGCCCGATCGACGATCTGGAGCTCACCGTGCGTTCGGCGAACTGCCTGAAGGCCGAGAGCATCTACTACATCGGCGACCTGGTGCAGAAGACCGAGGTCGAGCTGCTGAAGACGCCGAACCTGGGCAAGAAGTCGCTGACCGAGATCAAGGACGTGCTGGGCGGTCGTGGCCTCGCGCTGGGCATGAAGCTCGAGAACTGGCCGCCGCCGGGGCTGTCGCACGGCATGCAGCTGGGCTGATGCGATCATCCTGATCGCTGTTGTAGCTGAATCTTGGCCAGGGTGTTTATAGCGCTCTGGCCAAGCGCCAGAAGCGGCCATCCATGGCTGCACTCCTCATAAGAGCTTGCGCTCCGATGGGGGTTTTTCAAAAAAGAGCCTCCGGTTCAATGAGGCCATATAAGCGGGTAACCGCGGGGTGCTGGACACAGGTGCCGGCGCTTCATAACAACAGACCAGAGAGTATTCCGTCATGCGCCACATGAAATCCGGACGCAAATTCAACCGGACCAGCAGCCACCGCGAGGCGATGTTCAAGAACATGGCTTCGTCGCTGTTCAAGCACGAGCTGATCCGCACCACCCTGCCGAAGGCGAAGGAACTTCGCCGCGTGGCCGAGCCGCTGATCACCCTGGCCAAGGCCGACGGCGTGGCCAATCGCCGCCTCGCCTTCTCGCGCCTGCGCGACAAGGAAGCGGTGGGCAAGCTGTTCGTCGAGCTGGGCCCGCGCTACAAGGAGCGCCCCGGCGGTTACCTGCGCATCCTGAAGTGCGGCTTCCGCGATGGCGACAATGCGCCGATGGCGTACGTCGAGCTGGTCGGTCGCCCGCAGGTCGAGGCTGTCGACGCCGAATAAGGTGGCGGCCGCGGTCGACCAGGCCCGGCGTTCAGGCGTCCAGACACGAAACCCGGCCGGGTGACCGGCCGGGTTTTCGCGTATGGGGGCTACGCCGGGGCGGGTATCGCTGCCGGATGCCGCTTGCCTGCTGACAGCGTCCCGGCGAACGGGTAATGTCATCGGTTCCGCAACGCAGCAATCCACCATGAATCCATTCCGCTGGTCGTACCGTGTCAGTTTCCTCGTCGGCTTCCTGGTCTGCGCGGGCCTGCTCGGCTTTGCGCTGTACGCCGAGTACGGACTGGGCATGACGCCGTGCCCGCTGTGCATCTTCCAGCGCATCGCGTTCCTGTTCATGGCGCTGTTCTTCCTGCTGGGCGGCCTGCATGCGCCGCGCGGCAAAGGCCGCTGGGCCTATGCGGGGCTGGTGCTGGTCGGCGCGGTGGGCGGCGGCGTCACCGCCGGCCGCCATCTCTGGCTGCAGACCTTGCCGGCCGACCAAGTGCCTTCCTGCGGCCCCGGCCTCGGCTACATGCTGGATGCGTTCCCGTTCTCCCGAATGCTGAAGCTGGTCTTCACCGGCTCGGGCGAGTGCGCCAAGGTCGAGCCGATCCTCGGCCTGCCGATGCCGGCCTGGACCCTGCTGTGGTACGTCGCGCTGGCCGTGCTGGCGATCGCGGCGGCGCGGCGCCGATCTGCCGCAAAGTAAGCGTTCCCGTTGCCATCCAGGGTCGTGTGATGAATCCCGCCGTGTCCAACTTCCGCCTCCCCGCCGACTGGGCGCCCGACTCGTGGCAGCGGCGCGTGGCGCTGCAGCAGCCGCATTACGACGATGCGGTCGAGTTGGCCGCCGCCGGTGTCCAGCTTGCCCGGTTGCCGCCGCTGGTGACCTCGTGGGAAGTACTGGCGCTGAAACAGGCGCTGGCCGAAGCACAGGAAGGCGGGCGCTTCCTGTTGCAGGGCGGCGACTGCGCGGAGAGTTTCGCCGACTGCACCAGCCCGGTGATCTCGAACCGGCTGAAAGTGCTGCTGCAGATGAGCCTGGTACTGGTGCACGGGCTGAAGAAGCCGGTGCTGCGGGTGGGCCGTTTCGCCGGGCAGTACGCGAAACCGCGTTCGACTGACAGCGAGACCCGCGACGGCGTGAGCCTGCCAAGCTTCCGCGGCGACCTCGTCAACGGCCCGGAATTCACCGCGGCTGCCCGCCGGCCCGATCCGCAGCGGCTGATCCAGGCGCATGCGCACTCGGCGCTGACGATGAACTTCGTGCGTGCGCTGATCGATGGCGGCTTCGCCGATCTGCATCACCCGGAATACTGGGACCTGGCCTGGGTCGAGCATTCGCCGCTGGCTGCCGAGTACCGCCAGATGGTCGCGGCCATCGGCGACTCGCTGCGCTTCATGGAGACCCTGGCCGGGCCGATCGCCGGTTTTTCCAAGGTGGATTTCTTCACCTCGCACGAAGCGCTGTTGCTGCATTACGAGCAGGCGCTGACCCGCCAGGTGCCGCGCCATCCCGGCTGGTTCAACCTGTCCACCCACTTCCCGTGGATCGGCATGCGCACGGCCGCGCTGGATGGCGCGCACGTGGAATATTTCCGCGGGATCCGCAACCCGGTGGCGGTGAAGGTCGGCCCCTCGGTAAGTCCTGACCAGCTGCTGCCGCTGATCGACGCGTTGAACCCGGGCGACGAGCCGGGCCGGCTGACCCTGATCCATCGCATGGGCAACGCGAAGATCGCCGCGGCGCTGCCGCCGCTGCTGGACGCGGTGAGGCGGGAGGGCCGCCGCGTGCTGTGGGTGGCCGATCCGATGCATGGCAATACCGAGAGTACCTCGAACGGCTACAAGACCCGCCGTTTCGACAACATCCGCGGCGAGCTCGACCAGGCGTTCGACATCCATGCCGCCGCCGGCACCCGGCTTGGCGGCGTGCATCTGGAGCTGACCGGCGAGGACGTCACCGAATGCATGGGCGGCGCCCGCGACCTGTCGGAGAGTGACCTCGACCGTGCCTACAAGTCGATGGTCGATCCGCGCCTGAACTACGAGCAGTCGCTGGAGCTGGCGATGCTTATCGTGCGCAAGTCAGTCGGGGCAATGCCGGCGCCCGAGTGATCGGCCATGACAGATGTCACGGCCGCGGACTGGCACTGTGCACTGGAGTGCATGTGCCGGAAGCGTGACCATGGGTTCCTCTGACGGGGAGCATCGAACGGTGACCGAAAAGAATCCGACGTCGCCGCGCGTCGACCTCTGGACGCTGCTGGGGCTGCTGCTGTTGCCTTTGCTGACCATGGCGCATGAGCTGATGGGACACGCGCTTGCCTGCGTCGCCAGTGGCCATCGGCCCAGCGAGCTGGGCGCGTATTACGTCGAGTGCCCCGGGACGGGTAGCTGGAGCAGACGCATCGTGGCGATGGCCGGTACGGGCGTGGACGCGATACTGGCAACGTTGGCCTGTCTCGCCTGGAGCCGGGTGAAACGGCCGCTGCCGCGGCTGGTGCTGTGGATCGTGTTCGCCGTGAAGGGCATGGTCGCCGCGGGCTACTGGATGTTTTCCGGGGTGACCAACCTCGGCGACTGGGGGCCGGACACGGGTGGCGGCATCGGCCCGCTGCCGTGGCCGTGGCTGTGGCGTGGTGTGATGTTCGCCGTAGGCCTGTACGTCTACATCGCAGTGGTCCGTCGGGCCATACGCATGATGTGGGCGATGCTGGGCGGCGGCGGGCAGGCCGTACATGAGCAGCGGAAGATTGCCATGGCCGTGTACGCGATCGGCGGCATGGTTGCCGTGCTCGTCAGCCTGCTGAATCCGCTGGGTATCGCGATCACCCTGATGTCGGCAGTCGCTTCAACGTTCGGCGGCACGGCTGGGTTGTTCAACGTGGCCTATGCCCGTGCCTGCAACGAACCGCCGCGCGATTTCGCGATCGGCCGCCATGGCGCCATCGTGGTCGCCGGCGTGCTGGTGACGCTGGTATTCGCGGTAGTGCTGGGGCCGACGGTCTACCTGCGCTAGCGACGCGCTACGGCCTTTTTCCAGTTGCCACGGGCTTGCCGCCCACCGTCTCCAGGAACTGCGGCGGCTGCCACGCGCCGGCATGCTGCTCGAAGCCGTAGGCGATCGAGATCAGCATGGGCTCGCTCCACTTCGCGCCGAACAGCACGATGCCCACCGGCAGGTCGTGGGCGAAGCCGGCGGGTACGGTGATCGAGGGGTAGCCGGCCACGGCCGCGGGCTGCGACGCGCCGCCCACGGTGGGGTCGCCGCTGACGATGTGGTCGCCGAGCACCGGGTCGGTCATGAAGGCCGGACCCCACGACGGCGCCAGCAGGGCGTCCAGATGCTGCGTCTGCAAGGCGGCGTCGATGCCCTCCGGCCCGGACAGCCGCTTCGCCTTGGCCAGCGCATCCGTGTACGCCTTGTCGCTGAGCGGCCCCTTCTTCTCCGCCTGCTCGAACAGCTCCTGGCCGAACCAGGGCATCTCCTCGCCGGCGTGTGCCTGGTTGAATGCGATCAGGTCGGCCAGCGTCCTTGCCTTGAGGCCGCGGCGGTTGGCGAGGTAGGCGTCGATGTCGTGCTTGAAGTCGTACAGCAGCACGGTCATCTCCGGCTCGCCCAGCTCGGCCAGGTGTGGCAGCTTGACCGGGTCGACGATGATCGCGCCCTGCGCCTCCATCAGCGCGATTGCCTGCTCGAGCACGCGGTCGGCGTTAGGCTCGGCGCCGGCGAGCTGGCGCACCACGCCGATGCGCTTGCCGCGCAGGCCGTTCGGGTCGAGGAACTTGGTGTAGTCGGCGGCGTGCCGGCCCGCTTCGGCGGTGGCCGGGTCGCGCGGGTCGCTGCCGGCGATCACCGTGAGCAGGGCGGCGGCGTCGGCCACGCTGCGCGCCATCGGGCCGGCGGTGTCCTGGCTGTGGCTGATCGGCACGATGCCGCTGCGGCTGACCAGGCCCAGGGTGGGCTTGATGCCGACGATGCCGTTCATCGCCGCGGGGCAGATGATCGAGCCGTCGGTCTCGCTGCCGATCGCCACGGTGGCCAGCCCGGCCGCTACCGCGGCGGCGGAGCCGGCGCTGGAGCCGCAGGGGTTGCGGTCCAGCACGTAGGGGTTCTTGGTCTGCCCGCCGCGCCCGCTCCAGCCGCTGCTGGCGTGGTTGGAGCGGAAGTTGGCCCATTCGCTGAGGTTGGTCTTGCCCAGAACCAGCGCACCGGCCTTGCGCAGCCGCTCGACCAGGCCGGCGTCGCGCGGCGCCGGCGCGTCGGCGAGCGCCAGCGAGCCGGCGGTGGTGAGCATGCGATCGCCGGTGTCGATGTTGTCCTTCAGCAGCACCGGGATGCCGTACAGCGGGCCGCGGCCCTTCGTGCGTTTCGCGTCGAGTGCGCCGGCCAGCTCCAGCGCGTCGGGGTTCGTCTCGATCACCGCGCGCAGGGTCGGGCCGGAGCGATCGATCTGCTGGATGCGTTCCAGCAGATCCTGCGTCAGCCGGCGGCTGTCCAGCGTGCCGGCATCCATGCGTTGCTGCAGCTGCGCGACCGAGGCGTAGGCGACTTCCGGCGGGATGGTTTCGCCGGCCCATGCCGGAGCGGCAAGCAGCGAGGCGGCGAGGGCGGCGAGATGGACGGCTGGATGCTTCACGATGATCCCCGGGCGGCGAGTACGGCATGCGGTCGTGCCGGCCAAGCTTAGCGCGGTGCCGGAGGGTGCGCGGAGTCGCCGGAGTACAATCCCGGGATGATGACGAACGCCCGTTCCTGTCCAGCCAAGTCCTTCGGTGTCGCGGCCCTGCTGGCGGCCGCCCTGTGGTTCGGCGCACCCGCCCGTGCCGCCGATACGGCCGATACGCCGCCGATCCCCGACACCCTGCAACAGCGCATCGCCGCGTGCACCAGCTGCCACGGCGTGCATGGCGAAGGCACGCCGGGCAGCGGTTACTTTCCGCGCCTGGCCGGCAAGCCGGCGGCCTACCTCGCGCGCCAGATGCAGGATTTCCAGAACGGCCTGCGCAAGTACGCGCCGATGGAATACACCGTGCGCCAGCTGCCGCCCGCCTACATGCAGGAGATCGCCGAATACTTCGCGGCGCAGCAGGTGCCGTACGGCCGCTCGCCGCTGCCGCCGGTCTCCGCCGCCACGCTGCAGCGCGGCGAGGAGCTGATCGGCAAGGGCGATCCGGCGCGCAAGATTCCCGCCTGCAGCAGCTGCCACGGCAGCCAGCTGACCGGAGTGGAGCCTTCCACGCCGGGCCTGGTCGGCCTGCCTTACGACTACCTCAGCGCGCAACTGGGTTCCTGGCGCACGCATACCCGCGCCACGGTGGCGCCCGACTGCATGGCCGAGGTGGCGAACCGGCTGGGCGAGTCGGACATCACCGCCGTGGCGGCGGCGCTGGCCAGCCGCGAGTTGCCGGCCGACACGCATGCGCAGCCGGCCGGCTCGGTGACGCCGCCGTTGCGATGCGGCGTGCTGGGTGCCACGGGAGGCACGCCATGACATGGCTGCGCAGGCTGTTGCTGCTGGTTGCGGTGCTGGCCGTGCTGGTGCTGGGCTGGAGGCTGTTCGGCAGCGGCGACGGCCGGCCGACGCCGCCCGGCGCCAGCAAGGTCGCGGCGGATACCTTGCGCGACCCGGCGCTGATCGCGAAGGGCGAATACCTCGCCACCGTCGGCGACTGCGCCGGCTGCCATACCGCGCAGGGCGGCGCGCGCCTTGCCGGTGGCCGTTCGCTGGCCACGCCGTTCGGCAATATCCCGGTGCCCAACATCACCCCCGACCGCGAGACCGGCCTGGGCAACTGGAGCTTCGAGGATTTCTGGCAGGCGCTGCACAGCGGCAAGGGCCGGCGTGGCGAGCTGCTGTACCCGGCGTTTTCGTACACCTCCTACACCAAGGTGAGCCGCGACGATGCGCTGGCGATCTTCGCCTGGCTGCAGTCGCTGGCGCCGGTGCACCGGCCGGCCGCGGCGCCGGCGCTGGCGTTCCCGTACAGCGTGCGCAAGAGCCTGGCGGCGTGGCGCACGCTGTACTTCAAGGAGGGCGAGTTCAAGCCCGACCCGGCGCAATCGGCCGAATGGAACCGCGGCGCCTACCTGGTGCAGGGCCTGGGCCACTGCAACGAATGCCATGCGGCGCGCGACACGCTTGGCGGCACGCCGCCGGACGTGCACCTCACCGGCGGCCAGATCCCGATGCAGAACTGGTACGCGCCGGACCTCAGCACCCGCAGCAACGGCGGCCTGCAAGGCTGGAGCGCGCAGGACATCGTCGACCTGCTGAAGACCGGCCAGTCCGCCAGGGGCGCGGCGTTCGGCCCGATGGCCGCGGTGGTGTCCGGCAGCACCCAGCACATGACCGACGCCGACCTGCATGCGATCGCCAGCTACCTGCTGTCGCTGCCGCCGCGGGCCCCGGCGGCCGAGCCGGGTTTGCCATTCGACACCAGGACACTGACCGAGCAGGGCGGAAAGGTCTACGCGCAGCACTGCGCGGCCTGCCACGGCAAGAGCGGCAAGGGCGTCGCCGGGGTGTATCCGCCGCTGGACGGCAATTCCTCGGTGACCGAACCGACCGGCATCAATGCGACCCGGATGGTCCTGCTCGGCGGCTTCACCCCGGTCACCGCGGCGAACCAGCGGCCCTACTCGATGCCGCCGTTCGCGCAGCAGCTGAATGACGGCGAGGTGGCGGCGGTGGTCACCTACATCCGCCGCACGTGGTCGAACCAGGCCCCGATCGTGCGCGCCGAGGGTGTCAGCAAATACCGGCACACGCCGGTCGAGTGACCCTGGCTTCGCGTGTAGGAGCGCACCCTGTCCACAAGGGACTTCCTTCGGTCGTGCGCGATGCTCTGATGTGTCATTGGAGCGAAGAGCATCGCGCACAGGGTGCGCTCCTACACGCCTGCCCAGGCGGCGCGGTACGGCCACCGACGCAGGGCGGACACCGTCCGCCGGCTTTCCGATCCGTCGCCATGTGCGTCGGCAAGAGCGGCGGGCGATGCCCGCCCTTGTATTCTGATTTTGCCCGAGTCGCGCTTGGGCAAAAGGGTGTCCGGATGCCGTG
>NZ_LVJR01000097.1 GCF_001617365.1 Rhodanobacter sp. FW104-R8
CTGGCTGACCGATCAGGCCAAACAAGCCAGCTCATGACCTCGGTTATGGGGTGCGGAATTCGAGGGCAAGGTCAAGTTGCTGCCGTCCCCTTACGTCGCTCCGCGCAGATGCTTGGCAAGAGCCGCATAATTACTCTCGACTTGTGACGTGGCATGAACTGCCCTATGGCAGCTTGCACACAACACCGCAAGGTCGTCGAGAGTTGTGCGAACTGGCGTTGCAGCCACTGACAGGGGCGACAAGTGATGGACTTCAAAGATGTGCTCGCCGAATTGCTTGGGATACTTTGAAGTCTCGTCGATGCCGCAAAGAGCGCAGACACACTTTCCATGGCGTGAACGTACGTCGGCCAGCTTCGTTAGCCGCAAAGAGTTGGAGCACTCTCGACGATAGTGCGAAATGAGCCGGCGTTCGCCTTCGGATGCGCCGAATAGTACCGGTGATGATGGAGAGCCGACGAGTCCCCAGAGACGCTCGATGGTGCTTGTTTGAACTGCGTCGAGTGCAAAGACTGTGCCGCGTGGCGCGGTGATAAGAGTCGCACTGCTTAGGGCTGCATCGGCCTTTACGTCGGCACGCGACAGAAACCCTTCTGAGGGAGTTAGTCGAATTTCTTGGAGGTGAATGCCCGTTCTCGGCTCCTCTGGATCTGGCTCTTCTGTCCGCCAAAGATCGACACCCAAAGCTTCCGGATGTTTAACGGCCGTTCCTGGAACTGGCGCCTCAACAACAGTGCCGATAGCTATTGCACCGGCATCCGCTCCTGACCTCCAAATGATTGCTCGATCACCTGCTGCGATCTGCGATTGGTAGTGTGGTGTCCACCAGTAAATCAATTCTGGGTAGCGAGTGACATAATCATCAATGTCAAATTTTTTCGGATTTCCTTGGAAAACCCATGCCACGAGATTTCTCCAGAGAGAGCTACGGTCAATGGGGATGATCAACAGGGATCGAGGTAATTAAGCAACAACCCCGTCCGCATCCACCTACCTGCGAATCCCCGAATACTACTGCCCGACGAGCCGCGCCTATGGCACCACCAAGCGCCTCCCTCGCCACCACTCCACCAGCACCGGCAGCACCAGCAGCAGGTTCAGGCCCAGCCATAGCCACGCCACCGGGGTGAGGCCGGCTTCCTGCACCAGCACCGCGAGGGCCAGCGGCAACGGCCACAGGGCGAGGAAGCGTTCCTCCGGCAGCGGCGGCACGGCCGCACGGCGCTCGCCCAGCCAGCCGAGCAGCGCATAGCCGGCGCACGGCAGCCAGAACAGGCCCAGCGGAAAATCCCGGTAGCGCCCGTCGACCGCGAGCAGCAGGCCGTAATACGCCAGCGCGAACAGCCAGCCGGCGCGCAGCCAGCGCGGCGGCACGCCGGGCGCCGGATCGCCGTCGAGCCGCGCGGCGATCCAGCGCGCCAGCCGCAGTGCGGTGAGCAGGGCCAGCGCGCAGGCCGCCAGCGACAGCGCCCACTCCCAGCCGTCGCGGCAGGCGTACAGCGCTTGCCGGTACTGCCACGCCAGCGCGCTGCTGCTGGCCGTGCCGGCCAGCAGCAGGGCGAGCCGGCCCGCGCGGCGGCGCCGGCCGCCGGCCA
The DNA here is from genome assembly GCF_001617365.1 of Rhodanobacter sp. FW104-R8. Lineage (GTDB taxonomy): Bacteria > Pseudomonadota > Gammaproteobacteria > Xanthomonadales > Rhodanobacteraceae > Rhodanobacter. Next base: position 1,596 of record NZ_LVJR01000097.1, read on the forward strand.
GCGCGAACAGCACGCCGCCGGCCGCGGCGGCGAGCCAGCCCAGCCACCAGCGCGGCTCCTCGGTCACCGGCCCCTGCATGGCGAACTTCGGCCGCGCCTGCGCGTCGAAGATGCCCCAGTAACCGCCGGCGGTGCCTTCCTGCGCGCGTTTCCACGGCTGGTCGAACGCCTCGATCACGTTGTACGGCATGTGCACGGTGGCCGCGTAGCGCAGGAACTCGCGCAGGTAGCGCGCCTCGTTGACCACGCTGGCGCTGGCCGCCTGGCGCGGCCGTCCGGCGCTGGGCCAGCCGGTTTCGCCGATCATCACGCGGCGGCCCGGAAACGCCTGCTGCACCTTCGCGTACACCGCCGCCACGTGCTGCACCGCGCCTTCGGGCGGCACCGGCTGGTCTTCCCAGTAGGGCAGGATGTGGATGGTGAGGTAGTCGACCGAGCCGGCCAGTTCGGGATGGCGCAGCCAGAATTCCCACACGTCGGCATAGGTCACCGGCACGCCGACCGCCGCGCGCACCTGCTGCAGGTAGCCGGCCAGCCGCGCCGGCGACAGCTCGCCGCGCAGCAGCACCTCGTTGCCCACGATCAGCCCGCGCACCACCTGCGGGTAGCGGTTGGCGGTGGCGATACCCAGCGCAACCTGCTGCGCGTTCGACTTCGCGTCGCCGCCCAGCCAGATCCCCAGCAGCACCTGCATGCCGTAGCGCCCGGCGATCTCCGGCACCGCGCTGAGGCCCTGCCCCTGCGAGTAGGTGCGCACGCAGTCGAAGCGCTGCGACAGCGCGCGCAGGTCCGCGTCGATGCGTTCGGGGCTGATGTAGGCACGCGCATCCAGCGGCGTCTCGCCGGCCAGGCGGAACGGCGCATACGAAACGCAGGCGATCCGCGCCGACGGCGCATCCGGCAGCGCCACCGGCCGGCCGATCGCCCACCACCAAGTCGCCCCGGCCAGTGCCGCCAGCAGCAGCGCCAGCCACGCCGGCCAGACGCGACGAAAGACAGGCGGAGCTGCTGGTGACATGCCGATCCCGTGGATGCTGGAAGCCAAACGCCGCAGCTTACCAGCGCCGGCCGGCGCCACGCGCTCACGACACCGCGACAAGCGGTTCAGGCGCATCGACTACACTGCCCGCGATCCACCGCAGGAGCCCCCATGTCCGTTTCCTTCCCGCCGCGGCGCATCCTGCTCGTCTGGCTGCTGGTCGCCGGCTGGCTGCTGACGGGCGTACTGGCGCAGGCCGCCGAACCCGTCGACGCCCAGCGCGCGGCCTTCAAGCAGGCCTACGCCGCCGCGCAACAGGGTGGCGACGGCTGGCGCGGCCTGGCCGGCGGCCTGCGCGACTATCCGCTGTATCCGTACCTGCCGGCCGCGGCCTTGCAGCACGACATCCGGCAGGTCGACCGCGCCAGCGTGGAGGCGTATCTCCGCCAATACCCCGATTGGATCCCCGCCGCCGACCTGCGCCGCGCGTTCCTGCTGGAACTGGCGCAGCGCCAGGACTGGAGCGGCTTCCTCGCGCTGTACCAGCCCGGCCTCGGCGATGCGCTGAGCTGCAACGCGCTGCAGGCGCGGCTGGCCGGCGGCGCCGCGCTGGATTTCGAGCGCGACCTGGCCGAACTGTGGACCCGGCCGAGCCTGCCCGACGCCTGCGACCCGGTACTCCGCGCCGCGCACGACCAGGGCCTGCTCACCGATGCGCGGCTGTGGACGCGGATCGACCGCGCCGCCGACGCCGGCCAGGCCGGCACCATCGCCAGCCTGGCCGACTGGCTGGGCGAACCCGGCCGCCGCAGCGCACAGCAACTGGCGCTGGCGCTGCGCGATCCGGCCGCCGCCCTGGCCGCCGCCGCCGGCTGGCCCGACCAGCCCCGCCAACGCGAGGCTGCCACGCTGGCGCTGACCCGGCTGGCCCGGCGCCAGGTCGACGACGCCGACACCGCGTGGCAGCAGCTGCGCTCGCACTTCGCCTTCAGCGAAGCGCAGCGCGACCGGATCCTGCGCACGCTGGCGCTGTTCCATGCCACCGATTTCGACGACGGCGCGCTGGCCCGGCTGATCGCGCTGCCCGCCGCCGCGCAGTCCGAGGGCACCCGCGAATGGCGGGTCCGCGTGGCGCTGGCCCGGCGGGACTGGAGCGCCGTGCTCGCCGGCATCGACGCGATGCCCGCCGACCAGCAGCAGGACGGCGAGTGGCGCTACTTCCGCGCCCGCGCGCTGGCCGCGCTGAACCGCGACGACGAGGCACGCCGGCTGTTCGAGGCCCAGGCCGGGCAGGCCACCTTCTTCGGCTTCCTCTCCGCCGACCGGCTCGACCGGCCGTACGCGATCTGCCCGCTGCCCCCGACCGACGACCCGCAGCGCGAGCAGGCCCTGCTGGCCAACCCCGGCCTGCGCCGCGCCTTCGAGCTGTACGCGGTGGACCTGCCGAAGCCGGCCCGGCGCGAATGGGCGCGCGCGCTGCAGGACGCCGACCCGACCACCCAGCGCGCAGCCGTCGTGCTGGCCAACCGCCGCGGCTGGTACGACCGCGCGGTGTTCGTCCTGAACAGCGGCGAGGCGCTGCGGCTGTACGAGCTGCGCTTCCCGCTGGCCAGCCAGGACGGCCTGGTGCCGCAGGCCGAACAGGCCGGCGTCGAGCCGGCCTGGGCCTACGGCATCCTGCGCGCGGAAAGCGCCTGGGTGAGCGATGCGCAATCCGGCGCCGACGCGCGCGGCCTGATGCAGCTGCTGCCGTCCACCGCCGCGCTGGTGGCCAAGCGCAACGGCCTCGACTGGGGCGGCGGCGACACGCTGTACGACCCGGTCACCAACATTGCGCTGGGCACGCGCTACCTGGCGCAGATGGCCGCGCGCTTCAACGGTTCGCCGTGGCTGGCCAGCGCCGCCTACAACGCCGGGCCGAACAAGGTCGAGCAGTGGCTGGCCGCGCGCGGCACGCTGGCGCCGGACCTGTTCGTGGCTACCATGCCGTTCAAGGAAACCCGCGAATACGTGGCGCGGGTGATGGCGTTCAGCGTGATCTACGATTGGCGCCTGAGCGGCGGCCCGGTGGTATCGCTGGCCGACCGCATGAGCGCGATCGGCCAGCCGTACGCCCTGCCGACCGCCGCGACGGTGCGCCGCCCGGTCGACTGCCCGCCGGCCGTCGCCCCGGCCGCAGCGGCCAGCGCGGCGGCCGCCACGCCCTGAGTGCAGGAGAGCCTTCGCATGAGCGCACGGCAACTCGTCATCCTCGGCGGCACCGGTTTCGTCGGCAGCCATCTGGTGCCGCGGCTGGCCGCCGACGGCCACCGCATCGTGCTGCTCAGCCGCAACCGCGAGCAGCATCGCGAACTCGGCGTGCTGCCCGGGGTGAGCGTGCGCAGCGCCGACGTCTACGACGACGACGTGCTGCGCCGGCACCTCGCCGGCGCCGACGCGGTGATCAACCTGGTCGGCATCCTCAACCCGCGAGGGCGGCACAGCTTCCAGCGCGCGCACGTGGAACTCGCCCGCCGGCTGATCGCCGCCTGCCACGCCAGCGGCGTGGAGCGCCTGCACCAGATGAGCTCGCTGAAGGCCGGCCAGGGCCTGTCGCAGTACCTGAAGACCCGCGGCGAGGCCGAGGCGCTGGTCAAATCCTCCGGGCTGGCATGGACGATCTACCAGCCCAGCGTGATCTTCGGCCGCGGCGACGGCCTGGTCAGCCGCTTCGCCAAGCTGCTGCGGCAGATGCCGGCGCTGCCGCTGGCGCGCGCGCAGGCGCGGATGGCGCCCACCTGGGCGGGCGACGTGGCTGAGGCAATCGCCCGCTGCGTCGACCACGAGAAGCTGGGCGTGCGGCGCAGCTTCGAGCTGTACGGCCCCGAGGTGCTCACGCTGGGCGAGATCGTGCGCGCGATCCGCGCGGCCGCCGGCCTGCGCACGCCGGTCATCGCCTTGCCCGACAGTCTCGGCCGCCTGCAGGCGCGGTTCGCCGAGCTGCTGCCCGGCAAGCCCTTCTCGCTGGACAACTTCCGCTCGCTGCGCACCGACTCGGTCGGCAAGGTGGACGGCTACGCCGCGCTGGGCATCGCGCCGCAAGCGCTGACGCCGTGGCTGCCGGTGCTGCTCAACGAGCCGCCGCGGCAACGCCGGCTGGCCGCGCAGCGCAGGCGGCGGCGCTGAATCTCAGGCGGCGTCCAGCAACTTCCGCAAGCGGTCCAGCTCGCTGCCGTACAGCGCGCCGCGCGCCACGTCCGCACGCGCGCCGCGCTCGGCCCGCAGCCTGGCCGCGCAGGCCGGATCGTCGTCCAGCCCGCAGAACGCCAGCACCCGGCGCAGCTGGTCTTCCGGTTCGGCCAGCAGCGACTCGCCGGTCAGCTCGAGCACGCGCCCGGGATACAGCGCCTGCCAGTGGCGCAGCAGCCGGTCGTAGTCGTGCCAGTAGCCGGCGAGGTCGTCCAGCGCGTAGCTGAACTCGTTGCCGCTGGCGAACAGCTGGCTGTAGCAGTCGAAGCAGGTCTCCAGCGCGTCGCGCCGCACGTTCACCACGCGCGCCTGCGGCAGCATCGTCATGGCCGCGCCGAGCAGCAGCCAGTTCGGCAGGCAGGCGTCGACCAGCCACGGCTTGCCGCCGCGGCGGGAGTCGCTGCGCGCCAGGTAGTCGCGCCCCAGCCGCGCCCAGTCTTCCGGCGTCTGCGTGCCTGCGCGCCGCGCGCCCACCGGGCCACGGCGCAGCGACTCGGCCTGGATCACCTGCTGCAGGTCGGGCCGGTCGTCGCCGCCGGCCTGCGGGTGTGCGGCGAGCGAATGCGCCACCAGCGCGGCGCCGGAACACGGCAGGCCCACCACGAACACCACCTGCCCGTCCGCCGACGCCTCCCGCGCGCCGTCCAGCGGACTGGCGAAGGCCGCCAGGATCGCCTCGGCGCGGGCATGCTCCGCGCTCGCGTTCCACTGCACCTGCCGGCGCACCTGCGCGTTGGCCTTGCGCAGCACGCGGAACGCCTCGTGGAATTCGGCCTGGTCCTCCAGCGCCCGCGCCAGCACGAAGCCCAGCGCGGTGCGCACCGCGGGCGTCGGCAACGCGGTCTGCAGCACCTGCCGCAGCCGGGCGACATCGTCCGCGCCGAAGCGCTCGCCGGCCAGGTTGCACAGGCCGGTCCACGCCTCCGCGCTGGCCGGCCGGCGCTGCAGCACCTCGCGGTAATTCGCCGCCGCCTGGGCCGCCGCGCCGAGACCGGCCTGCGCTTCGGCCAGCACCAGGCGCGCGGCGGGGTGGTCCGGGTCATGGTCGAGTACCCGATGCAGCGCCGTGATCGCGCCGACCGGCCGCCCCAGGGCGAGCAGCATCTGGCCGTAGTTGAACCAGCCCGGCGCGAAATCGGGCGCCAGCCCGCAGGTTCGCCGCAGCGCGGCCAGCGCCGCCTCCGGTTCGCCCACCGATTGCAACGCGATGCCCAGGTTCATCTGTGCCAGCGCGTCGTCCGGGTTCTGCGCCACCGCCTGCCGCAGGTTCGCCACCGCCAGCGCATGCTCGCCGCGCAGCTGCTGCACCACGCCCAGCAGGCGCCGCGCTTCGGCACAAGCCGGCTCCCGCGCGAGCAATTCCGCCAGCAACGCCTCGGCCTGCTCCGGTTGCCGGCGATCGACCGCGTCCACCGCCTCGTCGAGCTGGCGCACCAGTTCCGCCGACAGGCCCACGGCGCGATCCCGCAACAGCGGATGAGCCTGTTTGTCCACCATGCCCGGAAGCCCCCTGTGGCCGCCTTTCACTTCACGGCGCCAGCTTACGTGAGGGTGGCGGCAGCATAAAGCCACGCCGCGCACGGCCTGGAACACAGGCGCGGCCTGCGGCCTCGAAAACGGTTAGGCTTGCGCACGCCACGGCAGGTATCAGACGCTTGCTTCGGCCGTGGTGCGTTTCGAAGCCGAACCTGCCGGAGTCGATCCCATGGGCCACGGAATCCGCACGTACGTACTGGGCATCGGTGCAATCGCCGTGCTGGCATGGGCCGGCATGGGTGCGAGCCATGTCACCGGAGTGGGCGGGACGGTGCGCATGTCGCCCGCCGGCCCCGGGCCGCAGCGAGCGGGCGGGCCGGACGCAAGCCCCTACCGCAGGGCAACGGTGCAGCTGCGCGACGCCCGGGGAAGCGTCGTGGCCCGCGCGATCACCGATGAACAGGGGCAGTTCACCGTGGCCGTGCCCGCCGGCACGTACGAGGTCGGCGTCGACGTTCGGCACGCCGCGTGGCCGCGTTGCGAAACGGTCGAGGTCACGATCCGCACGAACCGGATCGCCCGCGTGGCCATCGTCTGCGATTCCGGTATGCGGTAGGCGGCCGCGGCCGGGCTGCACGGGGAGACGGAGGTAATCAAACGGCGAAGACAGTGGGCAGGCCCGTAGCCTGTCGGCCACGCGGCCGATCCGTAACGAAGGGCCGCATTAATTGCCTCCGTCCTCTTGAATTGCCTTAAATTGCTTTCATCCCATCGAGCGGCGGCGCGGCGGACCACGACATGTCTAAACTTCGAGTGCAGAGTTTTTCGCTTTCCATCGACGGCTACGGCGCCGGGCCGGACCAGGATCTCGAGCATCCGCTCGGCGTCGGCGGCCCCCAACTGATGGAATGGTTTTTCCCCACCCGGCTGTGGCGGCGGATGCAGGGCGAGGACAGTGGCGAGAGCGGCGTCGACAACGACCTCGCCGAACAGGGTTTCGCCGGCATCGGCGCCTGGATCCTCGGACGCAACATGTTCGGTCCCGTGCGCGGCCCCTGGCCGGACGAAAGCTGGCAAGGCTGGTGGGGCGACGAGCCGCCCTACCACGTGCCGGTGTTCGTGCTCACCCACCATCCGCGCGCCAGCCTGCGCATGGCCGGCGGCACCACGTTCCACTTCGTCACCGACGGCATCGAGTCCGCCCTGCGCCAGGCGCAGGACGCGGCCGGCGGCCGCGACGTGCGCCTCGGCGGCGGCGTGGCCACCGTGCGGGAGTACCTGCGCGCCGGCCTGGTCGACGAACTGCACCTCGCCCTGCGCCCGGTGCTGCTCGGCCGCGGCGAACACCTGCTCGCCGGCATCGACCTGCCGGCGCTGGGCTACGCCTGCACCCGGCAAGTGATGGGCGAGCGCGCCTGCCACGTTTTCCTGCATAGGCGCACGTGACGGCCGTCGCGGCGCGGCGGGCGGCCTGATCCTGACGGCTCGGCGCGAGCGCATGGCAGAATCCCCCCATGCACATCTACCTGGTCGGCGGCGCGGTCCGCGACAAGCTGTTGAACCGCCCGGTGGTGGACCATGACCACGTGGTGGTCGGCGCGTTGCCGGAGCAATTGCTGGCGCTGGGCTACACGCCGGTGGGCAAGGACTTCCCGGTGTTCCTGCATCCGGAGACGGGCGAGGAGTACGCGCTGGCGCGCACCGAGCGCAAGAGCGGACGCGGCTACCACGGCTTCGTGTTCCAGGCCGACCCGACGATCACGCTGGAGCAGGACCTGGCCCGGCGCGACCTCACCATCAACGCGATCGCCGAGGACGGGCACGGCGCACTGACCGACCCGTTCGGCGGCGTGCGCGACCTCGAGGCGCGCATGCTGCGCCACGTGTCGCCGGCGTTCGTCGAGGATCCGGTACGGGTGCTGCGGGTGGCGCGCTTCGCCGCGCGCTTCGCGCCGCTGGGCTTCACCGTGGCCGACGAGACGATGGCGCTGATGCGGCAGATGGTGGCCGACGGCGAGGTCGACCACCTGGTGCCGGAACGCGTGTGGGCGGAGACGCGCAAGGCGCTGGCCGAGCCGCAGCCGTCGATGTTCCTGCGCGTGTTGCGCGAGTGCGGCGCGCTGGCCGTGCTTTTCCCCGAGGTCGACGCGCTGTACGGCGTGCCGCAACGCGCGCAGTTCCACCCCGAGATCGACACCGGCGTGCACCTGGAGATGGTGCTGGACGCGGCGGCGCGACTGGCGCCGGGCGACGACGTGGTGGGGTTCTGCGCCCTGACCCACGACCTCGGCAAGGCGCTGACCCCGGCCGGCGAGCTGCCGCGCCACATCGGCCACGAGCATCGCGGGGTGGCGCCGCTGCACGCGCTGGCCGCGCGGCTGAAGGTGCCGAACGAGCACGCGGCGCTGGCCGAACTGGTCTGCCGCGAGCACCTGAACGCGCACCGCGCGTTCGAGCTGAAGCCGGCCACCGTGCTGAAGCTGCTGGGCGCGCTGGATGCCCTGCGCCGGCCGGCCCGGCTGGACGCGTTCCTCGCCGCCTGCGCCGCCGACAAGCGCGGCCGGCTCGGCCACGGCGACGACGACTACCCGCAAGCGGCGTACCTGCGCGCCGCGCGCGCGGCGGCCGCGGCGGTGGATGCCGCCGGCTTCGTCGCGCAGGGCCTGGCCGGCCCGGCGATCGGCCAGGCGATGGAGCGGGCCCGCGTCGAGGCCATCGCCGCGCTGCGGACTCATCCATCGCCAAGCGGATCCGCGGTATAAAGCCCGGATATCCATGTCCGCCCGGGCATGCATCGCTCTCATGATCCCAGCTGGAGTTGCCTGTGCCGCGTGCCTTCACCCCGACCTCGCCCCTGCGTCAGCGTTTCCGCCCGTTGTGGTGGCTGGCCGTCGTTTTCCTGGTCGTCTCGCTGGCCACCCGCGTGGTGCTGCTGGCGATGTCCGGCAGCGAGGTGCCGCATACGCCGCTGAACCTGCTGTACGCGTTCGGCGTGGGCCTGGGCTACGACCTGGTCACCTTCGTCTACGTGGCGTGGCCGATGGTGCTGTTCCTGTGGCTGGTGCCGACGCGGCACGCCACCGTGTCCGGGCTGGCGCGCTGGCTGGCGTGGCTGCTGGTGCTGGCGCTGGTGTACGCGCTGTGCCTGGGCGCGCTGTACCTGCATTACCGCGCGCACCTGGGCATGACCTGGCCGCTGGTGCTGCCGTTCCTGCTGGTGCTGCCGCTGCCGGGCTTCGCCTATGCCTCGCGCACCGGCCAGTGGGTGCTGTACGGGCTGGCCCTGGCGCTGCTGTACGGGCTGCTGTTCGTGGCGGCGTCCGAGCTGGTGTTCTGGAACGAGTTCAGCGTGCGCTTCAACTTCATTGCGGTGGACTATCTGGTCTACACCAACGAGGTGATCGGCAACATCCGCGAGTCCTACCCGATCGGCCGCTGGCTGGCGCTGCTGGCGGCGGGCACGCTGGTGCTGTTCGCGATCGGCCGGCGCGCGTTGCACGTGCGCGACGACGGCAGCCGCTTCTGGCAGCGCGGCAAGGTGGCCCTGCTGTGGCTGGTGCTGACGACGATTTCGACGGCCGCGGTGAACGGCAGCATGAAGGATCGCACCGGCAACAACTACGTCAACGAGCTGGCCGGCAACGGCATCTACCAGTTCTTCAACGCGTTCCGCAGCAGCCACCTCGACTACGCGAAGTTCTACCGCACGCTGCCGGACGACGAGGCGTTCCGCCGCGTGCGCGAGATGCTGAAGACGCCCGAAGCGAGTTACGTCAGCGACGACCCGCGCGACCTCACCCGCGCGATCCGCCGGGTCGGCCCGGAGAAGCGTCTCAACGTGGTGCTGATCAGCGTGGAGAGCCTGTCCGGCGACTACCTGGGCACGTTCGGCAATCCCGACCACGTCACGCCTTACCTCGACTCGCTGGTCGGCCAGAGCCTGTTCTTCGACAACCTGTACGCGAACGGCACGCGCACCGTGCGCGGGCTGGAGGCGCTGTCGCTGTCGGTGCCGCCCACGCCCGGCGATTCGCTGCTGAAGGAGCACGGCAACGAGAATCTGTTCTCGCTGGCCACCGTGTTCAACGATCGCGGCTACCAGTCGGACTTCGTCTACGGCGGCTACGGCGAGTTCGACAACATGAACTATTTCTTCAGCCACAACGGCTATCGCGCGGTGGACCGGCGCGACATCCCGAAGACCGCCGCGATCCACAGCGAGAACGTCTGGGGCGTGGCCGACGAGGACCTGTACACGCTGGCGCTGGCCCAGATGGACCAGATCCACGCCGAGGGCAAGCCGTTCTTCCTGCACGTCATGACCACCTCCAACCACCGGCCGTACACCTTCCCGCAAGGCCGCGTGCAGCAGGCCAACGGCACCCGCCTGGGTGCGGTGGCGTATACCGACTGGTCGATCGGCGATTTCATCCGGCGCGCGAGGGAGAAATCGTATTTCGACGACACCGTGTTCGTGATCACCGCCGACCACTGCGCCTCCAGCGCGGGCAAGACCAGCGTGCCGGTGAACCGCTACCACGTGCCGCTGTGGATCTATGCGCCGAAGCACATCCCGCCGCAGCGGGTGGACCGCCTGATGGGCCAGGTGGACATCGCGCCGACCCTGCTCGGCCTGCTCAACTTCAGCTACCGCTCGCGCTTCTTCGGCTACGACTTGTTCCAGCTCGAGTCCGGCCGCGAGCGCGCCTTCCCGGCCACCTACGAGAAGCTCGGCTACCTGCACCACGACGTGCTCACCGTGCTGGAGCCGCAGCGCAAGCTGGAGCAGATGAAGCCGGACTACGCCAGCGGCGACGCCACCCCGATCGTGCCGCAGAACGAGGAACAGATCGACCAGGCGGTGGCCTACTACCAGGTCGCCAGCGAGCTGTTCAAGCGCGGCCAGCTGGCGCGCCGCCCGGCCGACGCCACGCCGGTGGAACCGTTGCCGGCGGAGCCCGTCGCGGCCCCCGCGGCGGCCGGTTCGGCACCTGCGCCGGCCAGCCCGGCGACGACGCCGGCAGCGGCCGGTTCAGTCCCGCTGCCGGCGCACTGAACGCGCTTCCACGCTCGCCAACACGCTGGCGAGCGGTGTGCGCAGCAACAGTAGCGCGACCAGGATGCCGGCGCCGTCGGCGAGCACGTCCAGCGCATCGGCGTCGCGCGGCGGATCCAGCCACTGCGCGAACTCGATGAAGATGCCGAAGGCCAGGCAGCCCAGCGCGGCCCAGCCGCGCGGACGGCGCTCGCGATAGACGTTGCCCCACCAACCCATCAGGCAGCAGAAGGTGGTCGCGTGCAGCAGCTTGTCGCCGCAGGGGAACGCCAGCGTGATGCCCGGGTCCGGGGTCAGCGCCATCCACAGCGTCCACAGCATGATCAGCGCGCCGAGCAGTACCCACCAGGCATGCCAGCGCAGCCGCACCGGCGATTGCGGCGGCACGCGCGCGCTCAAAGCCGCTCGCCCCGGTCGGCGGCCAGCAGTTCGGCCGGCAGCGGCAGCGCATCGAGGCCGCGCGCCAGCAGCATCGCCTGGAAGCGTTCACCCATCTGCTCGGGCAGCATCAGCCGCTTCGCCTGCTGCGCCAGCCGGTAGCGGCCGTGCTCGTCGGCGACTTTCGCCTGGGCCTCCTCGAACACCTGCTGCAAACCCGCGCCAATCAGGAACTGCGCCTGCGGCAGGTAGCCCGCCACGCCGAAGCCGGCGCTGTTGCCGGCCTCGGCCAGCGCGGTGAAGTCGACCGAGGCGGTGAGGTCGTTCATGCCCGGCAGGTACAGCGGGTCGTTGTGCGCGTGGTGGCGATAGTGCGCCATCAAGGTGCCGTCGTCGCGCTCGGGCAGGTAGTACTCGCGGCGCACGTAGCCATAGTCGATGAACAGCATCAGCCCGGCGACCAGCGCGCCGGCCACCGCCTGCACCCAGTACGGCAGTTGCGGCAGGATCTCCGAACGGTAGCCATCGGTGAAATCGACGCCGAGGTCGCGCTCGACGTGGCGCACCGCCCCGGCCACCAGCGCGTCGGCCGGGCGGTCGACGCGGATCAGCCGGCCTTCGCCGTCGAGCGCCACGTGCTCCTCGTAGACCTCGCCCTGGCGCATCGCAAAACGCGTGGCCGGCAACGCATCGATCACCTCGTTGGCGAACAGCACGCCGCGCCAGTCCTCTTCGGGCGGGCGATCCAGCCACTGCACGCGGGCGTGGAGCTCGGCGGGCAGGTTGGCGCGCAGCCGCTCGCGCTGGCGCTCGCGCAGGTCGGCGCTGGGCTCCAGGATCAAGTACTGCCGCGGCAGCGTGCCGCTGGCCGCCATCGCCTTCAGCGCCGCCTCGGCGAACGCGCCGCTGCCGCCGCCCAGCTCGAGGAAATCCGCCTGTTCGCCCAGCATCGCCAGCACCGGCTGCACCGCGTTGACCACGCAGCCGGCGAACAGGCCGCCCAGTTCCGGCGCGGTGACGAAATCGCCGGCCGCACCGAACTTGGTGCGCCCCGCGCTGTAGTAGCCCAGCCCCGGCGCATACAGGCAGCGCTCCATGTACTGCGAGAACGGCATCGGCCCGTGCGAAGCGATCTGCTCGCGCAGCAACTGCAGCAGGCGGTCGGAATGGGCGCGTTCGTCGGCCGTCGGTTCGGGGAGGCGGGAAGACATGGTCGTTGCCGGTCATGAAAAACGCGGCAAGCATAGCGGATGGGCTTGCGCATCTCGCGCCAACTCCCCCTGATGCAACCGTAGGAGCGCATGCAGGCTGCGAAGGAGATCAGAAATCCTTCTGCAGGCTCAGGAACACGCCGCGGCGCGGGCCGAACTGCGGCGCACCGACGCCGATGCCGCTGCCGTCGCGCAGTTCGTACGTGCGGTCCAGCGCATTGATCAGCGCCAGCTGGGTGTGCAGCTTGCCGAAGCGCTCGAACGCGAAGTCGTGCGACAGGTTGAGGTTGAGCTGGAAGTACGCCGGCAACGAGGCGCCGTTCGGCACCGCGCCGTCCTTGCGCAGGCCGCTGCCGAACAGGTAGTCGGCGCCGATCCTGGTGCCGTCGTCCAGCGCGTAGTTGATGCCGCCGGACGAGGTGAGCCTCTGGTCGTGGTCGAGGAAGATCCAGTGGTTGTTGACCCAGGCCAGGTCGTCCGGCGCGAAGTTGTACTGGCTGGTGATGATGCGCTTGCCGATCGCCTTGCCGAGCGACGCGTTGAAGTAGGCGGACAGCGGCCCGTGCTCGTAGTTGGCGGTGAACTCCACGCCCTTCACCCGGCCCGCTTCGTAGTTGAAGGTGGAGTAGACCAGCGCGGAGCCGAACTGGCCTTCGTCCTGCAGGCGCCGCACCTTGCGGTAGTAGGCGTCCACGCCGACGGTCCAGGCCGAACCGATGTTCTGCGAGATGCCGGCGTCGAAATAATCCGAGCGCTCGGCCAGCGGCGTGTTGTTGCCCATGTCCGACACGGCATTGGTGGTGCCGTCGAACTTGGCGATGTTCGAGCTGGCGATCATCTCGGTCGCCGGCGGAGTGAAGTAGCGCGAGTAGCCGGCGTGGACGGTGGTGCTGCCGGTGGCCTGCCAGACCAGGCCCAGGCGCGGGCTCAGCTGGCTCTCGCTGCGCACCAGCTGGTAGCGGTCGCCGCGCAGGCCGTAGTTCAGCGTCCAGTCGTCGCCGATGCTCCATTCATCCTGCACGTAGGCCGACCAGGTCTTCGCCACGAGGCGGCTGCCGTCGAGAATGTTGATCGGCGTGGTGCTGGTCTGGTTGCCGCCGGCGTCGGCGGGGAACACCCAGGCATTGTTGCCGCTGATGGCGCGCTCGAAGCTGCCGTAGATGCCGTAGCGCAGGGTATGGCGGTCGCCCAGCGGCGTGGCGAAATCGGCCTGCAGGGTGCTGGCGCGGTTGCTGCGGCTGACGGCGGAGGCGACGCCGTTGAACATCAGCTCGCCGATCCGGTCCGGGCTGTAGGCGAGGCTGCTGTAACGCTGGCCCACCGACACCTGGTAGTCGGTCGCGCCCAGCTTGCCCTGCAGCGCCAGCACGCCGAAGCGGGTGTTCTCGCGCTGGCGCCCATCGAGATCGGCGGAGTTGAAGTCCACCATGTCGAGATAGCCGAACTGCGGCGTCTGGTGCGGGTTGTTGGGGATCTGGAAGCGGTTGTTGGCCGCCCCGAACAGGAAGCTCAGGCGGGTGTCGTTGTCGATCAGGTAGCTGATGTCGCCGAAGCCCTTCGCCTGGTTGGTGTGGTCGTGGATCGGCTTTTTGCTCGGCGTGGGGTTCTCGATGCCGGCGTCGTTCTCCAGGTAGTTGCCGGTGAGGAACCAGCTCCAGCGGTCGTTGCTGCCCCAGACCGACGCATTCGGGCTGAGCGTGCCGTTGCTGCCGCCGGTGATGCCCACGCTGCCGCCATTGCCCAGTTCGCTGCCGCTCCTGGTGGTGATGTCGACCACGGCCGCGGTGCGCAGGCCGTACTGCGCCGGCAGCGCGCCGTCGAGCAGCTTGACGGTGCGGATGGTGCGCGCGTCGAGGCTCTGGCCGAAGCCACCGATCGACTCGGGGATGATCACGCCATTGATGCGGTACTGCAGGTTCGCGTGGTCGCCGCGCACGTGCACGCCGCCGTAGGAATCCTGCACCACGCCCGGTGCCTGCAGCAGCACCTGGTTCACCGGCGTGGAGGCGCCCAGCGGCAGCTGCGCGATCGCCTGCTGGTCGATCACGTACTGGCTGGAGCCGGTATCCGGCGACAGCGCGTTGCGCGCCTGGTCCAGCGCGCCGGTCACCGAGACCGCGCCGAGATCCTTCACCTGGGCCGACGGCTTGTTGCGGCTGCCGCCCTCGGTACGACTTTCCGTATCCGCGGCGGCGACAGGAGCATCGGCGGACGGCGGCGGGGCTGCGCCGGTAGCGCGGACGGCGGTCGTGCCCAGCGCGACGGCGAGGCTCAGGGCAAGCATGGAAGGTTTCATCAGGAATCCCGGCAAGGAACGAACAAGGCGCATATGAAAGATTTGTGATGTTATAACATTACTGAATGTTATCCCACCCTGCCTGCGCCGAAAGTCATGCCTGGCGGGGGAACCGTGGCCAGCACGGCACGCCGTTGGGTCGCGCTTCACGCCGGGCTTCTAGACTGCGCCGATGGATGCCACGGAATCGCGCACATGACCCGGCACAGCAAGCAGGTACCCGCGGTGATCGCACCGGCCGAGCGCGGCCGGATCGCCGAGGCGATCCTGGACTTCGTCAGCCACGTGCCGGACAGCTCGGTCGCCGGCAGCACGGCTCCCGCGGACGCAGCGCGTCGGCTGGCCAGCCGCGCCGCCCGGCGCGCCGCGCTCACCGCCGGCTCGCTGGCGCTGCCGCCCGGCCCGCTGGGCTGGCTGACCCTGCTGCCGGAACTGCTCGCGATCTGGAAGATCCAGGCGCAGATGGTCAGCGACATTGCCGCCGCCTACGGCCGCCACGCCACGCTGGGCCGCGAGCAGATGCTGTGGTGCCTGTTCCGCCACACCACGGCGCAGGCGTTCCGCGACCTGGTGGTGCGCATGGGCGACCGGCTGGTGTTCCGGCAGGCGTCGTACGGCGTGGTCGAGCGCATCGCCAGGCAGGTCGGCATCAAGCTCACCCGGCGCACGCTGGGCAGCGGGGTTGCGCGCTGGCTGCCGGTGATCGGCGCGCTCGGCGTCGGCGCCTACGCGCACCACGACACCGGACAGGTCGCCCGCACCGCGATCGCGATGTTCGAGGGCGAGTTCGCGTTCGAGGACGCCGGTGCGGCGCGCAAGGTCGCCGCCACCGCGCACAAGGCTGCCGACCACGCGCCGCGCAGGCCGCCGGCTGATTGAGCCGCGCGGGATGACGCGCTGCCGCCTTTGCGGCAAGCTGGGGCCTGCATAGCCGCCGGAGCCGCACGATGCCGCCACGCCATGATCGCCCCGTCGCCCTGGTCACCGGCGCCGGCCGGCGCGTCGGCGCCGTGACCGCGCGCACGCTGCACGCGGCCGGCTACGACCTGGCGCTGCACTACCGCCACTCCGCCGACGACGTCCGCGCGCTGGCCGGCGAGCTGGAGCGACAGCGCGGCGACAGCACCCTGCTGCTGCAGGCCGAACTGGCCGAACTGCCGGCGTTGCCGGCGCTGATCGCGCAATTGCTGGCGCACTATGGACGGCTCGATGCGCTGGTCAACAACGCTTCGGCGTTCTTTCCCACGCCGCTGGGCACGGCGACGCCGCAGCAATGGGACAGCTTGTTCGCCTCCAACGCGCAGGCGCCGTTCTTCCTCAGCCAGGCGGCGATCCCGGCGTTGCGCGAGGCGCGCGGCGGCATCGTCAACATGATCGACATCTACGCCGAGCGTCCGCTGGCGGAACATACCGTGTACTGCATGGCGAAGGCCGCACTGGCCGCGATGACCCGCTCGCTGGCGCTGGAGCTGGGTCCGGAGATCCGCGTCAACGGCGTGGCGCCCGGCGCGGTGCTGTGGCCCAGCGACGGCAAGCCGTACGCCGACCAGCAGGCGATGCTGGCACGCACCCCGCTGCAGCGCGCCGGCACGCCGGAAGATGTCGCCGGCGCGGTGCTGTGGCTGCTGCGCGATGCGCCGTTCGTCACCGGGCAGATCATCCGCGTGGACGGCGGGCGCACGCTGTCGGTGTGAGTTTCGCGAAGAGCACCAAGAGCACCCCAGCCCTACCCTCCCCTACAGAGCAGGGGAGGGTATTGCGGCATGCTCGGGCTTCGCGGTTGCGTGGTCCGCGTACCGGTTACTTCTTCTTCGGCGCGAAGGCCTGCTGCAGCAGCGCCTGGTCGAAGCCGACGCTGGCCTCGCCCGCTTCCGCGTAGCGGTACAGCGCGGCCGAGTAGATGCCTTGCAACGACGCCTGGACCAGCCCGAGCAGGGTCAGCCCCAGCACCACCACGACTGCCGCCAGCACGATCGCGGCGGCCGACTGCAGCGCGACGGCGCCGCCGATCAACGCTGCGCCGAGCAGCACCGCCAGCACCATCAGCAGGCCGAACACCACGCCGATGCCGCCGTTGCCGATCAGGTTCTCGCCCCAGCTGCGCTTGAGCAGTTCCACGCTGCGCTTCACCGCATCGACCGGGCCGACGCCCTCGCCGGCCAGCACCGGCACCACCAGGAAGGTGGCCACGGTCCAGGCCAGCCCGATGAAGCCGGCCGCCAGCCGGCCGATCAGGCCGAGCCGCTCCTGCACCATCCGCAGCAGCAGCCCGACGGTGGCGGCGATCAGCGCGTAGCCGAGGATCTGCGGCAGCCTCGCGCGGGCCAGCGCGAAGCCGGCCCCCACGCTGGCCGGCTCGCCGCGCAGGTGCATCAGCGCCACGCCGGTCAGCGCGGTCTGGAAGAAGATGATCACGAAGTACTGCACGAGGTAGAAGCAGAACATCAGCAGGTAGGTGCCCGCCGACATGTGCCGCCCGATCTGCTCGCCGGCCTGCTGCTGGCCGACCATCGCCATGCCGACCGGCACCAGGAAGCTGGCCGCCACCAGCAGCGTGCACAGGCCCGACAACAGCGGAAACACCAGCAACGACTTGTCCGAACGCAGCACCGCCGCGCTCGCCTTCATCAACGCCCAACTGCGTGCGAATTTCCCGGCCATGCGTCTCTCCCCCTTCGTCCGTGGATCGCGAGTGCGCCCTTTCTAGCACCCGCCGCATCCGTGCGACAGTGCGCTTCACTCAATCCGGCAGCGCTTCGACCTGCAGCGGCTCGTGCCCCGCCGGAAACGCCGCCCACAGCTCGGCCATGCTCCGCCCGCTGACCGGATGCCGGAACGCCGGCGCGATGTCGGCGATCGGCCGCAGCACGAACGCGTGCCGCAGCTCCTTGCGCGGGATCTGCAGGTGGCCTGGGCCGTCGAGCACCAGGGCGTCGTAGAACACGATGTCGATGTCCAGCGTGCGGTCCGCATAGCGCGGCACGTCGCGGCGGCGGCCATGGCGGTCCTCCAGCGCATGCAGCCAGTCGTTCAGCGCCGCGGGCGACAGCCCGGTGTCCAGCCCCACCGCCAGGTTGACGAAGTCTGCGCCGTCGAAGCCCACCGACTTGCTGCGATACGCCGGCGACACGTCGATCCCGCCGAAGCGCTCGCGCAACGCGACGATCGCCGCCGGCAGGTGGCGCTGCGGTTCGAGGTTGGAACCCAGGCTCAGGTAGACACGCGCCATCATTAGAGCCTCTTGAATGCCTCCGCATGGCCCGCGCCGGGAGCTGTTTGCGCGCAGGCCAAGGAAGAATGAAGGAGTGGACGTCGGTCCATGACTGAGTGATGACGCTGGCATGCGGGCAAACAGACCCGGCCCTTCGGGTTGTCTTGCCGTGGCCGCCATGCGGCAGCGCGCGGCTTGGCCTGCCAGCCAGGCAGGCGCTGCGCCACGCGCCACCACCTGACGGCCACGGCAAGACAACGCGGGCTATGCGGAGGCATTCAAGAGGCTCTAAGTCCGCGTGCCGCGTTCGATGCACACGCCGACGGCCTTGGCGCCGCGCACCGCGCCCGGCTTGGACAGCTTCAGGCGCACCCAGCCGACCCCGAACTCCTCGCGGATGATCCCCGCGCAGCGTTCGGCCAGCGTCTCGACCAGGCCGAAGCTGGACGCGCCCACGTAATCGATCAGGCGCCTGGACACCTCCTTGTAGTTCAGCGTCAGCGCGATGTCGTCGCTGCCTGCCGGCACGGTGTTGTCGAACGCCATCTCGATGTCGAACGACAGCGTCTGCCGCACCCGGCGCTCCCAGTCGTAGATGCCGATGACGGCGTCGATGCGCAGGTCTTCGATGAAAACGGTGTCCATGGCGGCGATTCGTGGGGCGATGGCCGTACAGGGTCCGCGAGCCGGCGACCGGATGCAAGCCCATGCCATGCCGGCCGCCATGCGATCATGCACGGATGACCGCTTTCAGCACGCTTCCGCTCAAACCCGCCCTGCTCGCCAGCGTCGACACGCTCGGCTATGCCGGGATGACCCCGGTGCAGGCGCAAAGCCTGCCGCCGATGCTGCAAGGCCGCGACGTGATCGCGCAGGCGCAGACCGGCAGCGGCAAGACCGCCGCGTTCGGGCTGGGCCTGCTGCAGGCGCTGGACGCGGACACGATCCGGTTGCAGGCGCTGGTGCTGTGCCCCACCCGCGAGCTGGCCGACCAGGTCAGCAAGGCGATCCGCAAGCTGGCCGCGAACATCCCGAACGTGAAGCTGCTGACCCTGTGCGGCGGCATGCCGCTGGGGCCGCAGCTGGCCTCGCTGACGCATGACCCGCACATCGTGGTCGGCACGCCCGGCCGCGTGCAGGAACATCTCAAGCGCGGCAGCCTGCACGGCGGCGGCATCAAGGTGCTGGTGCTGGACGAGGCCGACCGCATGCTCGACATGGGCTTTGCCGAGGCGATCGACGACATCGTCGGGCGCATCGCCAAGCACCACCAGACCCTGCTGTTCTCGGCGACGTATCCGGACGAGATCCGCGCGGTGAGCCAGCGCGTGCAGAACAATCCGGTCGAGGTCACGGTGGAGGCGCCCGTCGAGGAAAAACCGGCGATCGAGCAGCAGTTCATCGAGGTGGAGCCCGCGCAGAAACTTGATGCGCTGGCGCAGCTGCTGGCCGGCGAGCGCGGCCAGCACGCGCTGGTGTTCTGCAACATGCGCAAGGACGTGGATGCGGTGGCGCAGGAGCTGGACCGCCGCGGCTACTCCGCGCTGGCCCTGCACGGCGACATGGAACAGCGCGACCGCGACGAGGTGCTGGTGCGCTTCGCCAACCGCAGCTGCAACGTGCTGGTGGCCACCGACGTGGCCGCGCGCGGACTGGACATCGTCGCGCTGCCGCTGGTGCTGAGCTACGACGTGGCGCACGACCCGGACACCCACACCCACCGCATCGGCCGCACCGGCCGCGCCGGCGAGGCGGGCCTGGCGATCACCCTGTGCACGCCGCGCGAGCGGCCGAAGGCGGCGAACATCGAGGAACTGAACGGCGCGCCGCTGCCGTGGCGTGCGTTGAAGATCGCGCCGCCGCGCGGCAAGACGCTGCAGCTGGCGCCGATGAAGACCCTGGTGATCGACGCCGGCCGGCAGGACAAGCTGCGCCCCGGCGACATCCTCGGCGCGCTTACCGGCGCGGCCGGGCTGGAGGCGAAGGACATCGGCAAGATCGACGTGTTCGCCACCCGTGCCTACGTGGCGATCGGCCGCGCGCTGGCGAACAAGGCGCTGGAGCGCCTGCGCGCCGGCCGGATCAAGGGCCGCAACTTCCGCGTGCGTCCGCTAGGCTAGGCTCCCGCCACCCGTCCGGAAGCCGACCCGATGCTGCGCTGGTTCGCCTGCCTCCTCGCCCTGCTCGCCTGCGCGGCCGCGCA
>NZ_LVJR01000098.1 GCF_001617365.1 Rhodanobacter sp. FW104-R8
GCCCCAGCCCCAGCCCCGCCACCGCCACCGCCACCGCCACCGCCACCGCCTGCGCTGCCGGTAGGGGCGCCGGTTCTGGGGGTCCTGCCGCCGCCTGCTCCGCAGTGGACTGCAACGCCAGCCACGCTGGTTGAAGTGGTCCCCGCATCGTCGCCCGCCATGATGATGGTGATGATTCCGCCGCCGCCGCCGCCGACTACAAAGGTCGTTCCTTACGTCGCACCGTTTTACAAGCCGAAACCAGAGCGAAACTGATGCGATTTATGCTGCGGGTCGGCCGCCGATGGATTTGACTTGTGCGACTAGACATCTGACGCGTGCCGGTTTTCGTCGACTGGCAGCGTTGACGTTCGTTGTTGCATGCCAAGGGGCGGTCGCCACCACAAGCCCTGCGAACAACACCCTGGCATCCACTCCATCGAGCTCCGCGAGGCAGGCCTTGGCGGTTGCCACGCATCTCCGGATATCCGATGCAGGACCGGAGCCGGCGTCATCAAAAGTCACCAGCCTGGCGCAGTGGGTGGTTGCGTCGCGCGACAACGCCGGCATGCCATACGTGATCATCGACAAGGTCAACGCTCAGGTATTCGTGTTCGATCCGGCCGGCCACCTGCAAGCGGCCGCGCCTGCCTTGCTTGGCTGGGCACGGGGTGACCGCTCGGTCGAGGGGATCGGCGACCGGAAGATGTCGACCATTCGGCCACAGGATCGCATCACGCCGGCAGGCCGTTTCACGGCGTCGTTGGGTCACAACTCGCAAGGAAAAGAGATCCTGTGGATTGACTACAAGGATGCGATAGCTCTTCATCCGGTCGTCAAGGGGACGCCGCGGGAACGACGCGCCGAGCGCCTGAAGAGCCCCGCGGCAGCGGACAAACGCATCTCATACGGATGCATCAACGTTCCATTGAAGTTCTACGAGAAGTTCATCAGTCCCGCATTCGCACACACCAGTGGCATCGTCTACATTCTTCCCGAAGAGCCCTCGACAGGAGATTTGTTCGGGTCGTACACGTTCGGCACTGATACGAAACTTTCCTCGCCGGACCGGCCGTAGTCCGGAGGCAGGCGCCGCATGGCGGCAGTTCCTCTGCAAAGGCCAGCAGATTTCTGCGAGCGCTGGCCGGACGCGCGCGGTGCGCCGACCGCATGATGGGTTCCTCCCGGAACGGGCCACGTGCGCGCGATTCTGAATCCCGCTCGCTCACGATGCGCTGTCCGCTGGACCCATGAGCGCTTCAAATAGGTGGGAACCGGCGGGATCGTCAGGCGCACGTTCGTCATTGACGTGCGCGCAAGCGGAAGTCGGCCCACAGCGTTGCCAGGTGGCGAAGCGGCAGCGGTCCAAGCTCGCGAGCGAGCCACAGCGCGCCCGTCGAGGCATCGCCTGCATGTGCCCGGCAAGACCACGCCAGGCATCTGCATCCCGTCGATCTCGACAAGCTCGCCGCGCAAGTGCGGAGGCTGGCCGACTTTGCCCGCTGCCAGGCGAGCAGATGGCCTGCAATTCCGAGGCGGTGCGGGCGCACCAAAGAAAAGCCCCGGGCGGATGCCCGGGGCTTGGGTCAATAGCGACTTCGCGACTGCAAGCGATCTCGACAACTAGCGAGAACGTCTCGGCCCGAGGGCGCCCTCATCTTTGTTGTGCAAGCGATCACAACTCAGTTCGGCAGCGCCAGATCGTCCAGCATCGCCTTGAGGAAGCGCGCGGCTTCGCCGCCGGTGGCGGCGCGGTGGTCGAAGGTCAGGCTGAGCGGCATGCGCCGGTGCACCTCGATGCCGCCGATCACCGCCACCACGTCGTGGCTGAGCTTGCCGGCACCGACGATGGCGACGGTGGGCGGCACCACCACCGGCGTGGCGTAGCGGCCGGCGAACATGCCGAAGTTGCTGAGGCTGATGGTATAGCCGGACAGCTCCGAGGCCGGGATCGAGCGATCCTCCACCTGCGAACGCAGGCGCTTGATCGCGGCGCGGATGCCGGCGCCGTCGAGCACGTCGGCATTGCGCAGCGCCGGCACGAACAGGCCGTCGTCGGTGTCCACCGCGATGCCGATGTCGACGTGCGGGTGCAGCGTGCGGCTGAGGTTCTTGGCGTCGAACCACGCGTTCAGCGCCGGCACCGTCTTGCAGGCGAACACGATGGCGCGGATCAGGCGCGCGGTGATGTCCTGCTTGCCGATCCAGGCGTGCAGGTCGGCGTCGTCCACCAGGGTGGTTGGCACCACCTGGGCATGGGCATCGGCCATCACGCGGGCCATGTTGCGGCGCACGCCCTTCAGCTGCTCCGGTTGGCCGCTGGCCGCGACGCTCGGCGGCGCGGTGCGCACCGGCTTGCCGGCCAGGGAGACGGGGCCGCGCTGCGGCTCCGGCAGTTCCGGCGCCAGGTGGCGGCCGGCCGAGGCGGGCACCGCGCGCGCCGGGGCGGCGCCCAGCGCGGCGCTGCCGTTGGCGGCGGCGTTCTTCACGTCCTGCATGGTGACCACGCCATCGGCGCCGCTGGGCCGCACGCGGGCGAGATCGACCTTGAGCTTCTTCGCCAGCGCGCGTACCGCCGGCACCGCCTTCACGCCGCCGATGCTGGCGGCCTGCTCGACGTGCACGGTGTTGCCGCTGACCATCGCGCCGACCACGGTGCCCTCGTCCTCGCGCTCGGCCTTGGCGGCCGGCTTCGCTTCCGCGGCCTTCGCCGGCTCGGCTTTCTTCGGGCCGTGGTGGTGGCCGGTGGCCTCGGCCTCGGCGCGCTGCTTGGCGTTCGGGTCGGGCTCGAAGTCGGCCAGCGCGGCACCGGTCTCGATGATGTCGCCGGGTGCGCCGTACAGCCTGGTGACCTTGCCGGTGTACGGCGAGGGCACGTCGACCACCGCCTTGGCGGTTTCCATCGAGCACAGCGGCGCGTCGAGCTTGATGCTGTCGCCCACCTTCACGTGCCATTCGACCACGGTCGCGTCGGGCAGGCCTTCGCCGAGGTCGGGGAGGTAGAACGTCTTGATGTCAGCCATGGGATCAGATCCGTGTTGTAGGGCGGGCATTGCCCGCCGGCTTTTGCTCAGGTCTCGCGCGGCCAGCCGCGGTAGTGCGGCGGGCAGTGCCCGCCCTACGTGGCATTCCAGCGCCGATTATGACGCCGCCAGCGTGCGCTTGGCCGCGTCGACGACGCGCTCCACGCTCGGCAGGTATTTCATTTCCAGGCGGAACAGCGGGATGTGGGTGTCGAAGCCGGTGACGCGCTCGACCGGGGCGAGCAGGTCGTACAGGCATTCCTCGGCGACGCGCGCGGCGATCTCGGCGCCGAAGCCGGCGGTCTTCGGGGCCTCGTGCACGATCACGCAGCGGCCGGTCTTCTGCACCGATTCGGCGATGGTGTCGAAGTCCAGCGGGGTCAGCGTGGCCACGTCGATCACCTCGGCGCTGATGCCGTCGGCGGCCAGCGCGTCGGCGGCTTCCAGCGCTTCCTTCACCTGCGCGCCCCAGGTCACCAGGGTCACGTCGGTGCCGTCGCGCAGCACGAAGCACACGTCCAGCGGCAGCGCCTCGCCGTCGTCCGGCACTTCTTCCTTGTACTGGCGGTAGATGCGCTTGGGCTCGAAGAACATCACCGGATCCGGATCGCGGATCGCGGCCAGCAGCAGGCCGTAGGCGCGCGCGGGCGACGACGGCATCACCACGCGCAGGCCGGGGATGTTGGTGAACAGGTGTTCGTTCGCTTCCGAATGATGTTCCGGCGCGCGGATGCCGCCGCCCCACGGCGCGCGCCACACGGCGGGCACGGTGAGGCGGCCGCGGGTGCGGTTGCGCATGCGTGCGGCGTGGCAGGCGATCTGCTCCATCATCGGGTAGATGAAGCCCTCGAACTGCGCCTCGGCCACCGGCTTCATGCCCTGCACGGCGAGGCCGACGGTGACGCCGGCGATGGTGGTTTCGTCCAGCGGCGTGTCGAGCACGCGCAGCTCGCCGAACTTTTCCTGCAGACCCTGGGTGGCGCGGAACACGCCGCCGTTGACGCCCACGTCCTCGCCCAGCACCACGACGCTGTCGTCGTGGGCCATTTCGTAGGCGAGCGCCTGGGTAACCGCTTCGATGAGAGTGATCTGTGCCATGACTCAGTGGCCCTTGTTTTCAAGCGAGAGGACGTAATCGCGCTGCTTGGCGAGATCGGCGGGGATTTCGGCGAAGGTGTAGTCGAACATCGCCGAGACCGGCTGTGTCCTGGTCTCGAGGTAGGCGTTCACCTCGTTGTCCATCCACTCGTCGCACTCGGCCTTCCAGGCCTCTTCCTTCGCGTCGTCCCATACCTTCTTCGCCACCAGCCAGTTGCGCAGGCGCTTCATCGGTTCCTTGTTCCAGCCGTCCTTCACTTCCTGTTCGCCGCGGTAGCGGCGCGCGTCGTCGGCGGTGGTGTGGTCGCCGAGGCGGTAGGTCACCAGCTCGAGCACGCTGCCGCCCTGGCCGCTGCGGGCGCGCTCCAGCGCGTCCTCCATCGCCTTGCGCACGGCGATGATGTCGTTGCCGTCCACCTGGATCGAGAACAGGCCCGCGGCGATGCCCTTCTGCGCCAGCGTGGGCGCACCGGACTGGATCTTGCGCGGCACCGAGATCGCCCACTGGTTGTTCACGATCACCGCCACCAGCGGCAGATTCTGCGCGCCGGCGATGTTGATGGCGCCGTAGAAGTCGCCCTTGGACGAGCCGCCGTCGCCGATGGTGCACACCGCCACGCGCTTCTCGCCGCGAATCTTGAACGCCAGCGCGGAACCCGCCGCATGCAGGCACTGCGTGGCGATCGGCACCGACCAGGCGAAGTCGTGCCGCGCCGGTTCCTTCTGGTAATCGTTGCCGCGCTCGTCGCCGCCCCAGTACATGTACACCTCGCGCGGCTGTACGCCGCGGTACAGCTGCGCGCCGTATTCGCGATAGCTCGGCGCGTACACGTCTTCCGGCCGCATCGCACTGCCGATGCCCACGTGCGCGGCCTCGTGGCCGAGGCAGCTGGCGTAGGTGCCCAGCTTGCCGGTGCGCTGCAGGGCGATCGACTTGGCGTCGAACACGCGGGTGGACAGCATCAGCTTGTACAGCTCGACCATGTGGCCGAGGTCTTTCGCGAACTCGGGCAGATCATCACGTACCTGCTTGCCCTCGGCATCGAGGTATTGCAGGTATTCGATTTCAAACTTGGCGGCGATGGTCACGACTCGCTCCGGAGTGAGGAATGGGAAAGCCTGGAACTGTTGTCCGAAGGACTGCGGCGGGCACAAGACGACCGGACAAGACCGCGCTTGATAGCAGGCAGGCATGTTGCGCTGCAAGGTACAGCGCAGCATGCGGGGCCGTACGGGAGTGCGTGTGCCGGCGGGATTCCTGCTTCCGATCAGGCCCGGCAGCGCGTCCAGCCGCTACCATGATCCTTTCGGCAGGTGACGGAACAGCATGAGCGACAACCAGCGCGATCTCGAAGCAGGCATCCGGACCGACCTCGACGGACAGATAACCTATGGCGGCTACCTGCACCTGGACACGCTGCTGTCCGCGCAGCGGCCGCTGAGCCAGCCGCCGCATCACGACGAGATGCTGTTCATCGTGCAGCACCACGTGGCCGAGCTGTGGATGAAGCTGCTGATCCACGAGTTGAAGGCGGCGCTGGCGCACCTGCGGTCGGACGACATCGATGCCTGCCTGAAGATTCTCGCGCGGGTGAAGCAGGTGCAGCGCCAGCTGTTTGAGCAGTGGGCGGTGCTGGAGACGCTGACCCCGTCGGAGTACCTGGAGTTCCGCGGCGTGCTGGGGCCGTCCTCCGGCTTCCAGTCGCTGCAGTACCGCACGATCGAATTCATGCTGGGCAACAAGAACGCCGGCATGCTGAAGGTGTTCGCGCATGATCCTGTGGCGCAGGCCGAATTGCGCGCGGTGCTGGAGGCGCCCAGCCTGTACGACGAATTCCTGCGCTACTTGGCGCGCCGCGGCCATGCGGTGCCGGCCGGGCTGCTGCAGCGCGACTGGACCGAGGCCTACCGGCGCAACGAGGCGCTGCTGCCGGCGCTGAAGCGCATCTACGAGCGGCGCGCGCAGTTCTGGCCGGAGTACCACATGTGCGAGCAGCTGGTGGACGTGGAGGAGAGCTTCCAGTTGTGGCGCTTCCGCCACATGAAGACGGTGGAGCGGATCATCGGCCACCGCCGCGGCACCGGCGGTTCGTCCGGCGTGGCGTTCCTGAAGAAGGCGCTGGACCTTGAATTCTTCCCGGAACTGCTGGACGTGCGCACCGTGCTCGGCAGCTGACGGGCCTGATCTTTGCGATCATCCCTGATCGCGAGGATCAAACGGGCGGCCATCCATGGCCGCACTTTTCATAACATCCACTCACGCGCCACGGGTCGCCAGGGAACGTCATGAGCCAGACCATCGAGGCCGGCGCACCCGGCTACCCGCAGCTGCTTGGCCATCCGCGCCCGCTGTGGATGCTGTTCATGACCGAGTTCTGGGAGCGCTTCGCGTTCTACAGCGTGAGCTGGGCGCTGGCGCTGTACATCGTGGCGCAGTTCTTCCACGGCGACCCGTCCGGCCAGGGCTGGGCCAGCGGCATCTACGGCGCGTGGGTGGCGCTGATCTACGCGATGGGCATCTTCGGCGGCTATATCGCGGACCGGGTGATCGGCTACCAGCGCTCGATCCTGATCGGCGCGGCGGTGATGGCGCTGGGGCTGTTCGCGATCATGCTGCCGGACAAGCGGCTGTTCCTGGTCGGGCTGTCGCTGGTGATCGTGGGCAACGGCCTGTTCAAGCCGAACATCTCCACGATGGTGGGCCAGCTCTACGCGCGCGGCGACGAGCGCCGCGACCGCGGCTTCACCCTGTTCTACATGGGCATCAACGGCGGCGCGCTGCTGGCGCCGCTGTTCACCGGCTGGCTGGCCGGCTATCTCACCGATACGCCGCTGGAGCAGAACTACAAGGCGGTGTTCGGCGCGGCCGGCGTGGGCATGCTGCTCAGCCTGCTGTGGTTCTGGATCGGCCGGCGCCAGCTCGGCGCGGTGGGCCGGCCGGCACCGGGCCACGCCAGCCGCACGCGCGTGGCGTGGGTGCTGCTCGGCGTGCTGCTGTCCGTCCCACTGGTCTACCTGCTGCTGGCGTACGTGGGCGCCATCTACCTGTCGTGGGTGCTGGGCGTGCTGTTCGCCGCGGTGGCGGCGATGCTGCTGGTCGAGGGCGTGCGCCACGATCGCGTGCAGGTGGAGCGGGTGATCGCGATGCTGATCATCTTCGCCTTCAACATGCTGTTCTGGATGTTCTATTTCCAGCTCGGCACGTCGTTCAATTTCCTGGCGCAGAACCTGGTCGATCGCCGCATGTTCGGCGGCTGGGAGTTCCCGGTGGGCTGGTTCCAGTCGGTCAGCCCGCTG
Organism: Rhodanobacter sp. FW104-R8; assembly: GCF_001617365.1. Classification (GTDB taxonomy): domain Bacteria; phylum Pseudomonadota; class Gammaproteobacteria; order Xanthomonadales; family Rhodanobacteraceae; genus Rhodanobacter. Next base: position 7,398 of record NZ_LVJR01000098.1, read on the forward strand.
GCGATCATCCTGCTGGCGCCGCTGGTGACCCTGGTCTGGGCCTTCCTCGCCGCGCGCCGGCGCGAGCCGTCGATTCCACGCAAGTTCGGCCTCGGGCTGGTCTTCAACGGCCTGGGCTTCGCGGGGCTGATGTACGGGCTGTCGCACCTGCTCGACGGCCGCGGCCTGATTCCGTTCTGGCCGCTAGCGCTGTGCTACGTGCTGCAGACCGTGGGCGAGCTGTGCCTGTCGCCGATCGGCTTGTCGATGGTGACCAAGCTGGCGCCGCCGCGGCTGGTCGGGCTGGCGATGGGCGGCTGGTTCCTGTCGCTGGCGGTGGGTGGCAATCTCTCGGGCCTGCTGGCCGGACGCATCAGCGGCGACAGCGGCATGACCGCGGTGTCGGCGCTTGCCGGCTTCACCTTCAGCTTCTGGCTGCTGGCCGGTGCCGGCGTGTTGCTGCTGCTGATCGCGCCGCTGATCAACCGGCTGATGCACGGGGTGCGCTGACGGCGCGCCTGGCGATGAGACGCGAGCGCTGCGTGTTGCAGTGCATTTGACGCGGCCCGCGGTCAGCGGTTACACCTTCCCGAAAGAATTTACGGGTCTGCGCGCGAGGTGCCGATCCGCCACCGGGGAGCATCCATGAGTCAAGTCACCGATACGGCGCCGCACGCCGTACCCGAGTATCCGCAGCGTCTCGGCCATCCACGTCCGCTGTGGATGCTGTTCATGACCGAGTTCTGGGAGCGCTTCGCGTTCTACGGCATCCGCTGGGCGCTGGTGCTGTACATCGTGGCGCAGTTCTTCGGCGGCGAGGGGGCGGGCCAGCAGCCGGCCAGCCGCACCTACGGCGCCTACCTGGCGCTGGTCTACGCTGCGGCGATCTTCGGCGGCTACATCGCGGACCGCGTGCTCGGCTACCAGCGTTCGATCCTGGTGGGCGCGGCGGTGATGGCGGCGGGCCTGTTCATGATCGCCATCCCGAGCCAGCAGGTCTTCGAGCTGGGCCTGGCCACCATCATCGTGGGCAACGGCCTGTTCAAGCCGAACATCTCCACCATGGTGGGCCGCCTCTACAGGACCGGCGACGAGCGCCGCGACAGCGGCTTCACCATCTTCTACATGGGCATCAACGCCGGCGCGCTGATCTCGCCGATCATCACCGAATACCTGGCCAAGGCCGTGTTCGGCACCGAGGCGATGCCGAGCTACAAGTACGTGTTCATCGCCTCGGGCGTGGGCATGCTGATCAGCCTGGTGTGGTTCTGGATCGGCCGGCGCGGCCTGCAGGGCGTGGGGCTGGTGCCCGCCGGCGGCGAAAGCCTGGCGCGCGTGGCCTGGGTGCTGCTCGGCATGCTGGTGTGCATCCCCGGCGTGTACTTCCTGCTCGCCGCGGGTGCGGGTTTCCTGCAGTGGGTGCTGAGCCTGCTGTTCGTGGCGCTGGCCGTGCTGCTGATGGTGGAAGGCATCCGCGAGGGCAGGGTGCAGCGTGACCGCGTGATCGCCATGCTGATCGTGTTCGCGTTCAACGTGCTGTTCTGGATGTTCTTCGAGCAGGCCGGCAGCTCGTTCACCTTCCTCGCCGACCAGATCGTCAACCGCCAGCTCGGCGGCTTCAGCTTCCCCACCGCGTGGTTCCAGTCGGTGAACTCGCTGGCGATCATCTTCCTGGCGCCGTTGATCGCGTGGATCTGGGTGGCGATGAAGGGCCGCAACCCGTCGATCCCGCGCAAGTTCGGCCTGGGCCTGGTCTTCAACGGCTTCGCCTTCCTGCTGCTGATGTTCGCCCTGTCGAGCCTGGTGAACGACGCCGGCAAGATCCCGTTCTGGACGCTGTTCATGGTCTACGTGATCCAGTCGGTGGGCGAGCTGTGCCTGTCGCCGATCGGCCTGTCGATGGTGACCAAGCTGGCTCCGGCGCGCCTGGTCGGCTTCGGCATGGGCGGCTGGTTCCTCTCCACCGGCATCGGCAACAACCTGTCGGGGATCTTCGCCGGCCACGTCAGCGGCGAGAGCGGGATGACCGTGCAGTCGGCGCTGGACGGCTACACCTTCGGCTTCTGGTCGCTGCTGGGCGCCGGCGTGCTGCTGTTCCTGATCGCGCCGCTGATCAACCGGCTGATGCACGGGGTGAAGTGACCGGGAACGGGGCGGGAGGCCGGGACGTTCCCGCTTCCCGCCATGGCCGGTTCACGGCTGCAGCTTGTCCAGGATCCGCATCAGCCAGGCCCGTTCCTCCGCGTTGAGCCGGGCCAGCACTTCGCGCTCGCGCGCGCGGGCCATCGGCGCCACCTCGTCGTGCATGGCCCAGCCGGCATCGGTGAGGCTGAGCACCGAGCGCCGCTTGTCGTTGTCGTGGGTGGCCCGGTGGACCCGGCCGGCCTCGACCAGCCGTGCCAGCGCGCGGCTCACCGCCACCTTGTCCATCGCCGTGCGTTCGGCCACCTCGCGCGCGGACAGCCCCGCATAGCGCCCCAGCACGGCCATCACCCGCCATTCGGTCACCGAGATGTCGTAGCGGCTCTGGTAGTCGTCGGCGATCGTCTGGCTGATCGTGTTGGACAGGATCGACAGCCGGTACGGCAGGAAGTGTTCCAGTTGCAGCGGGGCATGCTCGGCCTTGGCGGGAGCGGGCTTGTGCTTGGCGGACATTGCGGCGGTGGTCCTTGCAAATGGTTTCATACGAAACTATAACTTATGTGGTCATCCGTGACCGCAAGAGTCAAAAGCAGCCATCCACGGCGGCACTCTTCATGGAAAGCACGCGTCAATTTAGCGCGCGTTGTGCAAAAGCCCGCATTGGCAGCGCGCCTGCCCTCATCGTAGCCCCCGGAGAGATCGCATGAACGCCCAGCCGAACCCAGGCATGCAGGTCACCACGTTCGAGAACCCGATGGGGATCGACGGTTTCGAGTTCGTCGAGTTCGCCGCCCCGGCCGGCCGCGCAGGCGAGCTGCACGCGCTGTTCAAACGCATGGGCTTCAGCGCGGTGCTGAAGCACAAGCGCCGGCCGATCACGGTATACCGGCAGAACGGCGTGAACTTCCTGCTCAACGAGGACCCGGACTCGTTCGCCGCCGATTTCGCCGCGAAGCACGGCCCCAGCGCCTGCGGCTTCGCGATCCGCTTCCGCAAGCCCGCGGCCGGGGTGCTGCAGGCGGTGCTCGGCAACGGTGGCGAGGCGGTCACCGACAAGGAGGCCAGCAAGGCGGTGAACGCGCCGGTGGTGAAGGGCATCGGCGACTGCATGCTGTACCTGGTCGACCGCTATGGCAGCGCCGGCAGCATCTACGACGGCGACTACGCGCCGATCGAGGGCGCCGGGCAGAATCCGAAGGGTTTCGGCCTCACCTTCATCGACCATCTCACCCACAACCTGTACTTCGGCAACATGCAGAAGTGGTCGGACTACTACGAGAAGCTGTTCAACTTCCGCGAGATCCGCTACTTCGACATCAAGGGCGCCAAGACCGGCCTGGTTTCCAAGGCGATGACCGCGCCGGACGGCATCGTACGCATCCCGCTGAACGAGTCGAGTGACCCGAAGAGCCAGATCAACGAGTACCTCGACGCCTACCACGGCGAAGGCATCCAGCACATCGCCTGCTTCACCGACGACATCTACGCCACGGTGGAGCAGATGCACGCGGCCGGCGTGGAATTCCTCGATACGCCGGACACGTATTTCGACGTGATCGACCTGCGCATCCCCGACCACGGCGAGGACGTGCCGCGGCTGGCCAGGAACAAGATCTTGATCGACGCCGACCCGGAGACCAAGCAACGCAAGCTGCTGCAGATCTTCACCCAGAACGCGATCGGCCCGATCTTCTTCGAGATCATCCAGCGCAAGGGCAACGAAGGCTTCGGCGAGGGCAATTTCCAGGCGCTGTTCGAGTCGATCGAGCGCGACCAGATGAAGCGTGGAGTGCTGTGACGCAACGCGGCCCTTCGACTTCGCCTGTCCCGCGCCCGTCGAAGAGCCCAGAGCGAACGGCTTGCCTCACCGTTCGCCCTGAGCGTAGCCGCGCAGCGGCGAAGTCGAAGGGCAGTCGAGGCCCGAACGAATATTTGTCGTTGAGGATTGATGCCCGGCTGCTACCGGAGATCAGGAATGGAGTTCTTTCTCTACATCCTCGAATGCGCCGACGGCAGCTTTTATATCGGCCACACGGATGACCTGGATCGAAGAATCGAGCAGCATGACACGGGCCGAGGCTGTGCATACACCGCCACACGGTGTCCGGTGAAGCTGGTACATGCACAGGGCTTCGAAACTCGGGGCGAGGCCTTGGCCATGGAGCGCAAACTCAAGGGCTGGAGTCGGGCAAAGAAGCAGGCGTACATGGTGGGGGATTGGGAGGCGGTGAGTCTCTTGTCCAAAGGAAAGCACAAGCATCAGCGAGTGCGGGAAGGCGCTTCGACTCCGCTCGCTGTGCGAGCTACGCTCAGCGCGAACGGTGATGATGCCGTTACGCGTCCAACCAGACGGAAAGACGACGCATGAACTACCAATCCGGTTTCGGCAACGAGTTCGCCAGCGAGGCGATTCCCGGCGTGCTGCCGGTCGGCCAGAACTCGCCGCAGCGCGTGGCGCACGGGCTGTACGCGGAGCAGCTGTCCGGCACCGCGTTCACCGCGCCGCGGCATGCGAACCGGCGCAGCTGGCTGTACCGGATCCGCCCGGCGGCGGTGCACGAGCCGTTCCGGCCGCTGGCGCACGCCAGCTTCCACAACCGCTTCGACGAGGCGCCGGCCACGCCGAACCAGCTGCGCTGGGATCCGTGGCCGCTGCCTGAAACGCCGACCGATTTCGTCGACGGCCTGGTCACCCTGGCCGGCAATGGCGGCCCGGCCGAGCAGGGCGGCATCGGCATCCACGTCTATGCGGCGAACCGCTCGATGCAGCGGCGCTTCTTCTACGACGCCGACGGCGAACTGCTGATCGTGCCGCAGCAGGGCCGGCTGCGGCTGGCCACCGAGCTGGGCGTGATCGAGATCGAGCCGCAGGAGATCGCGGTGATCCCGCGCGGCGTGCGTTTCCGCGTCGACCTGCCCGACGGCGCGGCCGATGCACACGGAAGTGCGAGTGCCACGGGCGCAGGAGGCGCAGGAGTGGCCCGCGGCTACGTCTGCGAGAACTTCGGCGCGCTGCTGCGCCTGCCGGAACTCGGCCCGATCGGCTCGAACTGCCTGGCCAACGCGCGCGACTTCCTCACCCCGCACGCGGCGTATGAGGACGTCGAAGGTGCGTTCGAGCTGGTGGCGAAGTTCCAGGGCGCGCTGTGGACGGCGAAGATCGGCCACTCGCCGCTGGACGTGGTGGGCTGGCATGGCAACTACGCGCCGTACAAGTACGACCTGCGCCGCTTCAACACCATCGGCTCGATCAGCGTAGACCACCCCGACCCGTCGATCTTCACCGTGCTGACTTCGGCCAGCGACACGCCCGGCACGGCGAACGTGGATTTCGCCATCTTCCCACCGCGCTGGCTGGTGGCGCAGCACACGTTCCGGCCGCCGTGGTTCCACCGCAACGTGGCCAGCGAGTTCATGGGCCTGATCACCGGCGTGTACGACGCCAAGGCCGAGGGCTTCGTGCCCGGCGGCGCCTCGCTGCACAATTGCATGAGTGCCCACGGCCCGGACGCGGCCACCTTCGAGAAGGCGTCGGCCGCGGACCTGTCGAAGCCGGACGCGATCGGCGGCACCATGGCCTTCATGTTCGAGACGCGCAAGGTGATCCGCCCCACGCAGCAGGCGCTGGACGCGCCGCAACTGCAGCACGACTACTATCGGTGCTGGCAGGACATCCGCAAGCACTTCGCGCCGTGAACGCGACCGACCCACGCACCCGACACAAGGCACCCCGATGAAACTCGCATCCCTCAAGGAAGGCGGCCGCGACGGCACCCTGGTCGTGGTCAGCCGCGACCTCGCGCGCGCGGTCAAGGCCACCGGCATCGCGCCGACGCTGCAGGCCGCGCTGGACGACTGGTCGAACGCGGCGCCCAGGCTCAACGCGCTGTCCGATGCATTGAACGCCGGCACGGCACCGGGCGCGTTCGCGCTGGACATGGCCGCGCTGGCCTCGCCGCTGCCGCGCGCGTACGAGTTCGTCGACGGCAGTGCCTACCTGCCGCATGTCGAGCGCGTGCGCCGCGCCCGCGGCGCCGAGGTGCCGAAGTCGTTCTACACCGATCCGCTGATGTACCAGGCCACCAGCGCCGGCTTCCTCGGGCCGCGCGACCCGGTGGTGGTGCCCAGCGAGGACTACGGCATCGACCTCGAGGCCGAGGTGGTGGTGGTCACCGACGACGTGCCGATGGCGGCGACGCCGGCGCAAGCCTCCGGACATATCCAGTTGATCGGCCTGATCAACGATGTCAGCCTGCGCGGGCTGATCCCCGCCGAGCTGGCCAAGGGCTTCGGCTTCCTGCAGAGCAAGCCGCGCTCGGCGCTGTCGCCGGTGCTGGCGACGCCGGACGAGCTGGGCGAGGCCTGGGCCGGCGACAAGCTGCACCTGCCGATGCGCACCTGGCTCAACGGCCGGTGGTTCGGCGAGGCCGAGTGCGGCGTCGACATGCAGTTCAGCTTCGCCGAACTGGTGGCGCACGCGGCCAAGACCCGCCCGCTCACCGCCGGCACCATCGTGGGCTCCGGCACCATCGCCAACGAGGACACCGGCAAGGGCGCCTCCTGCCTGGCCGAGCAGCGCACCGTGGAAACCCTGCGCGACGGCCATCCCACCACGCCGTTCCTGAAGTTCGGCGACCGCCTGAAGATCGACGTCATCGACGCCGCCGGGGCCTCGATCTTCGGTTCGATCGAGCAGCAGGTCGTCCCGTACAGGCCGTAGTCCGCCAGCGCCGGGTTGCTGCGGCATCTCGCCGCGACATGGCGGCAATTGACCCGGATCAAGGCACGCCGGCAGGCGCGTCGACAGACTCGCCACCATGGCCATTCCCATCACTCCTCCCGAATTCGACCCGGCGCTGATCGCCCGCTACGACGTGGCGGGGCCGCGTTACACCAGCTACCCGACGGCGCCGCAGTTCCGCGCCGACTTCGACGAGGCGGCCCTGCGCGGGGTGATCCGCGCCTCCAACGAGGAGCCGATCCCGCGCCCCCTGTCGGTGTACGTGCACGTGCCGTTCTGCATGAGCCCGTGCTTCTACTGCGGCTGCAACCGGGTGATCACCCGCGACGTGACCCAGGCGGACCGCTACCTGGAGCGGCTGTACCGCGAGATCGAGCTGATCGCGCCGCTGTTCGACCGCGACCGCCCGGTGCGCCAGCTGCACTTCGGCGGCGGCACGCCGAACTTCCTCGACGCGGCGCACATGGGCGAGCTGCTGGAGTCGCTGGCGCGGCATTTCAGCTTCAGCCACGAGGCGGATCGCGAATACGGCATCGAGATCGACCCGCGCTTCGCCGACGGCGCCTACGTGCGCAACCTGGGCGAACTGGGTTTCAACCGGATCTCGGTGGGCATCCAGGATTTCGATCCGGCGGTGCAGAAGGCGGTCAACCGGATCCAGAGTTTCGAGCAGACCCGCGAGGTGATCGAGGCGGCGCGCGCGGCCTCGTTCCGCTCGGCCAGCGTCGACCTGATCTACGGCCTGCCGCTGCAGACGGTGGACGGCTTCAGCCGCACGCTGGAGCAGGTGGTGGCGTTGAATCCCGATCGCGTGGCGGTGTACGGCTACGCGCACCTGCCGGAGATGTTCAAGGCGCAGCGGCAGATCGAGGCGTCCGAGTTGCCCGACGCGGCCACCCGGCTGGCGCTGTTCGGACGCGCGCTGGAGCAGCTCAGCGCGGCCGGCTACGTCTACATCGGCATGGACCATTTCGCCCGCGCCGACGACGAACTGGCGCAGGCACAGCGCACCGGCACCCTGCAGCGCAATTTCCAGGGCTACTCGACCCATGGCGATTGCGACATCGTCGGCCTCGGCGTCAGCGCGATCGGCCGCATCGGCGACAGCTACAGCCAGAACGCGCGCGACCTGATCGGCTACTACGCGGCGCTGGACGCGGGCCGGCTGCCGGTGATGCGCGGCCTGCAGCTGGACGAGGACGACCTGATCCGGCGCGAGCTGATCAACGAGCTGATGTGCCACGGCGTGCTCGACAAGCAGGCCTTCGGCGCGCGCCACCGGCTGCTGTTCGACGAGTATTTCGAGCGTGAGCGGCAGCGCCTGGCGCCGCTGCAGGACGACGGGCTGGTGCTGGAGAGCCCGCGCGAGATCCGGGTGACCTCGCGGGGGCGGCTGCTGTTGCGTATCATCGCCATGTGCTTCGATGCCTACTTGGGCGACAATGCCCGGGCCTCGCGATACTCGCGCGTGATCTGACCAACGCAGCCTCCACCGGCACGGCCGACATCATGCAATCCAAGTACCCGGCAGGTCGCCTGCCTGATCCGCCCAGCCCGATTGCCGACGACGGCGACGAAACGCATTTCTGCGGTACCTGCGCGTTTTCCAGCGCCTGCATCGCGGCGGGCTACCACAAGCCCGAGCTGGCGGCGCTGCAATGCCTGGTCGAGCACGTGGGGCCGTTCCGCGCCGGCGAGCACATCTTCCGCACCGGCGATCCGTTCCGCGCGATCTTCGCCGTGCGCAGCGGCACCGTGAAGACCCGCATGGTCGACAAGGAAGGCCGCGAGCAGGTGCTCGGCTTCTACCTGCCCGGCGAGGTGATCGGCCTCAACGCGATCTACCCCGAGCACTTCCCGTGCGACGCGGTGGCGCTGGACACCACCTTCTTCTGCCGCTTCTCGTTCCCCGCGATGAGCGCGCTGGCCTCACGCGTGCCGGCGGTGCAGCAGCACCTGTTCCGCATGCTCAGCAAGGAGCTGGGCACGGCCTCGCTGCTGGCCGGCGACCACAGCGCCGACGAACGCGTGGCCGCGTTCCTGCTCGACCTGGCCGGGCGCTATGCCGCGCGCGGCTTCTCCGCCACCCGCTTCCACCTCAGCATGTCGCGCGGCGACATCGCCAACTACCTGCGCCTGGCCGCCGAAACCGTCAGCCGCGTGCTCAGCCGCTTCCGCGCGCAGAAGCTGATCTCGATCGAGGGACGCGAGCTGGAACTGCTGAACCCGGCGCGGCTGCGCGAGATCGGGCAGACGCTGCTGCGCGAATAGGGCCGGCCGCCGGACCCGCCGCGGGCGGGATCAGTGCTGCATCAGCACCGGCACGGCGGCGTCTTCCAGTACCCGTTGGGTGGCGCCGCCGAACACGCGTTCGCGCATGCGCGAACGGCCGTAGGCGCCCATGACCAGCAGGTCGGCGCGGATGTTCCCCACTTCCTGCAGCAGAATCTCGCCGGCCATCGCGGAGGACGAGCGCACGTAGCTCGGCTTCGAGGCGATGCCGTGGCGGAGCAGGTAGACGAACGGATCGAAGCGCGGGCGCCCCTCGTCGCCGTCGCGCACGTCGCCATCGACCAGGGTGACCTGTTTCGCCACCCGCAGGAACGGCAGGGCGGCGTGGATCGCGCGGATCGCCTCGATGCTGCCGTTGCAGCCGACCACGATGCGCTCGAAGCGGATCTCCCGGTTCCAGCCGGGGGGCAGGATCAGGCAGGGCATCCGGCAGGCCAGGATCGCCTCGCCGAGGACGTCGAGCAGGCCGGATGCCTGCACCATGTCCCGCTCGATCACCGCGAGGTCGTGGCGCGCGCCGAGCCAGCGCAGCGTGTCGGCGATGCCGCTGCGGGCCACGATCCAGTCGGCGCCGTGCACGCCGGCTTGCCGCGCGAAGGCGCCGAACGCGGCCAGCTCGTCGGCCGATTCGGGGCGCGTTTCGAGCAGCAGGCCCAGCACGGTCGGCTCGGCGGCGGCGTGCGTGCGCAATGCCGGGTCGATGAAGCAGCCGGTGATGTTGCTGCCCCAGCGTGCGGCGATCGACATGCCCGCGGTGACGGCGGGGCTCCATGGCCGGGCCGAGGTGGCCAGGGCGAGGATGTCGCCGGGGCGCGTGACGCGGGTCGAGGGATCGGCTTGTTGGTGGCTGGTCATGTGATGGGTCGGGGGTCGGGGCCGGCGCGGCGTTCAGAGGTCGAGGGTGTGGATGACCTGCGCGGCATCGTCCGGGTCGAGCCGGCGGGTGAAGCCCAGGTAGGCGGCCAGCTCGCGCATCGGCTCGTTCCCGGCGGCGTCGATCGAGAACATCTGCCGGAAGCCGTTCTTGCGCGCGGCCTCGATCAGGCGCCGCATCAGCAGCACCGCCAAGCCGCGGTGGCGCCAGTCGTCGGCGACCGTCACCGCGCATTCGCAGTGCTTGTCGTCGGCGCTGGCGGCATAGCGGCTCACGCCGACCTCGCGCAGCTCGCCGTTGTCGTGGGCCAGCGCCACGAAGGCCAGCCGCCGCCGTGCGTCCACGTTCATCAGCGAGTCGATCAGCGCCGGGTTGGCGCCCTTCATGCCGCCGAGGAAGCGGAAGCGGCAGGCCTCCCCGGACAGCCGGTTGATGAAATCCGTTTCGCGCTGGCGATCGTCCGGGCGCAACGGGCGTACCAGTACCGGGCTGCCGTCAGCGAGGGTCTCGATCCAATGGGTTCCCTCGATGGCGCCGAAAGGCGTGAAAGCCGGGCTGCCGTGGCCGGTCTGGTGTGTGCTGGACATGATCTGCCCCGATGGCGGATGGATCGTGCTCGATTCCCGTGTCGCGGCGGCTGCCCGTCGCGGCGCGGTCCCTTGCAGGATCGAGTTGTACGCCGCGCCGCGCCGCCTGCTGTTGACCTCGGTCAACCAAGCGACCGGGGTTCAGCTGGCGTCGTTCCGCCGGGAGCCGGCCGGGTAGCCGTTGCGGCAAAGGTCGGCGAGCAGGTCGGGACGCAGGATGCGCACGGCCTTGCGGTTGACCTCGAGTACGCCCATTTCCTCCATCCGCGAGAACAGGCGGCTGACCGTCTCCACCACCAGGCCGAGGTAGTTGGCGATGTCGTAGCGCGACATGGTCAGGGTGAGCGCGGCGCCGTCGCGTTGCAGGCGTTCGTAACGGTCGGCGAGGCTCTTCAGGAAGATCGCCAACTGCTCTTGCGCCTGCTGCCGGCCCATCATCACCAGGTGCCTGTGCTCCTCGACCACCTCGCGGCTGATCACCCGCATCAGCTGGCGGTGCAGCGCCGGTACCTCGCTGGTGACCTGCTGCAATTGCGCATAGGGCAGTTCGCAGATGCTGGAGCGCTCCAGCGCCTCGGCCTGGCTGGCGTGCCGGTCCGAGGCCAGCGCGTCGAAGCCGATGATTTCGCCGGGCAGGTGGAAGCCGAGGATCTGCGTGTCGCCCGCCTCGTTCTGCACGAAGGTCTTGAGCGAGCCCGACCGCACCACGTAGAGCGCCTTGAACGGGTCGCCGTCGCGGTACAGCACGCCGCCGCGCTCCAGCATGCGCTTGTCCCTGACGGTACCGTCCAGCCGGGTCAGGTCGTCGCGGCCGATGCCGGCGGGCAGGCACAGCTCGTTCAGCGCGCAGGAACTGCAGCTGCGGCGCAGCAGGTTCAGGTCGAGGACGTTTGCGCTGTGTTCCATCGGCATCATTTTTCGATTGGGAACGGTTCTCGCGGACGGGTCCGTCCCGTTGGATCCGTGCCGTCCGAACTTAGCACGGAAGGCCGTTCCGCCGCGCCACGACCGGTGCGGCCGAACCGCGCAGGGCGGTTGCTGCGAATCGTTCGCGTCGTTGCCATGTGCGACTCGCCGCGCATTTGACCACGCTCAAGTCGCCGGCAGCCCGGCGTCGGCAGACTGAGGGCGTCAGGACCATGACCGGCATGCCCGAATCCGGCATGATCCACGGCCTTGCACGAGCGGAGGCATCATGAACTGGAAGAACACGACAGACCGTTACAGCTCGCCGTCGGTGGCGATGCACTGGCTGATGCTGCTGTTGCTGGCGGCCGTCTACGCCTGCATCGAGCTGCGCGGCATGTACCCGCGCGGGAGCGACCTGCGCGAGGCGCTGAAGACCTGGCACTTCATGCTGGGCCTGGGCGTGTTCGCACTGGTTTTCGTGCGCCTGGCGCTGCGCCTGGCGGCCGGGGCGGCACCCTCGATCCGGCCGGCGCTGCCGCCGTGGCAGGCGCGCCTGGCCGCGTTGATGCACCTGGCGCTGTACGCCTTCCTGCTGGCCATGCCGCTGCTCGGCTGGCTCACCCTGAGCGCCTCGGGCAAGCCGGTCCCGTTCTTCGGGCTGCAGCTGCCGCCGCTGCTGGGCGCGGACAAGGCGCTGGCCGGTTCGCTCAAGGAGATCCACGAGACCATCGGCACGATCGGCTACTACCTGGTCGGCCTGCATGCCGCGGCCGCGCTGTTCCACCACTACTGGACGCGCGACAACACCCTGTTGCGCATGCTGCCGGGATCCGGGCGCCGGGCCGGCTGAGCGCGCGCGGCGGCGTCGCGTCGTGACGGCAAGGCCACCGGCGACGGTGGCCTTGCCGCGACGGCGACGCCTTCAGGATCGTGCGGGCAGCGGCAGCGGCGCATCGACCGCCACCACGGTGGGCGCCGGCAGCGAGGCGCGTGCCTCCAGCGAGGCCAGGAAGCGCCAGACGAAGGCCAGCGTCACCAGCAGCAGGCCCGGGTAGCCGACGCCGGCCAGCAGGTAGGGCAGGGTGGGGTCGGCCAGCACGCGCACCCGCGGCAGGTTGAAGCTGAGCAGGCCGAGCGTGATGACGCCGCCGAACACCCACATCAGCATCAGCCAGATGCCGGCCTCGAAGCCGCTCAGCGGACGGCCCCAGCCGGTGCTGCCGCGCGGCATCGCCACCTCGCCGTGGATGGCGCCGCGCGGGTCGGTGCCCGCCGGCGCACGCACCCGCCGGCCCAGCGTGAAGAGGTCGTAGGCAAGTATGCCGGCGCCGACCGTGAACACGATGCCGAACATCGGCAGCAGCAGCTTGAACAAGCCCATGGCGCGCGAGACGTCGCCGCCGAACCAGCCCAGGCCCAGGATGCGGTACACGTAGATCTGCACCGTGCCGCCCAATGCGAAGGCGAACGCCAGGCCGAGCACGCCGGTGAGCACCAGCCAGAAGCCGAGCTTGCCCAGCCGCTGGTCGTAGTCCGGCGCCTTGCGCATGATCGGCACGGCGTAATAGGCCGCGGCGATGCCCAGCATGCCGAAGGTGCCGAACAGCGCCAGGTGGGCGTGTCCCGGCGTCACCCAGGTGCCATGCGACCAGACGTTGGTCAGCGCGAAGGTCATGCTGAAGCCGAGGATGCCCGCGCCGATCTGCTCCAGCACCACCGAGCCGAGGATGAAGTAGAACGCCGGCGCATTCTCCAGCGGGCGCCGGTTGGTGTGCGCGTCGAGGTAGATGTGCCAGAAGCAGAACACCAGCGGCAGCGGCTCCAGCGCGCTGAACAGCGAACCCCAGAACTGCCAGAACTCCGGCGTGCCGATCCAGAAGTAGTGGTGCGCGTTGCCGATCAGCCCGGACAGCCACACCAGCGCCACGCCCCAGAACACCGCAAAGCCCACCGACTTGATGTCGACCTTGAACATCAGCACCAGCAGGAAGCCGACCAGGCTGATGTGGATCACCTCCCACACGCCCTCTACCCAGTAGTGCACGACGAACCAGCGGAAGTACTCCTGCAGGTCCAGCCGCGCCACGTAGAACAGCCCGAATACCCATACCGCCATCAGCGCCGTCACGCCGAGGCCCAGGCCCCAGTGGATCTCGTTCCACTGGCGCACCGGCGGGAACGTGCGCAGCACCACGTAGGCGAGGATCGCGAAGCCGACCAGCACCAGCACGCCGGCGATGCGCCCGGCCTCCAGGTACTCCAGCCCCTGTTGCAGCCATGGCTGCCCATGCCACCAGCCGGCGATGCCGTACTGGGCCAGGCGCAGGGTGAAGAAGTTCCACACGGCGATGAAGATCAGCGCGTAGAACAGCAGCTTGATCAGCCACGGCGCCACCATCTCGCGCCGCGCCAGCAGCGGCCCGACGAACAGGATCGCGCCGATGAAGCCGCACAGGATCCACAGGATGCCCAGGTTGAGGTGCTCGGCGCGGGCGATGTTGAAGTTCATCGTGCCCGCCTGCACGCTGGGGTCGATGTGCTGGGTGGCGAGGATCAGGCCGTAGCCGACCTGGAGGAGGAACAGCACCAGCATGAGCATGAAGAAGCGCAGGCTGAGCCGCTGCGTCTGGTATTCGATCTGCATCACTGCTTCTCCAGGGAGTGGAGGTAGGCCACGATCGCGTCGACTTCGTCGTTCTTGAGCAGGGTGTCGTAGCCGGGCATCACGCTGGCCGGGTAGCCCGCCACGATCTTCGCGTTCGGCTGGCGGATCGACTCGGCCAGGTAGGCGTCGTCCGCCACCACGCTGCTGCCGTCGGCGAGGCTGACCCGCGAGCCATACAGGCCGCCCCAGCCGGGCCCGACCAGGCGCTGCCGGGTCGTCGAATGGCAGGCGGTGCAGCCGTTGTCCTTCGCCAGCTGCGCGCCGCGCGCCACCGGGTCGGCCGGACCGGCCGCGGGCGGGGCGACCGGCGCGGCGGCGGCCGGCGCGATCGCCTGCACGCCAAGCGCCAGCCGCAGGCGCTCGTCGGGCCCGGCCTCGGCCTCCACCCGCGGCGGCCAGCCTTCGGTGTTCATTGCCGAGGTGTACTTGAGGTAGGCGATCAGCTGGCCTGTCTCGTCACGGGTCAGCGGCAGGTTGGGCATGTTGCTCGGCTTGCCGCCGCGCCGCGCGACGCGCGTCGCGGCGTCGGGAAACTTGCTCTCGTAGGCCTCGATCGTGCCGGCGCCGGAATCGGCGTGCTGCACCGGATCCTGCAACTGCGCGCGCACCGCGGCCGCGGTCGGCCAGCTGCCCGCCGAGGGCAGGAACGCGGCCAGCCACGCCGGGCCGGCCTGCTCGTACTCGCGGGTGAGGTCCGGGCCCAGGTACGCGCCGTTGCCCACCATGGTGTGGCAGCCCATGCAGTTATAGGCCTGGAACACGCGCTTGCCGTCCTCGGCCCGGTACGGGCCGTAGCTGACCGTGTCCGGCGTCACTTGGCCGCGCGACTTCATGAAGGAGAACAGGGACAGCGCGACGAAGGCCAGCGTCATGATGCCCAGCATCACGAACGCGCCGCGCCGCCGCGGTGTTTCGCAACTCTTGCCGCCGGTTCCGCAGCTCATGACAGCTTCGCCTTGTCGTCGCCGGCCGGGGTCGGCGCGGCGTCGTGCAGGAACAGGATGCGCAGGCTGCCGATGAAGACGTAGAAGACGTATACCGACAGCGCGAAGCCAACGCAGAAGTAGACCAGCCAGGCGGCATGCGATTCGGGCCAGTATTCGAAATCGCGCCAGAACGGCCACGAAAGCAGGAACGCGGCCACGCAGGCCAGCACCGAAATCGTCAGATCAGTGATCCGTTGCATCGCACGATTACCCCCCGAGAGTTGGTTTGACGCATGGCTGCGCAACGCCGAAAACCGCCGGACCCTCTCCCCTGACGGAGGGCCGCGCGTGGGACGGGGTCGACTATAGGTACGGCGTGGGGCCGCGCATCTGATCCAGGTCAAGCATTGCCACATCGACGGCGGGTATGGCGGGCGCGGCCGGGCGGCGGCGCCCCTGCATGCGCGCGGCGCGGGCGGGCGCGGTC
>NZ_LVJR01000099.1 GCF_001617365.1 Rhodanobacter sp. FW104-R8
ATATCGTCGGTGCCGAGCAGGTCTTCTACAAGGCACTCTTGGAGGCCACAGTGTATGCACACGTTCCAATCGAACCTGCGCCATCTGATCGCATCCGGTTTATTCAGTTCATCAGGCCTGACAATGGACAGACGGTGCTGCCGTTTTTCAGTGAGCGGGAACAAGCCGAGGTGGCAGCTGCAGGCAGGGTGGCGATCATGGCCATGGCAGGGCGACGGCTTTTTGAGCTGACCCGCGGTGCGACCTTGATGCTCAACCCGAACCGTGATCAGTTGACGTTCTATCCGCCTGAGGTCGGCGCTCTCTTGGAAGGCCGCCCGCTTGGCGCCTTTACCAAAGAAACGCTAGGGGCTAATGAGCAGGTTGGGGCGTGCCCGCCATCCGTGTCAACGGATGCCTTGGTGCTGGTGCTCCGCGGTCTATATGAGCGTGAGCCCTCCGTGCGAGCCGGCTATCTGGTCGAGGTTCACCGCGGGTCGGATAATTCGGACGTTTTCTTGCTACTCACCTTGGTGGTGACCAAGGGGAACGATGAACGCATGGTGCAGCTCACCTCGCTGGAGCTAAGTTCCGTGCCGCCGCCGTTGGCACTTCCCGTCACGATGACATGCGTTCTTCCCGATGAGCCGCTGCCCGAACTATGTCATTGCGGCATTCAGTTCTACGGAACCTGAGGTACCAGGGCGGTCGCTCATTGCCGACGCAGCAAGATAACTGCAGCTTCTCGAAGCTTGCGTTGAGTACCCGATCCCATGACCCGCGTGGTAGCCGGTGATTAGGGAGCGTTGTCACGCCTTAACGCCTTGACGCCGTGCACGCGGCCACTGGCGTATTACGCCGCGTCTTGTAGGGACTGCACCTTCGGCTGCTTTCGCTGCGCGGCTTGAGCCAACTCATAGTTGGCCTGCAGCGTCATCCAGAACCGCGCCGTGCTGACGCCTGCCCGCTCCAATCGGAGCGCTAGATCGGGGCTGATGCCGGCCCTCCCGTTGATGATCCGCGACAACGTTGTGCGCGACATGCCAAGCCGCTGCGCGGCATCGGTGACCTCAATGCCGAGTGGCGCAAGCACGTCTTCGCGCAGCAGCTCGCCGGGGTGCGGAGGATTCTTCATCATGGCGGTAACCTCGTTCAATGGTAGTCCTGATAATCAACCAGCTCGACGTCCTGGCCGACAAACCGGAACGTGACGCGCCAGTTGCCGTTCACCCACACTGACCAGTGGCCTTTGAGCGTCACTTTCAGAGGATGCAGCTTGTAGCCGGGCTGATTCAGTTCGGCCGGCGTTGCAGCGGCATCGAGCGCGGCCAGAATGCGACCGAGCTTGGGCGCATGCGCCGCCTGCACGCCGCGAGCGGAGCCAGTCCGGTAGAGGGTTTCCAATCCCTTGTGACGGAACTCTATGATCATACTGAAGTGTAGCGCGTTGCGATACGCGGCACAACCAATCGGCCGTTCCGCGTGGTTCCAAGACCTCGCAGATTCAACGCGTTATCAGGGGTAGGGCGTTTGCTTCGACCCAAAGCGGTTCTTAGGCGCTCCGGTCGGGGCGGCGGTAGGGACAGGCTATCTCGATGTTCCGGGCCCTTTTTTTGCGCTAGCTATCCCTGGAAATTGGCTAACGAACCGGAATTTCCTAACCGCTTGGGCCAGTGGAACTCGGTGAAGATGCGCGCTCCGCCGTGATTCAGACGGCTCTGTCTGGCTGGCCTTGTCGGCCCATGCCGTCAATGTTTATCAGGGAAGCCTGACATCACAAAGCCCCAGTGAGCTGCCATCAGGTTCTTGATCAGATCCCATCTTGCAACTGCGATCTACCTCACAAACACCGAATTGTGTTTGTCATGGCCTGCGCGCAGACTGAGCAAGGAATTACGGTTTCGCATGATGTTGCGTTTCGTAATGCAGGGGCGAACGCAGTGTGTTGAGAGCAGGTATTGACCCTCTGGGATGAGGCCGATCCTTAACCGCGTATTACGTGGTGGGTGCATGCCTCTCTAAGTCTTGTATGAAAACCGAGGCTGAGCATGGATGCCGCAGTAACTGCCGATGATCTTGCCGACGAACCGCAACGCGAAAAGCTTGAAACTTCGGAAGTGGCCGGTGCCGCAAACGATCAGCCGCTCCAAGGGCTGGTGTTGCTGGCCCAGTTTCACGGTATCGCGGCCGACGCGGCACAACTACGGCACGACGCCGGTAGGGGCAATCAGCCTTTCGACGAGATCGCGCTACTGCTCGCGGCGAAACGACTGGGCCTCAAGGCCAAAGTAATCCGACAACCTGCCGAGCGCCTGGATCGCGTGGCGCTGCCCGCGCTTGCCCTCATGAACGACGGCACGGCGTTCGTCGTGGCCAAGGTCGACGATGAGAAGGTACTCATCCATGACCTCGCTCTCCAACGCCCGAGCATCCTGTCCCGTCAGGAACTCTTGGCTCGTTATGACGGCCGCCTGCTGACGGTCGCCTCGCGCGCCTCGATGGTGGCCGAACTGGCGAAGTTCGACTTCAGCTGGTTCATTCCGGCGGTGGTGAAGTACCGCAAGCTGCTGCTGGAAGTGCTGGTCGTCTCATTCTTCCTGCAGCTGTTCGCCCTGGTCACACCGCTGTTTTTCCAGGTGGTGATGGACAAGGTACTGGTGCACCACGCGATGACCACATTGACTGTCATCACGGTCGGCCTGGTGGTCATCACGCTGTTCAATGTGGTGCTCTCGGGGCTGCGCACGTATGTGTTTGCGCATACCACCAGCCGCATCGACGTGGAGCTGGGTGCTCGCCTGTTCCGGCACATCCTGGCGTTGCCGCTGGCCTACTTCGAATCGCGCCGCGTAGGCGACACGATCGCCCGCGTGCGCGAGCTGGAAAACATCCGCAACTTCCTGACCGGCCAAACCCTGACCTCGGTGCTGGACCTGCTGTTCACCTTCGTCTTCCTGGCGGTGATGTTCTTCTACAGCGGTTGGCTGACCCTGATCGTGGTGATCTCGCTGCCGTTGTATGCGATCTGGTCCGCGGTCATCACGCCGACCCTGCGCGCCCGCCTCAACGAGAAGTTCGTACGCAGCGCGGACAACCAGTCGTTCCTGGTCGAAACGATCGCCGGCATCGGCACCGTCAAGGCGATGGCGGTGGATCCGCGCATGGTGCGCACCTGGGATAGCCAGTTGGCGGGCTACGTCAGCGCCGGCTTCCGGGTGACGCACTTGGCCAACATCGGCCAGCAGGGCGTGCAGCTGCTGCAGAAACTGGTCAGCATCGCGGTCCTGTACTGGGGTGCCCAGATGGTGATCGATGGCACGCTGTCGGTCGGCCAGTTGATCGCCTTCACGATGCTGTCGGGTCAGGTGTCCACGCCGATCGTGCGCCTGGCGCAGCTGTGGCAGGACTTCCAGCAGGTCGGCATTTCGATGGAGCGGATGGGCGACATCCTCAATACCCGCACGGAAGCGGGTGGTAGCCGCATGGCCTTGCCGCCGATCCAAGGCAGGGTGACATTCGAAAACCTCAGCTTCCGCTATCGCCCCGATACCGCCGAAGTGCTGGCGGGCATCAACCTCGACATCCAGTCTGGTGAGGTGGTCGGCATCGTCGGCCGCTCCGGTTCCGGCAAGAGCACGCTGACCAAGCTGGTGCAGCGACTCTACGTGCCCGAACGCGGCCGGATTCTAGTGGACGGCACCGACCTGGCGCTGGCCGATCCCGCATGGCTGCGGCGCCAGCTGGGCGTCGTGCTGCAGGAGAACTTCCTGTTCAATCGCAGCGTGCGCGAAAACATCGCGCTGATCGATCCCGGCATGCCACTGGAGCGAGTCATTCGAGCGGCTGAATTGGCAGGTGCCCACGAATTCATCGTGGAGCTTCCACAGGGCTACGACACGATTGTCGGCGAACACGGCGCCAGCCTGTCCGGTGGCCAACGCCAGCGCATCGCGATCGCCCGCGCACTGGTGGCCGACCCACGCATTCTCATTTTCGATGAAGCCACCAGCGCATTGGACTACGAGTCGGAGCGCGCGGTGATGGCCAACATGCGCTCCATCTGCCAGGGCCGCACGGTACTGATCATCGCCCACCGCCTTTCCACCGTGCGTCATGCCAACCGCATCGTCGTCGTCGACAAGGGGCGCATCGTGGAAACCGGCGCGCCCGATGAATTGCTGAAGCGCCCCGATGGGCACTTCGCGCACCTCTCCCAATTGCAGCAGGGCTGACGCACATGACGAGCAGAGTCGGCGCCATAGGGGACGTGCTTCGGCGCTACGGTCAGGTCTTTCGTGTGGCATGGGCGGAGCGCCGTGCCCTGGAGCCGATCCGGCGCACGCGCGAGGAACTGGCGTTTCTGCCGGCACATCTGGAGTTGGCTGACACGCCCCTGTCCCCGGCACCACGCCGGAGCCTGTGGGTCATCATGGCGCTGTTCACCGTGGCATTGCTCTGGGCCTGTGTGGGCAAGCTCGATGTCGTTGCCGTCGCACTGGGGAAGACAGTCACCAGCAGCCGCACCAAGGTGATTCAGTCGGCCGAAACGGCGGTGGTGCATCGCGTACTGGTTCATGATGGCCAGACGGTGAAGCAAGGAGAGCTTCTCGTCGAACTGGATGCGACCGCGACTTCGGCCGACACCAAGAAGGCGGAAGAGGCATTGATCAGCGCTCGACTTGCCGCCGCAAGATCCGCGGCCTTGGTCAAGGCGATGGAGGCGGGAGAGCTTCCGGCGATGGCGGACGAGGCCGGGCTGCCTGCGGACCGGTTTGAGGCCACCCGGCAACTGGCTCTCAGTCAATTTGCTGCATTCGCGGCCAAGAAGCAGAGCCTTGAGGCGATGGTTGCGCAGAAACAGGCGGAGCTGCGTACGGTCGAGTCGGCGATTGTTCCGCTTGAGCAGTATCTGGAGATCTCGCGCACTCGGGTGGCGGACTATGAAAAACTGCTCGGCAACGGTTACGTTCCCAAGCAGGACTACCTGCAGCGCAAGCAGGAACGCATCAACGCCGATCGCGACCTTGCTGGGCAACGCAGCCGCCAAGCGGAACTACGCTCCGCCATCACTGGAGCGAGGGAAGAGCTATCGGTCACCGTGACCGATACACGCCGTCAGTTGCTTGATGAGTTGCGTCAGGCACGCGAGCAGATCCAGCAATTCGAGCCCGAGGTAGCGAGGACCACCCAGCGCAATGCCCTCATGCAATTGCGCGCTCCAGTGACCGGTATGGTTCAACAGCTTGCGGTGCATACCGTCGGTGGCGTGGTCACGCCCGCTCAGCCCCTTCTGTCCATCGTGCCCGAAAACGAGCAACTGGAAGTGGAAGCCACGGTGCTCAACAAGGACATCGGCTTCGTGCAGCCTGGACAGCGGGCTACGATCAAGGTCGAAAGCTTTCCGTACACACGCTACGGCTATATCGATGGCGTCGTGGAAAGTGTCTCGCACGACGCCATCCAGGACGAAAAGCTCGGATTGGTCTATCAGGCGCGGGTGAGGATGAAGAAAACCGTGTTGGTGATTGATGGCGTCACGGTCAACCTGACTTCCGGAATGTCACTGACTGCGGAGATCAATACGGGAAAACGACGAGTCATTGACTACATCCTCGATCCGTTGCGGCGAGGTGTGGATGAGTCGATGAGGGAGCGGTAAAGAACCATCAAACAGCCCGTGCCGGGTGGTCGGAAATTTCCACGACGTTGCGGACATACACCTCTAATTAGGTCACATTCAAGGAAGTGTCTTCATGGCGACCAACGTTTCATATCGGCTTTGCACGAAAATACCGACTCGCCACCGTGAACGCGCCGGTCATCTGGCGCGAATGGTGTGAGGCATGTGAAGTCCACAGTAGCCAGGCGAATGAGTTCCTGTCCCGTTAGACGAAAAACGACACGACAACGTGCATTGCAGGGGTGATGAAGCTATGTCGAGAACGGGCGTGCGTTGCATAAAAGATTCATGCCGGGAGCCTTCAATACCAATTTACCGGACGACCTCCTGGCTGGTATGTGGATTGGTTGTCGCGAGCACAATCGTGTTAGCTGGCTGCGATAAAGCAAACCTTCAATGGTCCGAAGAGGTTCGGCTTTTAGACGGGCAAATGGTTATGGCCGAGCGCACCGCACAAGGCAGGACATACTCGGAGCTTGGTGGGACCGGGGGCTGGAGGGACCCAGTGGAAATGTCGGTTTCGATCACCAAGGCACCGGACGGCATCGAGCCGCCGCCCGAATGGCGCGACGCCTATGTGCCGGTGCTTCTCGACTACGACACTTCCAGCAAGTCGTGGTCGATGGTGGCGACGTTCTACTACTGCGAGACCTGGTACGCGCTGGGAAGGCCGATGCCGCCCTACATCGAGTACGAGTCGACCCACGGTTCTCCGTGGAAGCGCGTGCCGCTGGAAGAAAGATTCATCGATCGGAAAACGAACCTGTTGACGGGGCCTCGCACGGATGGCGAGCCGGACTTGGTGACGATCGCGGACAAGGAATTTCGCCAGCGATCGGCCGGATGGAAGTATCAGCAGATTCTGCGCAAGTGGGGGCGTGAGGAACGAAATTATTGTGATCTCTCGTAAAGCGGACTTAGGAGACTAACCATGACAAGCAACCTCGAATACGCACAGTTGGCCACGCATGTATACGCACGATCAGATGAGAACCGGACGCCACTCACTGACGGATGGACGCAGATTTCCCGCCAGGAGGACGACACGTGGGGCTTTTCGGCGGGCGCCTACCAGAGGGGAAATGAGATTGTCATTTCGTTCGCAGGCACCAATGAGACCATGGATTGGGCTTCTAATGTTCCTGCTGGTATTGGCTTGGGCGCCTTCCAAGTCACCGAGGCGCTGGATTTCGTGCTCGGCATCATGGCACAGAATCCTGGGGCTACCTTCAGCCTGACCGGTCACTCACTCGGCGGCGGGCTGGCCTCGGTGATGGCGGTCTTCCTGGACCTACAGGCAACGGTGTTCGATCCCGCACCCTTCGAACTGAGCGCTAGGAACGATGTCTTGCTCGGCGCGCTCCAGACTTACCTGCTCACCAGCGGATACAACAATGCGGCCTTCGACGCATACACGTCCAGCCTAGGCGCGCTGTTCTCGCAAAGAGAACCAAACGTCGTCAGCTACAGCACTGATGGCGAGGTTCTCGAATACTTGCGTTTAACCCTCCCCACGATCCAAGGCACAGCGTATGAGTACGCGGTCGGTACACCCTCCGCTCTGGAGGCAATTCCGGGCTCGATGGCGATCTCCTTGCATTCGATGGATCTGTTGAGTTCGGTTATGCGTTCGCAGGCGTTCAATACGGGGTTGATTGAGCAGAACCGCGCGTTCTCTGTCTTCAGTGACACCAGCTTGTACGCTGCGGATACGCGGTCGGACAAACGCGATTTCATGGCGTCATTGCACAACAGGCAGCTGGCAAGCGGCACGGGTGGAAGTGGCATCCTGGACGTGGTGGGCGCGGACCTGCAGAAGATCGGCACCAGCGGAACCGCCTTCGAGGAAGACATTAACCGAGGTGTGCTCGCGACGCTGGCGGAGTACTACTACTTCCAGGCTCCATCCACATCCCTAGAATTCGTGGACGCGGTCCAGGGCGGAATCACGCTGGATTTGTCGAAGATCGCGGGCGGATCGGACCGGAAGGGTCAGGACATGCTCCTGGCCAATCTCAAGGATTGGCTGGCCGATGAGGAAGCTCATTTGCCCGACTTTGGTCAGGTCCAGCGCGTCACGCTTCAGTCAGGCGGCGCGGGCCTACAAATGGCTGTGGAAAGCGACGACAAGAGCGACGTGGTCATCGGCGGCGAAGGTTCTGACCAGATATCCACAGGCGGCGGCGGCGATTTCATTTTTGGGCTGGACGGCGCGGACATCATCCGCGGTGGTGCTGGAAAGGACGAAATCTACGGCGGTGACGGTGGCGACACGCTCTATGCGGGCTCTAGCGCCGACGACGCTGACACCAGCGAGAACCGCCTATATGGCGGATGGGGCGACGATACACTCTACGGTTCCGCCGGCAAGGACTACCTGGATGCCGGTGGTAACACCGACACGCTGAAAGGTGGTAACGGGTTCGACGTCTACAAGATCGACAACCTGGACACGATCGATGATTCGGACGGCAAAGGCGTCGTCTACCGTGGCAACAAGCAGCTGGCGGGCGGCACCCATAACGAGGGCGATCCCGAGAACGTCTACTACGGCGGCGGCGACGTCTATGTGCTCAACGGGACGACGCTGGTCATCAATGGTGGCCTGACCATCGAGAACTACGACAAGGACAAGAGCAGCCTACAGATTGTCCTGCGGGACGACGACGATGACGACGACGAGGGCCCCAGCACCGATGAGGCTTCCACGCGCACTTCGCCCATCGTCATCGACCTGGACGGCGACGGCGTGGAAACGCTGGCGCTGGGCGCGACCCATTTCGACCACGATGCCGATGGCCTGAGCGAAGCGTCGGGCTGGGTCAGCCCCGACGATGGTCTGCTGGTCTACGACCGCAACGGCGACCAGCGCATCAGCAACGGTACCGAACTGTTCGGTAGCCATAGCGTGCTGGCCAGCGGCGAACAGGCCGAGAACGGCTTTCAGGCCCTGGCCGAGTTCGACGACAACGGCGACGGTGTGGTCGACGCGCAGGATGCTTCCTACGCTTCGCTGCGGGTGTGGCGCGACCTCAATAGCAATGGCATCAGCGACGCAGGCGAGCTGCAGACACTGGCCGAGGCCGGCGTCGCTTCGATCAGTACCAGTTATGCCGATTCCACGCACGTCGATACGAATGGCCACGAGCATCGTCAGGTGGCAACGGTGGTACTGAGCAACGGCACCGCTTCCACCGCCGCGGACGTCTGGTTCAAGATTGATGCCGGCGAACGCGTGAACAGCGGAGACATCGACCTGACGGCCGATGTTCTATTCCTACCGAACGCAAAGGGTTTCGGCAAGGTACAGGATCTGCGCCAAGCCATGGCTCTGGATCCTCAGTTGAAGACCTTGCTGGAGCAGTACATCGGCACCACAGACTTCACCATCAAGAATCAACTGCTCGACGATCTGATCTACCGGTGGGCAGGCGCAGACGACGTTGATCCGTACAGTCGCGATCCGAAGCAGGTCTACGGCCACGTAATGGACGCACGCCAGCTGGTGACGCTGGAAAACCTCGTCGGCCACGATTATATGGGCGTGTGGTGCTGGGGTGAGCACGACCCGAACCCGCACGGCAAGGCAGCTCCATTGCTTATTGCCGAGTATCTGGAGTTCAAGCGGTTCACCGCCGCACAACTGGCGGCACAAACCGACTACGCGGACGATCTGGACATCATTCGATCCGCATTTGGTTCCGACTCGCTTGGAACATCGGTCGATTGGGACTCCCTGCAGGGGAAGCTGAGCTCTCTGTACGCGAGCGGACAAGTGGACCGGATTGCCGGCATCCTATCGGTGCTGACCGATCTGGGCATGTATTCCTCCGGCTACCGCGCCAAGCGCGACGCTGCGTTCCAGGCGATCGCCGCGTCTAGCGTAGAGCTGGCGCCATTCTTGGATTTCAGTAGTCGGATCGGCACCGCTGGGAACGATACGCTATATGGCACTGACGCGGGCAGCATCTTTTTCGGATTGGCCGGCGACGACCGTCTGTACGGCTCCGTCACCGGCGACAGCTACCACTTCTCGCGCGGGCACGGTAACGACACGATTCTTGATCGTGGCGGGCTCGACCAAGTTGTACTGGGAGAAGGCATCACCCAAGCCGATCTGACGTTTACACGCAATGCGACCACGGTCTGGATCCACGTCAAGAACGCGGACGGCAGCGACGGCGGTTCATTGCGCATCGACAACTTTTTCGACTTCGATGGCACGGTGGATTTCAGTGCCATCGAGCTGATCCGCTTCGCCGACGGAACCAGCTTCAGCCAACAACAGATCCTGGCGATCCTCACCGCCACCTCGATCACCTCGGGCAACGATCTTGTGTTCGGCACTGCGGCGGGCGACACCATCAATGCGCTGGCCGGCAACGACGACATCCACGGCCTGGCCGGCAACGACCAGCTGTCCGGCGGCGCGGGCGACGACGAGCTGATGGGCGATGATGGCGCCGATACACTGAGCGGCGGCATCGGCAACGACTCTCTCGTTGGCGGGCGCGGCAACGATACCTATCTGTTCGACGCTGGGCACGGCAACGACGTGATCAGCAATGCCGCCGAGGCGGCCAGCGGCAAGGTAGACCGTCTGGTGTTCGGCGAGGGCATCGATCCGACGACGGTCACAGCCAAGCGCATCGGGAACGACCTGCTGTTGCAGATTTCCGCCAGCGACAGCGTCCGCATGACCAACTACTTCAACGCGGAAGCCGCGGACGGAACGGCGGTCGACGAGATTGCTTTCCACGATGGAACCGTCTGGGATATCGCCGACATCAAGGCCCAGGTGTTGCAAGCGACCGCCGGCGACGACGTGATCAACGGTTATGCCTCCGGCGATGTGCTGATCGGTCTGGCCGGCAACGACGGCCTGTTCGGCAACGGCGGCAACGACACGCTGGACGGCGGCGATGGCAACGACACCCTCGACGGCGGGACAGGTAATGACGTGCTCGCCGGAGCCCTGGGCGCCGACAGTCTGCGCGGCGGCGAGGGTGACGATCAGTTGGACGGCGGCGCCGGCAACGATTCATTGCAGGGCGCAAGCGGCGATGACTTGCTGGTCGGTGGCGATGGTAACGACGAGCTCGACGGCGGCGCCGGGCGCGACACATTGCAAGGTGGAACCGGAGGCGACTGGCTAAATGGCGGTGTCGGCGACGACATACTCGAAGGAGGGTTCGGCAACGATGCGCTGCAAGGTGGCGCCGGTTCGGACATCTATACGTTCAACGCGGGCGATGGCCAAGACACCATCGACAACTACGATGCCAGCGCTGGTCGTGTCGATGCCCTAGTGTTCGGCGCGGGCATCGATCCGACACAGGTCACTGCACGCCGCAGCGGAGACCACTTAGTGCTGACATTCGCCGGGAGCGAGGATCGGGTCACGGTCAACCATTACTTCGTCGGCGATGTGGCCGGCGGGTATCAGTTGGATCAGATCCGCTTCGCCGACGGAACGGCGTGGAACGTTGATACGATAAAGCTGCTCGTTCTGACTGCGACCACCGGCGCCGACACCCTGCACGGCTATGAAACCACCGACAGCCTCGCTGGCGGCGAGGGCAACGACACGCTCTACGGCCATGGCGGCAATGACATGCTACAGGGCCAGAGCGGCGACGACATCGTCTATGGTGGCGCGGGCAACGATCAAGCCACCGGTGAGGTCGGCAACGACGTATTAAACGGCGAGGATGGCGACGACACTCTGGACGGCGGCGCAGGCAACGACACCCTGCGCGGCGGGGCGGGTACCGACCACTTGGCTGGCGGTTTCGGCGACGACCGTCTCGAAGGCGGCGAAGGTGACGACTTCTATCATTTCGCCGCGGGCGACGGCCACGACATCATCAGCGACACGCAGGGCCTGAGCACGATCTACCTGTCCGGGCTGCCTTTGGGCGAGGTCTTTTTCCGGCGCGAGCAGACCGCGCTCGGTGTTTATTTCCTCAACTCTCCTGATGACCGGATCTTGCTTGCAGATTTCTTCGATCCAGTCACCGAGCTTGCCAGGCATGGGCTTCGCCTTGACATGGGCGACGGCCAGGTGTGGGTTCTGGACATGGCTGCGCTGGATGCTGCGTCCATGGCCGGTACCACGCTGGACGACGTCATCTTCGGCAATACGCTGGACAACACGATCGAGGGGCTGGCTGGCAACGATGCGCTGCGCGGCGGCGCTGGCGCGGACAATCTGGACGGCGGTACAGGCAACGACGTCCTGCAAGGCCAAGACGGCAACGACCTGTTGAGCGGTGGCGAAGGCAACGATCTGCTCGATGGCGGCACGGGGCAGGATCAGCTCGCCGGCGGTGCGGGTGACGACATCTATGTCGTGGAAGACGTGGGCGACGTGGTGACCGAGCAGGCGAACGGCGGCTACGACATCGTCAGGAGCAGCGTCTCACACATACTTTCGCTTGACGTGGAGCGCCTGGAGCTCACCGGAAGTGCCGCCATCGACGGCACCGGCAACGAGCTCGACAACGCGCTGGTCGGCAACAACGGCGACAACATGCTCTCGGGGCGCGATGGCGACGACACGCTGTTCGGCTTCGGCGGTAGCGACACCCTGATCGGCGGAGCGGGCAACGACCAGCTCGACGGTGGCTACGGCAATGACGTGATGAGCGGCGGTACCGGCGACGACACCTACTCCGTGGACGCCCCGGACGACGTAATCGTCGAGCTGGCCGGGGAAGGGCACGATGTGGCATTCGCCACCAGCAGTTACGCCCTGTCCGACAACATCGAGAAGCTGGTCCTGGCGGAAGGTGGCGGGGCGTCGGACGGCACCGGCAATGCCAGCGACAACGAGCTGGTCGGCAACTCGCAGGACAACCGTCTCGACGGTGGCAGCGGCGCTGACAGCATGACTGGCGGTCTCGGCAACGACACCTACGTGGTCGATGATGCCGGCGACGTGATTGTCGAGAACGCCGACGAAGGCACGGACACGGTCGAGTCGAGCATCGACTACGTGCTGGGTGCCACGCTGGAAAACCTCACTCTGTTGGGCACGGCCAATCTCAACGGTACCGGCAACGATCAGGACAACGTCCTGATCGGCAACGATGGTAACAATCGTCTGGAAGGCGGCTTGGGAGCCGATTCGCTGCATGGCGGATTAGGCAACGACTACTTCATCGAAGAGTCGAGTGCCGACTGGGTCTACGAGAACCTCGATGAGGGGCTGGATACGGTCGAGCGCCGCTACGAGACCAATCTCGTGCTCAAGGACAACGTCGAGAACCTGATCCTGGCCAGCGGTGTCACCACCGGCAACGGCAACGAGCTGGACAATACGATCACTGGCAACACCGGCGATAACACGCTGGGCGGCTGGGATGGTGATGATCTGCTACAGGGTCTGGCCGGTGACGATGCGCTGTTTGGCGGCAACGGCAGCGACCGTCTGACGGGCGACGGCGGCAACGACTACCTCGACGGCGGTGCCGGGATCGACCAGTTGGAAGGTGGCGCGGGCAATGACGTCTACATCACCGACGACTCGGCTGACATCGTGACTGAGGATGCGAATGCAGGCACCGACCAGGTGCAGACGACAGCTTCGTACACGCTTTCCGCCAATATCGAGAACCTGTTCCTGATGGATGGTGCCGGTGCCATCGACGGCACCGGTAATGCGCTGGACAACTATCTGGCAGGCAACGACGACAGCAATGTCCTGAACGGTATGGGCGGCAGCGACACCATGGTCGCCGGCGGTGGCGACGACCTGCTGATCGGTGGCACCGGCGACGACAAGTACGTCTTCGACGCGACCAGCGGCAGCGATGTGGTCGACAACACCGGCGGCGGCAACGATGGCGTCTTCTTCACCAACGGCGTGAACCGCGATCGGCTGTCCTTTGGCCGGGACGGCGACGACTTGTTGATCTTCGTGGATGCCGCCACGGCACCCTCGGTGCGCGTGACGAACCACTTCCTTGGTGGCGACGCGGCGATCGACTACGTGCAGCCCGATGGGGGCTTCATGCTGACGACGGCGCAGATCAACCAGATCGTGGCCGGCGGCAGCACCGGCGGCCAGTACGATCAGGTTATCGAAGGCACGGCCGCCGCGGAGCAACTGGTAGGCAGTGCCGGCAAGGACCTGATCAAGGGACTGGCCGGCGACGATCAGCTGTTTGGCTTGGCTGGCGACGACACGCTGCAGGGCGGCGATGGCGACGACTACCTTGCCGGCGGTGGTGGCAGCGGCAGCGGCTCAGGCGCGGATCGCCTGGAAGGCGGGGCTGGCAGCGACACCTTGAGCGCTGAGGATGGCACCAACATGCTCCTCGGGGGTGCGGGTGACGACAGCTACGTCTATGGCGGCGGGCAGGACACCATCGACAACACCGATGGCGGCTTCGACGGCGTGTTCTTCAACGACGGCATCACCGCGTCGCAGTTGGGCTTCAGCCGCGATGGCGATGATCTGCTGATCACGGTGGACGACAACGCCAGCAGCACGGTGCGTATCACCAACCATTTCCTGGGTGGCGACTACGCAATCGACTACGTGCAGCCGGCCGGTGGTTCGATGCTCGATACTGCCGCGATTAATGCCCTGGTGGGCGGCGACGGCGGCGATCCCGGTACGCCGGGGGAACCCGGCAATGACAGTGACTACACCACCACCGTCGATGGCACTGCCGCTGGGGAGCAATTGCTCGGCACGAACGGGCGCGACCTCATCCACGGGCTGGGCGGTAACGACACCATCTTCGGTTTCGGCGGTGACGACAAGTTCGTCGGCGGTGACGGTGACGATTACCTGTCCGGTGGCAACGGCTCCTTCAGCGGCTCGGGTAACGACATCCTGATCGGCGGTGCCGGTGTCGACACCCTGGTGGGTGAGGACGGCAACGACCTGCTCCTTGGTGGTGCCGGCAACGACAAGTACGTCTGGCAGGCCGATTCCGGCGGCGACGTGATCGACAACACCGGCGGCGGCACCGATTGGCTGTTCTTCAATGGCGTCAACCGCGCGCGATTGAGCTTCCATCGCAGCGGGGACGACCTGATCGTCCTGGTGGACGGTGACGAAGCCCAGCAGGTGCGTGTGCAGAACCACTTCCTGGGTGGCGATCTTGCCATCAGCTATGTGCAGCCCAGCGACGGCTACGCCATTCCCGCCTCGCAATTTGGAAGCTTGCTCACGCCGTTACCTGCAGGTTTCACGGCGGCCAGCTTCTCGCCGTCGTCAATGTCTGCCATGAGTCTTGCGCCAGATGCTCAGGCCATGGCGTTCGGAACGAACGATGCCGCCTATTCGGTAACCGACAGCACGTATTCCGATGTCCTTTTGGACAAGCGCGGACGTCTCCACGCCGCACTATGGGATTGGCCGAGCGAGCAGGGTTCCATCCATCGTGAATCGCATGTTCGCAGCATAGATAGCGTCGCGCGCTTTGGAGAGGGTGTAAGCGTGAGTCGTGAGGCGCAGCAGTTGATCGAAGCCATGTCGCGTTTCAACCCCGTTTCCGGAGCATCGGAAAGTCACGAAGACAGTGCTTGGAACGGTTCAACTCTGATGCTGAGTCATGTCACGGATCACCCGTTCAAGCAGCGTTCCACGGTATCCGCTTTGTAGTCGAGAACTGTAAGCACGTAAGGGTTTGGGGTGCCGCTTCAAGTTTTTAGAAGCGGCACCTTCCAGGCCAAACAATGGCGACCGGTACTCGCGGGGAGAGGCCGCTTTCGACGCCGACCTCCAACTTAGCGTAGAGGGTGACAGTCTAAGTTGCACAGTTCTACTTGGCGAAAAGCCGATGCCCGCCGAACCGTTACACCCAGGGCACCCAATAATTTCGCTTCGTCGGCGCTGATGTGAAATTGGTCGCATCTCGCGCTGACCAGCGGCACGCTGTTCGCCGAAACCAAGCTACCTGCTGACACAACACGAGAACGGCATCTCGGCCCTGCCACTGCACTGGCAGCTGGGCGTGTCGTACAACACGGCGTGGCTGCTCAAGCATAAGCTGATGCAGGCGATGGTTGAGCGCGACCGCGATCAGGCGCTTGGTGGCATCGTGCAGATCGATGATGCGTGTGATTGGCGACTGGATCCAGTTCTACAACCACCGGCGCCCCCATCAGGCGCTGGGCATGAAGAGCCCCACCGAGGCTTATACTTTAGCGGCCTGACCTGTGCAGGAAGTGCTGGGTCATTACACGTTTCGCAAAACGGTGCTGGCGGCATGGGCGAAGCGCCATTGGGTGCCTAGCGCCGCGGTGGTGTCCGATGGACTGAACTGCTTTCCGGGCGGCCGATTGCACGCATGTTCCTCTCGTCCCCGGCGGTGGTCCACCCAGCGAAGGACACCCGACCTTCTGGTGGATCAATACGATGTTGGGCAACATCAAGAATGCGATACATGGGCACCTACCACGCTCTGCGTCCGAAGTACCTGCAGCGTTACGTATCCGAATTTTGCTACCGCTTCAACCGGCGCTTCGATCTGGCGGTGCTGGTACCACGACTCATCGTCGCGGCGGCGCGGACGCCGCCTCTGAGTTATCGGCTCGCAACCTTGGAAGCGTGATGCGGGAAATCAGGAGCGTTCTTCTATTAGCTGGACGAACAGGAAGCTTCGATCTGTTGGTAGCCCATGAAGGGGGTATGGTCGGAGCAACCTGGACAAAGCGGGTTGCGAGGAAGCCGTATCTTGTGGAAATGCATGTTCAATGCGTCAAAGCTGAGCAGATAGCCGGTCAATGGCTCACCCAGGCCAAGAATCAACTTCAGCGCCTCTGTCGCTTGCAGCAAACCGACAATGCCGGGAAGCACGCCAAGCACACCGGCTTCACTGCAATTGGGAGCATCGGTGGCGGCCGGCGGTATGGGGAACAGGCAGCGGTAACAGGGTGAATCGTCGCGGCGTGGATCGAACACGCCGAGCTGCCCGCTGAAACGCTCCACAGCTCCATAAATCATCGGTATCCTCAGGCGCAACGAGGCGGTTGCCAGCAGGTAACGCGTGGGAAAGTTGTCGGCGCCGTCGATCAGCAGATCATTGCCTGCAAGCAGCCGTTCCACATTGCCGGCGCCCAGCCGCTCGGCGTGTGTTTCGATACGGATGCGCGGATTGAGTGCCTGCAGTGCGATCCGCGCCGATTCGGTCTTGCTCATGCCCACGCGCGCATCGGCGTGGACGATCTGCCGGTGCAGGTTGGAGCGCTCCACCTTGTCGTCGTCGATCAAGGTCAGTCGGCCCACACCCGCGGCGGCGAGATAGAGGGCCACGGGTGCACCTAGCCCACCGGCACCGAGTATCACCACCTTTGCAGAGGCTAGCCTGGCTTGTCCCTTCTCGCCGACCTGCGGCAGCTGCAATTGGCGTGCGTAACGCTCTGCGGCATCCGGGTCGAGCGTGCTGGCGACCGTAGGCAGGCCTTCCGTTTTCCAGCGCGTGAACCCTCCGGCCACCGAGCTTACGTGGCGGTAACCCAGGCGCCGAAGCGACTCGGCGGCGAGCAGCGAACGTTGTCCTCCGGCACATAGCAGGATCATGGGGCGGTCGTGATCCGCCTGCAGCTGTTCGATGCGCAGCTCGAGGAAGCCCCGGGAAAGACCCAGTGCATGGGCTACCGTGCCGGCCGCGCGTTCGGCATCCTCGCGTACGTCGACCAGCAGGGCGCCAAGGGCCTGCTGTGCCAGTGCCTCGGCAGGAGAAACCTCCGGTACGTGCTGGCGCAGTTGATCAAGCCAGGAGTCGCAGCTTTGGATTTCCTTCTGCTGCGTTTCACCGCCGTTGTGCTTTTGCATGAAGCGTATCGCCTCCGGAAAAATCAAGCCTGCGGAGTATCAGCGAACTTGCCCGTCGCCGCTGGTCTTCGCCGGTGTCAGAATACGGCCGTGAATGATCTTGTGCCCGTGTACCGGGAGGGATCTGATGATTACGGGGGCGATGAACATGTTCTGGAGTTCCTTGATCTCGCAACACGGGCAGGGGCGTCGATGACGCGGGCATCGTGGCTGGTGCGTCTTGCCGGCAGGACGCCGCTGTGGAAGGTGTTCTGGCTTTATGGCGTGATCCCCAGCTGCGTGTTGTGGGGCGTTATCGCGTGGCTGATGGTCGGTGATGGCGTGCGCGGCATCGTGCGTGGCCTGCTGGTGGTGTTGCTGGCTTACACCGCATGGATCGTGGCGATGGTCTGGCATGCTGCGCCCAACACCACCGATGCGCGTTACGGCGTGCTGGCGCGGGCGTTGACCGTGACATGGGCCATCAATACCGTGTTGATGGTGTTCTTTCTTGCGCTGTAGCGGATCAAAAGAACTGCAGTACGTGCCCTTCGCGGTCGAATGCGGCGAACTCGGACACGCGTCCGTTGTTGATCGCATTGACCATGAAGCGCAGCGGCTGCACGGCCTCGTCCGAGGATGGCGCAACGCCCGCGCGGCCGGAAAGGCTTGCGACGAACACGACGTCCCAATGTTGCCCGGTAGCTATCGACTCCTCCACCAGGGCAGCGAAGCTGGTGACTTCGTCCGGTGCCTTGTCCACGCACAGACTGGGCGACAGATTGCCCCCCTCGCTTGCTGACACGCGCGTACGCTGGGCCTCGGTGGCCGCTTCCGGCAATTCGATCCGCGTAAAGGTGAATAGCAATCGCTGCGGCTGCGGCTGTTGCCGGCTGGCGTCGAGAAGATCTTGGAAGCTGGCTAGGGTCATCGCCGTGGCTGTGGTTCGTTGAGGTGTCTGGAAACTATCGCGCCACCGTGCCGGCTGCGCATGGTCGTGACAACGTGCCGCACCCGCGTTTGATATCGATCAATTGTGCGTGGATAACGGCGCGTTAGTCTAAAGACAGTTTCGTGGAACCGCCCAGGCGGGTCCGCGATCGAGCGCCCTCGTGAGGACGCTTCACGGTGGGTTGATCGAAAACCATCAGGGGTTTTCCGAATGGAGTGAAGGAGCGATGCGGGCTCTGCTTGACCAACATGGGCGTTCCTTCCCCTATTTGCGCCTGTCGTTGACTGAGGCGTGCAATTATCGCTGCACCTATTGTCTGCCCGATGGCTACCGGGCGACTGGTGGCGCCGGCTTCCTCGGCCTGGCCGAGATCGAGCGACTGGTGCGTGGGTTTGCCGCACTGGGCATGAGCAAGATCCGGCTGACCGGCGGCGAGCCGAGCCTGCGCAAAGATCTGGCCGCGATCATTGCCACCGTGGCCGGGATACCGGGGATTCGTCGGGTTGCGCTGACCACCAACGGCTGCCGCTTGCCGCGCCATGTGTGCGGCTGGCGCGAGGCGGGACTGACGGCGTTGAACGTCAGCCTCGACAGCCTCGATGCCGTGCGTTACCAGGCCATCACGGGGCATGACCGTTTCGTCGAGGTTACCGAGGGTATAGAGCAGGCGCTGGAACTCGGCTTCGACGCCGTGAAGATCAACGCCGTGCTGCTGCGCGGGCACAACGACGACGAGCTTCCGGCATGGCTGGCGTATCTGCGCGAGCGTGACCTGGCGGTGCGTTTCATCGAACTGATGCGCACCGGCGACAATCGCGAATTCTTCGAACGTCATCATGTTCGCGCCGAATCGCTGCAACAGCACTTGCTGGCCGACGGTTGGCGGCTGCGTGAGCGGGCGCCGGATGCCGGGCCCGCGCACGAGTATGTCCATCCGGACTATCGCGGGCGCATCGGCGTGATCACGCCGTACGCCAGGGATTTCTGCGTGGGCTGCAACCGCCTGCGGGTCACTGCGCGCGGTGACTTGCGCTTGTGCCTGTTCGGTGACTTCGGTATCTCGCTGCGGCCGCTGCTGCAGTCCGATGCCGACCACGATGCGCTGGTCGCACACATCGCCGCCCAGTTGGGTCTTAAGGCAGCCGGTCACGGTTTGCACCAGGGACTGACCGGGATCACCTCGCACTTGGCATCGATTGGAGGATGACCATGCCTGTTGCGACGGAACATCCGGCCGCTTTCCACATGGCCGATATCCGCGACAAGCGTCCGACCCGCAGGCGCGCTGTGGCCGTGGGCGAATTGGCTGCCGGACCGGTGGCGTGGCCGTTGATCGTCGAGCGCCGCCTGCCCAAGGGCGATGCCCTGGTGATGGCCGAGATCGCCGGGTTGCAGGGAGCCAAGCAGGCGTCGGCGCTGATGCCGTTGTGTCACCCGTTGCCACTGGAACTGGTGCGCGTGCGTTGCGAGCCGGTGGCTGAACGTCAGGCGGTCCGCGTGTATTGCGAGGTGGCTACCGAGGCGCGCAGCGGCGTGGAAATGGAGGCGCTGGCTGGGATCAGCGCGGCCCTGTTGACGCTGTATGACCTGAGCAAGCCGGTTGAGCCGGCGCTGGCCATCAGTGGTATCCGGCTGTTGTTCAAGGAAGGGGGCAAGAGCGGATTGTGGCGGCATCCGGAAGGCATGAGCGAAGCGGAACAGGCGCATTACCGGCCGCGCGACATCGGGCGCCTGGACGATGTGCCGTGCGCGGTGATCACGCTCAGCGACCGTGCGCACGCCGGCACCTATGCTGATCGTGCGGGCCCGCTGCTGCTGGACCGTCTCAGGCAGATGGGAGCATCGGTGGAGCACGTCGAGTTGTTGCCCGACGGCCTGGAGCCGCTGGCCACGCGGTTGCGAACGCTGGCGGACGCGCAGATACGTTTGTGTCTTTGCACGGGCGGTACTGGCCTGGGGCCGCGGGACGTTACGCCCGAAGCGCTCGCCCAGGTCGCCGATCGTCGCATCCCCGGGCTGGCCGAGATGTTCCGCAGCGAAAGTGCCCGTCACACGCCACTGGCCTGGCTGAGCCGCGCTGAGGTGGTGCAGGTGGGACGCATGCTGGTGTTTGCGCTGCCGGGTAGTCCGCGGGCCGTCCAGCAAGGCATGGAAATCTTGGCACCTCTATTGGCTCACGCACTGGCGATGGTGGACGGCGAGGCCCACGCATGATCGGCTACTACGATGCGCTGGCGGGCATTCTCGCCCGGTCGCACCGGCTGGAGACCCGGGACTGTCCGTCCATGCACGCGCTTGAACAGGTTCTGGCCCGGCCGGTGGTCAGCCCAACCGACCTGCCGCCATTCGACAACACGGCAATGGATGGTTTCGCGCTGTGCGCCGGCGGCGCGCGACTTCCCTGCGGCAGCGAATACGTGGTGGCGGGAGCGCAGGCCGCGGGAGACGCCTGGGTGCAGGCTGACGGTGGTGCCTGGGAGATCATGACCGGCGCCTGCCTGCCGGCCGGCATGGACACGGTCGTACCGGTGGAGCTGGTCGAGGTCATCGAACGGAATGGGGTCGGCCGTCCCTTGCGCATCCGGCTGGGGGTCGACGTCGAGGCCGGGGAACATGTGCGCCGGCGTGGCGAGGATGTTCCGCGCGATGCCGAGGTTATGGCAGCAGGTGAACTGCTGCAGGCACAGCACCTGGCACTACTGGCCGCCCTGGGTATTGCCGAGGTGGCGGTGGTGCGACGTCCGCGCGTGGCGCTGATTTGCACCGGCCGCGAACTGGTGGATGATCCCGCGCAGCCGCTGCAATCGGGACAGATCCGTAACAGCAACGGCCCGTTTCTCGCCGCCCGGATCGCTTCGGCCGGCGCCGACGTGGTGTACCAGCAGACCGTGGGTGATGAGCCGTCCACGTTCCTGCAGGCGTTGGAGCATGCACTGGCGGCTGGCTCGGACGTGGTGCTCAGTACGGGCGCCGTCTCGATGGGGCGCCATGACTTTGTGCCGGAGGCGCTGATCGGGTGCGGCGCGGCGATCCATTTCCACAAGGTACGAATTCGTCCGGGCAAGCCGTTGCTCTTTGCGAGCCTGCCCGGCGAGGCCCTGTTCTTCGGGCTGCCGGGCAACCCGGTGTCCAGTGCCGTGGGCATGCGTTTCTTCGTTGAACCGGCATTGCGCAAGATGCTTGGCCTGCCGCTGGAACGACCGCTGCGGTTGCCGTTGCGGGGCCGTTTCGACAGACGGGTCCCGCTGCGATGTTTCCTCAAGGGGAAGGTGGCACTGACGGGCGATGGCCAGTTGCATGCCAAGGTGTTGCCGGGGCAGGAGTCGTTTCGCATCCTGCCGCTGCTCGATGCCAACGCCTGGGTGGTGGTGTCCGAGAACGCCGAGGCCTGCGACGCGGGGTCTTTGGTCGACGTATACGGGCTGGGACACCTCCAGACGCCGATGATCAGGAGTGCAATATGAAAATCGAAGTCAGCCTGTTTGGCGCGTTCCGCGACTTCGAGCCCGACGCATTGGTGGCGCTGGAGATTCCGGCAGCTTCGCGGGTGTCCGACCTGCGCCGTGCCCTGTCGGCGCACGGCAGCGCGCATTGGGTAGGGTTCAAGCAGGGGCTGATGGAGCGTTCGGCGTTTGCCAGCGCAACGTGCATCCTGCGCGACCACGAGCCGTTGCCGGAGGGTGAGCGGATCGTGGTGTTGCCGCCCGTGGGTGGAGGCTGAGATGGACGGGTTTCGTGGTGTCGTCGTGGACGTCGCGCACGACCGGGTCGATCCGGCCACGGCGCTGGAGTTTGTTTCTGATCCGGGCTTTGGCGGTTTCGCGATGTTCGTCGGCCGGGTGCGCGACCTCAACCAGGGCCGCGTCGTCACCGGCGTCAGCTACGACATCTTCGACGAGCTGGCCCTGGTGACCTTCGAGGAGATCGCCCGGCGCGCGCAGGTGCAATTCGGCCCCCGCGTCAGGATTTATGTCGCCCACGCCAAGGGACGGCTGAACGTCGGTGACGTCGCGGTGGTCGTTGCCGCAGGGACTCCGCATCGGGGCGAGGCATTCGGTGCCTGCCGTCAGCTCATCGAGGGGGTCAAGCACGGCAGCCCGATCTGGAAGCAGGAACACTACCAGGATGGCAGCAGCGAATGGAGCGAGGGCTGTTCGCTGTGCGAAACGCAGCATGAAGACGTCGGGGTCCGGCCGCATGCTGGCCACGCGCACGGCTGAGCCC
Source organism: Rhodanobacter sp. FW104-R8 (assembly GCF_001617365.1). Lineage (GTDB taxonomy): Bacteria > Pseudomonadota > Gammaproteobacteria > Xanthomonadales > Rhodanobacteraceae > Rhodanobacter. Next base: position 22,609 of record NZ_LVJR01000099.1, read on the forward strand.
TCGTCCGTGCTCCACGGGGTCGTGCTTGCCGGTGGCCGCTCTTCGCGCATGGGGACCGACAAGGCTGGCCTGTCATGGCATGGCCAGCCGCTGCTGGAGCACATGCGGGAACGGTTGCGGCAGGCAGGGGCCGCTCGCGTGCTGGTCAGCGGACCGTATCCGGGCATTGACGGGATGCCGGATCAACAGACGGACTTGGGCCCGCTCGGTGGCCTGCTGACGCTGGCGCAGACGCAGCCGGATGGGGTCTACCTGCTGGTCGCCGTGGACATGCCGCTGCTGACGGCGTCGCTGTTGCGACGGCTGGCCGCCGCGGTTACGGCGGGCGACGGAGCACCCTGCGCGATCTGGGCGGGACATATGTTGCCGCTGTGCCTGCGGCTGGACGTCGGCGTACGTGCCGTGATCACGGATCTCGCCAGCCGGCCGCGACGTGCCCGCTCGTTGCGGGCACTGCATGGTGCGCTTGGCGGGGCTGAACTGATACTCGCCGAGGCCGACGAGCGACACCTGGTCAATTGCAACACGCCTGAAGAGTGGCGGGGGGGGGGGGGATGAAAA
>NZ_LVJR01000100.1 GCF_001617365.1 Rhodanobacter sp. FW104-R8
ATAGCTCAGTTGGTAGAGCACGACCTTGCCAAGGTCGGGGTCGCGAGTTCGAGTCTCGTTTCCCGCTCCAGTTTTCAAGCAAAACCTCGGCCCACCGGGGTTTTGTTTTTTAGAGGCAACCTGCGATCATCATGGTCGCGATGCACCAAGCAATGGCCAGGTGGCAGAGTGGTCATGCAGCGGACTGCAAATCCGCGTACGCCGGTTCGATTCCGACCTTGGCCTCCATTGCGCAACCGGCTGCCAGCCAGCCCTCGAGACCCGCCGCCGGCGGGTTTTTTTGTGGCCGGGGAATCGCCGCCCGCCCGGAGCCGGGGTGAATAGCCGTGTCCTGACCCGTGCATACCGGGCACCAAGGCGACAAATCGCACTTCAGCCCGGTTTTTTGCGGGTTTTGCCACTCAAACCCGTTGGCGGCATCGCCGAATTCCCCTACATTCAACCTGCCGCAAGGCACACGAACCAATCACCACTTATCCACGAGGGGAAACCCATGGCAAAGACGCAGAAAGCAGCTGCAAAGAGCAAGTCGGCCCCCAAGGCCGCGCCCGCCGCACCGAAGCCGATCAAAGAAGTCCTGAACAAGTCCAGCCTGGTGGCGCACATCACCGAGGCCAGCGGTGTGGTAGCCAAGGACGTGCGCGCGGTGCTCGCGGCGCTGGAAGGCGCGGTTGCCGGCTCGGTGCACAAGAAGGGCGCCGGCTCGTTCCAGCTGCCCGGTCTGCTGAAGATCACCGCGGTCAGCGTGCCGGCCAAGCCGAAGCGCAAGGGCATCAACCCGTTCACCAAGGAAGAACAGTGGTTCGCGGCCAAGCCGGCGTCGACCAAGATCAAGATCCGCCCGCTGAAGAAGCTGAAGGACGCGGCGGCCTGATCCAGCCGGTTTACCCAGCGTCTGTTTCCCGGTGCGGCGGCTCGACCGCCGCACCTTTTTTTGGGCCATGCGCTGCGGGAGATGTCTGGTGCCCGGACCCGGGATCGAACCGGGATACCCGTGAGGGTGAGGGATTTTAAGTCCCTTGCGTCTACCAGTTTCGCCATCCGGGCTGGAGGCCTGCAGCGAACCTGCAGGCGGCGCGCATCGTAGCATGCGCTTCGTCGCCGCTCAGCCTGGGGCGCAGGTCAGAACAGGCTCTTGAAGATGTGGATGCCGGCGCTGTACTCGCCGATGATCGTGCCCACGCTGACCAGGAAGAAGTTGAGCAGGGTGCGCGCCACGCGGTTCTTCCACCAGCCGCTCCAGTGCACGATATCGTCGCGCAGGGTGTCGAAGTCGACCACCCGCGGACGGCGCGCCCAGGCTTCGGCCATCGCGCTGATGCCGCCGGCGGGGATGCCGGGACGGAACGGCTTGATCGGTGCGGCGATGAAGGCGGCGACGATACTGAGCGGATGGCCGCCGGCAGCCAGGGCGCCGAGCGCGGCGAAACCGCCGGTGAACAGCACCCAGGCCAGCAGCGCCTGCGCGCCCAGCGACGCATTGCGGTGGAACGCCCAGGCGATCGCGGCGAATACCAGCAGTACCAGCCCGGCGGCCAACCACTTCGGCCAGCGCGCCTTCGGCGGCGAGACGGCCAGCCTGGCGACCGTACCGGCCGGATCGTCCTGCTGTTCGCGCAGCAGTGCGCACATGCCCTTGAGGTGACCGGCGCCGATCACCACCAGCACGCGGCGGTTTTCCGCGGTGGCCGGGCGGCCGGCTTCCTCGCGCAGGCGCGCGGCCATGAACGCGTCGCGCTCGCCGATCAGGCTGTCGTAGAGCGGTTTCGAGCCGCTGGCGAATTCGCTGAATGCGCTCTCCAGCAGGTCGCCCTGTTTCAGTTTCTCGATCTCGCCCTGTTCGATGTCCTCGCGGTCGAACACGCTGGCCAGCAGGCCGCCGAGCAGGCCGAAGCGCTGCCAGAAACCCACGCTGCGCCAGGCGCGCTTGAGCGTGGTGCCGACCTCGCGGTCGATCAGCCACAACGGCAGCCCGCGCCGTTCGGCGCCGTCCATCGCCGCCTTCATCTCGGCGCCGGGCTGGATGCCGGACTGGTCGGCCAGGCGTTTCTGGAAGGTCGACAGCACCAGGCTGGCGGCGACCATGCCGGCCTTGCCCTGGCGGATCACCTTGAACAGGTCCATCTGCCTGAATGCTTCCGGGTCGCGCATGCTCTGCGCGCGGCTGTCGCACAGCTCCACCGCCACCGCATCGAAGTGCTCGTGATCCAGCAATGCCTCGACCGCCTCCATGCTGCTGCGCGAGACGTGCGCCGTGCCCAGCACCACGTATTCCACGCCGTCGCGCTGCACGCGCTCGATCGGCTGGCCCTGCAGGGCGGGGGGCAGGGGCAGGACGGGTTCGGGAACACTCATGCGCGGGGCGTGCCGGTCACGGGGAAAGTCCAAGCATGGGGACGCATTCCGCGCGAAGCAAGTGAAGAGTGCGGCCAGGGATGGCCGCCCGTGTGATCTTCGCGATCAGGGATGATCGCATTAATCCCGAAAGCGCTTGAGCAGGTCGGCGTAGGCGTCGATGCGGCGGTCGCGCAGGAACGGCCAGATCCGCCGCACGTGCTCGCTGCGCGCCAGGTCGACCTCGGCCAGCAGCAGTTCGCGCGCGCCGGTGCCGGCCTGGGCCAGGAACTCGCCCTGCGGACCGGCCACGAAGCTGGTGCCCCAGAATTGGATGCCGGCGCCGACGCCCGAGGGGTCGGCTTCGAAGCCGGTGCGGTTGCACGACAGCAGCGGCAGGCCGTTGGCCACCGCGTGGCCGCGCTGCACGGTGATCCACGCGTCGCGCTGGCGGTCCTTCTCGGCCTGCGCATCGTTCGGATCCCAGCCGATCGCGGTGGGGTAGAGCAGCAGTTCGGCGCCGGCCAGCGCCATCAGGCGCGCCGCTTCCGGGTACCACTGGTCCCAGCACACCAGCACGCCGAGGCGGCCGACCGAGGTGTCGATCGGCTCGAAGCCGAGGTCGCCCGGGGTGAAGTAGAACTTCTCGTAGAACGCCGGATCGTCCGGGATGTGCATCTTGCGGTAGGTGCCGGCGATCGCCGCCGAGCGGTCGAACACCACCGCGGTGTTGTGGTACAGCCCGGCGGCGCGGCGCTCGAACAGCGAGGCGACCACCACCAGCTTCAGCTCCTCGGCCAGCTTGCCGATGCGCGCGGTACCCGGGCCGGGGATGCTCTCGGCCTGGTCGAAGATCTCCACCGACTCGTGCTGGCAGAAGTACGGGCCGTTGTGCAGCTCCTGCAGCAGCACCAGTTCGGCGCCGGCCGCGGCGGCCTCGCGCAGGCCGGCTTCGACGGCGTCCAGGTTGGCGTCGCGGCTGCCGCGGTCGGTTTCCTGCAGCAGCGCCACCTTGAGGGTCTTGCGGGTCATCGGCGTGAATCCTCGGCGTGTCGCCAGGCGTAACGGACCGTGCAGTTTAGCCGATGCGGCTCAGGCCAGCCCGGCCGGCAGCTGCATGGTGATGCAGTGCAGGCTGCCGTTCTGCCAGATCAGCGGGCGGCACGGCACCTGCACGATTTCGCGGCCCGGATGGGCCGTGCCGATGATGCGCGCAGCCTCGGCGTCGGCCGGGTCGCCGTAGGCCGGCACCAGCACGGCGCCATTGACGATGAGGTAATTCGCGTAGGACGCGGCCAGGCGGCGGCCTTCGTCGATGATGGGTTTGGCCCACGGCAGCGGATACAGCTGGTACGGGCGGCCATCGACGGTGCGCAACGCGGCCAGCTCGGCGGCCATGCGCTGCAGTTCGTCGTGGTGCGGGTCGCCGGCGTCGTCGCAGGCCTGGAACACGATGCGATCGCCGGGCGCGAAGCGGGCGAGGGTGTCGATGTGTGCGTCGGTGTCGTCGCCTTCGAGGTAGCCGTAGTCCAGCCACAGCACGCGCTTGGCGTGCAGGCTGTCGCGCAGGATTGCGCTCATCTCCTCGCGCGACTGTTCCGGATGCCGCTGTACCAGGCAGCGCCAGGTGGTGAGTACGGTACCGTTGCCGTCGCTCTCGATGCCGCCGCCTTCCAGCGCCCAGTCGATGCGCTTGTGCGCGGCCTGGCCGAACACGCCGGCGTCGACCAGACCGGCGACCAGGGCGTCGTCCTGCTCGGCGCCGAACTTGCCGCCCCAGCCGGTGAAGCGGAAATCGGTGAGCTGGAAATATTGCCGGGAATCGGCGGCGGTGCCCTTCAGCGTGACCGGGCCGGAGTCGCGCAGCCAGGTGTCGTCGTAGGGCAGCTCGACAAAGCGGATTTTCGAGAGATCCACGCCCGCGCCACGCAGTTGCGATTGCACATGCGCGCGCAGCGCGGCGTCCGCGACCACGACGATCAGCGGCTGGAAACGCGTCGCCGCAGCGGCCAGCGCCACGTAGGTGGTTTCCACCGATGCCAGCCGCCCGGCCCAGTCCGTGCCGGCGTGCGGCCAGGCGATCAGCACCGCGGCCTGCGGTTCCCATTCCGCCGGCAGGCGCAAGGAGTGGTCGGTCATACGGGAATTCTCATGTGTTTAGTGCGGCGCGTGAGTTGGCACCGGGTCACACATTTTAAGCGATAGCGCGACGACAAAACGGCAGGACTGCCGTTTTGCACGCCCGCAGGGCGCCCGTCAGGGTGGCGCACATGGATGTGCGCCATGAAAACGCGGCCCGCGTCGCCGCGGGCCGCGTCAGTCGGGGCGCAGGCTCAGTTGGCGTCCGCCGGATGGGTGTTGTTGCCGGCCGGCGTGTTGAGCACCGAGTGGATCACGTGGTTGTGCTCGAAATACACGATGAAGTTCGAGTATTCCCAGCGGTTGATCTGCGGGTGCTTCTTCGTGTCGCCGCCGCGCGGCGACAGCTTGCGCTGCGGCGCACCCCAGGTCTTCTCGACCTGGGCCATGCTCAGCCCGCGTTTGGGCAGGTTCATGTCCTTTTCCTGCTGCACGCGATGGACCAGCAGGCTGTCGCCGTGCTGCGTCCGCGACTGCGTTGCATCGGCCAGTTGCGGCGTGGCCAGGCCGGCAGCGGCAGCCAGCGCGACGATCAACGGCAAACGGCTAGTGAACTTGACCATGGCTCCCCTCTCCATACAAGGCTGTATGCGGCGTCGTTGTAGCAGAACCGCCGGTATGGCGCCATGCCGGCTGGCGTCGATTGCGATGGGTTCGGCATTCGGGCCGGGCACGAGGCGGACGGCTGTCCCGCCGAGAATAGCCTCATCGCCGCTATCATGGGCGGCTGCGGGCGACGACCCGCCCGCTTCCGATCCAGGCTTTCCATGATTTCCTTCCGACATTTCGCCTTGCGCCGCGGCAGCCGGTTGCTGCTTTCCGACATCGACCTGGTGATCCAGGGTGGCTGGCGGCTGGGCGTGATCGGCCGCAACGGCTGCGGCAAGTCCAGCCTGTTCGCCGCGCTGCAGGGCACGCTGGAGGGCGATGCCGGCGAGCTGGAAATGTCGGGCAAGCTGCGGCTGGCCTCGGTGGCGCAGGAAACCCCGGCGCTGCCGGACGCGGCGATCGACTACGTGCTGGGCGGCGACGAGGAACTGGCTGCAGCGATCCGCGACGAGGCCGAGGCCGGCGAGCGCGGCGACATGGAGGCGATGGCGAAGGCGCACCACCGCATCGAGGAACTGAACGGCTACGACGGCCGCGCCCGCGCCGGCCGCCTGCTGCACGGACTGGGCTTTCCGCCGGAAACGCACGAGCGCGCGGTACAGGAGTTCTCCGGCGGCTGGCGCGGGCGACTGAACCTGGCGCGCGCGCTGATGTGCCCGTCCGACCTGCTGCTGCTCGACGAGCCCACCAACCACCTCGACCTCGATGCCGTGCTGTGGCTGGAGGAATGGCTGCGCCGCTACCAGGGCACCTTGCTGATCATCTCGCACGACCGCGAGTTCCTCGACGGCGTGATCACCCACACGCTGCATCTCAACGACGGCAAGGCCAAGCTGTATACCGGCAACTACAGCGCGTTCGAGCGCCTGCGCGCCGAGCAGCTGCGCCAGCAGCAGATCTCGCACGAGCGCGAGCAGGCCGAGCGGGCGCACCTGCAGTCCTTCGTCGACCGCTTCAAGGCCAAGGCCAGCAAGGCCAAGCAGGCACAATCGCGGATGAAGCGGCTGGAGAAGCTGGCCGGCACCGAGGCGGTGCGCGCCGAACGGCCCTTCAGCTTCCAGTTCCCCGCGCCCGGCCGCTTGCCCGATTCGATGCTGCAATTGGAGGGCATCACCGCCGGCTACCTGGCCGATCCTTCCACGCACGGCAACGAGGTGGCGAACATCGTGCTGGCCGACGTGCGTTTCAGCATCGAGGCGGGCGAACGGATCGGCCTGCTCGGCCCGAACGGCGCGGGCAAGTCCACCCTGGTGAAGACCCTGGTCGGCGAGCTGGAGCCGTTCGGCGGCGAGCGCAAGGTGCACAAGGACCTGAAGGTCGGCTACTTCGCCCAGCACACGGTGGAAAGCCTGCGCGAAGGCGCCAGTCCACTCGATCACCTGCTGGACAAGGCACCGGGCGTGGCCACCCAGGTCATGCGCGATTTCCTCGGCACCTGGAATTTCGCCGGCGACCGCGCGTTCGAATCGGTCGATGGCTTCTCCGGCGGCGAGCGCGCGCGTTTGGCGCTGGCGCTGATCGCGTGGGACAAGCCGAACCTGCTGCTGCTCGACGAACCGACCAACCACCTCGACCTGGACATGCGCGAGGCGCTGGCCGATGCGCTGGCCGACTTCGACGGCGCGCTGGTGCTGGTCTCGCACGACCGCCACCTGCTCGGCATGGTCTGCGACAGCTTCTGGCGCGTCGCCGACGGTGAGGTGGCGACATTCGACGGTGACCTGGACGACTACGCGCGCTGGCTGAAGACGCGCACCAGCGCAGCGAAGAAGAGCGCAAAAAAAATTGAAGAGTGCGGGCAGGGAAGCCCGCTTTTTGATTCCCGCGCGCAGGACGCGCGCACAAGTGCGGCCCGCCGCCAAGCCGCCGCCCAGCGCGAGAACGAGAAGGCCGCGCGCCAGCGGGTGAAGAAGATCGAGACCCGCACCGCCACCATCGACACCGAACTGGCGACGCTGGAAGCGCAACTGGCCGACCCGGCCACCTACAACGGTCCGACCAGCGAGATGATGCGGCTGGGCCAGCGCCAGACCGAGCTGCGCCACGAGAAGGAAGCGCTGGAAACCGAGTGGCTGGTACTGGTCGAACAACTGGAAGCCTGAGACATGTCCAAGCCGGAGCGATCGCTGCAACTGTGGCTGCCCGCACTCGCGCACGTCGAGCCGGGCCATCCGTTGCGTGAATGGTTGCCACGGGCCGATCGACTGCCGGACGGCGGCGTCGGCTACCTGGGCGGCCTGGGCGAGCATTTCCCGGGCGTCGACACGGGCGTACCCGCGGCGGCGATCACCCGCGAATTCCTCGCCGGCGATGCGGGCGACGACACATGGTTGTCGGCCGACCCGGCCTGGGTGCAGCCAGACATGAACGGCGTGCGCCTGCTCGCCTGCGGCCGGATGAACCTGGACATGGACGAAGCGCAGGCATTGGCCGAGCCGCTGCGGCCGGTGTTCGGCGAGGCCGGCATGCAACTGGAGCTTTCCACGCCGGATCACTGGCACCTGCGCCTGCCGGCCGATACGCCGTTGCCCGGTTTCGCCGCACCCGAGCAGGCGCTAGGCGAGGATCTGGCGCAACACCTGCCGCAAGGCCCGGAGGGGCGCCGCTGGCGGGTGCTGCTCAACGACATCCAGGTGCTGCTGCACCAGCATCCGCTGAATGCCCGGCGGCAGGCGCGCGGACAGTCGCCGGTCAACAGCCTGTGGCTGTGGGGCGGCGGACGTCTGCCGCCGTCGTCGGCCAGCGAGCTGGCGGACGTGGTCAGCGATGACCTGCTGTTGCGCGCGCTGGCCGCCCGTGCCGGCCTTGCGTGGCAGGCGCGCACGCCCGATGCGATCGCCGCTGCCGCGGCTGGCAGGCTGATCGACCTGCAGGACCTACCGGCGGGCGAACTGGCCTCGCGCTGGTGGCCGGCGCTGCAGCCGCTGCTCGAACGCCGTGCCGTCGTGCTGCATTTCGCCAGCGGCGAACGCTGGTGGCACAAGCCACGGCACCGCTGGCGCTTCTGGCGCGGGGCCGGGCGTTGAGCGTGCTGCAGCTGCGCCGGCGCGAAAGCAAGGGCGCGCCGCGTGGATGGCCGGATTCGGTGCACCCGGTGCTGCAGCAGATTTACGCCGCACGCGGCGTGCTGGAACCCGGCCAGGCCGAACACCGGCTGGCACGGATGCTGTCGCCGCAGTTGCTGGGCGGCATGGCGCCGGCGGTCGATCTGCTGGCCGAGGCGATCCGCGACGACTGGGCCATCCTGATCGCCGGCGACTACGACTGCGACGGCGCCACCGGCACCGCCGTGGCGGTGCGCGGGCTGCGTCTGCTCGGCGCAAGGCGGGTCAGCTACGCCATCCCGAACCGCTTCGCGCACGGCTACGGCCTCAGCCCGGCCTTTGTCGCATCGCTGCAGCCCACGCCGCAGCTGATCGTCACCGTCGACAACGGCGTGGCCAGCATCGCCGGCGTGGCGGCGGCGAAGGCGCGCGGCATCCGGGTCATCGTCACCGACCATCACCTGCCCGGCGAGCAACTGCCGGCCTGCGACGCGCTCGTGAACCCCAATGTGAGTCTTGAGAAGTGCGGGCAGGGAAGCCCGCCTCTTGACTCTCGCGTGCAGGACGCACGCATGAAAAACCTGGCCGGCGTGGGCGTGATGTTCTACCTGTTGCTGGCGTTGCGTGCGAGGATGCGGGAGAGCGGCTGGTTCGTCCAGGCCGGAGAACACACGAAGGGGCGTGCACTTGTCGACACGGGCGATCAGGATGATCGCAAAAGTGCAGTTCCCGATCTTTCCGGCTTGCTCGACCTGGTCGCGCTGGGCACGGTGGCCGACCTGGTGCCGCTGGATTTCAACAACCGCGTGCTGGTCGAGGCCGGCCTGCAGCGCATGCGCAGCGGCCGCGCCTGCGCCGGCATCGCCGCGCTGGTCGAGGCCGGCAAGCGCAGCCTGGCCACGCTCTGTTCCACCGACCTGGCTTTTGCCGTGGGGCCGCGGCTGAATGCGGCGGGACGGCTGGAGGACATGCGCCTGGGCGTGGAATGCCTGCTCACCGACGACGTGGCGCAGGCGCGCCGCCATGCCGAACAGCTCGACGCGATCAACCGCGAGCGGCGCGACCTGCAGGCGTCGATGGTGGCCGAGGCGGAAGTGTTGGCGGCGGGCCTGGCCCACACCGACGCGGTCGGCGTGGTGTTGTACGAACCCTCGTGGCATGCCGGCGTGGTCGGCCTGGTCGCCGCCAAGCTGAAGGAACGCCTGCACCGCCCGGTGATCGCGTTTGCGCCGGCTTCTCTTGAAGAGTGCGGCGATGGATCGCCGCTTCTTGATCTTCGCGCTCAGGATGCGCGCACAGGCCACGCCCACCTGCGCGGCTCCGCACGCTCGATCCCCGGCTTCCACATCCGCGACGCGCTGGCCGCGATCGACGCGCGCCAGCCCGGCCTGATCGAACGCTTCGGCGGCCACGCGATGGCCGCGGGGCTGAGCCTGAAGACCGGCGACTACCCGCGCTTCGCCGCCGCCTTCGACGCGATCGCCCGCGAGCTGATCGAGCCCGAACGCCTGCAGGCGGTGCTGTACACCGACGGCGAACTGCCGCCCGGCGCCGCCACGCTGGCGCTGGCCCGGCAATTGCGCGCAGCCGGGCCATGGGGTCAGGCCTTCCCCGAGCCGCTGTTCGACAACCTGTTCGAGTGCGCCGGCTGGAAGGTGATGGGCGAGAATCACCTGCGCCTGCAGCTGCGCGATCCGCGCGACGGCGCCTTGCACGATGCGGTGATGTTCAACGCGTACCATGGCCAACCACCGCCACCACGGCTGCGCGCGGCCTACGAGCTGACCATCAACGACTGGCAAGGCCGCGAAAGCCCGCGCCTGCTGCTGCGGTACATCGAGCCGGCCTGAACCCATACCGCGGCTCCTACCGCGTTTTCACGCATGGGAGTCCACACTGGCGATCCCCACCCGTGGAGAACGCCCGTGATCGCACAGATCGAAGGATTGCCGCCCGGCACGCTGGGCTTCCGCGCCCACGCCCAAGTCACGGCGGCGGATTACGAGAACACCATCGTGCCGGAGGTCGAGGCGGCGTTCACGCTCAACCGCAAGCTGCGCCTGCTTTACGTCACCGCCGACGACTTCACCGGCTTCGACCCCGGCGCGATGTGGGACGACGCCAAGCTGGGCATGCGCCACTTCAGCGGCTGGGACCGCGTCGCGCTGGTCACCGACGTGCCCTGGTTGCGCGGCACGGCGATCGCTTTCGGCTTCGCCATTCCGGCCCAGTTCCGCCTGTTCCACGGTGCGGAGATCGAGGAAGCCACCCGCTGGATTGTCGCTCCGGCTGACGATCGATGAAACGGCCACTTGCCAAGCACGGGGGAATCTGTTCAAGTTGAACCCATGCATCCTGTCGCCGCCAGCCGCTTGAACCTCACCGCGCTTCCTGCGCGCTGCTTCGTGCTGGCCGGCAACAACAATAATCGCGCGAACAATAACGCCAACCGTTGGCGGGCCCGCGCGTAGCTGCAAGTTTCCATCGAATACGCGACGAAGGCCCGCCCAGTGCGGGCCTTCGTCGTTTTGGCGTGTGTGATTTTTGCGCGAATCCATTCGCGCAAAAGCAAACCCGACCATCCACGGTCGACTTTTCAACAAGAGCTGTACCCATCAGAGGCCTTCATCATGTGTTCGATCTTCGGAATGTTCGACCTGCAGCCGGGCGACGACCTGGCGGCGCTGCGCCGGCAGGCGCTGGAGCTGTCGCAGCGCCAGCGCCATCGCGGGCCGGACTGGAGCGGGGTGTTCGTCGACGCCGGGGTGATCCTGGTGCACGAACGCCTGGCCATCGTCGACCCGGCCAGCGGCGCGCAGCCGCTGCGTTCGCGCGACGGTGCGCTGGCGCTGGCGGTGAACGGCGAGATCTACAACCACCGCGAATTGCGCGCGGCCAGCAGCTACGACTTCACCACCGGCTCGGACTGCGAGGTGATCAACGCGCTGTATCGCGAGCAGGGCAGCTATTTCGTGGGCAGACTCAACGGCATCTTCGCGTTCGCGCTGTGGGACGGCGAAGCGCAGCGCTACCTGATCGCGCGCGACCCGATCGGCGTGTGTCCGCTGTACTGGGGCCACGATGCGCAGGGCCGCTTGTGCGTGGCCTCGGAGATGAAGGCGCTGGTCGGCATGTGCGCCGACGTGGCAGCGTTCCCGCCCGGTCACGTCTATGACAGCGCCAGTGGCGAACTGCGCAGCTACTACGCCAAGCCATGGCGCGACTACGCCGCCACGCGCGGCCATGACGTGGCGGCACCGGCCTTGCGCAAGGCCTTCGAGCAGGCCGTGCATCGCCAGCTGATGACCGACGTGCCCTACGGCGTGCTGCTGTCCGGCGGGCTGGATTCCTCGCTGGTCGCCGCCTGCGCCGCGCAGTTCGCGCGCGAAAGAGTCGAGGACGACGACCGCAGCGAGGCCTGGTGGCCGCGGCTGCATTCGTTCGCCATCGGGCTGGAGGGCTCGCCCGACCTGGCCGCTGCGCAGGTTGCCGCCGATGCGCTGGGCACCGTGCACCACGGCTTCGTCTACACGTTCTGGGAAGGCCTGGACGCGCTGCCCGAGGTGATCCGCCACATCGAGACCTACGACGTCACCACCATCCGCGCCGCCACGCCGATGTACCTGCTGGCGCGGCGGATCAAGGCGATGGGGGTGAAGATGGTGCTGTCGGGCGAGGGTTCGGACGAGATCTTCGGCGGCTACCTGTATTTCCACAAGGCGCCCTCGGCCGAGGCGTTCCACGAGGAGACCGTGCGCAAGCTCGATGCGCTGCACAGCTACGACTGCCTGCGCGCGAACAAGGCGATGATGGCGTGGGGCGTGGAGGCGCGCGTGCCGTTCCTCGACCTGGAGTTCATCGACGTGGCGATGGGCCTGGACGCCGCGCGCAAGATGGCGGGGCAGGGGCGGATCGAGAAGGCGGTGTTGCGCGAGGCGTTCGACGGCGCGTTGCCGGATGCGATCCTGTGGCGGCAGAAGGAGCAGTTCAGCGACGGCGTCGGCTACGGCTGGATCGATGGGCTGAAGGCGCACGCGGAGCAGGCGGTCAGCGACCGCGAGTTCGCCGCGGCGGCGGCGCGCTACCCGTTCAATACGCCGGCGACCAAGGAGGCGTACTTCTACCGCCGCATCTTCGAGCAGCATTTCCCCGGCGAAGCCTGCGCCGCGACCGTGCCGGGCGGCAAGTCGATCGCCTGCTCCTCGCCTGCCGCGCTGGCGTGGGATCCCGCGTTCGCCAACGCGGCCGATCCGTCCGGACGGGCGGTCAAGGGGGTGCATCAGCAAGCACTGGCCTGAATGGCGGCTCACGGTGCCGTGTATGCACGGTGGCGCTTTGCTATGATTCCCGGTTCATCCAGCGCCCGCCCGGGCGCCACCGACCACGGCCCCCACATGATCGAGACCAATCCCATCCATGCGCAGATCGCGGACCTGAAGAGCCGCGTCGAGTCGCTTAGGGGGTATCTTTGACTACGCCACGAAAAGCGAGCGCCTGGAAGAAGTAACCCGCGAACTGGAAAGCCCCACCGTGTGGGACGACCCGGCGCGCGCGCAGGAACTGGGCCGCGAACGCGCCCGCCTGCACACCATCGTTCATGGCATCGACACGCTGACCGCCGGCCTGAATGACGCCGGCGACCTGCTGGAGATGGCGATCGCCGACAGCGACGACGAGACCGCGCAATCGGTGACCGCCGACCTGGCCAAGCTCGAGGCCCAGGTCGGCAAGCTGGAGTTCCAGCGCATGTTCTCCGGCAAGATGGATGCGATGAACGCGTTCGTCGACATCCAGGCCGGCGCCGGCGGCACCGAGGCGCAGGACTGGGCCGAGATGCTGCTGCGCATGTACCTGCGCTGGGCCGAATCGCGCGGCTGGAAGGTCGAGCTGATGGAAGTCAGCGGCGGCGACGTGGCGGGCATCAAGTCCGCCACGTTCCGCGTCGAGGGCGACTACGCCTACGGCTGGCTGAAGACCGAGATCGGCGTGCACCGGCTGGTGCGCAAGAGCCCGTTCGATTCGGACAACCGCCGCCACACCAGCTTCACCAGCGTGTTCGTCTCGCCCGAGGTGGACGACGACATCGACATCGAGATCAACCCGGCCGACCTGAAGACCGACGTGTACCGCTCCTCCGGCGCCGGTGGCCAGCACGTCAACAAGACCGAGTCGGCGGTGCGCATCACGCACATCCCCACCAACACGGTGGTGGCCTGCCAGACCGAGCGCAGCCAGCACGCGAACCGCGACCGCGCGATGAAGATGCTGGCCGCCAAGCTGTACGAGCTGGAAGTGCAAAAGCGCAATGCCGAGAAGGATGCGCTGGAAGCGACCAAGTCCGACATCGGCTGGGGCAGCCAGATCCGCAACTACGTGCTGGACCAGAGCCGCATCAAGGACCTGCGTACCGGCGTCGAGCGTTCGGACACGCAGAAGGTGCTGGACGGCGACCTCGACGAGTTCATCGAGGCCAGCCTGAAATCCGGCCTGGACGCGGGTGCCAAACGCATCGACGCGTGAGTTCCGATCACTGAAGAGGTGGCCAACATGAACGGCAAGAAGATCTGCACCATCCTGTTTGCCTGCACCGCGCTGGCCGCGTTCGGCGCGGCAGCGCAATCGCAGCAAGGCGGCGCCGGCCAGGGCATCAAGCAGGACGCCAAGGCCGTCGGCCACGGCGTCGCCGATGGCGCCCGCGACGTCGGCCACGCGACCAAGCACGTCGCCAAGAAGGTCGGCCACGGCGCAAAGGAAGCCGGCACCGGCATCGGGCACGGCGCAAAGAAGGCCGGCATCGCCGTCGGCCACGGCGCGCGCGAGGGCTGGGATGCGACCAAGCACGCGGTCAAGAAGGTGTTCAACAAGGGCGATTGAACGTCCGCGGAAACACCACCTCCCCGATCCACCACCACCGACACATCCACGAGACAGTCGCTGCCGGCCGCACGCTGGCAGCCGCGGAACCATCCATGAGCGAAACCACCGATACCCAGCCCGTCGACGAGAACAAGCCGGACGTCAATCGACTTGTCGCCGAGCGCCGCGAGAAACTCAGGGCGCTGCGCGGGCAGGGCATCGCGTTTCCCAACGATTTCAAGGTCGACAGCTTCGCCGGCGACCTGCAGGCCGAGTTCGCCGACAAGGACCTGCACCCGGCCGAGGCGATCGAAGCGCTGGCCCGCCGGGTGAAGGTGGCCGGGCGCATCGTGCTCAGGCGCGTGCAGGGCAAGGTCAGCTTCGTGCAGGTCCAGGACATGACGGGCCGCATCCAGCTGTTCATCCACCAGGGCACGGTGGGCGAGGCGGCCTACGAAGCGTTCAAGGGCTGGGACGCGGGCGACATCGTGGGCGCCGAAGGCCAGCTGATGCGCACCAAGACCGGCGAGCTGTCGGTGAAGGTGTCCACCTTGCGCCTGCTGACCAAGAGCCTGCGCCCGCTGCCGGACAAGTTCCACGGCCTGGCCGACGTGGAGCAGCGCTACCGCCAGCGCTACGTCGACCTGATCGTCACCCAGGAGGCCCGCGACACCTTCCAGAAACGCTCGCGCATCATCGGCTTCATCCGCCAGTGGCTGGAAGCCGAGCCGCGCCGCTTCATGGAAGTGGAGACGCCGATGATGCACGTGATCCCCGGCGGCGCCACGGCCAGGCCCTTCATTACCCATCACAACGCGCTGGACATCGACCTGTACCTGCGCGTGGCACCGGAGCTGTACCTGAAGCGCCTGGTGGTGGGCGGCTTCGACCGCGTGTACGAGATCAACCGCAACTTCCGCAACGAGGGTGTGTCGACGCGGCACAACCCCGAGTTCACCATGCTTGAGCTGTACCAGGCCTACGCCACCTACAACGAGATCATGGACCTCACCGAGAACGTGATCCGCGAGACGGCGCAGCGGGTGATCGGCACCACCCAGCTGACTTGGGAGGGCGCCAGCATCGACGTGGGCCCGGCCTTCCGTCGCTGGACCATGGAAGACGCGGTGCTGGAGCACAACCCGGAGATCCGCCGCGAGGAGTTGCGCGATCGCGCGGCGATGGCCGCGCACGCGAAACGCCTGGGCGTGCAGGTCAAGGACGGCTACGGCTGGGGCAAGCTGCTGCTGGAGATCTTCGAAAAGACGGTGGAGCACACCCTGATCCAGCCCACCTTCATCACCCAGCACCCGGTCGAGGTCTCGCCGCTGGCGCGCGAGAACGACACCGACAAGGGCATCACCGACCGCTTCGAGCTGTTCATCAACGGCAAGGAGTTGGCCAACGGATTCTCCGAACTGAACGACCCGGAGGACCAGGCGGCGCGCTTCCAGGCCCAGGTCGACGCGAAGGACGCCGGCGACGACGAGGCGATGCACTTCGATGCCGACTACATCCGCGCGCTGGAGGTGGGCCTGCCGCCCACCGGCGGCCTCGGCATCGGCATCGACCGGCTGGTGATGCTGCTGACCGGCTCGGCCTCGATCCGCGACGTGCTGCTGTTTCCCTACATGCGCCCGGAGGCCTGAACCATGTGGTACGCGATCATCGGCACCGACAACTCCGACTCGCTGGCGGCGCGCAAGTCCGCGCGACCGGCGCACCTGGCCCGCCTGCAGCAGTTGCAGGACGAAGGCCGCATGCTGCTGGCCGGCCCGTTCCCGGCGATTGACGCGGAGGACCCGGGTCCGGCCGGTTTCAGCGGCAGCCTGATCGTGGCCGAATTCGCCTCGCTGGCCGAGGCACAGGCCTGGGCCGGTGCCGATCCTTACGTCGCCGCCGGCGTCTACCGTGAAACCACGGTCAAGCCGTTCCGCAAAGTGCTGCCGTGAGCGCGCTGCCCGTCATCGAGCAGATCCGCGGGCGCCTGCAGGCCGCGTTCGTGCCGAGCGAGCTGGACGTGCTGGACGAAGGCCACCTGCACGCCGGTCACGCGGGGGAGGGCAAGGGCCACTTTCACGTGCGCATCGTCAGCGCCGCGTTCGCCGGCCAATCGCCGATCAGGCGCCACCGGATGATCTATGCCGCGCTCGACGGGCTGATGGACAACGGCATCCACGCCCTGTCGATCGATGCAAAGTAAAATAGTCATATATAACAATATATTGAAATATATTTCTCAAGTGACGCAGCATGCAGGAATGCATTGCGGCGCCGTCCCGCGTTTGGCACAGTGCCTTGTCGCCCGACCTGCGCGGGCAAGACCGATGACCCATTGATGACCGCATGCGCCTGACCACGATCAAACTCGCCGGTTTCAAGTCCTTCGTGGACCCGACCACCCTGCACCTGCCTAGCAACATGATCGGCGTGGTCGGCCCGAACGGTTGCGGCAAATCCAATATCATCGACGCGATCCGCTGGGTGATGGGCGAGAGCGCGGCGAGCCGCCTGCGCGGCGATTCGCTCACCGACGTGATCTTCTCCGGCTCCAACACGCGCAAGCCGGTGGGGCAGGCCACGGTCGAACTGATCTTCGACAACGCCGACGGCTCCATCCAGGGCGAGTACGGGCAGTACGCCGAGATCTCGGTGAAGCGCCAGGTCACCCGCGACGGCCAGTCCGCCTACTTCCTCAATGGCACGCGCTGCCGCCGGCGCGACATCACCGACCTGTTCCTCGGCACCGGCCTGGGGCCGCGCAGCTACTCGATCATCGAGCAGGGCATGATCAGCCAGATCATCGAGGCGCATCCGGAAGAGCTGCGCACGCACCTGGAAGAGGCTGCAGGCATCTCCAAGTACAAGGAGCGCCGCAAGGAAACCGAGAGCCGCATCAAGGCCACCCGCGAGAACCTCGACCGCGTGCGCGACGTGCGCGACGAGGTGGACAAGCAGCTCGAACACCTGAACCGCCAGGCCCGTGCCGCCGAGCGCTGGAAGGCGCTGAAGGAAGAACAGACGCGCAAGGAGGCCGAGCTGCGCGCCCTGGAATACCGCGGCCTGAAGAGCCAGCACGCGGGCGAGGGCGAGGTCCTCTCCGCCGCCGAGATCGAGATCGAGAAGCAGCTGGCCGGCCAGCGCCAGATCGAGGCGCAACTGGAAAGCGTGCGCGAGCGCCACACCGACGCCAGCGAACACCTGAACGCGGTGCAGGCCGAGGTGTACAAGGTCGGCGCCGAGATCGCCCGGGTCGAGCAGCAGGTCCGCTACAACAGGGAAACCGCCGACCGCCTGCAGCGCGCCCACGGCGAGGCCGAGCGGGAGCATGCCGAACTGGCCGCGCACATCGCCACCGACCGCGAGCAGGTCGAGGCACTGCGCCTGGCGCTGGCCGAAGGCGAGCCGAAACTCGAAGCCCTGCAGCAGCTGCAGGACGACACCGCCGAAGCCCAGCGCAGCACCGAGGCGAAGCTGGCCGACTGGCAGCAGCGCTGGGACAGCCACACCCGCAACGCCGGCGAATCCAACCGCGCGGCCGAGGTGGAACGTACCAAGCTCAACTACCTCGACCGCCAGGCGATCGACCTGTCGCGCCGGCGCGAGGCGCTGGAAGCCGAGCAGAAGGCCACCGACGTGGCCGCGCTGGACGCGGCCGGCCAGCAGCTGATCGACGAGCACGACACCCAGCGCGAGCGCGTGGAAACCCTGGGCAGCCTGCTCGACCAGCACAAGTCCGGCCACGAGAAGGTGCTGGAGGAAGAACGCCAGGTGCAGTCGACGCTGAACGAGGCACGCCAGCAGTTGCAGGCGGCGCGCGGCCGGCACGCCTCGCTGGAAGCGCTGCAGCACGCCGCGCTGGGCCAGGAAGAAAGCGCGGCCAGCGGCTGGCTGGCCCGGCTGGGGCTGGATCGCTCGCGTCGCCTCGGCGAATCGCTGCAGGTCGAAGCCGGCTGGGAAACCGCGGTGGAAACCGCGTTGAGCGGCTTCCTCGACAGCGTGCTGGTGGACGGTTCGCACGCGCTCGCCGCCGAATTCGGCGCGCTCGAGAACGCCGACGTGGCGCTGCTCGACGCCGCCGGCGGCGGCGCCAACACCGCCGGCACGCTGGCCGCCCACGTGCGCGGTCCCGCCGCGGCGCTGGCGATCCTCGGCCACGTGCTCACCGCCGAGTCGCTGGACGAGGCGCACCAGCGCGTGGCCGCGCTGTCCGCGCTGGCGCCGTACCAGTCGGTGATCACCCGCGGCGGCGAATGGCTGGGCCCGGGCTGGGCGCGCGTGCGCCGTGCGCAGGGCAGCCAGGTCGGCGTGCTGGCGCGCGAGCGCGAGCTGCGCCTGCTGGTCGAGCAGGTCGCCGCGCTGGAAGCGCAACTGGAAGAAGCCAGTGGGCGGCTCGACGCGCTGCGTACCAGCAAGTTCGAGGCCGAGCGCGCACGCGACGACGCGCAGCGCGAGCTGTACAACGCGCATCGCCGCCAGTCGGAACTGGCCGGCCAGTTGCAGAGCCACCGCGGCAAGCTGGAAACCGCCCGCGCCCGCGCCGAGAAGGTCAATGGCGAGCTGAACGACCTGGCGGGCCAGCTCGACGAACTGCAGGGCCAGACCCGCGAGGCACGCGCACGGCTGGACGAGTCGGTCGGCCTGATGGGCGACCTGGAAGACCAGCGCCGCGAGCTGGAGAACGAACGCCGCACGCTGCTCGAAGCGCGCGAGGAAGCGCGCATGAATGCGCGCGAGGCCGCCGAGCAGTCACACGCGCTGGCGCTGGCGCTGGAATCGAAGCGTTCCTCGCTGGCTTCGATGGAACAGGCGCTGGGCCGCATGGACGCCCAGCTGCGCCAGATCGAGGCGCGCCGCAACGAGATCACCGAACAGCTCGCCGCCGGCTCCGACCCGATCGCCGAACTCGAGGCGGAACGGCAGACCTATCTCGACCAGCGGCTGCTGGTCGACAGGCAACTGGTCGAGGCGCGCCGCGCGCTGGAGGACTGCGACGTCGAATTCCGCAAGCTCGAACGGCAGCGGCATCTGGCGGAGCAGGGCCTGGCCAGCCTGCGCGAAAGCCTGTCCGAGAAGCGCCTCGCCGCCCAGGCATTGCAGTTGCGCGCCGAACAGCTGGCCGAGGCGATCGCCGCCTCCGGCTTGGCGCTGGAAACCCTGCTGGCCGAACTGGCCGAGGACATCGACGCGAACCAGTGGCGCTCGCAGCTCAACGACATCGGCCAGAAGATCGCAAGGATCGAGCCGGTGAACCTCGCCGCGATCCAGGAACACGCCGAGCAGAGCGAGCGCAAGACCTACCTGGACAACCAGCTGGCCGACCTCACCAATGCGATGGAAACGCTGGAAGGCGCGATCAAGAAGATCGACCGCGAGACCCGCCAGCGCTTCAAGGAAACCTTCGACAAGGTCAACGCCGGCGTGCAGGAACTGTTCCCGCGCCTGTTCGGCGGCGGCCATGCCTACCTGGAACTGACCGGCGACGACCTGCTCAACACCGGCGTGTCGATCATGGCGCGGCCGCCGGGCAAGCGCGTGTCCAACATCACCTTGCTGTCCGGCGGCGAGAAGGCGCTTACCGCGGTGTCGCTGGTGTTCGCCATCTTCAGCCTCAATCCCGCGCCGTTCTGCCTGCTCGACGAGGTGGACGCACCGCTGGACGAGGCCAACGTGGGCCGCTTCTCCAACATGGTGCGCGAGATGAGCGAAAAGGTGCAGTTCGTCTTCATCAGCCACAACAAGGCCACGATGGAAGCGGCCAGCCAGCTGTGCGGCGTGACCATGCGCGAGCCGGGCGTGTCGCGGCTGGTGCAGGTGGACCTGGCCGAAGCGGCTAAACTGGCAGGAGCTGCCTGAGGAGCCCATGATGACGCTGCAACCCGTGACTGCCCTTGCCTGGAACCCCGCCGTCGGCATTCCGCTGCTGATCGTCGGCGTCATCGTGCTGGCGCTGATCTGGTTGTTCGGCCAGCCGAAGAAGGAGCAGGGCAAGCGTCGGGTCGCGCCGGGGCCGCACGCCACCGGCGAGCGCCGCGAACCCACGCTGGGCGGGCCGGACGGCGGACCGGTCGCCGACGGGCCGTTCATCGGCGATATCCAGCCGCAGCAGGGCGAACTGGACGTCGGCTTGCGCGAGGAACTCGAGCGGCTGGGCGCCACGCTCTCCGGCGAACACGCCAGGCCGCCGGCGCCGGCCGCCAGGACCAGGACGCCGCCCAAGCTGGCCGATCACGTCGCCTCGATCATCGATGCCCTGCGCGCACCGAGTTCCGGCGAGCCCGTGCCGCCGAAGGACGCTCCGCCCGTCGCGGAGCCGGCACCGCCGGCCGCTGCGCCGGCGGCCGCCTCGCCGCCGCGCTCCGACCTCGGCCGGCGCCCGCCGCAGCTGCCGGTGGAGCGCATCGTCACACTGTTCGTGGTGGCCCGCGAAGGAGGGCGCTTCAGCGGAGCCGACCTGGTCGTCGCCGCCGAGAAGGCCGGGCTCGAATTCGGCGACATGGGCATCTACCACCGCCTGGTCGACGGCAAGCGCGAGCTGGGGCCGATCTTCAGCGTGGCCAACATGCTCAAGCCCGGCAACTTCGACCTGGCGCGGCTCGACGCACTGCAAACGCCAGGGGTGAGCTTCTTCATGACCCTGCCGGCGCCGCTGCCCGCGCTGGACGCCTGGGACGCCATGCTGCCCACGGCGCAACGCCTGGCCGAGCTTTTGGACGGCCAGGTGCTCGACGAGGAGCGCAATGCGCTGGGCCGCCAGGGCATCGCCCATATCCGCGACCAGTTGCGCGGCTGGGACCGCGACCACGAAGGCAAGGAAATCATCTTCGGGCGGTGACGCCCGGGTCAGCCCGCCGCACGGCGGCGCGGCAATTTCCAGCCCGGCCGGATGAAGTGGCAGGTGTAGCCGCCGGGGTAGCGCTCCAGATAATCCTGGTGCTCCGGCTCGGCCTCCCAGAAATCGCCGGCCGGCGCCACTTCCGTCACCACCTTGCCGGGCCACAGGCCCGAGGCATCCACGTCGGCGATGGTGTCCTCGGCGACGCGTTTCTGCGCTTCCGACGTATGGAAGATCGCCGAGCGGTAGGAACTGCCGCGGTCGTTGCCCTGCCGGTTCGGCGTGGAGGGATCGTGGATCTGGAAGAAGAATTCCAGCAGCGTGCGGTAGCTGATCCGCGCGGGATCGAACAGGATCTCGATCGCCTCGGCATGGCTGCCATGGTGGCGGTAGGTGGCGTTCGGCACGTCGCCGCCGCTGTAACCGACCCGCGTCGAAACGACGCCGTCCTGGCGGCGAATCAGGTCCTGCATGCCCCAGAAGCAGCCACCGGCCAGGATCGCGCGTTCGACGGTCATCGCGTGCCCTCCACCTGATCCAGGTAATCGCCGTAGCCCTCGGCCTCCATGTCGTCGCGGTGCACGAAACGCAGCGAAGCCGAGTTGATGCAGTAGCGCAGCCCCCCGCGATCGGTCGGACCATCGGGAAAGACGTGGCCGAGGTGGCTGTCCCCGTGGACCGAACGCACTTCGGTGCGGATCATGCCGTGCGTGCTGTCGCGCCGTTCGCTGACATTCGCCGGCTCGATCGGCCTGGTGAAGCTCGGCCAGCCGCAACCGGATTCAAACTTGTCCGTCGAGGCGAACAGCGGTTCGCCGGACACCACGTCGACATAGATGCCCGGCTCCCCGTTGTGCAGGTATTCGCCGGTTCCGGGGTATTCCGTGCCGTTCTGCTGGGTCACCCGGTACTGCTCGGGGCTCAAACGCGACAACACATCGGGGTTCCTGGTGTAGCGGGACATGTCGAACCTCCTCCAATTCGTCTCCCATGCGGACCAACATGGCTGTCAGCGCACCCATATCAAGTCCCGGCCCATCCAAGCAGTGACAGAAGAAGAGGGTGACTGAGAGCCTCTCGCGGTCATAGGCCTCGCGGAAAAGACGCGCCTGCTCGCACAGGTCAGCCATCACCACCGCATGTCGCGCTCGCGGTACGTCCGGCCAGCCGGTGCATGAATACCCGGGCGGTTGATCGTCCGGCCAGCCCATTCATCGGACAATGCGCCGAGGTCGCCACAACGCGACAGACGCAGCAGCCGTACGGCAGACCGTGGCACGCGGTGGCGTCCGGTCTCCCATCATTGCCGCACCGTGCGCGGTGAGCCCCCCCGAGGTACGTCGCGCAGGCTTTGCGGCTCAAGGTGCAGCTGTGGCGTACTCAAGGAAATCCGTGGGGGAGACGTACCAGAGGCGCGCGTGACCGCGTTTGTGTGATTTCATTTCTGATCTCTTTAATTTTACATAATATACATTATGCGAAATTAGAAATGATCGTTATCCTTGTCCTCGCGGCGTGTGCCGCGCGGAAATTCAAGGACTTGAAAGACAATGCGCGGATTCTGGAGTAACAAGCACTGGCGTCTGGACGGCGACGCCCTATTGATGCCGAACGGACACCGGCTACCGCTTCGCCACATCGTGCAGTGGCGGCAAGACCTCATCGAAGGTTCGGCCGACCTGACCGGGAAATGGTCAGGTTGGCGGGTGCGGCAACAATGGCTGATACCACCGGGTGGCACGGTCAAGCGCGGCCGCATCGCGCAGCACGTCCTGGCGCACGAAATCCAGACGCACGGCTGGGCAGCGCAAGAAGTCAGCCGCCGGCAACTGGTCCTGTTCTAGCGGATCGGGCGATCCGTGTAGCGCCCGCTACGGCGCACCGGGTCGCCCCCATGCCCAGCTGCGTATACGCCGTCCCGTCAACCACGACCACGACACCACCGACGCAGCGCTGATTGCCTGTCAGAAGCCGACGATCCCACGTCCGGCTGCCGGTCGCGCTCCATCGTGCCTGTCAAAGGCGCTCGTCATTCCCTTTCCCACGGACTCAATTCCTTGACGCGTCAAATAGGAATGAGTAGCATTTGCGAAACCTCAAGGGAATCCACGAATGAAGCGCCTATTGATGTTGGCCGGAGCCGCCCTGCTGGCAGCCGGAACCGCCGCGGCCAGTGACGTGCCGGAATACACGCTGGTCATCAAGGACCATCGCTACCAGCCGAGTGAGCTCAAGATGCCTGCCAATACCAAGGTGCGCATCGTGGTGAACAACCAGGATCCGACGCCCGAGGAATTCGAGAGCACGGATTTCAACCGCGAGAAGCTGGTGCTGCCCAATGGCAGCGCCACAGTTTACGTCGGTCCCCTGCGCGCCGGCACCTACGGTTTCTTCGGCGACTTCCACCAGGATACGGCCCAGGGCCGCCTGATCGTGGAATAGGCGCCAGTCATCGGACCGGTCTGCTCGTCGCCGCCGACACGCCATGGCGCTGATCCGCCTCCTGCCCGCCTTCATCAGTCCCGTAACGCCGCCGCGCCCGGTTTCGCGGCGCAGGCGGCTGCGTGACCCGATTCTCCCCAAGGACTTTCCATGCACGCGAACCGCCCATTTCCCCTCCACTCCCGACGTTTTTTACAGGTGGCTCTCGGCCTTGCCATGCTGGGATGCGTCGGCCTCGTGCACGCAGACGATTTCATCGTCTACTCGCCGCACGTGATTGCCACCCAGACCGAGATCGAACTGCGCGGCTACGGCTTCAGCGACGGCCGTGCGGACATCAACGGCGAGCGGGCGGCCGAGCTTTCGGTCGCGCACGCAGTCACCGGTTGGTGGAAGCCCGAACTC
>NZ_LVJR01000101.1 GCF_001617365.1 Rhodanobacter sp. FW104-R8
CGGGGGTTGATAGCTCTGCGATTGAGGCAAACTATGACCGCGACGACCCGGGGGAGTTTCTCAATAGCCTGCTAGACAATAAGAGTGGAAAAACGGAGCTAGCCCTTTATGCCGATACTTTGTCGGACCTACAAAAAGCGTATCCCGGCATACCGTTGCCCCAAGAGGCAGCGGAGTTCAAAGCATGGTTGCAACGCAAAAATAGGTTAGGTGCTAATTTCCTAAAGCATGCTGACAAGGACTCAGCTAAGGCGCTCGATCCATCTACATTGAGCACGGATCATCTGCTTCTGGAAGCTTGTGGAATATATCGCGGGCTTGGACTTGAGCCAACGCGGGAAATGAAGGCATTTGGCCGTTGGCACCTAGCTGTCTATCCAAGCCAAGTCGAGGATCGCATTATTACGCAATCCGGCGATGTCAGTGAGTTTAATCGAGGTGAACAGCTGGAGTTTGGCCTATTTCTTCTAGAGACTATCAGTTGAGTAGATTTCTGCGCGCACAATGACCCCTGTGCTGTGCACTAACAACTCATCTGAGCGAACGGGGTAGGGCTCCACCGCCACTTAACTCCAGCGTTCGGCAATATAGCCACAGTAGAGGTTGCAAGTTGAACAATGAATTTTGGCAACAGTTTTGGCCAGCTTTCAGTGCGAATCTATGGCTCTCTCTCGATCCGTGTGGTTGACCTTTACGCCGCTTGCAGCTGAGCCGCATGCGTCCACGGGTTCTTTGGCAGATGCTTGAGCTTGGGGTTTGGGGAGCAATGGAACGGAAAACCGGGATAAGGATAAATATTCTTTGTCTGTCATGGATTTAGGGTCGTGCCCGGATATGGGAAAAATTGGGTCATAGGCCTCAAACATGGCTTACGCATCCCGCTGCTTGCCCCGCTTATTAGTCGATGGAAAACCCCCGGCTCTGCCGGGGGACTCTCAAAGTTTGACGGCTCCGGGATTTCGCTCCGCGCTGTGTTGCTTTGTGCTCTTGATCTTCGCCGATTGCGAATAGGCCCCTTTGAGGGGCCAGCAATCGTAAAGCCCCCGGCTTTGCCGGGGGATACTTACTTCGAGCCGTCGCCGGCGATGCCTGCTCGGCCAGCTAAGCAGTAAGGCGCGACTCGGCGGCGGTAGCCCGAGTTTCAAGCGACCGCATGGCTAATTTTGCCCAACCCCCAAAAATGTAAAGCGCGTCTTTCGATGTTCAATGTTGCCGGCGTTTTCGAGGCGGTGCAGGTGTCTGAGTTAACCGAGCCTCTGCGGCTTTCGCCCGGGCTTCGAGCGACTGCACCGCCGTGCCCATCCCTTCCAATTGACCGCGAACTGCGGCCAACTCGATGACCATCCGATCCCGCTCTGCGACAGTAGTGGCCAGTGCTTCAAGGCGGATATCACGCTCAGCCAACTCGCGACGATGGCGCCCTGCATCCAAGCGTAACTCCGCCAAGCTGGCCTGCTGCTGTTCCAGTCGCTCTCGCGCTTTGGTCAGCTGGTTTTCCGCGCGCCGCTGGCCTTCGCGTGCGGCGTCGATCTCCTGCAGCATGCGTGCTTGCGCGATCTCCAGTCGCTCATTCGCTTTATCGCGTTCGATCTGGAAAGCCGCATCTCGGCTCGAGATCGCGGCTTGGAATTCCTCGGCCTGTTCGGTTTGAGCTTGACGGATACGTTCGATCTGTTCAGCCGTCTCGGTCTGCAAGGTGATGAACCTTTGTTGCAGCGCCTGCCCATCCTGCAGAGCTTGGTTCTTCGCACCCATCTCGGTCTCCACACGCGCTTGCTGGTGCTGCCTTGTTTTAGGTGCAAAAAGTAACGCTTCGCGCCATTCGGCAACACATTGATTGTATTAATAAAAAGATCTTGCGAGTTTAGCAAATATCATTTCAATCAAAGAGTTGCTGTTACCCCTTTTTGAGACCCTAATTCGGGCTGATCGGCGGTGGTCCGCGATGATTTTGCTGCAAATAGTGACACTTCGACCTTGCGGTGGGTCGGATTGACTCGGCGGGGCCGGCATCTCAACGGGAGGAACGCGTGCGAGGCCTGGCCGATTTTGCGGCCTTCTTGGCCGCTCCTGGGCGCTTAACCTTCGTGGCCTGACCTTGGGCCCGAAGGATCGCGGGCAGATCGCCCAACGTGGCCCATTGGCGCTCCAGCGTCTCGACACGCGCCCGGTACGCCGCCACGTCTTGCTGCGCCGTGGTCAAACTGGCGCGGACGGTGGTCAGTTCGTGCCGATGCTTCTCGCGCTCGGCAGCACGTTCCTTCTCCACAGCGGTCAGCCGGGTGCGCCATCCCTTGCTCTCCTGGCGGGCGCGATCCACCTCGGCGTGGCCATGATCTTCCGCGGCGCGCAGTTGCTGGGCCAGCGATTCGCGTTCGGCGGCCGCGGTGGCTTCCTGGGCCTGCAGGCGCGCTGTGACGCTGAGGTACTCCGCTTCCAGTCGCCCGTTACGCGCTTCCAGCGCTTCCCGCTGCTGGGTCAGATCCGCCAGTTGTGCGGCTTGCTGCTCGACGAGCCGTTGAATATCGGCCAAGCGTGCCGCCATGGCCGTTTCGGCCTGCTGCGCCTGCGCGAGCGCTTGCTGGAGTTGCGCGTGCGCCTGTTGAAGGGTCTCTCGTTCACGATCAAGCGCCACGCGATCGTCGGCGAGTTGTTGCCGCTCACGGGCAAGGTCGGCATGCACGGCCTCGCGCGCCTGCTGCCACGCCTGTGCCCACCATTGTTCCGCCAGGGTGGCGATTCCGGCGGGGACGTCGGGGATCGATGCCATCGCCTGCTGTGCGGTCAATCGGGCGCCCAGCGCCTGCCACCACGAATCGAGTAGCCGGGTGACGGTGTTCGGCGAGCCGGTACCGAGGTGGGCGCGGATCCGCTCCACCGTGGGGCGCTCGCCGGCGGCCACGAGGGCGTCGGCGGCGGCGTGAACCTGCGCTTCGGTGATGCCTTTGGCCATGGCGAAGCTTTCCTCTGTGCGGCGTGACCGGGTTTGGTGCTATACAAGCGATAATAGATCGTTATCGCAAGTAGGCCTTTCTAATCGTTACTTATCTTACATACTACATATGAAAAGAAACAGCGATTTGCGACTTCCCACCCTGCCTCCTATCGCTCCGCCGGAGCAATTGGCCACGGAAGCGGCGGCGGCCGTGCGCGACATCCTGGCCGAAGCGGCGTCGGCGAACACCGCGCGCAGTTATGCCAGCGCGCTGCGCTACTGCGCCGCCTGGTATCAGGGCCGCTACGGCCAGCCGTTTGCCCTGCCATTGCCCGAGGCGGTGGTGATCCAGTTCATCGTCGACCACCTGGCCCGTCGGAGCGAATCGGCGCTCACCTGGGAGCTGCCGCCCGCACTGGATGCCGCACTGGTCGAGGCCGGCCTCAAACAACGCCTGGGGCCGCTGAAGTTGAGTACGATCAGCCATCGGATCGCCGTGCTGTCCAAAGCGCACCAGTGGCGTCGCGTGGCCAACCCGTGCGAGCAGCCGGCCGTCCGTCACCTGCTGGCCCGCGCCCGCCGCGCCGCGGTCAAACGCGGCGACCGCCCCACCAAGAAGACCGCGATCACCCAGCCCGAGCTGGCCGCGCTGCTGGCCACCTGCGATGCCTCCCTGACCGGGGTGCGCGATCGCGCGCTGCTGCTGTTCGCGTTCGCCAGCGGCGGGCGCCGACGCAGTGAAGTGGCCGCCGCGGACCTGAGCGATCTGCGCCGGGTCGGCGAGCGCGCGTTCGTGTACCACCTGGGGCACAGTAAGACCCAACAGGCCGGACCGAGCGTCACCGCCACGCCCGACAAGCCCATCCTGGGTCCCGCGGCCGACGCACTGGCCGCTTGGCTGGCGGCGGCTCAGCTCACGGACGGCCCGATCTTCCGTCGGCTGTGGCGGCACCGCATTGGTGGCGGCCTCTCACCCGCCTCGGTCGCAGCCATCGTGCAACGCCGCGCCGCGATGGCTGGGTTGGAGGGGGACTTCGGCGGGCACAGTCTGCGCTCGGGCTTTGTCACCGAAGGCGGCCGCCAAGGCATCGCGCTGCCGGCGTTGATGGCCATGACCGAGCACCGCGCGGTGGGCAGCGTAATCGGGTACTTCCAGGCCGGTGGCGTGACCGACAATCCCGCGGCGCGCCTGCTCGACGATGGCATCCTGCATGCGTCGCACGCATCGTCCCCCTCATCGGTTTCGGGCGACGATGCGTCATGACCGCCGGCGCGTGCTCCACGCGGGCTATCCGCGCACAAACATCACCCCGCCTGGCGCATCCGATGACCCGATTCAAAAGATGGCCATGCGGGTGCGTAAAAATTCCTCATCCGACACGGACAATTCCGCCAGG
The DNA here is from genome assembly GCF_001617365.1 of Rhodanobacter sp. FW104-R8. Classification (GTDB taxonomy): domain Bacteria; phylum Pseudomonadota; class Gammaproteobacteria; order Xanthomonadales; family Rhodanobacteraceae; genus Rhodanobacter. The sequence goes on from NZ_LVJR01000101.1 coordinate 4,333, forward strand.
TTTTTCAGTGCGGGCAAACGACGCACGTCATCCAGGGGTCGTGCCCGGATACGGGTAAAATTGGGTCATAGCGTGCTGCAACTGTGTGACACTGCAACAAAATCGTGTTCGCGGTTGGTCTTGGTCACCATCGTTCGTTAAGCTCAAAGCCACCCTCTCTCTCGGATGGTGGCCATGGCGAATCTTGAGCGCACCGCGTACCCGCGGTTTCCTCGTGTGATCACGACACGCGACCTGCTCCGGTATTACACCCCCGATGCGGACGAAGTGGAATGGGCTTCGGGCTTTGCTCGTAGCGATGCGGGCCGCTTGGGCTTGATCGTGCTGCTCAAGACGTTTCAGCAGTTGCATTACTTTCTTGCCTTGGAGAGCGTGCCGGCTGAGATCATCGGCCACATTCGGACGGTGTTGAACCTGAAGCCAGCCACGGCGGCTGACTATCGGGGCTCCAAGACCCTCTATCGGCATTTCGCGGCCGTCCGTACCTATCTCGACATCCAACGCTACTACGGCAAGGAAGCACAACGCATTGCCGTGCGTGCAGCGTATGAAGCGTCCGAAGTCATGGACCAGCGTGTTGACGTCATCAATGCAACGATCGAAGAGCTGATCTATCGCCGGTACGAGCTGCCGGCGTTCTCCACGCTGGACAGGATCGCCGAAGCCGCGGCCGTGACTGCGCAAGAGCGCCTGTATGACAGCGTCAGCGCGGGTCTGACGACCGAACGTCGGGATTTTTTGGACAGTCTGTTGGCCACCGACTTCGCCCAGCGGCAGTCGGCTTTCCAGGCGATCAAGGCCATCCCCAAGCGGGCGACCAAAAAGCACCTCGAAGCCGTTCTCGATCAGTTGGCGTGGCTGAAGACACTGGGCGACGTGGATGATTCACTCCGCGATGCCCCCGTGAACAAGATCCGGCACCTCGCCCACCAAGCCGCTTTGCTCGATGCGGATGACCTCAAACGCACAGTACCTAGCCGGCGATACGCCCTGATGCTCGCACTGATTCACCGCATGCGGGTTCGCGCACGCGACGATCTCGCGGAAATGTTCATTCGCCGCGTGAGTACGCTGCACAAACGCGCCAAGGAAGAACTCACCGCGATTCAGATGCACCAACGTGCGATGGCCGAACAGCTCGTCGCGAAACTGGACGATGTCCTGGCGATCCTCGCGGAGGAAAAGGAAGACCCTGCTGCCGGACGTCGCATCCGCGCACTGCTGACGCCGGACGGCAATTTGGAGGGGTTACGCGAAGACTGTGCGGCGATTCGTCTATCGGGCGGTAGCAATCACCTGCCATTGCTCTGGCGTTTCTTCAGCAGTCATCGTGCAGTGTTGATGCGGCTTGCGCGCACGCTTGATTTCGTCTCGTCGACGCAGAACCAATCGCTCATGGAAGCGTTGGCCATCGTGCTGGCCAACGAAGGTCGCAAAGCCGAATGGGTTTCCGACGCGGTGAATCTGCAATTTTGCTCGGAACGGTGGCGCAAGCTCATCATGCGCTCTGACGATGGCCCGTCCGTCAATCGTCGCTACCTCGAAATGTGTGTTTTCTCGCACCTGGCCAGCGAGCTCAAATCCGGTGATACCTGTGTGGTGGGATCGGAGGCCTTCGCCGACGTCCGAGAGCACTTGCTGCCATGGGCGGAGTGCGAAGCGCGCCTCGCCGATTTTTGCGCCAAGGTCGATATTCCACCCTCAGCGGCGGCATGCGTCAGCGAGCTGAAACAACGGTTGACCGACACGGCGGCACGCATCGACGCCGCGTTTCCCGAACTCAAGGGAGATGTGGCGATCGGTGCCGATGGCGAGCCGGTGCTGCGTCGCGTCCAGGCGCGGGATATCCCGGCGTCGGTGATTGCCCTGCAGAGTGCACTCGGCCGTGAACTCCCCACGCGGAACCTCCTGGATATTCTGGCCAACATCGAGCACTGGACGCACTTCACGCGGCATTTTGGCCCGATATCGGGGCACGAGCCGAAGATCAAACAGGCCACCGAGCGTTATCTGCAAACGGTCTTCGCTATGGGGTGCAACCTGGGGCCCAACCAAGCCGCGCGCCATTTCGTCGGCGAGGTCAGCCCGCATATGATTTCGCGGGTCAACCGCCGGCACGTCACCGTCGAAAAGCTCGAAGCCGCCACTCGCGAACTGGCTGAGCTCTATCTGCGCCTCGATCTTCCGCGGCTCTGGGGTGACGGCAAGAGCGTCGCGGCCGATGGCACGCAATATGACTTCTACGATCAGAACTTGTTGGCGGGCTATCACTTTCGGTACCGCAAGATGGGTGCGGTGGCCTATCGTCATGTCGCGAATAACTACATCGCGACCTTTCGGCACTTTATCCCGCCGGGTATCTGGGAGGCCGTCTACGTCATCGAAGGCCTGATGCAAGCCAAGCTGTCGGTCGAACCCGACACCGTGTACTCGGACACGCAGGGCCAGTCGGCCACCGTGTTTGCGTTCACGTACCTGCTCGGTATCAATCTGTTGCCGCGGATACGCAACTGGAAGGATCTCGATTTCTTCCGTGCCGACAAGCAGACCCACTACAAGCACATCGACTCGCTCTTTCATGGCGCAATCGACTGGACGTTGATCGAGACCCACTGGAAGGATCTCCTGCAGATTGCTATCTCGATCCAGGCGGGCAGGATCGCCTCCCCGATGCTTCTGCGCCGGCTCGGTGCGAGCAGCCAACGCAACCGCCTTTTTCTGGCGGCGCAGGAGCTCGGGCGCGCCCACCGCACCGTCTTTTTGTTGAACTGGATCGGTAGTTTGCCCTTGCGCCAAGAGGTCACGGCCGAGACCAATAAGATCGAGTCGTACAACGGCTTCGCGAAGTTCTTTTCGTTCGGCGGCGACGTGATCGCCGAGAACGATCCAGACGAGCAACAGAAGCGTCTTCGGTATAACGATCTGATCGCCTCGGCCGTGATCTTGCAGAACACCGTGGACATGATGCGCGCCCTTCAAAAGCTTGCTGATGAAGGTCTCGCGGTGTCGGGACACGACGTGGCCTTTTTCTCACCCTATCTGACCGGCGGCGTCAAACGGTTTGGTGACTATCGCCTTGACTTGAAGCGACCGCCCGAACCGTGGATTCGTGACCGCCTGTTCAAGGATGCCGCCAAAGCCGCGCGGGCGACGACCCTAGCAACGGAGCAAGCGAATGACCCAGCGATCGAATAGCACGGGGCGGATCGACGCCGCGTCGCCCCGCGGGGGTGTCGACGTCATAGGACTTCAAAAATTGCGCGCGACCTTTGATACGACTCACCTGTTGCGTGCGGTCGATGATCTCGACACCGTTCGCGCGGTCCTGGTCGATCCGGACGAATTACGCGCCGATCTTCTCCGGTTGCATGGGATGGCGCACACCCTGATCAACGGGGGAGCCTTATCCGCGACGAGCGTCGATGAAACCATCACCGAGTTGGCGGCAGACATTGAGGCCGAGCTGGAGAGCATGAGCGCCTTGCTCCTGACCATCCGACAACGGATACGGCCACTTCTGACGCTGACCCCTGACGATGGCTAATGGAGGAATGCAGACCATCTACCCTGCCAGCGATTGCAAGATGGTGCAGGTTGCTCGCGTGTCGTGATGGCACGTTTCGATCATGCCCCGCAGCTCGGCGGCCAGCGCCGCCAATTCGCGCTGCTTGGCTTCCACCTGTGCCAGATGCGTTCGTGCCACGCCATCGACCTGCTTGCACGACAGTTCCGTGCGTGAGGCAAGCGTGAGTAGGCTACGGATTTCTTCGAGGCTAAAACCCAGCGCGCGGCTGCGCACAATGAACTGCAAACGCTCGACGTCGCTATCGCGATAGTTGCGGTATCCCGCAGTCGACCGCTCCGGCGGCGGCAGCAACCCGATGCGCTCGTAGTAGCGTACGGTTTCCAGATGACAGCCGGTGGCTTTCGCCAGATCGCTAATGCGCACGGTGGTTGACTCCGTAGTAGCTACGGACTTTAGTCTACGCCGCACACCGCATAAGAGTTCAAGTGATGGCATGTTGCGACTGTGAATCAACCGGTCAAGCGTTGGCTCGCTCTGCGGCCCAGCGTCGCGTGTTATGGACGGTCTTATTCATCAACGTGGCGATCTTCGTGGGCGAATTCGGCGCGGGGCTTTGGGCTGATTCGACCGCGCTGCAGGGAGACTCCCTGGACAGTCTCGGCGATGCGTTGGTGTATGCGCTCAGTCTCTGGGCCGTGGGACAGGCCCTGCGGTGGCGGGCGGGGTCCGCTCTGGTGAAAGGCGGCATCCAGCTGCTGTTCGCGGGGATCGTGATCGCCGAAGTCGGCCGCAAGCTGGTGACGGGTGCCGAGCCCTTGACGGGTGTGATGGCGATCGCCGCCGGTGTCGCGCTCATCGCCAATCTCACCTGCCTCGCGTTGCTGACCCGATTTCGTTCGCACGACATCAACATGCGCTCGGTCTGGCTGTGCTCGCGCAATGACGTCATCGGCAATGCCGGCGTTTTGCTGACCACGGCACTCATGGCCTGGAGCGGCTGGACATGGCTCGATCTGGCTTTTGGCGCCTTGCTGGCGTTGCTTTTCGCGCGAACCGGTGTCGAGGTCCTGAGATCCGCGTGGCCGCAGTTTCGTTTGCACCCCTCGCACGTCCAGTGAACGCCATGCTGCCACCGAATCCCTCTCTGGCTATACTTCAACAATGATAACGACACGCATTCGCAATATCTTGCACCACGTCGCCGTGGCCGCCCTTCTGGTGTGGGGCATAGGCGCGCTGCCGGCACAGGCCGAGGACATCCCTTCCGCCGTCCCGCAGACCTGGCAGATGCTCGACTACCTGGCGACCGATTACGCGGGCGCGGTGAAGGATGGCGCTGTGATCAGCACGTCCGAGTACGCCGAGATGCGGGAGTTCACGGCGACAGCGCGATCGCGTATCGCCGCGTTGCCACCGACCGTCGCCACACCGGCACTATTGCAACAAGCCGATACGTTGGTGGCCTCGGTCGAGGCCAAGGCGACACCCGCGCAGGTGGCGACGCAGGCGCATGCACTGGCCGATGCGTTGCTGCAGGCGTACCCGGTGCCGACCGCACCGGAACGCGCTCCCGATCTGGCGCGCGGGGCAACGCTCTATCAAAACCAGTGCGCCGCTTGTCATGGCGCCACCGGACACGGTGACGGGCCCGCTGGCCTGCTGCTATCGCCCCGACCGGTGAACTTCACCGATCAGACGCGGGCCGATCAACGCAGCGCGCTGTCGTTGTATGAGGTGATCAGCCAGGGCGTGGCAGGCACGCCGATGGCGAGCTACGCGCAGCAACTCTCTTCCGATGACCGCTGGGCGCTGGCGTACTACGTGGGTTCGCTGGCTTACGCCAAGGAAGCGGTCGCCGGTGCCGATACCTGGCAACACGACACTGCCGCGCGAGCGCAGATCGCGGATCTGAAGGAGCTGTCGCGTGCGCGTGTTGCGCAGCTGACACCTACTCTTGGTGCAGAGCGTGCTCGGACGATCGTGGGTTACTTGCGAGCTCACCCTGACGTCATCCAGCAGCAGGCCTTGGCCGGCATCCCCCTGGCACGGGCGCGACTGGCGGCGAGCCTGACGGCTTACCGTGCTGGTGCGAAGACGCAAGCCACCCAGCTGGCGCTATCCGCCTACCTCGATGGCGTGGAACCGGTCGAACCGCAACTCAATGCACGTGACAGCGCGCTGCGCGCCCAGCTCGAAACGTCGATGGGTGCCTATCGCAGCGCATTGTCGGGTAACACTCCCGTGGAGTCGGTGGTGAAACAGGCCGATGCCATTGATGGTCTGTTGGTACGCGCACAGGAAGTCACCGCCGATGCGGCGAGCGATGCGGCCGCCATCTTCTTGGGTGCCTTCACCATCCTGGTTCGCGAGGGTCTGGAAGCCCTGCTGGTCGTGGTCGCACTGCTCGCTTTTCTACGCAAGGCCGCGCGACCCGAAGCGCTGCGCTACGTGCATGCGGGCTGGATCCTTGCGCTCGTGGCCGGTGGCATCACCTGGGCGATCGCCAGCTATGCGATCTCCATCAGCGGTGCCGGTCGTGAATTGACCGAGGGACTGTCGTCGCTGTTTGCGGCGTTCGTGTTGCTCGGGGTCGGTCTGTGGATGCACCAGAAGAGCATCGGTGGTCGCTGGCAGGCGTATCTAAAGGAAAAGATGGCGGCCGCGCTCAACCGACGTTCGGCGTGGTTCCTGTTCGGACTGGCCTTCATCTCGGTGTACCGCGAGGTGTTCGAGAGCATCCTGTTCTACGCTGCGTTGTGGAACGACGGCCAGGAAGTGTGGCTGCTCAGCGGCATCGCCGCCGGTGCCGCGGTGCTGGGGCTAATCGCCTGGGTGCTGCTGCGCACCAGCCGGCGGCTGCCGATCGGCACATTCTTCTCCGCCAGTTCGGCGCTGATCGCCGTGCTCGCCATCGCGCTGACTGGCAAAGGTATCGCCGCCCTGCAGGAGGCCGGCTGGGTCGCGGTGAGCGTGGCGCCAGTGCCGCATATCGAATTGCTGGGCATCTATCCGACCTGGCAATCCTTGTTGGCCCAGTTGGCGATTTTGGTGCTGCTGGCTGTCGGATTCGTGTTCAATATCCGTCGTGGCCGTCAACGACTCCCGTCACCTCCAACGACTCGGGAAGTGCTCCCCGATGCAGACTGAAGGCGACAAGACATGAGCGACTGCGGCTGCCACGTGCAAGCGACCAATGAAGCGGAACGCCGAATTCTGCGCGTCGCCTTGGGGCTCAATGCCACGATGTTCGTGGTCGGCATCGTCGCGGGGCTGATCGCCCAGTCGATGGGATTGATCGCCGACTCGCTGGATATGCTGGCCGATGCGAGTGCCTACGGCATCGCCCTGCTGGCGTGGGCGCGCAGCGCGAGCTTCAAGGCCTCGGCGGCACAACTGAGCGGAACACTGCTTTTGGTGCTGGGGCTAGGCGTCTTGCTCGGTGTCGTGTGGCGCCTTGTGATGGGAAGCCACCCCGAGGGCTTATGGATGACGGGCATCGCCTTGGTGGCTCTCGTCGTCAACACCACGGTGCTGCGCTTGCTGGAACGCTTTCGTCATGGTGAGGTGCATTTGCGAGCGACTTGGCTATTTACCCGGGTCGATGTCCTCGCGAACTTGGCGGTCATCGTCTCCGGTGTGCTGGTGCTTCTATGGCACAGCGCGGTGCCTGATCTGGTGATCGGTACGGCCATCGCCTGCTATGTACTGAAGGAGGCGCTGGGCATTCTGCGCGAAGCGAAGGAAGCGCGGGTTGCCGCCAGCGAATCGATCGTCAAACCATGACCGCTCCGGCATTGGGGCTTGGCCCGGTGGTGTATGCCGTTGACCTTCGACTGTTCCACGCCATCCATCCGTCTACACCGCCGTCGCCCGCGATGCTGCATCTGGCGCGCGGTCTGGCCGATGGGCCGTTGATCCTGACCGCTGCTCTCCTTGGGACGATGCTGATGTTTCCTCGGTGGTCGATGCGCTCGATCGCCCTGAAAGCGGTGGGTGTCGCTGCCGTGGCACTACTCCTGAATCTGGTCATCGGCGCTGTCTGGGATCGAGCGCGCCCCTTCGTGGCCGGTGTCGGCCAAGCATGGGTCTCCCATGCGGCGACCGGCAGCTTTCCCAGCGACCACCTGACCGTGCAGTGGGTCGTCGCCGGCATACTGTTGCTGAATCAACGCAGCCGAGTTTGGGGCATCGGGATCGCACTGCTTGGTCTGCTCATGGCATGGGCACGCATCTACCTGGGCGTGCATTATCCCGGCGATATGCTGGGAGCCCTCGCGATAGGTGGGCTGGCCATGCTGAGTGGCTGGGCTGGGGTTGCGAGCCAGCCCCACGCCGTCCAACGGCGGTGACCACGTAGCCGCGCATACTGTCGGCCTTCCACCGTGGCCAGCGTCGCCAGCGGCGCACGCGATCGCCCAGGTTCATCGGCATCGCACGCACAATGACGTGCGCAGGCTTGAGACAGGACGACGGTTCCCGTCGCAGCCACGCCACGCCGACGGGGAGTCATCGCGTGGAAGCGGCACCGGGCTCGCGGTTTGGCAAAGCGACTGTGTGAGGTCAAACCTTTTGCGGCTCCTCGCACCCCAGCCCGCACGACGTTGTTTCGACCTGCAGCGTCACGTGATGGATGTCAAAGCGCGCCTCCAGCATCTGCGCCAGCCGGAGCCGCAGCGCTTCTGCGTCTGATGCGTCGCCATCCATGATCACATGCGCCGCCATCGCCGAACGCGTGCTGCTGAGCGCCCATACGTGCACATCGTGCAGCGCAGCCACGCCCGGAGTGGCCAGCATTTCGGCGCGGACCCGTTCAGTATCGACGCCACGAGGCGTCCCCTCCATCAGGACATTCCCGGCCTCTCGCAGCAATGTCCATGTCCGCGGCAGCACCCACAGACCAATCAACACGGCGATGATTGGATCGGCAATGTAAAAGCCGGTGAACTTGATGATCAACGCGCCGATGATTACGCCGACCGAACCGATCATGTCGGCCCAAACTTCCAGATAGGCGCCTTTCACGTTGAGGTTTTCACCGCTGCCGGCCTTGAGCAATCGCATCGAGATGAGGTTGATCACCAGCCCGAGCACCGCGATCACCAGCATGCCGGTGGAGGCCACCGACGGCGGTTCGCTGAAACGCCGCACCGCCTCCCACAAGATGTAGCCGGCGACGAGGAACAGCAAGCCACCATTGACGAGTGCGCCGATGGCTTCCATGCGCGCGTAACCATAGGTGCGTTTCGCATCGGGGGGACGTCGTGCCAGGCGCACGGCGGTCAGCGAGATCGTCAGCGCGATCACATCGGTCGCCATGTGTGCCGCGTCCGACAACAAGGCCAAGCTGTTGGTAAGCAGACCGCCGATGATCTCGGCGACAAGAAACATACTGGTCAGGCCGAGTGCCCACCACAGCGGCGTCTCGTGCCTGATCTCCGTACCCACATGATCGTGCCCGGCATTCATCAGTTGTCTCCACTCACGTAGCTTCGCCACGCCATGCGGAACACCCGCCATGCCGAGCGCAGAAACATCAACAACAACGCCGACGCAACCAGCAGATCGGGCCAGCCGGCGCCGAAGAAGCCGACGCCGGCGGCCGCTGCCAGCACGGCGACACCTTCGAACACGTCATTGCGCGAGCATTCCCAGGCCGAGGCCATGTTGACGTCGCCTTTGCGGTAAGGCAGCAGCAGGCGCAGGCATGCGGCATTGGCGACCAGGTTCAGCAAGGCGGCGATACCGATCGCCTCGAAGATCGGCACGCCAGGATGCAGGAGACGCCAGCCAATCTGGATGGCGACTGCAAGCGCCGCACCAAGAATCAGTGCGCCCTTGAACAGCGCCACCCGGGCCTTCGCGCGGTCACTGGCACCAACAACCGCAAGGCTCAAGAGGTAGGTGAGCGCATCCCCAAGATTGTCCAACCCGCCGGACAGCAGCGACGACGAACCGCTGTAGATCGCCGCGGCCAGCATCATCGTGAAAGTAGCGAGGTTGATCGCCAGAACGATCATCAACACCCGACGCTGCCGCGCCTGCAACGCGGCAATATCGATGGTGGTGGCACAACACGTATCAGACATGAGCCGGTAACCCGATGGATTGGATGCATGCTTCAGGTATTGGAATCCCTCATGGCGGCGACCACTCTACGCGGCCGCCGCCGTGTTATGAAATGACACCGATGCAGCGACGTGAGTACTCCCGCTGCCCCGATTAGTCGTTATCCACACGCCCGTCGATCGGCCACGCCCGATCCACCGTGCTCTGGTAGACCCAGCCCGCAACACTCTGGCCGGTGCGTCCGTGCAAACGGATCAGCTGCACGGCCCGTTCGGCTTGGTCGTCCTCGCAAAACACTTCGAGCTTGATCTGCTTGGTCACCCGTTCGCCCAGTTCCATCGAATAGATCTGTTCCTGGGCACTGAGCGCGGTCAACAACCCTTTGACGTCGCTCACCGAGAGATAGCGGAACCCACCGTCCTCCAGGGCATGGATGACGTCGACCACGCGGCCGCGATGGATGAATGCCTTTACTTCTTTCATGGGGTGTTCTCCTTGGCGAGGCGCCGGGCGGCGCGTTCTTCGATCCAGTCGTAGAGCACCGGCAGCAGCACCAGCGTCAGCAACGTCGAGGTGATCAGCCCGCCCACCACCACGGTGGCGAGCGGACGCTGGGTTTCGGCACCGACGCCGCTGGACAACAGCATCGGCACCAGGCCCAGGATCGCCACGCTGGCGGTCATCATCACCGGGCGCATGCGTAGCGCGGTGCCGCGGATCACCGCCTCGCGCACGGGCAAGCCTTTCTCACGTTGCTCGTTCAAGAAACTCACCAACACGATGCCGTTCAACATCGCCACGCCGAACACCGCGATGAAGCCGATCGCCGAGGGCACCGACAGGTACTGCCCGGTAATCGCCAGCCCGACGATGCCGCCAATAGTGGCGAACGGCACGTTGGCCAGGATCAGCGTGGCGTGCTTTACCGAGTTGAACGCGGTGTAGAGCAAGACGAAGATGAAGAAAATCGTCGCCGGCACGATCAGCGACAACCGCTTCAACGCCCGCTGCTGGTTCTCGAATGCGCCGCCCCATTCGCTGTAGTAGCCGGTCGGCAGCTTCACCTGCTGCGCGATGGCGGCATTGGCCTCCTTGACGAAGCCGTCGATGTCGCGACCACGCACGTCCATTTGGATCACCGCATAACGCTGCAGCTGTTCCCGACGGATGAACGAATAGCCTTCCGCATCACTGACCTCGGCCACTTGCGACAACTGCACCAGCGCGCCACTGGCCGTGCGGATCGGGATGCGCTGGATCGCCGGCAAGGACGCCTTGTCCGCATCGTCCAGCCGCACCGCGATGTCGAAGCGTTTCACGCCATCGAGCAGGGTCGTCACCGGTTCGCCACCGATGCCGTTCTTCACCACGGTCAACACGTCGTCGGCGTTCAAGCCATAGCGGGCCAGTGCATCGCGATCCACCTTGATGCGGATCTGTGGCTTGCCGATGTTTGCCTCCAGCGCGAGATCGGCCACGCCGGGCACCCCGGCCAGCGCGTTTTTGATGCGGCCGCTCAGGCGATCCAGCTCGCCCAGATCATCGCCGTAGATCTTCAGCGCCAACGTGGCGCGCACACCGGAGATCAGTTCCTCGATACGCATCTGGATCGGCTGGGTGTAACTCACCACCGCGGTGGGCAAGGCCGCCGACAGTTCTTTCTGCATGGCCTCCTCGATGCTCTCCAGCGTCTCGCCCTTGCGCCATTGATCCTTAGGCTTCAGCGGGGTGTACACCTCCATGTAATTCACGTCGGCTGTCTCGCCTTTCTCGGCGCGACCGATCATTGCCAGCGTGGTTTCCACTTCCGGAAACTTCTGTTTGATCAGCGTCGACACCTGTTTGGAGATGGCGATCGACTCGTCGAGCGATGCCGACGGGATCGAGGTGATCCGCCACATGATGGCGCCTTCCTTCAGGTTGGGCATGAACTCCTTGCCGAGGAACGGGAACAGCGCGAGGCTGCCGAGCAAGGCACCGGCGGCGATGCCCAACACCAGTTTGCGACGTGCCAACGCCCAGGCGAGCACCGTGGCGTAATGGCGTTTCAGGAACGCCACCAACCAGGTGTCCTTCTCTTCCTTCGGTTTCAGCACCAGCGCGGCGAGTACCGGGATCAACGTCAAGGCGAGAATCAGCGATCCCGCCATCGCGAAGCTGATGTTGAACGCCATCGGCTTGAACATCTTGCCTTCCAGTCCTTGCAAACTGAACAGCGGCAGGAACACCACGATGATGATCAGGATCGCAAACGCCATCGGATTGGCCACCTCGCGGGCAGCCGCCAGCACCGCGGCGGTGCGATCCACCGGGAGCCCATGCGCCTTGCGCTCGGCCATGATGCGGTAGGCGTTCTCCACCATCACCACCGCGCCGTCCACCATCATGCCGATGCCGATCGCCAGGCCCGCCAGCGACATCAGGTTGGCCGAGAGGCCGACCTGATTCATGCAGATGAAGGCGATCAGCATGGCCAGCGGGAGCGCCACCACCACCACGATGGCGCTGCGGAACTCGCCCAGGAACAGGAACAGGATGATCGCGACCAGGATCGAACCTTCGATCAAGGCACGCACGGCGGTTTCCACGGCCGCATTGACCAACTCGGTGCGTTCGTACACTGGCTTGACCACGACGCCGGGCGGCAGCGCCTGCTTCACCGTGTCGAGCTTGGCTTTCACCGCATCGACCACGCTCTTGGCGTTCTCGCCGATGCGGGCAAGCGCCTGGCCCATCACCACTTCCTTGCCATCGCGGGTCACCGCACCGGTGCGCGGTGCGCCCGCTTCGGTGATCGTGGCCACATCACGCACGTAGACCGGGGTACCGTCCTCGGTCTTGAGCACGATGTTGCCCAGATCCTTCGCGTTCTGGATCAGGCCCAGTCCACGCACCAGGTACTGCTCGCGGCCCACATCGACGAAGTTGCCGCCGACCTGGGCGTTGTTGGCCTGCAGCGCCTCGATCACGTCCTTGAAGCCGAGCTTGTGCGCGATCAGCTTCATCGGGTCGATGCGTACCTGGAACTGCTTTTCCTGGCCGCCCCAGGAGGTGACGTCGTCGACGCCGGGGGCGGTGCGCAGGATCAGGCGGATGGTCCAGTCCTGCAGGGTGCGCAGGTCCATGTCGTTCGGCGCGGTGCTGGCGGTAGCACCCTTGAGCTTGTTGTCGGCTCGCTCGACGGTGTACCAGAACACCTGGCCGAGGCCGGAGGTGTTCGGTCCCATCGCCGGTTTGCCGTAACCCGCCGGCAAGCGATCGCCGACCTGCTGCAGCCGTTCGTTGACCAGCTGACGGGCGAAGTAGATGTCCATGCTGTCGTCGAAGTACACCGACACGTAGGACAAGCCGAACAGGCTGACCGAGCGGATCTGTTCCACCTTGGGCAGGCCGGCCAGTGCCGACTCCACCGGCGTGGTCAGCAGTTGTTCCACGTCCTCTGCCGCAAGTCCCGAGGCTTCGGTGTACACATTGACCTGCACCGGTGTGACGTCCGGGAAGGCATCGATGGGCAGCTGACGCACCGCCTGAAAACCAAGGAAGCCGATCACCACGAAAACGATCAGCACCAGCACCTTGTAGCGCAGGGAGAATTCAACCAGACGTTCCAGCATCATTCTTCTCCCAACTGCGAGCGCAGCAAACGGGCCTTCAAGGCGAAGGCGCCCTTGCGCACGTAGGTGTCGCCGGCCTTGAGGCCCTGGGTGACCATCGTCCAGCCATCACGGGTGTCGCCGACCATCACCGGCGCCGGCTCGAACGTGCCGTTGCCTTTGGCCAGGAACACGGTCGGCTGGTTTTGCAGCAACACGATCGCTTCGGCCGGTACCGCCAGCTTCGGCACCGCCTCACCGACCGCGATGCGCGCTTCGACCAATTCGCCCGGGCGCAGGAGGTTGTTCGGGTTGGCAACTTCGATGCGCACCGGCACGGTGCGGGTGCGTTCGTTCGTCTGCGACGAACTCAGGATGACCTTCCCCGTCAGCGTCTGGTCGTGCGCCAGCACGCGCGCGTCCATGCCGGGTTGCGCGCGGGCCGCATCGCCCGGCGCGAGTTGCGCCTCGACCCAGACCGCGTCGTCGTTGACCAAGGTAAACAGGGTACGGCCGGGCTCGACGCGTTCGCCGATGAGGAACTCGTCACTGGCGATGCGCCCGGCGGTCGGCGCCAGCAATGCATAGCTGCCATCCGCCTTGGCGGAACCCGCGCGCAGCATGCCGCGGATCTGGCCGTCGGATAGCCCGTAGGCACGCAGCTTGGCACGCGCCTGATCGCGCTGCACCTTCGCTTCGTTGTAGCGTCGTGCCGACACCGCCTGCGGTCCCAGCGACGCGATCCGTTGCCAGTCCTGTTCGGCCACGATCAACGCGCCTTGCGTCTCGGCGACCTGCACGCTGGAGAGCACCACCAACGGCGCACCGGTTTTCACCACGTCGCCGAGCTTGGCCTTGCGGGCCAGCACCTGCGATTCGACGCGCGGCGACACCAGCACGGTGGAATACGCATCGGCTTTCACTTCGCCGGGGGCTTTCAGTTCATCGGTCAGGGCGCGCGTGGCGGCCTTGTCGAGCACGATGCCGGCGTCCTTGATCGCCTTGGCATCCAGCGCGAGCGGATTGGCGGGTGCGGGTTCCTGCGCCATGACAGGGCCGGCCAACGCGGCCAGCAGCGCCATGCCCAGCAGGCTGCGTTTCAAAAGAGAGAGATTCATCGGGGGATATCCTGATTAAGGCCGTCCTGAGTAGGACCGTCCTGAGTGCGGCCATCGAGCCAGTCGGTCAGACGGCCCGCAGCGGTGAGGTAGTCGAACCAGGTCTGCCAGGTTTGGCTTTCCAGTTCCTGGCCGGACAGCGCGGTGTCCAGGCTCTGTTTGAGCTGCACGAGGTAATCGGACGTGCTGATTTCGCCGGCACGCCAGAGCTTCTCCAGCAACGCGGTGCGATCCTCGAATGCAGCGGCCCGGCCGCTGCGAAAGGCTTCGGTCGCACTGCGCAAGGCGGCGTAACGGGCTTGCGCTTCCTGCAGTCCGGCGCGCAGCACAAACTGGCGTGAGCGCACACCGGCCGCCGCTGCATCGGCTTCCGCACGGGCGGCATCCACTTCGGCACGTCCGGTGTTGAGCACCGGCAACGGAATGGACACGCTCAGACCGATCACCTGATCGGTGCGCGGCCCGCTGCGTACCTGTCCGCCGGTCAAGCTCAGCGTGGGATCGGGGATACGTGCCCGGCGGGCGACTTGCACCCCGGCCTCGGCACTCGCTTGCTGGGCGCGGGCCTGGCGCAGTTCGGGCAGTTCATCGACGGGCAACGGCGTAACACTGCCCGCCGCCGGTGACATACCGTTGGGCAACGGTGGCAACGCGGTCAGTTGATCGCCACTGATGGCCAGCAACGCCGCACGAGCTGCCGCTTCATTGCCCGCGAGTGTGGCTTGTTGCACCTGCGCCTCACCGAGCGCCAAGCCGGCCAAGTCGCGTTCCGGACTGCTGATGTCGCCCACCTTCAACCGCTGTGCGGCCAAGTCATCGAAGCGCTTCATCAGCGCCAGGCGGCGTTGCCCCAGTTCGCTCTGTCGGGCTGCGAGTGCGGCCGTCGACCAGGCTTTCAGCCAGCGGGTGGCCACATCGCGACGCAGCAGGTTGTAGCCAGCTTCGGCCGCCAGCAGGTCGGCCTCGCCCTGGCTGGCGCGAGCGCGGCGTTTGCCGGACAGATCCAGCGGCAGGCTGATGCCGGCCGTGCGCCGATTGGCGTCGGCATTCTCCGCATCAAGCGACAGCGAGGGGTTGTACAGCGGCTGCGCAGCGGCACGCGCACGGGCCTGGGCAGCATCCAGATCCGCGCGCGCGGCCTGCACCTCGGGACTGGCTTGCCAGATACGGCGCACCGCATCCTGCAAGGGCGACGTCGACAACGATGTCGGCAGGGGAGCTACCGGTGGGGAGAAAGGGGATACGGGCGCGGCACTGAGCATCGCCGCGTACAACAGACACACGGCGCCGATGGGCACCGAACGAAAAACAGACATGAAGCGATCTCCTGAAAACGGTCACGAAGCGACGAACTGCACCGGCGGTGGCGTCGCGTAACGGAGCGGTTTCAGGCGATCGGAGGGCGCAGCAGCGAGCCGGTCGTGGCCGGCGTGAATCCCGAATGGAGGGTGAGCGGTGCGAAGCGTGCTTCCATCATGGCGATGGGAAGCGATGCGCTGACGGGGAACGTCACCGAATGGGCACAGGCACAGTGGCAACTGCGCCCTTCACCCAGAAGACAGGAGTTCGCATCGTCAGCCGATACCGAACTGACGGCGGTGTCCGCCAACAGGGTGGTCGGGGCAGCAGCGGTCGCCGACGCGAATCGCGCTCCCGGTCCATCGGCCACGCAGATCGATCCGCTGACCAGTTTGATCAGCAACACGGCCACGGCCAACACCCACAATCCGCGGTGGCGGCGCAGGCGAGTCAGCAGTGATGGCGCAGACCGATACATCCCATGATCCTATACGACAGCCACGCTGTTAGACAATTTCACTTGGGCGCCGGTCGTGATGAATTCAGACAACCCCCTACCGGCACCGTTTGACCCCTATGAAGGATGGTCTACCCGCAGCACGACTTCTGTTGCTGGATCGGCGGACACGGCACGCTGCCGTACGAGCAGAACACGCAGCAGTCGCCCGCCTTGGGCCGGAGCAATTCGCCGCAGCCCTCACAGTCGTAGAAGAACTGGCAGGCGTCGGTCGGCATGGTCTCGGTGGCCTGATGGTCGCAATGCGGGCACGTCAGCGTGCTCTGCAGGATGGGCTCAACCGCCATGGTTTTGCGCCGTAGCCGGAAAACCCGCCTCGGTAACCGTGCGCGCCAGTGTCGACTCCGTCGTGCGATCGGCATCGAACGTCACAGTGACAGTCTCGGCCTTGAGATCGACCTTCGAGCTCGTGACACCCGCTATGCGGCTCAAGGCTTTCTTGATCGTCACACTGCAGCTCGGGCACGTCATGTTCGCCGCATGCAGCACGGCCGTGGTGGGTGTTGCCGCATGAGCCATGCCCAGCCCCAAGATGGCGACCATTACGAATAGCCACTGACGCATCGTTCGTCTCCTACAAAAACCAGCCAATGAAATAGGGAAACAGCAACAACGGCACGGTCAGCACGGTGGCTGTCCACAGCCAAAACCGCCGCCGCCGCAAGACCGTCGGCTCGACGCAGGTGCCCTCGGTGCGGCAACGCGACCATGGCCCATACAGCGTCCAGAACGCGAGACCAAGGCTAAGCAAAGTGGCCGCGATGAACCATGGACGCCAGGGATCGAGCGCCGTGAGATAGGCGATCCACGCCCCGCTGATGCCCAGCAACACCAGCACCAGCGGTACCACGCAACACACGGATGCCCCGATCGCCGCGAGCAGCGCGACGATCACGGCGGGTAGCGACGATTTGGCTGGTAACGTATTCATGAGCGCATACTAACTTCCGTACCCAACTACGGAGTCAAGCATGACTTCCGCCCTCACCATCGGCCGGCTGGCCCTGGCCGCCGACGTCCACATCGAGACCGTGCGCTACTACCAGCGGGTGGGCCTGCTGCGTGAGCCCGAGCGCCCGTTGGGCGGTGTGCGTCGCTATGAACACCAGGATCTGGCGCGTCTTCAGTTCATTCGACGCGCCAAGACCATGGGTTTCACGCTGGACGAGATTGCCGGACTTCTCCACCTCAAGGGCAAACGAGCCTGCGAGCAGACGCGTCGAATGACCGAACACAAACTCCTCGATGTGCGCCGCAAGCTGGAGGATCTGAAGCGGCTGGAAACGGAACTTATGCAGCTCGCCGACGACTGCGCGCATGCGCCGCGTGGGGAGCATTGCCCGACCTTGAATTTTTTGCATCAGACGTAGCGCTTATCGGCCTGTGACGTCTGCGTACGGCGTGGTGCGAACCTCTGAAATGAAACTTCGGACACGTGCCAGTGGGCCGATGAGGAATAGAAAAGCGAAGAAGAAAGTATCTTGGCACTCTGTTACGAGCCAGATGGCACCGAACCGTGGCTTCCCAATCTCTACTCCCCCGCTGGAGCAGCCGTTTAAGCGACGCGGCCCCGCCAACAGACCAGTGATCAAGGATATGTATTCGATCCATATCCGTGGGTTTTGCGCTGGCGGGCTAGCTGTTGACTCTGTTGACTGGAACCTCCGCGCTGAACCATCCGATGGACAGCGCGGTCGCCAGCGCTTGAACCATGACGAAGATGCCAAGCGCCATCCCGAACCCAAGCCGAAGCGCCTCGCCGAACAGGAGGCTACCCACGCCGAATCCAGCGAATAGTGCGAAGACGTTCAAGCCCATCGCCTGTCCCGGGCGCTTTCCTCCAAGCGCGGTGACGATGCCCCCGAAGAGGGGCTGCGTCATGTCGTAGCCGAGAGAAAGGACGGTCACGGCCACAATCGCGAGTATCAGGGGACCGTTGAAAATCAGGGTAGCTGCACCTAGGGCACCCAACCCAAGCCCGATGGGCAACAACCTGGCGCGCCCCCAGCGGTCGGCGGCCCGGCCGATCAGCGGGCCGAACAAGAAACCAGGAATCCCGTAGCCGAGCAGGGCTACACCAATCCCTACCGGGCCAAGACCGTAACGCTGCTCGAAATAGACACCGAGCCACGTGAAGACGCCAGAGTGAAAAATCGAATTGACGAAAACATAGCCATAAGTGCGCTGCCCCCGCGGAGTGCCGATGAGATCGCGATATCCGAGGAATAGCTCTCCCATCGTCTCGGGAACAGCCTTCCTCCTCGACGAAATAAGTGAACGGCGGAGCAGCAGCACCACGAACACACCCACGGCGGCCAAGGCGACCAAAACAAAGAGGCCGCGCCAACCAAGCAGAGGCTCCAGCACGGCACCGAAAGTCGAGCCGAAAGCCATGCCACCGGCCATTGCTCCGAACAGCCAGCCGAGGGGCCGTCCACGTTGTTCGTACGGATACAGGCTGCCGATGCCGCTTTGGGCCGTCGCGGAGCATGCCTTGGCGGCCTTGTCGTCGCGTCCGCTCAGTCCGCGCGCCGCGCGTGATCGGTCCGCTTCGCCGTGCCCTGGGTCAGCTCGGCACGTACGCAATGCGCGTCGATGATCGACGTTACCGTGGCATACCCCGCCACCGCGAACTGTTGGCGGGGCTGCCCTTTGTTTGGAACCACGAAGGATGTCCGCAGGACCTCCAGTCGCGCACCAACCGCTGGCAGTGGCGTGACTCGATAACAGACATCCAAACGCGGGCCATCCACATGGCCAACCCAGCCATCAGTGTAGGAATCGGTCGCGTACGCGATGCGGCCAATGGTAAGGCCCGCGAGCAGCAGCGGGAGGCTGAGACAAGCAGTAAACGATTTCATGGTCGTTCTCCAAAAATGACAACCACAACAAACACCGCCAGGCGCACGCATAACGTGCGTGGCGGTACTGCTTTCACGACCGCCGGCTGACCCTCGACAGTTGGGGCCAGCCGGCGACGTGGTCTGTCAACGTGCCGGACGGATCGCCGTCACCGTGCTACCCGTGCTGGCCTGATGGAAGGTGAATTGCACCTTATCGCCCACCTTCACGTGCGTCAGCAGCTCCGGCGAAGCCACCTTGAACGGCATCGTCATGGCCGGCCAGCCGATGGCGGCAATCGCCTCATGCTGCAGCGTGAGGGTGCCCTTGGTGGTGTCGACCGCCTTGACCACGCCCACGCCCTGCACATCGGCGGGTGTGGCTTCATGCATCCCAGCCATGCCCGGCATGTTGGGATCCATCTGCTGAGGGTTGGCAAACACCGGAGCCGTGAACAGCGCAGCGGTGATCGCGAGGGTAATGCATGGCTTTTTCATGGGTCAGTTTCCTTGTGGGTTGGAGTGAAGTGTGGCGTTTGTCTTGCTGGCTTTACGCAGCCGATAACGAACCAGCAGGCGGTACGCCGCGGGTATAACGAGCATGGATAGCAAGGGTGCCGTGACCATGCCGCCGATCATCGGGGCGGCTATGCGCTGCATCACTTCCGAGCCGGCGCCATGGCCGAGCAGGATGGGAAACAGACCGGCGAGAATGACCGCGACAGTCATTGCCTTCGGGCGCACGCGCTGCACGGCACCCTCGCGAATCGCTTCGTCCAGCGCTTCTGGGCCGGCGTGGGGATCGAGCGCAAGTTGGTGCTCCCAGGCATGGTGCAGATACAGCAGCATCACCACGCCGAATTCAGCGGCGACTCCGGCCAGCGCGATGAAGCCGATGATCGTGGCCACCGACACCGCATGACCAAGCAACCAGATCAACCACAGACCGCCGACCAGTGCCAGCGGCACGCTGGCCATGATCAGCGCCGCTTCGCTCACGCGTCGGAAAACGGCATAGATCAATAGAAAAATGATCACCAGCGCAATCGGCACCACCACCTTGAGTCTTTCCATGGCACTGGCCAGGTATTCGAACTGACCGGACCACGCCACGGTCGTACCCGGCGGCAATTTGACTTGCTGCGCCACCGCGCGTTGCAGGTTGGCCACCACCGTGCCCAAATCGCTGCCGGCCGTATCGACGTAGACATACGTGGCCAGCTGCCCGCCCTCGCTTTTCAGCATGGACGGTCCTGCTTCAACGGCAATGTCAGCGATCTGGCCAAGTGTAATCTGCGCACCGTTGGCTGCGACGATCGGCAACTGCCGCAGCGCTCCAATGGAATCGCGCTCGGCACGCGGGTAGCGCACCACGATGGGATAACGTTCGCGCCCTTCGACGGTCTGACCGATTGGATCGCCACCGACCACGGTTGCGATCAGTTGCTGCACGCGCTCCTGGGTCAACCCGTAGCGCGCGGCGACATCACGGCGGATGTGCACGTCGACGTAGCGGCCGCTGGTCGGGCGCTCGGCAATCGCTGAGCTGACACCGGGCACGGTCTTCGCCACCGTCTCGATCCGATCGGCCACAGTCTGCAGCGTAGCCAGGTCGGTACCCAGCACCTTGATGCCGATTGGGCTCTTGATGCCGGTGGAGAGCATGTCGATGCGGTTGCGGATCGGCGGCACGAACAGGTTGGTCAGCCCCGGCACGTGCACCGCCTTGTCCAGTTCCGCCTTGATCTTGTCCATCGTCATGCCGGGCCGCCACTGGTCCTTCGGCTTGAAGGTGATCGCGGTCTCGAACATTTCCAGCGGCGCCGGATCGGTGGCCGTTTCGGCGCGCCCGGCCTTGCCAAACACATGATCAACCTCGGGCACGGTCTTGATCATGCGATCGGTCAACTGCAGCAACTGCGAGGCC
>NZ_LVJR01000102.1 GCF_001617365.1 Rhodanobacter sp. FW104-R8
TGCACCGGCGCGGTGTGGCGGTGGCACCGTTCAAGCCGCAGAACATGGCGCTGAACTCGGCGGTTACCGCCGACGGCGGCGAGATCGGCCGCGCCCAGGCGGTGCAGGCGCAGGCGGCAGGCATTGCCTCGCACACCGATTTCAATCCGGTGCTGCTCAAGCCGAACAGCGATACCGGCGCGCAGGTGATCGTGCATGGACATGCGGTGGCCAACATGGATGCCGTCGGCTACCACGGTTACAAGCGCATTGCGCGCGACGCGGTGCTGGCCTCGCACGAGCGGCTGGTGGCGCAATACGACGCGCTGATCGTCGAGGGCGCGGGCAGCCCGGCCGAGATCAATCTTCGCGCCAACGACATCGCCAACATGGGCTATGCCGAAGCGGTGGATTGTCCGGTGTTGCTGATCGTCGACATCGATCGTGGCGGCGTGTTCGCGCACCTGGTCGGCACGCTGGCGTTGCTCTCGCCCAGTGAGCGTGCGCGGGTGGCAGGTTTCGTGATCAACCGTTTTCGCGGCGACATGTCCTTGCTGCAGCGAGGGCTGGACTGGCTCGAACGCGAGACCGGCAAGCCGGTGCTCGGCGTGCTGCCGTACCTGCACGGCTTGCAGCTGGAAGCGGAGGATGCGCTGCCGCGCGGCGTCGTGGCCAAACCGCAAGCGGCGCTTAAAGTGGTGGTGCCGGTGCTGCCGCGGATCAGCAATCACACTGACTTCGACGTCTTGCGCGCACATCCACAAGTACAACTGGACTTTGTCGGCCCCGGTGAAACACCGCCGCCGTGCGACTTGATCGTGCTGCCCGGCTCCAAGTCCACCCGCGCTGATCTGGCCTGGCTTCACACGCAGGGCTGGGCCGAAGCGATCGCGCGACACCTACGCTACGGCGGCAAGCTGATCGGCATTTGCGGCGGCCTGCAGATGTTGGGACAGGCAATCCACGACCCACAGGGCATGGAAGGCGCGCCCGGCTCCTGTGCGGGGTTGGGCTATCTGGCGCTGGAAACCACCTTGTCGCCGACCAAGCAATTGCGCCAGGTGCGTGGTCATCTGGCGCTGGATGCGGCCGAGGTACGCGGTTACGAAATCCACTGCGGCATCAGTCACGGTGTTGCCTTGGAACGGCCCTCGAGTGAGCTGGACGATGGCCGCCATGACGGCGCCATTTCAATTGACAATCAGGTGCTCGGCAGTTATCTGCATGGCCTGTTCGATGCACCGCCGGCCCTGGCCGCACTGTTGCGCTGGGCCGGGCTGCATGACGCCGCACCGCTCGATATGGACGCATTGCGCGAGGCCAGCATCGAGCGGCTCGCCGATGCCGTGGAAAACCATCTGGACACCGCTGCGCTGGAGCGCTTGCTGCTGCGGGAGAGCCCATGCGCAGCTTGATTCTTGGCGGCGCCCGATCGGGCAAAAGTGCGCTGGCCGAACGACTGGCGTTGGCATCCGGGCGCGCCGTGGTCTATATCGCCACAGCACAGGCGCGCGATGGCGAGATGGTCGAGCGCATCGCCCATCATCGCGCGCGGCGGCCGCTCGCGTGGGCGTGCGTGGAGGAGCCGCTGGCGCTTGCCGATGTGTTGCGCCAGCGCGCGCGCGCGGATCGCTGCCTGCTCGTGGATTGCCTCACGCTGTGGCTGAGCAACCTGCTCGGCGATGCCGACGCGTCGTGCTTCGAGCGCGAACGCGCCGCCTTGCTCGACACGCTGCCGCAACTGCCCGGCGAGATCCTGCTGGTCAGCAACGAGGTAGGCATGGGTGTGGTGCCGATGGGTGAGCTTAGTCGTCGCTTCGTCGATGAAGCAGGCCGCCTGCATCAGGCGCTGGCGGCCGTGTGTGATCGCGTGATTTTCGTGGCGGCCGGTTTGCCGCTGACCTTGAAAGGAACCTTGCCGTGATGCCGAACTGGCTGCTTGAACCTTGCGTGACGCCCGACGCGTCGATCGAGGCCGCCGCGTACGCGCGCCAGGCCAGCCTGACCAAGCCACCCGGTTCGTTGGGTGCACTGGAGACGGCAGCGATCCGGCTGGCTGCGTTGCAGCGTTCATCGCGGCCAGCCGTGGACAAGGCGTGGATCAGCATCTTCGCCGGCGACCATGGCATCGCCGAAGAGGGTGTGTCGGCGTTTCCGCAGGCGGTCACCGGCGAAATGCTGCGCAATTTCGCGGGCGGCGGCGCGGCGATCAGCGTGCTAGCGCGCGAACTGGGCGCCACGCTGGAGGTGGTCAACCTGGGCACAGTGAACGACCCGGGCGAGATTGCCGGCGTGCGCCGCGCGATCATCGCCAGTTCCACGGCCAATTTCTGCAGGCAGCCGGCGATGACGGTGCCGCAGTTGCAGGCGACACTCGATGCTGGTGCGCACAGCGTCGCCACGGCGCAGGCGGACGGCGCGCAGATCTTCATCGGCGGTGAGATGGGTATCGCCAACACTACCTCAGCCAGCGCGCTTGGTTGCGCGCTGCTTGGCCTGCCACCGGCTTCATTGTGCGGTGCCGGTACCGGGTTGGATGCCGGCGGTATCGCGCACAAGGCGCAAGTGATCGCACGGGCGCTGGCCCTGCACTCGGGCGCGACGACACCGCTGGAACAACTGCGTTGTCTTGGCGGTTTCGAGATCGCGGCCCTGGCTGGCGCCTACGTCGCTGCTGCGCAAGCCGGCCTGCCGGTGCTTGTCGACGGCTTCATCAGCACGGTGGCGGCACTGGTAGCGGTACGGATCAATCCCGCCTGTCGCGACGGGCTGCTGTTTGCGCATTGCTCGCATGAACACGGCCACGCTCGCGTGCTGGCCGCGCTCGATGCCGAACCGATGCTTGACCTGGGCTTGCGACTGGGCGAAGGCAGTGGGGCCGCCATCGCCTTGCCATTGCTGCGGCTGGCCTGCGCGCTGCATAACCGGATGGCTACGTTCGAACAAGCCGGAGTATCGGAAGCATGAGCGAAGTGATAATCGAACTGCTGCGTCATGGCGATACCGGCCAGCGCAGTTATCGCGGCCAGCTGGACGATGCGCTGAGCGAGCAGGGCTGGACGCAGTTGCGCGAGGCCGTGCTCGGACGCCAATGGGATGCGGTAGTATCGTCGCCCCTGCAGCGCTGCGCGCGCTTTGCGAGCGAACTAGCCGACCTGCGCGGGCTGCCGCTGCGGCTGGATGAACGATTGGCCGAATACCATTTCGGCGACTGGCAGGGCGTGCCGATCGAGACCCTGGCCGAGCGTGATGGCGATGCGCTCGGCCGCTTCTGGGCCGATCCGGTGGCGTATCCACCGCCGGGCGCGGAAAGTTTCACCGCGTTTCGCGGACGGCTCAGTACCGCGCTTGACCGGATCGTTGCCGAGGCCGTCGCGCGACGCGTGCTGGTGATCACTCACGGTGGGGCAATCCGTCTGCTGCGCTGCCTGGTCGAAGAGCGCGACTACTGCGATATGGCCGGTATCGACGTGCTGCATGCCTCGTTACACCCGTTGCCGTGGCCGCCACTGCCGCGCCTCGTCGAGGCGATGTGATGCGCGGCCTGCTGGCGGCCATCGGCTTCCTCACCCGCTTGCCGGTGCCGGTACAGGTGTTCGACGATGCCGACGCGCAAGCGCGCTCGTTGGCGTGGTATCCGGTGGTGGGATTGCTGATCGGTGCACTGCTGGCGGTGCTGGCGTGGGCGCTGCGCGACGTGCCTCCACTGCTGGCGGCCGCACTAGTGGTGGTGGCATGGGTGGCGTTGACCGGCGCCTTGCATCTGGACGGCCTGGCCGACAGCGCCGACGCCTGGGTGGGCGGCCTGGGCGATCGCGCACGCACGCTGGAAATCATGAAGGATCCGCGCAGCGGCCCGGCTGGCGTGGTGGCAATCGGGCTGCTGTTACTGCTGAAATTCGCCGCGCTGGCCAGCTTGCCTCGAGGTGCATGGATTGCCTTGCCGCTGGTGGCGATGCTGGCGCGCGCCGCCCTGACCGCCGCGTTCCTGACGACGCCTTATGTACGCTCTGGTGGCCTGGGTAGCCGCCTCGCCGCCGCGCCCCGCCGGGCCTGCGTCGTGGCTCTGTTGCTGGCGGCGGCATTCTGCCTGCTGCTGCCCGGCTGGCGCGCTATGTTCGGCGCGGCGATGGCGGTGCTGGTGTTCCTGTTGTGGCGGCACGCATGCCTGCAGCGCCTGGGCGGCATGACCGGCGACACCTGCGGCGCGCTGACTGAATGGGTGGAAGCGGTTGTGCTGATCATTTGCGTGTGCGAGGGCTGATCCATCGCCTCCCGGTAACCTCGCCATAAAAAAAACCGGTAGGCGGCACCTGTGCGAAGCTGCCGCGGGCAGCGCGAAGCTGAAGCAATGGTGGTCGCCATATCGACCGATTGCTCGCTGGGTGGAGTTCTGTATCGGAGCTCGCGATTGGCCGGCGCAGGATGCCGATAATCTGTTCTTCAGTAAACCGCTTCTTCACGTCCAATCTCCTTCGGTTGGGGGATTGGACTCCAAACTGTGGTGCTACTCAAAACCGGGGGACGTCGGTGCGACGGCGCGTCGTTTAAAAATGCCCCTATTCAATGATTTTAGAACGCCAGAAGTCGCGAGCCGTTGTGCAAGGCGGAGGTGGGCGAAGGGCCGCCAAGTCGACGGCGCTGCAAACACGTCTGTCGCCGACTGATACACGCAGGCCTAGGCCTGGTGCCAAGTGCCACCGTCTGGATCCCAATAGCCTCTGGCCCCTTCCGGGACCCGTAGGCTGGCGATAACAGGACCGAAGAAGTGCCGCAACTCCTCTTGCAGCACCGCGAATGGCGGCGGTTCAAGGGTTGGGGGATTGCGGCGCAAGAAGCCACTCCAAAGACCTCGATCCGCGGCGATCGCCGCGAAAACATCAGTCAGACCCACGGGCATTTCCGTTGGGAAGGCTGTCTCCCGGCGCCTGAGCGTGCCACTAATTGCTTCGACCAAGCTTGGCAGGTCGAAGCGAAAAGTGTGCGTCGTGACCCAGATGTCGTGGAAGTCTTTGATGCGACCGTTCGCTTCTCCAAAGCGGATCATGGCTTCAAATTTCTCAGCGACTACGGTTTCGGGTGGATACATCAAGATGTTTGCTTGCGGGAGATCGGGCAGCAGGCTAGGGAAATTTCCCCACTTTGCTTGGGGATAAACGTAGTCACCAAAACCGATGTCGATCTGTACGCGAATGACAGCCTTGGCCAATTCGCCGTTCAAGCTCAGCTTGATACCTTGGTACTTGTCGTCTTCGCGGACCGCGTCGACCTTCAGGCTGGCGGGATCAAACTTGATGCCGTCATCAGGAACCTCGATCTGGCAAATTCCAGCGAAGAGTTCAGCGATGGCACCCGGATCGGGGTTGCCCTGGCCCAACAGATCGAGGTCCCCCGTGGGGCGGTACACATGCTCCGGCCACGTAACGAATAGCATCGCTCCTTTGAGTACGTAGTGCTCAACCGCCTCTGTCTGGCTGAGACGAAAGAGCAGGCGCTCGATCGCGTAACGCGTCAGGACACGCTGGTAGTCATCGCCATGTTGTTTCGCGTGAGCGAGGAGTTTGGCTCTGATGGATGCCGCCTGATTCTTGATGATCTTAAACTTCATTGCATGGCCTTAATCAGCGGCTCCATCTGCACCCTGACCCGATCGATGACTGCGAATTTCATCAGCTCGCTCGGAGTGGTCTTCCTCTGCCGCAGCGCGTCGCGCAGAGCCTCGATGGCGACGTCCTCGCCGACGTGGCGACGGTGCTTGAAGCAATCGGCGACCGTCTTCGCCACGCCATAGATCGGTACGTCGACTCCTTCAATTTGGATATGTTCAATACCCGCCGAGAGGGTTTCACCAGTCCCTCGGACGATCTCGAGCCGCAGACCTGCCGGGCTTGGTGTGCGGGCCTTGTGCGGGATGGTCATCCAGACAGCGTGGGGCAGCTGGGTGGTCAGCCCGTGCTGGCGAAGGGCGCTGACTAGGCTGATGACTCCTTGGGGAACGAGGCGGGCGGCTTCGGCCAGATCGTGCGCAACGTCTTCCCCACTGCGTTCCGGGTCTTGGTATAGGCCGCGGCTGAGGCGAACGAGATCACCTGCATCAGTCAGTCGCTTTAGATAGACCAGGGGAACGCCAGCCGCCTTAAAGTCCCGCGCACGCACGATGCCTCGTGCGCTGACGAGGCTGAGGGCGCGTTCGCGATAAGTACTATGACGCTCGATCATGATTGTTATCTATTGTCTACAAAAATAATAAGTTGTCGACAAAAAAAGATGTGTTGAGAAAAGTTAACTGAGGTCATATATTTCATATGACCATGAATTCGTCAACTCCTCCCGCTGATCTTTCCCCCAAGCATGTGCGTGCGGCGCGTGCTCTCTTGGCATGGTCACAGCAAGAACTGGCCAAGGCAGCAGGGGTGGCAACTTCAACCGTTGCAGACTTCGAGCGAGGGCAGCGAACCCCTGTTGCCAACAACGCTCAAGCCATACGCGGGGCCTTGGAAGGCGCTGGCATTCGGTTCCTAGCCACAGGTGCCATCGTCGGGCCCTCCGTTCCCATCATCACCACTTCCGATCGTCCTGGGGCGCCCGTCCGCTGGGTCAGCGCCGAAGATCTTTGCGCATGGGCTAATCGCACCGATGGTGCCGTGAGTCTCCCAACGCTTCTAGCTCAACTGATTCAGGCCACCCATGGCTCCGCAGCTCGGCTTCGTTTTCCATCGGACGAAGGGGTTCGATATTCGGGCTGGGATGGGCGTACCTCATCCGAGGTCGGTAGCAAATACGTGCCCAAGGGTGAGGCCGGCTGGGAAATCGGGGTTCAACGCAGCAACATCGCGCAGAAGGCAAGCGAAGACTATCGAAAGCGAACGGAAGAGCCAGCACCGCTCAATCCCGCCGATGCAGCGTATGTGTTCGTCACGCCACGTCACTGGCCAAAGAAGGACGAGTGGGCCAAGGCGCGTCAGGAGGAAGGCCCATGGCGCGAGGTTCGCGTCTACGACGCCGATGACCTTGTTCACTGGATCGAGCAGACACCGGCTGTCGGCCTCTGGCTAGCAACTCGCCTGGATAAACGACCGCCGGGAACACGAGAGCTAGAAGAGGTTTGGAAGGAGTGGTCGCTTGCCACCCAATGGCCGCTGACTGAAGACCTGGTTCTCAGCGACCGCGACCAAGACGCCGCCGAAGTCCTGCGGTGGCTACGCGGGGCAACATCCGTACTTTCCCTTCGGACGACGACTGCGGAAGAGGTGGTGGCGTTCTTTCATGCCGCTCTCAGTGAGCTGCCGGATGAGATGGCGGCTGCCTATCGCGCGCGCTGCCTCGTAGCGACCACGGCGGCGGCGGCCAGGGCCCTCGCCAATGCGCCTGAACCGCTCATCTTGTTGTTGACCGATCCAGAGCCTGGCGTTGCTCAAGCTCTTGCTGAGAAAGGGCACTACGTTCTGCAGGCCTACGACGAACGATCGATCGGTCGGGGTGAAGTGCGCACGCTTGCCCGCCCCTCGCGCGAGGGGATCGCCAGCGCCTTGGTCAGCGCGGGTATCACCGAGCCGAGGGCCAAGGCGCTCGCTCGCGACAGCGCCCGAAACCTCGCTGTTCTGAGACGCCTGATTCCGGGGGCTCCCGGACGACTCCCACGATGGGCGGAGGAGTCACCACCACGTGCGCTGTTGGTGGCTCTTCTGGCAGGGGGCTGGGATGAGAACGCCGAAGCCGACCGGGCGCGACTTTCTGAACTCGCGGATCAATCCTACGAAGAGATCGTTGCCGCTTTGGCTCCCTACGTTGGCGAATTCGACAGCCCGCTACAAAAGATTGGCTCAACTTGGCGCATTGCCTCGCCGTCGGACGCGTGGTTCTTGCTCGCGCATAATTTGACAAGCACAGACATCACCCGCTTCGAGGCGGCGGCACAAGCCGTCTTGGGATCGGCGGATCCGCGCTTCGACTTGGATCCTGATGAGCGCTGGATGGCGGCTGTTCGGGGGGTTCACCGCGAATATTCAGGGATGCTGCGTCATGGCATCGGTCAAGTGCTCATCCTGCTTGCGCTATGGGGCGATCGCGTTCGGATCGTTTCCGACGCGAGTCGACGAGTGGACGCTATCGTAGCCAAGCTACTGCGGAATGCAGATCACCGACGTTGGTGGTCGCTGTCAAATGACTTCCGGCTATTGGCCGAGGCATCGCCGGGTGCCTTTTTGACCGCTATTGAGGACAGCCTTGATCAAGATGATCCACCCATTGGCGCTCTCTTCGGCCACGATGGGGGCGGCGCATTCGGAACTGAGCACCTGTCCGACCTTATGTGGGCGCTCGAATCTCTGGCTTGGTCGCCCGACTGGATGCCGCGGGTGACTCATATCCTGGCGCGCCTCGATGCGATCGACACCAAGCCGCGCCACTATTCGAACGGACCGGCCAATAGCCTGCGCGAGATTCACTTGCTGTGGATGCCGCAGACTTACGCGACCTTGGATCAGCGGCTACGCGCTCTCGACCTCATTCGGAAGCATGAAACAAACGCCGCGTGGAAGCTGATGCTTGGCATCCTGCCGCAAGGACATGACAGCTCGATCCCGTCGCCTGCGCCGCTTTGGCGTGACTTTACGGTCGATGAGGTCGAGACCGTAACCTGGGGACTCATTGGGCGCGGTGCTGCCGCGATCAGCGAGCGTTTGCTCGCAGACGTCGGCTTGAATCCAGAGCGCTGGTCGAGTCTTCTCGACCGACTCGGGGACCTAGCGCCGGGCACCGAAAAGGCCATCGCAGCGCTAGAAACCGTAGAACCAAAAATAGCCGACAAAGCCGACCGTAGAGTTCTCTGGGACAAGCTCCGCGGTGTGCTTCACCATCATCGACAGTTCCCTGATGCGGAATGGTCACTAACGAGTGCGGTGCTGGATCGGCTGGAGTGCCTCTATAACGGTCTCGCGCCGACCGATCCGCTTGAGCAAATTGCTTGGCTATTTCAGCAACAGGTTCAACTGTCAAAACCTTCTTCGAAAGGCTGGGAGGCTGAGCAGCGGGATGTCGATACCGCTCGACAACAAGCGGTGCAAGCCCTCTACGCCAGCGAAGGACTGTCAGGGATTCTATCGCTCGCCCGATTGGTTGAAACCGCCGGCTATATCGGCAAGGCGCTCTACGATAGTGGGCTGCCAGCCGATGACATCGACGCGCTGCTTGCGACCGCTGTCAGGAGCGACGATGCCCATGAGCGAGATGTTGCACACGGCCTGATTATTTCCCTTTTCCGTGACCAGAAAGAACCTTGGGCGGGTGCCCTGATTGCTAAGGCACGAGCGGAGAATTGGGGCAACACTGCTCTGCTGACTATTCTCCGCGCGCTTCCGACCACCCGCTGGACCTGGGACCAGGTGGCCCAGATCGATGGAGAGCTGGAAGCGGCCTATTGGCGTCTAGTGCCTGTGTTCTGGATGGACGACAACAGTGAGGACGTTGCTTACGCAATCCGCATGCTGATCGGTGTCGGCCGCGCCCGGCATGCCCTGCCGCTTGCCGCACATGGCAGCAAAGTACATCTTCCCAGCGAACTGTTGATCGAGGTACTTCAGGAGGCGGCCCGGCAGCCGTTCGACAGCAACGGGGACAGCAACGAAGCGACCATGTTCCAGCATTACGTTGCTGAAATTCTTCAGCTTCTCGATGCACGCGATGATGCTGACCGGAACGCCCTCATTACGCTTGAGTGGAACTACTTGCAGGTGCTGGAGCATTCCCGGCGGCCAGCGAAGGCACTGCTGAAAGCGCTATCCGAAGATCCGTCCCTGTTTATCATGATGCTGAGCGCGGTCTACAAGGCCAGCGAGGAGAGTGGGGTCATTGAGCCCGAACCAGAGGATCCGGAGCAGGCGCGAGCAGTCGCCACGCAGGCGTATCGGTTGCTTGGACTCTGGAATCGAATTCCCGGGACACGCGAGGACGGCACAATCGATGCGGACGTTCTCGAATCGTGGATCAAGGAGGCGAGGACCTTGGCAAAGGCGGCCGGACGAGAAGAGATTGCGGATAGCCGTATTGGAAACATGCTATCAGCCTCGCCCATGGGGGCTGATGGGAACTGGCCAGCAGAACCGGTGCGCGAGATGATTGACCTTTTCCGCAGCAAGCCGATGATTGACGGGTTCCGGATAGGGAAGAGCAATCGGCGCGGCGTGACATCTCGTAGTCCGGGCGATGGCGGCAAACTTGAACGTATAGAGGCCGCAAAGTACCGGGCTTGGGCAAAAGCACTCAGCTATGAGCATCCTCACACAGCCAAGGCACTCGATGCTCTAGCTGACGATTACGACTGGCAGGCGCGTCGAGAAGATGAGGAGGCAGAGCGCAGGGACTGGGAAGCCTAGTGAAACGGCAAGGGGCGCTCAATCGCTAAACCGGCCCCGGGCGCAGTGCAGTCGCGGATCGCTCGGTTGCTGGATCAAAGTGGATTGAGCTATGTCAGCGCCGTAAAAAATATTGATGGGGCGAACGCGGTAACAGAAGCTCGTGTCGTTAGTCGACGCGAAAGACGCGTTAGGGAGCCGGACCACTGGCACCGCGGTTACTAACTGAGCTGTGACATGATAAGGCCAAGTTATCGAGGGTAGGGTACTGATGTGAGAGAGGAGCGGCCGAACACAGGAGCACTTGTCCATCAGCCTCAACTAGTCTGTCATCGGGCATGCAGTTGCCCTCTCCTACGCCTCGATCGCGCAGGATGAATAGTTGGAGTTTGGGTGTGAGTCGCGGGGGAAGCTAATGAGGACGCTTCAATTGGCTGATCTCAGGTGGAACAGTCGCCGGATTCTGGATGGGAGCGGGGCGCCTAACTCATTGAAAATGCGTCTGGAGGGCAGGCTCGTCTCTCGTTGAACGCTTAAAGGGGCCGACAAAGGCTGCCCAGTGTCAGCGTTATGGGCCAGTGCCAAGGTTAAGGGCTCCAGTGCCAGGGTTGAGGGCTGTCGACACGAAGGTGCGTCCGTGCGTGCTTGACTCTGGACCTTGATCAAAGGTATAGACTACGCATCATGAACACGCAAACCCCCTCCCTGACCATCGGTGCCGTCGCCAAGCGCGTCGGCGTGGCGATCGACACGATCCGCTATTACGAGCGCGAGGGCCTGCTGCCCGAGCCGAAGCGGCGCGCCTCCGGCTATCGCAGTTATGGCGCTGGCACGATTACCCAGCTGCGCTTCATCCGGCGGGCCAAGGACCTCGGCTTCACGCTGGAGGAGATCCGCGAGCTGCTGGCGCTGTCGGCGGATCGCCAGCGCGGGGTGAAGGCGGTGAAGCAGCGCGCGGAAAAACGGCTGGCGGCGATCGAGCAGCGCATCGCCGAGCTGCAGCGCGTGCGCGACGGGCTGGCACAGCTGGTCGCCTCGTGTCCGGGCCATGGCAAGCCGGAGGAATGTCCGATCCTGCGTGCGCTCAGCGATGAGCAGGTGTCGGCATGAGCGCCCACGCGTGTTGCCAGGGCGGCGACGGGGCCGCGACGACAACCGATCCGGTCTGCGGCATGCGGGTGGATACGGCCACTTCGAAACATCGGTCCACGCATGACGGGCAGACGTTCCACTTCTGCTGCGCCGACTGCAAGGCGAAGTTCGACGCCGCGCCGGCGACGTATCCGGGCGCTGGCGGGAAGATCGCGGCGGGAAACTGTTGCGACGCGAAACCGGCGGCGCACGATCACGCGCATCACGATCATGCCCAGCATGGCCATGCCCGACGCGACCACGACCATGCGCACACGGTGAAGGATCCGGTGTGCGGCATGACGGTGGATCCACTGACCGCGAAGCACCGCGCCGAACATGACGGCCAGACGCATTACTTCTGCGCCGCGCGCTGCCGGGAGAAATTCGTGGTCGATCCGTCGGCTTATCTGGAAGACCGCCCGGCGCCGCCGGCGCCGCCCGGCACGATCTACACCTGCCCGATGCACCCCGAGATCCGGCAGGTCGGTCCCGGACATTGCCCGATCTGCGGCATGGCGCTGGAACCGATGATGCCGACGCTGGACGAGGACGACGGCGGCGAACTGTCCTCGATGACGCGGCGCTTCTGGCTGCTGGTTGCATTGACCGTGCCGGTGTTCGCGCTGGCGATGGGGCCGCACCTGTTCGGCTGGCACCTGCCCGCGCCGTGGGATGGCGCGGCCGGCTGGGTCGAGGCCGTGCTGGCCAGCATCGTGGTGCTGTGGGGCGGCGCGCCGTTCTTCGCGCGCGGCTGGCGTTCGCTCAAACCCTGGCGTCCGAACATGTACACACTGATCGCGCTGGGTACCGGCGTGGCGTGGCTGTACAGCGCGGCGGCGTTCCTGCTGCCGGGGATCTTCCCGGACGGCTTCCGCGACATGCACGGGCGGGTCGCGGTGTACTTCGAGTCGGCGGCGGTGATCGTCACCCTGGTCACCCTGGGCGATTTCCTGGAGTTGCGTGCGCGCCGGCGTACCGGCGCGGCGCTGAAGGCGCTGTTGGGACTGGCGCCGAAGAGCGCGCGGCGGATCGCCGCCGACGGCAGCGAGAGCGACGTGCCGCTGGACGACGTACGCGCCGGCGACGTGCTGCGCGTGCGCCCCGGCGAGAAGGTGCCGGTCGACGGCGTGGTGCTGGACGGCGAAAGCCACGTCGACGAGTCGATGCTTACCGGCGAGCCGATGCCGGCGGCCAGGGCGAAGGGTGATCCGCTCACCGGCGGCACGGTGAACCAGGACGGCGCGCTGACCATGCGCGCGCAGAAAGTAGGCAGCGAGACGATGCTGGCGCAGATCGTGGCGCTGGTGGCGCAGGCGCAGCGCAGCCGGGCGCCGCTGCAGCGCGTGGCCGATCGGGTCGCGGCATGGTTCGTGCCCGCGGTGGTGGTGGTCGCGCTGCTGGCGTTCGCGGCGTGGGCGCTGCTGGGGCCTTCGCCGCGGCTGGCGCACGCGCTGATCGCCGCGGTGTCGGTGCTGATCATCGCCTGCCCGTGTGCGCTGGGCCTGGCCACGCCGATCTCGATCATGGTGGCCAGCGGCCGCGGCGCGCAGCACGGCGTGCTGTTCAAGGACGCCAGCGCGATCGAGGGCCTGCGCGACATCGACACCCTGGTGGTCGACAAGACCGGCACGCTGACCCTGGGCAAGCCGGCGCTGACCGAGCTGGTCGTTCTCGGCGGCCAATCGCGCGAACGCCTGCTGGCGCTGGCCGCCGCGCTCGAACGGCCGAGCGAGCATCCGCTGGCGCGGGCGATCGTGACGGCGGCGGATGCCGAACGCGTGGCGATGCTGGCGGCGACGGATTTCCGTTCGCTCACCGGCCGCGGCGTCAGCGCAAAGGTGGATGGCAGCGAGGCGGCGCTGGGCAATGCGAAGCTGATGGCCGAGTTGCACGTGGCTATCGGCGACGACGCCGTCACCCGCGCCGAGCGGCTGCGCGGGCAGGGTGCCACGGTGATGTTCCTGGCCGTCGACGGCGCGCTGGCCGGCCTGTTCGCCGTGGCTGACCGGATCAAGCCGGACACGCCTGCGGCGATCGCGGCGTTGCACGCGGCTGGCCTGCGCATCGTGATGCTGACCGGCGACAATGCCACCACCGCGCAGGCGGTGGCGCGCACGCTGGGCATCGACGAAGTGCACGCCGACGTGTCGCCGGCCGACAAGGCCGCGGTGGTGGACAGGCTCAAGGCCGCCGGACGCCGCGTGGCGATGGCCGGCGACGGCATCAACGACGCGCCGGCACTGGCGGCGTCCGACATCGGTATCGCGATGGGCAGCGGTACCGACGTGGCGATGGAGAGCGCGTCGGTGACCCTGGTGAAGGGCGAGCTGGGAGCGATCGTGCGCGCGCGCAAGCTGTCGCGGGCCACCGTGCGCAACATCCACCAGAACCTGTTCTTCGCCTTCATCTACAACGCGGTCGGCGTGCCGCTGGCGGCGGGCGTGCTGTATCCGTGGTTCGGCATCACGCTGTCGCCGATGATCGCCGCACTGGCGATGAGCCTGAGCTCGGTGTCGGTGGTGGGCAACGCGTTGCGGTTGCGCAAGGCAGCGCTGTGACGGTTGTCACCGGCGATGGCTGACGCCTGCTTCTGTGGCTGCCGCGGCCATGGCGCGACCATCCTCCTGCACCGTGGCGGTGCAGGAGGAATGCGCATGAACACGACCCAGGATACCCGCGGCACACTCGACCGCTACCTGCCGCTGCTGCTAGGCCTGCTGGCGGCCCTGCTTGCCGGCAAGGTGCTGAAAAAGATGGTGTGGAGCCTGTTCGCCATGTACATGGCGCTGCACTACAGCGGCATCCATCCGTTCGGCTGAACGAACCGGGCGGGAGGCATCGCCTTTCGCGGAGTGACCGGGAGCCCCGCAAGTCGGCGACAATGGGCGACCCGATTTTCCGCCATCGAGAAGCCGATCCATGCCCCGCACCCTCGCCGAATGGCTGAGCTACCAGGAACGCGTCAATCCCCGCAGCATCGAGCTGGGGCTCGATCGCGTGCGCGAGGTGTGGCAGCGGATGGGCGCGCCGGCGCCGGCGAAGCGGGTGATCACCGTCGGCGGCACCAATGGCAAGGGTTCCACCGTTGCCCTGCTGGAGGCGATGCTGGGCGCCGCCGGCCAGCGCGTGGGCGCGTTCACCTCGCCGCACCTGCTGGCTTACAACGAGCGCGTGCGCACCGACGGCACGAACGCCGATGACGCCGCGCTGGTCGCCTCGTTCGAACGGATCGAGGCGGCGCGAGGGGCGGATTCGGACGATGCCGTTCCGCTGACCTACTTCGAATTCGGCACGCTGGCCGCCATCGACCTGTTCGCCCGCGCCGGCGTCGACGCGGCGGTGCTGGAAGTGGGGCTGGGCGGGCGGCTGGACGCGGTGAACATCATCGACGCCGATGTGGCGGTCATCACCACCGTGGACCTGGACCACATGGACTGGCTCGGCCCGGATCGCGACAGCATCGGTCGCGAGAAGGCCGGCATCGCGCGCGCCGGGCGGCCGGCGATCGTGGGCGAGGCGGCTCCGCCGGTAGGCCTGCTCGACGCGCTGGCCGAACGCGGTGCGCGGGTCGAGCGGGCGGGGCTCGATTTCGGCGTCGAGCGGCACGCGGACGGCTGGCGCTGGCGGCATCGCGACGGCACCGCGATGGAACTGCCCGATCCGGCACTGTCCGCGCCGGTGCAATACGCCAACGCGGCGGCGGCGATTGCCGCGCTGCATGCGCTGGACGGCGACCTGTTCATGCCCAGCACGCTTTTCGCGGCGGCGTGTGCCGGCCTGCACGAGGTGCACGTGCAGGCCCGCCTGCAGTCGCTCGGCGGGGATCCCGAACTGATCGTGGACGTGGGCCACAACCCGCAGGCTGCGCGCGCGCTGGCCGAGTGGCTGGACGTCCAGCCACCGGTGCGCACGCACGCGGTGTACGGTGCGCTGGCGGACAAGGACGTGGCCGGGGTGATCGGCGCGCTCGGCGCGCGCATCGGCCACTGGCACCTGGCCGGGCTGGATCGGGCGACGCCGCGTGGCCTGGGCGTGGGCGCGCTGGCCGCGATACTGCGGCAGGTCCAGCCGCAGGCGACGTTCGACGCCCACGCCGATGTGGCCGCGGCGCTGGCGGCGGCCCGCGCGGCCGCGCAACCGGGCGAGCGCATCCTGGCGTTCGGCTCGTTTTTCGTGGCCGGCGCCGTGCTGGCTGAACGCGACGATTGAACGACCGCGCATGGCATCCGGCGCCGGCAGGTATAATCGTGCCGTTGTGCATTGCGTTTGCCGCCGTGGAGCGAAGACTTGAAAACACGCCTGCTGGGAGCCGCCGTCCTGATCGCGCTGGCGGTTCTGTTCGTGCCGATGTTCTTTTCCAGCACCCCGCCGGCACCCGGCGGCGACCAGGCGGTCAGCCTGGCGATTCCGCCGGCGCCTGATCGCGACCTGCAGACCCGCACCATGAACCTGGCTCCGGATGCCGCGAAAAGCGCGTCCAGCGCCGGCAGCCAGCCGGTGCAGCCGGTTGCGCCGGCGTCGGGCGACCGGCTGGCCACGGTGGAGATCGGCTCCAGCCGCCCGCGCGACGTGGAAACCGACCCCGAAGCCGGCAAGCCGCCGCAACCGACCCGGATAATCCCCGGCTCGGGCGCCTCGCCGAGCCAGCCGGTGATCCCGCAGCAGACCAAGGCGGAGGCCAATGCCCCGGCGGCGGCCAGGCCACAGCCCGTGGCGGCTGCCGCGCCGCCCAGGCCGGCGCCGGCCGTGGCAGCGGCGATCGCGACCGCGCCAAGCGCGGGGCGCGGCAGCTACACGCTCAACCTCAGTGCCTACGCCAGCGCCGAGGGTGCTGCGAACCTGGAGCGCCGCGTGCGCGCGCTGGGCTATCCGGTGACCGGCCACGCGATCACCCAGGCCGGCAAGCCGCGCACCCTGGTCCTGGCGGGGCCGTTCGAGACGCGGACTGCCGCCGAGGCGGCGCGGCTGAAGATCACCCAGTCGATCCCCGGCGTGCCGGTCCGGCTCGAACAGGACGCCAGCCAGGACAATGCGGCGGCAACGCCCGCCGCCGCCACTGCCACGACGACCGCCAAGGCGGGCGGCTGGGCGGTGCAACTGGCGGCGGTGAGCAGCCAAGCCGACGCCGACGCACTGCGCGACAAGCTGCGCGCGAACGGTTTCGACGGCTTCGTCGACTCGGTGCAGCCCGGCGGCAAGCGGCTGTGGCGCGTGCGGGCAGGCCCGCAGACCCAGCGCAGCGACGCGCAGCGCGTGCACGACCAGATCAAGGTGAAGCTCGGCATCGACGGCAACGTCGTCCCGGTGCCCTGAACATGCCGGCGCCAGCGCGGACCAGCCAGGTGGGCCGATGAACGGGACCGACTACATCATCCTCGGCGTACTGACCCTGTCGGTGCTGGTGGGGTTGTGGCGCGGCCTCGTTTCCGAGGTGCTGGCGCTGGCGATCTGGGTGGGCGCGTTCTGGGTGGCGTGGATGCTCGGCCCGGCGGCGGCCGCGCGCCTCGAGCACGTCATCGCGTTGCCGTCGGCGCGCTACATCGTCGGCTACGGGCTGTGCTTCGTGATCGTGCTGATCCTCGGTGCGCTGCTGCGTTTCGCGGTCCGCAAGCTGGTCGAGGGCACCGGCCTGTCCGGCACCGACCGCCTGCTCGGCATGCTGTTCGGCTTCGCCCGCGGCGTGCTGCTGGTGAGCCTGCTGGTGTTCCTGGCCGGGTTCACCGCGTTCACGCGCGATCCCTGGTGGCGGCAGTCGGTGCTGCTGCCGCGGTTCCAGCACGTCGCGGCGTGGCTGGGCCAGCAGGTGCCGCCCGGCGTGCGCGACTACATCCATGCGCCGGCCGCGCTGGGGCGCCTGCCCAGCTTGCCGTCGGTGCTGTCAAACCCCATATCGGACACGATGCCCGGCCCGGCGGCCAGCGCGGCACGTCCGGCGTCACCGGCGGGCGCGGCCAGCGCAGCCCACCCGCACCGGACTCCCTGAATACCTCTCCCGAAGCAGGCAACAAACCATGTGCGGAATCATCGGCATCGTCGGTACCACCGAAGTGGCATCGGCGCTCTATGACGGCTTGACGGTGCTGCAGCACCGCGGCCAGGACGCGGCCGGCATCGCCACGGTGGACGGCGCGCGGCTGCGCCTGCACAAGGGCAACGGGCTGGTGCGCGACGTGTTCGGGCAGACCGCGATGAGCGGCCTGCGCGGACGCATCGGCATCGGCCACTGCCGCTACCCCACCGCCGGCTCCGAGGGCTCGGCCGAGGCGCAGCCGTTCTACGTCAATTCGCCCTACGGCATCGCGTTCGCGCACAACGGCAACCTGGTCAACACCGACGCGCTGCGCCGCGAGATGTTCCAGGACGACCGCCGCCACATCAACACCGATTCCGATTCCGAGGTGCTGCTGAACGTGCTGGCGCACGAGCTGCAGATCCAGGACCGGATGGAGCTGACCCCGGACCACATCTTCAAGGCGGTGGCCGGCGTGCACGCGCGCGCGCGCGGCGGCTACGCCTGCATCGCCCTGTTGCTGGGCTACGGGCTGATCGCGTTCCGCGACCCGCACGGCATCCGCCCGCTGGTGCTGGGCGAGCGGATCACGACGGAAGGTCGCGAGTACGCGGTGGCGTCCGAGTCGGTGGCGCTGGACATCCTCGGCTTCAAGCGCATCCGCGACGTGGCGCCGGGCGAGGCGGTGATCATCACCGACGATGGCCAGCTGCACAGCCGCCGCTGTGCCGAGGGCGTGGCGCACACGCCGTGCATCTTCGAGTACGTCTACCTGGCCCGGCCCGACTCGATGATCGAGGACGTCTCGGTGTACAAGGCGCGCCTGCGCATGGGCGAGAAGCTGGCCGAGAAGATCCTGCGCGAGCGGCCCGACCACGGCATCGACGCGGTGATCCCGATCCCCGACACCGCGCGCACCGCCGCCAGCGCGCTGGCCGGCGCGCTCGGCGTGCCGTTCCGCGAGGGCTTCGTCAAGAACCGCTACATCGGCCGCACCTTCATCATGCCGGGGCAGGGCGAGCGGGTTAAATCGGTGCGCCGCAAGCTCAACGCGATCGACCTGGAGTTCCGCAAGAAGAACGTGCTGCTGGTGGACGATTCGATCGTGCGCGGCACCACCTCGAAGCAGATCATCCAGATGGCCCGCGACGCCGGCGCGAAGAACGTCTACTTCGCCTCCGCCGCGCCGCCGGTGCGCTACCCGAACGTCTACGGCATCGACATGCCGTCGGCCTCGGAACTGGTCGCCGCCGGGCGCACGGAGAAGGAGATCGAGCAGACGCTGGGCGCCGACTGGCTGATCTACCAGGATCTCAAGGACCTGATCTGGGCGGTGCAGGACGGCAACGAGGAGCTGAAGCAGTTCGACACCTCGTGCTTCTCCGGCGAATACGTCACCGGGCTCGACCAGCACTACCTGGAGCAGATCCAGATGCTGCGCTCGGACGATGCCAAGGCCGCGCGGCGGGTGGTCTGAGCCTCCGCATGGCACGGGTAGGAGCGCACCCTGTGCGCGATAGCTCTTCGTTCCTATCGGCATCAGAGCTATCGCGCACAGGGTGCGCTCCTGCAGGAAACGCCATGACCGACCTGCATGCCGCCGCCAGGCGCTGCCTCGATGCCACCGATCCGGCGGAAAAATTGCGCCTGACCCATGACACCTGGCAGGCTTTTCTTGCCGGTGAATTGCGTGCCGATTCCGCCGCGCCGCCGCCTGAGCCGATCGGTCCGCCCGGCCGCCCCGCGAAACCGCGGCTGGTCAGCGCCCGCCAGTTGCCGCAGCGCGGGCTGGGCAGCGACGAAGGCCGCGCCGCGCTGGTGCATGCGGTGGCGCATATCGAGTTCAACGCGATCAAGCTAGCCCCGCCGATTTATATGATGTAAATTCCAGCTAGGCGAAGAGGCAGGAACCTAGCAATGGCAAGGGCTTACGCATACATTCGGTGGTCAACAGCGGTGCAAGGCGAGGGCGACAGCCTTACCCGCCAGACCGCAGGGCTTGACGACTTCAAGACCAGCTACCCCAAGGTTGAGCTGGTACGAAACTATGTAGATGAAGGGGTCAGCAGTTTCTCCGGCAAAAACCGGATCAACGGCGAGCTGGCAACCATGCTCCAAGACGTCGCCAAAGGCAAAATAAAGCCCGGTGACTACATTGTTTGCGAGAGCATCGACAGACTTACCCGCGAAGGCTGGGAAGTCGCTACCGACCTAATAAGAGGCTTGCTGAAGAAGGGGATTAACCTTTACACCACCTTTGACAAAAGGCTTTATGTAAATAGTCGGCTTGAAGATTTTTTAATGATCGGCTTGATTGCCGAAAGAGCAAAAAATGAAAGTGAAACTAAAAGCCTACGGATAAAAGAGGCTTGGAAAAGAAGGACAGCCAACAAAGAAAAGACACTATTTCAAAGCATAGCGCCTTTTGGTCTAACCATTGTGGATGGTCAATACCAAATCAACCAAAAAGAAAAAGAAGAGGTTGAGGAGTTGCTGGAGGTCATCGCTTTGAGCGGTGTGAATAAAGCAATTTCAGTAGTCAACAAATATTCAACTTATCAATGGAACAAATCCAAGGTTCACGCCCTATTGTCAAAAAAGTGGGTTTTGGGTATCCACTCACGAACGGCCAACATCTATACAGAAGTAATTGAAAAAGGGGAGGTCATCGCCAAAAGAAGGAGGCAAAAGATAGTTGAGACTATCGAGGGATTTTATCCTCAAGTTGTCAAAGAGGAGTTATTCAATCGCGCCA
Organism: Rhodanobacter sp. FW104-R8; assembly: GCF_001617365.1. Taxonomy (GTDB): domain Bacteria; phylum Pseudomonadota; class Gammaproteobacteria; order Xanthomonadales; family Rhodanobacteraceae; genus Rhodanobacter. The sequence continues at coordinate 20,231 of NZ_LVJR01000102.1, forward strand.
TTGTTTCCATGGAAGCCCGGAGTTTTCAAAAGAGCGGAGGCAGGCGATCATCTAACTTCAGCAACATTTTTGCCAAGATGATTTTTTGCCATACTTGCCACTCACCACTCTTTTACCAACAATCCAAAAATCCTAACCAAACTAACATCCAGTTTTTTAGGATCTATCATTGCCCAATCTGCATTTGGCAAATGCCGTTCGATGTGGCTTTTTATGAGTTTCTTTATTTTGCCATGCTTGCGGGATTGGGTGCCAGCCGTGAGGTTACAGAGAGCCACCGAGGAGGCGTAGGAGGCAAGCTGACAGGTATCCTTGCCGATGGTAAGGAAAAGCAAGGCGACGACCTGGAGAAGCTCGAGGAGGCTTACTATAAAGCTGTGCGAGATGAGAAGGCAGTATCTTTACAGATGGAAGAATTGGACATCTTCCCTATTCCAAAAATCTTGATCGAAAAAGTCAAGCAAGTCTCAAAACAATTAGAGATTACCAAGAAAGCTTTTGAAGGAGCCAAAGCCAAAGAGGTTGAGGAGGAAGAAATCACCATTGAGGACTTGGTGGAAAAAATGGAGACAGAAAAAGGAAGGCTTGAACTTAGCGCCATCCTTCAAAGTCTAGGGATCAGTCTATTTTTCCACTTCAATAAGGAGGGAGGCACAGGCTACCTAACTATTTACAAAAACCACGAAAAAATATGGTATAGACAATATCAGTACCCCAAGACTAACCGAGGAACCCGAGCCAAAGACATGGTGGAGAAGTTCGGCTTTAATATCATTGAGGTCATGGAAGGGAAAAGCACCCCCCGCCTACGGCGGCCCCCAAGGGGGCTATAAAGGGGGCTGAGCCCCATTGGCCTACGGCTCATTTATTTCTAGATGTTAACCAGCTTTGGCTTTTAGCTTTTCCAATGTGCGAAGCACCGTTAATAGTCCCCCTTGGGGGACCGACGAAGTCGAGGGGGTCAACTTATTTGCCAGCCTTACTCTTCTCATCCATGTATTTTTTATATTCGGGGTTGGGTTCTTTGAGGTTATCCAATTCCTCTTTGGACATTCCAGCAAAGATGGGATCAATCGGTTTACCGCGAACCACGGGATACACTTTGCCTTTGAACTTCCTAATAGTCATAGGAGGAGCATTAGGATCGGACGGCTTTGAGGTCTTGGTGGTTTTGGCTTTTGTCGGCTTGCCAGACTTGACCCTGAAGATAAAGGAAAAGTCAGTCGGGGAGAAGTCAATACCTTGATCAACATAATCCTCAAACTTTGTACGAATTACCTTTACAGCTTCATTCCTCAATTCTTCTCGTGCCTTTTCTTCACGAGTAGCCAAGATGTTCAAAGCGTCCTTTATTTCTTGAGCGCTCAAACTTCCAAGCAATTTCTCCAAATCCACAGCCATCACTTTCTCCTGTCCCATCGGTAAAGTTTGAGGCTAGCAAAAAGGCAAAGGTTCCGCAAGGAGCCTTTTTTTATGCCTTTGGAAAACATAAGGCAAGGCTACCCAGCTTTAAGACTTACCAAGGAAGGGCAAGGCTACCCAGCACAAAGGAGGGCATTTGGATTTACTGAAAAAAGCACTGACAAAAGCGAAAAGCGAAAATCAAAAGCGCCAAATAAAATAGACCACACGCACCATCGAGATGGTAAAAATTAAAATCGCAAAAATCAAGTACCATAGAGAAAAGAAAACATGAGGCATTTACCAAATGAACAATCAAGAACAAGGGGGCAAGGCTACCCAGAATGAAGCCAAAATTATAGAAAATATAGAGGGCAAGCATACCCAGCAGGGAGAGGAGAGAACGGTATCAAACGGGGGTAATGAAAAAGCCAAAAACACCAAAAATACAAAGCGCTTTTGGATCGAGCTGACCAATGAAGAGATAGAACTAATCAAAAAAAGGACAGGTTACCCAGTTCGGGATTCCAAAAAAAACCAAGAGTTTAACGCTCCAGCAGTTAAGCAATTCATCCAAGAACAATTAAGAAATAGCAAAGAGCAGGCAAGAATATGCATTGATGATTTTGCAGATGAGGCGATAAAAACCATCATCGAAAAACTTCAAGAAAGGAAAAGGGAAGAACCACTAAAAGAACTATTTGAAGAAATAGGAACACAAGAATAACAAGAAAAATGGGCAATCATTATGTTAACAGTAACCAATTTAAGTGGAGACGACTTTCGAGAATACATACTTAACGATGTAGTCCAGGTCAACGAAACACCCAATAGCGCCACCGACTACTACGCAAAAAAAGATGGATTTTCACCATTCCCTAATTCCTTTAGGTTGGCAGGAGAAGCAGCAAAAGAGTGGGGATTGGATGGAAATTTTGAGGACAATAAGGAGATATTTACCCAACTTTACGACGGTATCCATCCGCTCACAAGCAAACCTTTAACCCAAGTCCAAAAGAAAAAGTTTCAAAAAGGCGATAAGGTCAAAGGGAAGAATGCAAGAAAATTGGAGGAGGGTGATAAGAAAATTGGAGAGGGCAAGGAAAGACGCGCAGGGTTAGATTGCACATTTAGTGCTCCAAAAAGCCTATCAGTCGCTTTGGCTAAAGCCAAGATTGACGGAGATACAGCGCTTGCAGATGCCATGCTCAAAGCCCATCGAGAGGCGGTGTCTTATGCGATGGAAGAGATGGGGAAAGGAGCAGTAACACGGTCAGGGAGGAGTGGAGTAAAGAAGAACAAGAACAACAAATTATGCTATGCCATGATTGATCATTTTGACGCTAGACCAGTGGGCGATAATTCGCCAGACCCTCAATTACATACCCATGCGATTTTATTTAATTTCGGTATCGACGCCAGCGGAAAATGTCGGGCGATGGAGCAGCTTTCTATCAATCAGCAAGTGAAATATGGCGGAGCGCTATACCGAGCCAAATTGGCGGAAGGTCTCCAAAAAGCCGGATTGGGAATAAAAAATATTAGGGAGATGGGTGAGTTTGGCCCGACCGATAAAGTAGAAATGGAAGTTCAGGGAGTGGGTGAAGAGGCGATGAAGGCCTTTTCAAAAAGAAAAATGGAAGTGATGGATTACATGCTAAAAGAGAAGATTGACGCAAAGGATATTAAAAAGTACCTCAAAAAGATAAGAAGCAGTAAAGGAATTATGTCCTACGCCGAGATGTTGGACGATTGGAAATGGCAAATGAACGCTATGCCAGCTGATCAGTTCCAATTCAAAAGCAATCAAAAAGATGAACTTTCACAGATTGTCGATGATCAGCAAATCTTGGACTATGTCCACGACCTCAAAAAGAAGACATTTGTAACCGAGTACGACATTAAAGCAGTGATTTGCCAAATGTATACAGGCCACCCAGACGCTATCCAGAAGATAGATGAAACAGCAAAAAGGATTATTGAGGGAGATTTAATTACCCATTTAGATAAGGAAAATGGCTTGGGAGAGAGGCTTTATTGCTCAAAAAAGCTAGCTGTATACGACAAAATCATCATGGAGACGGTGAAAAAAGCCAACTCTATCATTGGCAAAAATCAGATCCCAAAAAAGACTATCGGGGACATGGTTGAGAAGTTCCAAAAGGAGCGAGGCTTTCCACCTTCCAAAGAGCAACTTGAAGCAATCAAGGCCCTTACAGGCAAAGAAAATATAACCGTCCTTCGCGGATTAGCTGGCACAGGTAAGACGACCGCTTGCCAAGTGGTAGCCCAATCTTTCGCAAAGGAAGGATGGAAATGCTATGGAGTAGCGGTATCAGCTGATGCGGCTCGACATTTGGAAGAGGATACAGGGATGAAGAGTACCTCCATTGCCAAGTTTTTAAGTGACTATGAGAGAGGAGTAATCAAGCCAGATAGCAACACTTTCATCTATACCGATGAGGTGGGCATGGTTGATATTGAAACAACTTGGAAGTTGATCGATATTCAAAGAAGAACGGGTTGTCGGATGTCTTTTGGAGGCGATTACGACCAACTTTCTCCAGTCGGAGCCGGATCGGGCCTCAAAATATTAGACCGCTGTACACGACCCGCAGAACTTACAGAGATACGACGCCAAAAGAAGATTGCGGCTAAAAGATTAGGGGATAATTTTTACAACATAAACACCAAGAAAGATGCAAAAAAGATGGTTGAGGATATGAAAAGCCTTGATATGGTGGAGAAGTGCGAAAGTGAGGCTCATGCAATTGAGGCGATAGCCAAGGACTATGTTAAGAACAAAAAGGATTACGCGGATAAATTGGTCATGGCTACGACTAACGATGGTGTGAAATATTTGAACCAAATGATCCAGCAGGAACTTGTCAAGAAGGGAGAAAGGAGCGAAGCGCCATTAAACACTATCGGGGATTACGAATATCGAGAAGGCGATAAGGTCAGGTTCAACAAAAGACGAAGGCTAACGGATGCCAACGGCAATGTTAAGGTTATCAACGGCGACGAGGGTACCGTGGTTGGGCAAGATGCCCAAGGTAGGCTTTTGGTTCAAATGGATTCAGGAGATGAGGCTGGGAAGCGTGTAAGCGTCCCCGATAACTTTGACCAATTACAACTTAACTATGCAGTTACAGTGCATAAAAGTCAGGGAAAAAGCATTGATGATTGCTATTTTTACTGCGACAGCCAAGTTAACCGAAACATGGGTCTAGTAGCATATACTCGACATAAAGATAATTTCAAACTCTATGGAAAAGAAGAAATCATCGAGGGACTAAAAGAAAGTTTGGCAATGAAGGATCTAAGCGATGGTGTCTATAATTTCATCACCAAGGAAGATAGGGATGAGGTTGATAGGATCTATCGGGAAGAGTACGAAAAGCTGACGACAGCGCCAGCGGTAGCGGTGGAGGTAGCGCCAGCCGTTCCCCAGGTCCAGCTGTCAGGCATTGACCCATTGATGATTAAGAAGGCTTCCCAAGTCATGGAGGAGCAACAGCAGGCACCCAGAGAGGAACCAGAGGCCACAGCGGTGGAAAGGGAAGTCTTGCGGGTGGCAAGGAAAGATAGATGGAGCAAAGCACCGAGCAAGCTCAGGAAAGAAGTAAGGGAAGAAGTTCAAAAAAAAAAGATCATCGAGATTTAAGATCTAATTTTTGAAATATCGGTTACCATAGGGATACCATAATTGTTACTTGTATAAGAAAGCTGCCGAAAGGCGGCTTTTTTATTGCCAAGAATAAAGAGAATATTGAGGCAACGTTTAGACGCTATTGTAGACGCTTTTTGTCTAAACAAAATCCAGTAAAAAATGGCATAAGATAGGGGTTTTGGATGCTGAATTAGCCCAATTTTAGACGTTTAGACAGGGGGGTGGGGGGTAAAAATAGGAATGGCATAAGATAGCCATTCTTGAGGCATTGAGAAAAAGAAGAGATAGAGGACTAAATTAGGTCACCGAGAATAATTTAGACAAAAATAATTAAAAGTCTAAAAATACAGTACCATAAGGATACAAGAACAATTATAAGGTGAAAATCATGGGGAAGTTTAGAGC
>NZ_LVJR01000103.1 GCF_001617365.1 Rhodanobacter sp. FW104-R8
CGGCTACGCCTGATGATCCATAGCCGAGAGCTATCGACCGGCATCGGAGGGGCGCATTCTCAACACCCTGCTAAGACAGCTACCCACTCGAACCATTCGAAGATCTTCGGCGTTGCGATGAGCCAGAAGTTGTGAAATCGTTCAAAAGCTACGTCGACCGCAGTCGAGTGTAGTTCTTCTGGAGATTCGAATTTTTGTTGATCGTCTAACATCCCTGAATAGCCCTAACGAGGTTGTAGAAAAACCTCCGCCGATCTTGCTTCAATACCCCCACGTGAACAAGGGGGCGGCATGGCACGC
>NZ_LVJR01000104.1 GCF_001617365.1 Rhodanobacter sp. FW104-R8
ACGCACCCCGCGTGTCGTCCGGCGCCGCCGTACAGTCGTCCCAGCCGCAGGATCCAGCCAGGAGCACGTCCCCATGAAAGACACCTTTTCCGTACGCGACACCCTCGAGGTCAACGGCCAGCGCCACGTCTTCGCCAGCCTGGCCAAGCTGGGCCAGCGCTACGACCTGAAGCGGCTGCCGTACTCGCTGAAGATCCTGCTGGAGAACCTGCTGCGCCACGAGGACGGCGTCGACGTCACCGCGAAGGAGATCGAGGCCATCGCGAAATGGGACGCCAAGGCCGAGCCCGCCACCGAGATCGCCTTCATGCCGGCGCGCGTGGTGCTGCAGGACTTCACCGGCGTACCCTGCGTGGTGGACCTGGCGGCGATGCGCGACGCCGTGGTGAAGCTGGGCGGCGACGCCACCCAGATCAACCCGCTGGCACCGGCCGAGCTGGTCATCGACCACTCGGTACAGGTCGACGTGTACGGCTCGGAGAGCGCGCTGGAACAGAACGTGGCCATCGAGTTCGAGCGCAACCAGGAGCGCTACTCGTTCCTGCGCTGGGGCCAGAAGGCGTTCAACAACTTCAAGGTGGTGCCCCCGCGCACCGGCATCGTGCACCAGGTGAACCTGGAGCACCTGGCCCGCGTGGTGTTCACCGCCGACATCGGCGGCGAGAGCTGGGCCTACCCGGACACCGTGTTCGGCACCGACTCGCACACCACCATGATCAACGGCCTCGGCGTGCTGGGCTGGGGCGTGGGCGGCATCGAGGCCGAGGCGGCGATGCTGGGCCAGCCCTCCTCCATGCTGATTCCGCAGGTGGTCGGCTTCAGACTCACCGGCAGGCTGGGCGAGGGCGTCACCGCCACCGACCTGGTGCTCACCGTCACCCAGATGCTGCGCAAGCTCGGCGTGGTGGGCAAGTTCGTCGAATTCTTCGGCACCGGCCTGAAGCACCTGCCGCTCGCCGACCGCGCCACCATCGGCAACATGGCACCGGAATACGGCGCCACCTGCGGCATCTTCCCGATCGACCAGGAAGCGCTGAACTACATGCAGCTGTCCGGCCGCAGCGCCGCGCAGATCAGGCTGGTCGAGGCATACGCCAAGGCCCAGGGCATGTGGCACGACGAGAACAGCCCGACGCCCGAGTACACCACCACGCTGGAGCTGGACCTCGCCGACGTGCGTCCGTCGATGGCCGGCCCGAAGCGCCCGCAGGACCGCGTGCTGCTGGAAGGCGTGCAGCAGAGCTTCCATGACGTGGTCGGCGCGCTCACTGCGAACCGCCGCCCGAAGAACGGCGCGGCCGCCGCGTTCGCCAACGAGGGCGGCGCCACCGCCATCGGCAACCCGGCCAACGCGATCGGCGAAACCGGCGTGCTGGTCGAGAAGGACGGCCAGAGCTTCCGCGTCGGCGACGGCTCGGTGGTGATCGCCGCGATCACCTCCTGCACCAACACCTCCAACCCGGCGGTGATGCTGGGCGCCGGCATCGTGGCGAAGAAGGCCGCGGCGAAGGGCCTGAAGGCCAAGCCGTGGGTGAAGACCTCGATCGGGCCGGGCTCGAAGGTGGTCAGCGACTACCTGGAGCAGACCGGGCTGCTGAAGGAACTGGAGAAGATCAACTTCTACATCGTCGGCTACGGCTGCACCACCTGCATCGGCAACTCCGGCCCGCTGCCGGTGGAAATCAGCAAGGGTATCGCCGATGGCGACCTGGCGGTGGCCTCGGTGCTCTCGGGCAACCGCAACTTCGAGGGTCGCGTGCATCCGGAAGTGAAGATGAACTACCTGGCCTCGCCGCCGCTGGTGGTCGCCTACGCGCTGGCCGGCACGCTGGACATCGACCTGACCAAGGACGCCATCGGCACCGGCAACGACGGCAAGCCGGTCTACCTGAAGGACATCTGGCCGAGCAACCAGGAAATCTCCGACGCGATCGCCGGCGCGATCAACCCGGCCATGTTCGAGAAGAACTACGCCGACGTATTCAAGGGCGACAGCCGCTGGAACGCCATCGCCTCGCCGGACGGTGCGGTCTACCGGTGGAATGACTCCACCTACATCAAGAACCCGCCCTACTTCGACGGCATGACGATGGCGCTGGGCAAGGTGGAGGACATCCACGGCGCCCGTGCGCTCGGCGTGTTCGGCGACTCGATCACCACCGACCACATCTCGCCGGCCGGCTCGATCAAGAAAGACAGCCCGGCGGGCCGCTTCCTGATCGAGAAGGGCGTGCAGCCGAAGGACTTCAACTCCTACGGTTCGCGTCGCGGCAACGACGACGTGATGGTGCGCGGCACCTTCGCCAACATCCGCATCAAGAACCTGATGCTCGACAACGTCGAAGGCGGCTACACCCTGCACGTGCCGACGGGTGAGCAGATGTCGATCTACGACGCCGCGATGAAGTACAAGGCGAGCAAGACCCCGCTGGTGGTGCTGGCCGGCAAGGAATACGGCACCGGCTCGTCGCGCGACTGGGCGGCCAAGGGCACCCTGCTGCTGGGCGTGAAGGCGGTGATCGCCGAGAGCTTCGAGCGCATCCACCGCTCCAACCTGGTCGGCATGGGCGTGCTGCCGTGCACCTTCAAGGACGGCCAGAACGCGCAGACGCTGGGCCTGACCGGCCGGGAAACCTTCGACATCACCGGCCTGGACGACGGCAACTCGAAGGAAGCCACGGTCACCGCCACCGCCGCCGACGGCGGCAAGAAGCAGTTCAGCGTGAACGTGATGCTGCTGACCCCGAAGGAGCGCGAGTTCTTCCGCCACGGCGGCATCCTGCAGTACGTGCTGCGGCAGCTGGCGGGCAAGAAGGCCGCCTGATTTCCGGCGCGGACCTGCGCAGGACGAAAGACCGCCCCGTCGTCCGGGGCGGTCTTTCAGCGTGTGGGAAATCGCCTGGCGCCCGCAGCGCCTACAGCGCGTGCTTCCACGTGGCCGAGTAGCAGTGCCACGCACCGTCTTCCTCGCGCCACGCCGATTCGACCTGGTACAGGCCCAACTGGTCGGGCAGCAGCTTGCCGCCGCTGGTCAGGGTGACGGTGAACGAGGCCATCATCCGTTCGCCGCGACGCTCGATCGACACCGGCCCCATCGTCACGCCGATCCGCTCGCCGCGCAGCGCGAGCAGCCGCACCATGTCGGTCAACTGGCGCCGATCCAGCGTGCCGGCATTGCCGTCGAAATCCTCGCTGAGCGGTTTGCCTGCGCCACTGGCCGAACCCGCTTCGGCCGCCTGCGCCACCGCGGCGATCGCCTCGCGCACCTGCGTTTCGTCGGGCGTGCGGTGACAGGCCGGCAAGGCCAGCACCAGCAAGGCGATCGCGGCCAGCAGGCCGGCGTTTTTTCTCGGGCAGATCATGGGCAGAACTCGTTGCGGTGCGGCTTGCCGCTATACGCGGGCGTATGCTCCAATGAAACGGCGCATGGCCATGATGGAAGCCGCGTCATCCTATAGCCATCGTCGACTCGCCGTCATCGACAAAACAGGGAACCCGAGCATGAGCAATGAACGTCCGTGGCTGGAGCACTATCCGGCCGGCGTACCCGCAGAAATCGACGTCAACCAATACGCTTCGGTACCGGCCGTGCTGGACGAAGCGTTCGGACGTTTCAGCGATCGCCCGGCGTTCTCCAGCTTCGGCCGCCAGCTCAGCTATGGCCAGATCGACGCGCTGAGCCGCCAGTTCGCCGGCTACCTCACCGGCGTGCTCAAGCTCGGCAAGGGCGACCGCATCGCGATCATGATGCCGAACGTGCTGCAGTACCCGATCGCGCTGTTCGGCGCGCTGCGCGCCGGACTGGCGGTGGTCAACACCAACCCGATGTACACCGCACGCGAGCTGAGACACCAGTTGGAGGATTCCGGCGCCAAGGCGATCGTGGTGCTGGACAATTTCGCCGCCACCCTGCAGCAGGTGGTGGCCGACACCGGAGTGCTGCATATCGTCACCACCGGCATCGGCGACCTGCTCGGATTTCCCAAGGGCGCACTGATCAATTTCGTGCTCAAGCACGTGAAGAAGATGGTGCCGGCCTTCCACCTGCCGCAGGCGGTGCGCTTCCGCGACGCGCTGGCGCGCGGCGCGGCGCATCCGCTGCATCCGGTTGCGCTGAACCACGACGACATCGCCTTCCTGCAGTACACCGGCGGCACCACCGGCGTGGCCAAGGGCGCCATGCTCAGCCACGGCAACATGATCGCCAACATGCTGCAGGCCGACGCCTGGATCGGCGCCAACGCCAAGCCGGGCCAGGAAGTGATCATCACCGCGCTGCCGCTGTACCACATCTTCTCGCTGACCGCGAACGGGCTGGTGTTCATGCGCCTGGGCGGCCTCAACTGGCTGATCACCAATCCGCGCGACATGCCCGGTTTCGTCAAGGAGCTGGCCAAGTCCGGCTTCACCGCGCTGACCGGCGTCAACACGCTGTTCAACGGGCTGCTGCACACGCCCGGCTTCGACGAACTCGACTTCTCCCGGCTGCACCTGTCCCTGGGCGGCGGCATGGCGGTGCAGCGCGCGGTGGCCGAACGCTGGAAGAAGGTCACCGGCTGCACCCTGGCCGAAGCCTACGGCCTGACCGAGACCTCGCCCGCGGTCTGCATCAACCCGCTGGACCTCAAGGAATACAACGGCTCGATCGGCCTGCCGGTGCCCTCCACCAACGTGGCGATCTGGTCGGAAGACGGCAAGCCGCTCCCCGTCGGCGAGGTGGGCGAGCTGATGGTGCAGGGCCCGCAGGTGATGAAGGGCTACTGGCAGCGCCCGGACGAGACCGCCAAGGTGCTTGGCGCCGACGGCTGGCTGCACACCGGCGACATCGCGAAGATGGACGCCAACGGCTACTTCTACATCGTCGACCGCAAGAAGGACATGATCCTGGTGTCCGGCTTCAACGTCTATCCGAACGAGGTCGAGGACGCGGTGATGCAGCACCCTGGCGTGCTGGAGGTGGCCGCGGTCGGCGTGCCGGACGAGCATTCCGGTGAAGTGGTGAAGCTGTTCGTGGTGCGCAAGGACCCGAACCTCACCGAGGACGCACTCAGGCAGTTCTGCCGCGAGAACCTCACCGGCTACAAGCGGCCCAAGTTCATCGAGTTCCGCGACAGCCTGCCGAAGAGCAACGTGGGCAAGATCCTGCGCCGCGAGCTGCGCGACGAGAAGAAAGCCACCGCCTGAGTCCCGACCCGGCCGGAGGCCTCGAAACCGAAAACGCCCGCATGACGCGGGCGTTTTCCTGCGGCAGCGGCGTTTCGCTCAGCCGTCCTTCCAGTGTTCCAGGATGTCGGCGTAACCACCAAGCAGATTCCACAGCGGCACCTGCTTGTCCTCGGGGATGTGGCTGTATGAAAACCCGATGTGGTGGTCGGAGATGCGCGCGATCACGGCCTCCAGGTGGATGTGCAGGTTGTGCCCGAAGATCATGTCGAGCATCCAGCTCTGCCCCACCTCGCCGGACCATCCCAGCGGACGCCGCAGCAAGGCGCCGGTGGCCGAGATATCGACCAGTTCGGTCGGATGCGACTCGCCGTGCCGGCTCATCAGCACCGTCGTCTCGATCTGCATGCGCGCCGGGCGCAATTGTTCCGTTCCCGCGCCGTCTGGTCCGCGCTTGTTGTCGTTCGCCATCAGTCCACCATCCGTCTGCGCCTGCCCTACGGCCACGACACCATGGCCAACACCATCCTGAAACCTTCCGGCCGCATCATGCGCGCGGATGCCCCGCACTTTCCATGCGTGACTCCCGCGCCAGCCATCCTGCATGTCGGCTAGTCGTGTTCATCGGGATATTACAAGCAACCACCATGCCATCCCCACCGGCCGACCGGATGCAGGCACCGCTTGACGCCGGCCGATACGGCACCTGACAGGCCACGGGATCGCGCCAGGTTCGCCACGGCCCTGCGTCGTCGATGCAGGGATGCGCCTGACGCGGCCAAGTCTCATCCGACGCATTGGGTCACATGCCGCCCTTGCACCGCCGGAATCCCCGATTCGCACCGGCGGGACCGGCGTATCGTGTCCGTCACGGGCCTCCGCGCGGAGTCGACAAGCGCACGCGATCCCCGATCCGGCATGCACACGCCACTGGACTTGCCGCCGGCCAGACGCTACTCTTCGCCCACGCGTGGTTCCATGGAAAACGGTTGCCGATCATCTCGGGCACTCCGTGGCTTCCATGCGATTGCTCTCTAACCGACCCGTTGAACCGTCAGTGGCGCCACCCCTCGCCGCTTCCGACTTTCGCCCATGCCGTGGCTGACAACCCGGAGCTGGCGTGCAACGGTCGATTGCGGCCCGCCTGACCGAACCGCCATCGAGCGGCTTCGTCATGCCCGTCGTGACGATGGCGCCCGTCGCGCCTCGACCGAGATTGTGAAGAACGCAGTACCCCGGGAACGCCGCCTCACGGCCGTGTTCCGAGTGCGGACACCCCATGGTTGTGCCGGCATGTGGATGATTCCGATCGTGTTGCACACACTGCCAGCCGCTGCAGGCGGCCCAACGACATGTATTGATGAGCACTGAGCCCGTCGAGCCACAGAGCCCGGATGCCGTAGCGCAGGACGCGTTTGCATCGGTACCGCAGCAGCAGGAAATGCCGCTGGCCATCGTGCGCGGCCAGCCGATGCTGCAGATGCCGCAGGACCTGTACATCCCGCCGGATGCGCTCGAAGTCATCCTGGAGGCGTTCGAGGGTCCGCTGGACCTGCTGCTGTACCTGATCCGCCGGCAGAACCTGGACATCCTGGACATCCCGGTCGCCGAGATCACCCGGCAATACATGGCCTACATCGAGCTGATGCAGGACGTGATGCGGCTGGAGCTGGCCGCCGAGTACCTGCTGATGGCCGCGATCCTGGCCGAGATCAAGTCGCGGCTGCTGCTGCCGCGGCCACCGGCCGAGGAAGGGCTGGAAGACGATCCCCGTGCCGAGCTGGTGCGGCGCCTGCAGGAATACGAGCGGTTCAAGCGGGCCGCCGAGGACATCGAGGCCCTGCCCCGGCAGGAACGCGACAGCGTGGTGGTGCACGCCGACGTGGGCGAGCGCAACGTGATCAAGCTGCCGCCGCCGCTGGACCTGCCCGAGCTGCTGCTGGCGCTGAAGGACGTGATGCACCGCGCCGAGCTGTTCGGCCACCATGCGATCAAGCGCGAGGCGCTCAGCGTGCGCCAGCGCATGGGCGAATTGCTGAGCCGGCTCGACGACAGCAGCTTCCATCGCTTCGAGAGCCTGTTCGACGTCAGCGAAGGCCGCCTCGGCATCGTGGTGACCTTCCTGGCGATGCTGGAGCTGGCCAAGGAGATGCTGGTCGAGATCGTCCAGGAAGAGCCACTGGCGCCGATATACGTGAAGGCGAAGGCGACCGCCTCCGGACATGCCGCCGAGGAACCGGCGGACGACGCCTCGACGGGCGAATCGGCGCTGGTCGAGTCGTCCGGCGAATGAGCGATACCCACCTGAATCCGCAACCGACTCCGAAGGTCATGCAGATCGAGCAACTCAAACCCATCATCGAGGCCGCCCTGCTGGCCTCCACCCAGCCGATGACCGTGCAGCAGCTGGGCGACCTGTTCAGCGAGGCCGACGACGTCAGCCGCGAGCAGATCGCCCGCGCGCTCGAGGCATTGGCCGGGGACTGCACCGGGCGCGGCGTCGAGCTGAAGGAAGTGGCCTCCGGCTTCCGCTACCAGGTGCGCCAGGACGTGCATGCCTGGATCTCGCGGATGTGGACCGAGCGGCCCAGCCGCTATTCACGCGCGCTGCTGGAGACGCTGGCGCTGATCGCCTATCGCCAGCCGATCACCCGCCCCGAGATCGAGCAGATCCGCGGCGTGGTGGTGTCCTCCAACATCATCAAGACGATGGAGGAACGCGAGTGGATCCGCGTGGTCGGCTACCGCGACGTGCCCGGCAAGCCGGCGCTGTACGGCACCACCCGCGCGTTCCTCGACTACTTCAACCTGAAATCGCTGGACCAGTTGCCGCCGTTGTCGGAAATCCGCGACATGGAAGACCCGCAGTTGCGCTTCGAACCCGATCCACTGCCCGCCCGCATCGTGCGCGACCTGCCGGTCGATCCGGACGAGGAAACGCCCGACGCCGAGGCACCGGCCATCGACCCCGCATCCGGTGACGCCGGCTCCGACCCGAGCCCGCACGCCGAGACCTTTGCAACCACTGCCGACGAGGCAGCGACCCCCGCCGCGGACGCCGAACCCGACGCCGCCGGGCAAGATCCCGAGGAGTACCGCGCATGACTGCGCCGCAAAAATCCGTTCTGTCCCTGAAGCGCGAACCCCGTGCCGACACCGACGCCCCCGCCCTGGAAGAGCGCCTGCACAAGGTGCTGGCAAACGCGGGCCTCGGCTCGCGCCGCATGCTCGAGGTGCGCATCCAGTCCGGCGAAGTCGAACTCAACGGCAGCCCCGCCACGATCGGCGCCAGCGTGCACGCCGGCGATCGCGTGGTGATCGACGGCAAGCAGTTCGTGGTCGCCACCGACAGCCGCGACGACGCCGAGGTGGTGATCTACCACAAGCCCGAAGGCGTGCTGACCACCCGCGACGATCCGGAAGGCCGCCCCACCGTGTTCGAACAGCTGCCGCGCCTGAAGGGCGCGCGCTGGGTCGCCGTGGGCCGGCTCGACATCAACACCACCGGCCTGCTGCTGCTGACCACCGACGGCGAACTGGCCAACGCGCTGATGCATCCGAAGAGCGGGCTGGAGCGCGAATACCTGTGCCGCGTGCACGGCGAGGTGCCCGACGAGACCATCGAACGGCTGAAGGCCGGCGTGGAACTGGACGACGGCCCCGCCCGCTTCGACGAGATCGCCGTGATCAGCCGCGGCGGCAGCCACAGCTGGTTCCGCGTGGTGATCCGCGAGGGCCGCAACCGCGAGGTACGCCGCCTGTGGGATTCGCAGGGCTTCCTGGTCAGCCGGCTCAAGCGCATCCGCTACGGCACGATCGAGTTGCCGCGCCACCTGCGCCGCGGCGAGTGCGAGGCGCTCGACGCCGAGAACATCAAGCAGCTTCGCCAGACCGCCGGCCTCGGCGCGCCGCAGCCGGTGCTGACCCTGAGCCCGGTGCTGCACCAGCGCCGTGCCAACCGCAACGTCACCGAATACCGGCCCGAGCGTGGCGCCGGCACGGCGTGGACCGGCGGCCAGGACGAGGCGCGCGAACTGCGCGCGTTCGACCGCATCCGCGAGGAACCCGTGCGCGGCCGCAAGCCGCCGCGCAGCGGCGGCAAGGATGTCAACGGCAACGTCGCCCACCCCGAACGCAGTGGCGGCGGCAAGCGCGGCGGCAAGGGCCGGCGCGTGGCGCCAGGCCAGGAGCTGCCGTCGGTGCGTACCTGGTTCGCCGGCGAAAGCCGTGACGGCAGCAGCCGCCCCGGCGCCGCGCGCGGCAACGCCGGCGGTGCCGCCGGCAATCGCCGCCCGGCTGGCGGCAAGCCGTTTGGCGCACGCAGCGGCGGCGGCGAAGGCCGCGCTGCCGGCAGCCCGTACAGCGGCTTCGGTGGCGAACCGCGCGGCCCCGGCATGGGCGGCAACCGCGCACCGGGTAATCGTGGCGCCCGGCCACAGGGCCAGGGACAAGGCCAGGGCAACCGCGCGCACGGCAACCAGGCACGCCCGCAAGGCCATGGTGGCAATCGCCCGCAGGGTGGTGGTAGTGGCCGGCCGCAGGGCCAGGGCGGCAACCGCCCGCAAGGCGGCGCCCGCCACGGCGGCCCGGCTGGCGGTCGTCCGCCGGGTCGCGGCGGCAACCGCTCGGGCAATCGCTGAGTCCGCCACGAGGTCACCGAGCGATGGTGCGCATCTATCACAACAACCGCTGTTCCAAGTCCCGCGCCACACTGGCTCTGCTGGAGGAGCGCGGTACGGCGGTCGAGGTGATCAACTACCTGGATACCCCGCCGAGCGCGGCCGAACTTACCCGGTTGCTGAAGCAACTGGGAATGACCGCGCGCCAGTTGCTGCGCACCGGCGAGGCGGAGTACCAAACGCTCGGCTTGGGCGACCCTTCGCTCGACGACGCTGCCCTGATCGCCGCGATGGTGGCTCACCCGAAACTGATCGAACGGCCGATCGTGGTCGCCAACGGCAAGGCCGCGCTCGGCCGGCCGCCGGAAGCGGTGCTGGCGATCCTCTGAGCCGACCCGAGGCCGTCTTGGGCGCAGGGACAGCAGAGCCCCGCGCCTGTCCTCGCACTCCGCAGCAAAACCCTGCGACGACCATCGTCCGCACTGGCGCAGCCGATCGATATTTCTTCCGACGGCTGAAGCCTTTCGCAGCGGCCGGAAGGCCATTTATTTCACCGCACGACGACTGACGCCGGCGCTAGGATGCCCGGCGCGAGTCCGCTTCCCGGATTGTTCCTGGTCTCTCGCACGAGCCGGGTACGCAGGATCGCCACTAGATACCGTCGTGCCACTCAAGGCGCCGTCATTGCCTCGCCTGCGGCCTCGGGTTTCACGTGTGCTGCGCCTCAGCACGTTACAGTGGAAACGGAGATGCATCATGTCCAGCGAACCTGTCCGCGATCCCGCAAAAGATCATCTGCTGACTCCCCAGAACGCTGCCTTCATCGTCATCGACTACCAGCCGGTGCAGGTGAACTCCATCGCCTCGATGGACCGTCAGCTGCTGGTCAACAACATCGTCGGCACCGCCAAGGCGGCCGTGGCGTACGGCCTGCCGATCGTGCACAGCACGGTCAATGTCTCGACCGGCCTCAACAAGCCGCCCATCCCGCAACTGCGCAAGGCGCTCGACAAATTTCCCACGTACGACCGCACCACGATCAACTCGTGGGAGGATGTCGAGTTCCGCAAGGCCGTTGAAGCCACCGGCCGCAATAAACTCGTCATGACGGCACTGTGGACGGAAGCCTGTCTGACCTTCCCGGCACTGGATGCCCTGAAGGCCGGCTATGAGGTCTACGTCGTTGCCGACGCCGTCGGCGGAACGTCGCCCACCGCCCACGAGATGGCCCTGCGCCGCATCGAACAGGCCGGCGGCAAGATGATCAGCTTGACCCAGCTACTGTGCGAGTTGCAGCGCGACTGGGCACGCCAGGCCACGGTACCGGACTTCATGCGCATCTTCATCGAAACCGGCGGGACGATGGGCCTGCAGCTCTCGAACGACCGGGATTAGTGAATCCACGTTCGTCGCCATGTCAGGGGCAGGCGCCACAGGCCTGCCCCTGCACTCGCAGTGCATGCAGATCCCGTCGATCCCATCCGTCACCCCGACCAAGGAGTCGTCATGTCCGCTTCGCTTTCCCGCTGGCTGCTGCTCGCCATCGTCTCGATCCTGCCCTGGCAGCTCGCCCACGCCACCTCGGACAACGGCATATCGGTTGATCTGGCGAAATACGCCAACCGCGCCACCCTGCCGGATTTCACCGCTGCCGCCTGTCCCGACAACCCGCGCGCCCTGGTACAGGTCAAGGGCAACCTGTATCGCCACACCACCGGCCCCGGGCTGGCGGTGCACAGCGGCTTCGTGCTGATCACCAGGGAAGGCGCGCTGGTGATCGATCCGGCGATGACCTGCACGGCCGGCTGGCTGCGCGACGAAATCCAGCACCGCTTCAGCGTGAAGGTGAAATACGTCGTCTACACCCATGGCCACGCCGACCACATCAGCGGTGGCCAGGTGTTCCAACAGGACGGTGCGATCGTGGTGGCCAACCAGCGCGCGCTCGAACCGATCGTCGGCGAGAAGATTCCCACAGCCGTGCCGAACAAGGTGTTCGACACCGACATGAAGATCACTCTCGGCGGCGAAACTGTGCTGCTGCATCGGGTCGCGCCCAGCCATTCGGACAGCATGACCATGGTGCTGTTTCCCAAGTACAAGGCGTTGCAGTGCACTGACGTTTGCGAGAGCAAGTCGATGCCGTACAACGACTTCCTCGACTTCTACTATCCCGGCTGGATCGAGACGCTGGACTGGGTCGCCAAGCAGGACGTAGACATCATCGACGTCGGCCACTACAGCCCCGCGACCAAGGCCGACGAGGCCGCACTGCGCACCTACATGGTCGACCTGCACAAGCAGGTGCTGGATCTGGTGCGTTCGGGCCAGTCGTGGGACCAGCTCTACCGCAACGTGAAGTTCAGCGACGAGGTGAAGCACTGGATCGCCTTCGACACCATGCACACACTGAACATAGTGGGCATGTACCGCTGGGTGTCCAACCATCGCCGCGGCGAGTGGTAAGCGGACATGCAGAACCTTTGACAACCACCGTTGGACAACACCACAGGCAGCCCTATGACATCCGTTGAACGCCAAATCGCCTCGGTCGCCGACCTGATTGCAGCCACCCGGGACGCAAACGCCACGTCGATCGTCGTTCGAGGGCGACTGACCGATGTCCCGTCCATCCGGCTGACTCCCGGGCAAGCGCTGCAAGGCGACGGCGACGATGCGGCAATCGCCTTCACGGCCGGCATCGACGGCCTGCAGTTGAGCTCCGACAACCAGGTGCGCAACATCCATCTCGAAGCCTCGCCCGAAAAGCGGGCGATCTTCAACGACACCTCGGTCGGCAGCCTGGGGCGGATGTGGCTGACCGGCGTTTCGACCGTGGGCCAGGTGCAGATCCTGGCGCGCGACAAGGTTCGCAGCGGACACGTGGATCTCGATGGGCTGGACGTCGTGGCGGCCGACGCGCGCGGGCAACCCGACCGTCCCAACGGCTACGGCGTCGACGTGCTGCAAGGTGCGTTCACGCTGTGGAACATGCAGGCCGACGCGAGCGTGGTGATCAGCGCCAGTCTGGAGGGACTGTCGGCAGGACGTGCCGCGGCGCCGGTGCTGGGCAGCGGCATCTTCGTCAGTGGCGCCGGCTTCAGCGGTGGCCGCCTGGTCGTCTCGATCCTGCAGACCGGCGAGGTGCACAGCAACGGCATGATTCCGCCGGGCACGCCGAACCAGATCACCGGCGGCGTATTCACGGTGTTCAACGCGCACGTCGCGGTGGTGCACAACCTCGGCCCGGTCTTCACCTATGGCGTGAACGACATGGTGCTGGACAACTGGGGCTCGGTGGATCGCTGGACCGCCGAGGAGAAGCTCACCTCGTACGGCCCCAGCGGCATCGGCTTCGTGAACTTCGGCATCGTCAACGAGCTGAAGGTGAATGCGCCGATCGAGACCTTCGGCCAAGGCGCGCGTGGCTACAACGTCTATACCGGCACCGTGAACGATGCCGAGTTCGACCGCATCACCACGCATGCCGACGGCGCGATCGGCATCCAGATCAGCCAGCCGGTGGGTCGCCTGGTCGTCCATCGCGGCATCGAGACCTTCGGCGGCACCGGCGACTCGCTGGTGAAGGGCGTGGTGGTAAAGCTTTCGGCATTCGCCCTGAGCATCAAGCCCGGTGGTTCGGCCCGCGAGATCGACATCGATGGCGGCGTCGTCACCAACGGCAAGGGCATCGCGCCGATCGAGATGCTGGGTTCGATCGGTGAGCTGCACATCACCGGCGGCATCAGGGCCGCCGAATGAACGACATCCGCAGCATGCAGCGCAAGATTGAAACCGTCTTGCCCTCGCAGCGCGTCATCGATGACGGCGACATGCTGCTGTGGCGCGCGTTGCCGCTGCCGGCGCGGGAATCGCTGGGGCCGTTCGTGTTCATCGACCACTACCGTCACCACAACCGGCGTGGCATCGGCGACTCGCCGCATCCGCATGCCGGCATCGAGGTGATCAGCTACCTGCTCGAAGGCGGGGTGGAGCATCGCGACAGCGAGGGTTTCCACGACCGCCTCGGTCCGGGCGATGCGCAGTGGATCCGTGCCGGCCGCGGCATGCTGCATGCGGAGCAACCGACCGGCGGTCGCCACGGCCTGCAACTATGGACCAGTCTGCCGCCCGCCATGAAATTCGCCGAGCCGGCGTATGCCGCGTTCCGTGCCGCCGACATTCCCGAAATCCGGCGCGATGGCGCGAAAGTCCGCGTCATTGCCGGCACGGTGGACGGCGTCGAAGGGCCGATGAAGAACGCCACCCCAACGATCTTCGCGCACATACAGTTGGATGCCGGCGACAACATCACGCTGACGGTGGACGAGACGGCCGAACTCGGGCTTTACGTGCTGGACGGCCGCATCGAAGGCATCGCCCACGCGACGATCGGGCCGGGCGAGCTCGCGATCCTGGGCTCCGGCCCGCAACTGACGGTGACGGCCACCGCCGGTCAGCGTGCCGACGTGGCCCTGCTCGGCGGCGCGCCGGTCGAGGGCACCCTCATCTTCGCCGGCCCGTTCGTGATGGATACGCCCGAGCGCGTGGAACGGGCAAAACGGGATTTCATCAGCGGCAGGATGGGGCGTCTCGACGGCGTGCCGTTCTGATGCTTAGCCCGGATCGAGCGCGAACGCGTCGGCATCCATCCACGCCGGGAAACGTTCGCGGTGCGCCAGCAGCGGCGCCGGGTCGAGCGTGACCGTCACCACCTGCTCCTGCGCGCCCAGCTCCACCAGCGGCTCGCCGACCGGGTCGATCACCGCGCTGTCGCCGGCATAAGGAATCTCGTTGCCGTCCACGCCGACCCGGTTCACCCCGACCACGTAGCCGAGGTTCTCGATCGCGCGTGCGCGCAGCAGCGTGCGCCACGGGCCGCGGCGCGGCGTGGGCCAGTTCGCCACGAACACGGCCAGGTCGTAATCCATGCCGCCAGCGGCGGATGCCAGCCGGCGATTGCGCAGCCACACCGGAAAGCGCAGGTCGTAGCAGACCTGCGGCAGGATGCGCCACCCCTTGAGTTCCACGATCAGGCGCTGGTTGCCGCCGCCGTAGCGGGTATGTTCGCCGGCCATGCGGAACAGGTGGCGCTTGTCGTACTGCTCGAAGCTGCCGTCCGGTTGTACCCACAGCAGGCGGTTGTAGACGACGCCGTTTTCGCGGATCGCCAAACTGCCGCAGATCACCGCGCCCACCTCGACCGCCAGCGCGCGCAGCCAGGCCACGCCCTCGCCGTCCATGGTTTCGGCGCTGGCATGGGTGTCGTTGCTGAAGCCGGACAGGAACGTCTCCGGCAGCACGATCAGGTCGCTGCCGAGCGCCTGGCGCACCAGTGCGCCGTAGTAGTCGCGGTTCGCGGGCGCGTCGTGCCAGCGGGTGGCGCCCTGCACCAGCGAAACCTTCAGTGGTTGCATGCTCACAGCCGGCATAAGCGCTCCGCTGCCGCTTCCATCGTGGCGTCGCTCTTGGCGAAGCACAGCCGCAGCAAGCGCGTACCCGGCGCGCTTTCGTAGAACGGCGTCAGCGGGATCGTCGCCACACCGCCATGCTCGACCAGCCACTTGCTGAAGGCGAGGTCGTCCTCGTCGCGGATCGCCGAATAGTCGACCAGCTGGAAGTAGCCGCCCGGCACGTCAAGCAGCTTGAACCGCGACGGCGCCAGCAGCGCGCGGAAGCGGTCGCGCTTGGCCTGGTAGAACGCGGGCAACTCCTGGTAGTGCTGCGGCGTGCTGGCCATGAATTCGGCGAACGCCACCTGCGCCGGGTGGAAGGTGCAGAACGTGAGGTACTGGTGCACCTTGCGGAACTCGGCGGACAGCGCGGCCGGCGCCACCGCGTAGCCGACCTTCCAGCCGGTGCAGTGGTAAGTCTTGCCGAACGAGGAGACCACGATGCTGCGCTCGGCCAGCTCCGGGTGGCGCAGCACGCTCTCGTGCTGCGCGCCGTCGTAGACGATGTGTTCATACACCTCGTCGGACAGCACCACGATGCCGGTGTCGCGCACGATCGCCGCCAGCTCGTCCAGGTCGGCCGCGGACAGCACCGCGCCGGACGGATTGTGCGGGCTGTTGATCATGATCATGCGGGTCTTCGGCGTCACCGCGTCGCGCACCCGCTGCCAGTCGATCGCGAACGCCGGCACGGTCAGCGGGATATGCACCGCGCGCGCGCCCTGCAGGTCGATCGCCGGCTCGTAGCAGTCGTAGGCCGGGTCGAACACGATCACCTCCTCGCCTGCGCGCACCGTCGCGGCGATCGCCGCGAAAATCGCCTCGGTGGCGCCGGACGTGACCGTGATGTCGGTATCGACGTTGAGCCTGCGGCCGTACAACCGCTCGGTCTTCAGCACGATCTGCTCGCGCAGGGCGGCGGTTCCGTGCATCGGCGCGTACTGGTTGCGGCCTTCGTTCATGGCGCGGTTCAGCGCATCGCGCAACCCCTGCGGCGGTTCGAAGTCAGGAAAACCCTGGCCCAGGTTGACCGCCTTGTGCTGCAGCGCCAGCTGGCTCATCACGCTGAAGATGGTGGTACCGACTTTGGGTAGCTTGGTCGCGATCATCATTTGGCCGTATAAATGTCCGTAAACCCGGCAGCGTACTGCATCGGGGCCACCGCGCGCATCACGTCGCCGGAAGTTCGTCCAGCGGGCGCTGCTTGCATTGCTCGTGCTTCAGCAAGGTGGTGGCCGGCAGCCGCTCGGCCAGGAAATCGACCAGCGCGCGCACGCCCGGCAGCATGCCGCGCCGGCTGGGATAGACGAAGTGCATGGTGCCCTCGGGTACGCTCCACTCCGGCAGCACCACCTCGAGTTCGCCGGCTGTGATCGCCGGCGCGCAGACGAACTCCGGCAGCAGCGCCACGCCCATGTCGCGCCGGGCAGCCTCCAGCAGCACCGCGAAATCGCCGGTGATCAGCCGCGCCTGTACCTCGACGTTGACCTGCTCGCCGTTCGCGCCGATCAGTTCCCACACTTGCGCGCCTTCGTGCTCGCGCATCGACAGCGCCGGCAGCTTGGCCAGTTCCTCCGGCGTGGCCGGACGTCCCTGGGTTTTCAGCAAGGCGGGGCTGGCCACCAGCTTGGTACGCGACTGGCCGAAACTGCGGATCACCAGGTTCGCATCCGTATCCAGCTTGCTGCGCACGCGGATCGCCAGGTCGTAGCCTTCGCCGATCACATCGACCCGGCGATCGCTGGACAGCAGCCGCACCTGCATCTTCGGGTATAGCGCGAGGAATTCCGGCAGCACGTACGCCAGTACCGTTTGCGCCAGCGACACCGGGCAGCTAAGGCGCACCATGCCACGCGGCTCGGCGCGCAGTTCGTCCACCGCATCCTGTGCCGCCTGCGCCTCTTCCAGCACGGCGCGGCAATGCGCGTAGAAGCGCTCGCCGACCTCGGTCACCACGAAGCGCCTTGTGGTCCGCTGCAGCAGGCGTACGCCCAGCCGTTCCTCCAGTTGCGCCACCCGCTTGCTCAGGCGCGACTTCGGCACGCCCAGCGCGCGGCCGGCCGCGGAAAAACCGCCGTGCTCGACCACCGCAGCGAAGAAGTACAGGTCGTTGAGGTCCTGCAGAGCGCCGCTCAATATCGTCATAGTCGTTTCCATTCAAGAACGATAAGTTCGATAAATACCATCTTATCGCCGCATTGTTCCAAATATATCCTGATTCCATCGCCAATCACATGGCCTGACCAGGAACCTTTCCATGAAACTCTTGCATATCGATTCCAGCGCGCTGGGTGGTTATTCGGTCTCGCGCCAGCTGACCGCCGACATCGTAGCCGAGCTGAAGCGCACTACGCCCGACGCCAACGTCCACTACCACGACCTGGCCGCGCAGCCGCTGCCGCACTGGACGCCGGTGGCCGACGCCAGCGACCCCGCCGCCGTGCTCGGCACCGAGATGCTCGAAGAGTTCCTCGCCGCCGACGTGGTGGTGATTGGTGCGCCGATGTACAACTTCGCCATTTCCAGCCAGCTCAAGGCGTGGCTCGACCGCATCCTGGTCGCCGGCAAGACCTTCCGCTACACCGCGAACGGTCCCGAAGGCCTGGCCGGCGGCAAGCGGGTGATCGTGGCCTCCAGCCGCGGCGGTGTCTACGGCAAGGACACGCCTGCCGCCGCAATGGACTTCCAGGAGCCCTACCTGCGCACCGCATTCGCCTTCATCGGCATCGGCGACATCGAGTTCGTGCGGGCCGAAGGCGTCGCGATCGGCGACGAGCAGAAGGCCGCGGCGCTGAAGTCGGCGCACAGCACGATCGAAACGCTGGTCGCCAAGGCCGCCTGACCCCGGCCGCACCGCGACACGAACGCCCTCTCCCGCGCGGAGGGGGCGTTTTTCGTTGCAACGCCGGCGCCCGGCGGCCGCCACGGTGGAAAAACCGCGCGCCTGCCGACACACTGCGGGTTCACCCGCTACCGGAACCCGCGCATGAAACGCTCGCTACGCCTGCCCATGCTCGTCCTGCTGGCCCTGGCGCCCACCGTGCAGGCCGCCGACCTGCTGGTCGACAACGTCAACGGCTACACGCTGGACAGCCACGGCAAGCTGCAGCACTTCCAGGCGTTGCTGGTCGACCAGGGCAAGGTCGTCGCCACCGGCGGCAGCGCCGAACTGGCGGCACGCGCGGGCGGCGCCAGGGTAGTCGACGGTCATAGCCACACCCTGCTGCCCGGCCTGATCGACGCCCACGGCCACGTGCTGGAACTGGGCTACGCGCGCAACAGCGTCGACCTCACCGGCACGAAATCGCTGGCCGAGGCGCTGGCCAAGGTGAAGGCATATGCCGCGGCGCACCCCGACGCAAAGTGGATCCTCGGCGGCGGCTGGAACCAGGAAACCTGGAAGCTCGGCCGCTTTCCCACCGCGAAGGACCTGGACAGCGTGGTGCCCGACCGACCGGTCTGGCTGAGCCGCGTCGACGGCCACGCCGCCTGGGCGAACACCGCGGCGATCCGGCTGGCCGGCGTGAGCAAGGCCAGCAAGGATCCCGGCGGCGGCCGCATCGAGCGCGACGCCGACGGCCATCCGGCCGGCGTCTTCGTCGACGGCGCCACCGAGCTGGTCGGCCGCAAGGTGCCCGCGCCGACCATGCCGGAAAAGGCCGCCGCGCTGGACACCGCGCTGGCCGAGATGGCCAGTGTCGGCCTCACCGGCGTCGGCGACGCGGGCATCGACGCGGACAACTACAGGCTCTACCGGCAGTACGCCGACGCGCGCAAGCTCACCGCGCGCATCTACGCGATGATCCATGACACCGGCGAAGCGTTCGACACGATCAGCAAGGAGGGCCCGCTGATCGGCTACGGCAACGGCTTCCTCACCGTGCGCGCGGTGAAGCTGTTCGCCGACGGCGCGCTGGGCAGCCGCGGCGCGGCGATGCTGCAGCCCTACGCCGACGACCCGCACAACCGCGGCCTGCTGTTCATGCCGCCCGCGACGATGACCGCGAAGATCGACAAAGCGTTCGGCAAGGGCTACCAGGTGGCCATCCACGCCATCGGCGACCGCGCCAACCGCGAGGTGCTGGACAGCTTCGCCGCCGCGTACAAGTCGCATCCCGACGCCATCGCGCTGCGCAACCGGGTCGAGCACGCGCAGATCGTGTCGCTGCAGGACATCCCCCGCTTCGTGCCGCTCAAGCTGATCGCCTCGATGCAGCCGACCCACGCCACCTCCGACATGAACATGGCGGAGGACCGCATCGGCCACGAGCGGATCAAGGGCGCCTACGCCTGGCAGCGCTTCCTCAAGCAGGGCACGGTCGTCGCCGGCGGCTCGGATTTCCCGGTGGAATCGCCAAACCCGTTCTACGGCCTGTACTCGGCGGTCACCCGCGAGGATCACGCTGGCCAGCCGCCCGGCGGCTGGTATCCCGACCAGGACATGACGCTGACCCAGGCGCTGCGCGCCTTTACCCTCGACGCGGCGTACGCCGAGCATGCGGAAAAGACCCTGGGCACGCTGGAGCCGGGCAAGTGGGCCGACTTCATCCTGGTCGACCACGATATCTTCAAGGATCCGGCGAGCAAGATCTGGAACACGAAGGTGCTGCAGACCTGGGTCGGCGGCAAGCAGGTCTACGCCGCACACGACTGACCGGGCGCCCCGCTTGCGCAAAGGCCGGCCGCATGGCCGGCCCTTGCCGTCTTGATGGTCAGATCGTGGACGTCCTGCCGCCATCCATCGGGATGATCGCGCCCGTGGCGTAGCTGGCCCGCGCCGAAGCCAGGAACACCGCGACATCGGCGATCTCCTCGGGCTCGGCCATGCGCCCCAGCGGAATGCCGGCGAGTTGTCAGGCCAGCACTTCCTCGCGTGGCAAACCGCTGGCGCGCACGGCGGCATCCAGGCCCTCGTCGACCCGGCCGGTGCGGGTGATGCCGGCGCATTGGACCAGGTTGGCGGAAAGCCGCGGGGTGACGGCTGTCAGCGGCAATGGCTGAGGAATGCCCCTGTGCGGCCGCCGCCGCAAGCCGCAGCATGCCATCAGCGCCGCCGGGGCTCCCGCCCGGCCCTATAGGCCATCAGTCATGTTGCGTAATCGCATCGCGCCTATTGACAGCTCAAAGTTTAGTGTTATAGTTCACTACAACACCACTCAACGAGGTCACTAAGGAGGCCCGTCATGAAAGCGCAGAACCTGATCGCCAGCGTCGCCGCCGTCCTGTTCACCTTCGCCAGCCTGAGCGCCGTCAACTACAACGTCGAGCGCCAGCCTGCCCCGGCCGCCAAGGCCAGTGCCGTCCCCGTCATCAACCTGGCGCCGGTCCAGGTCCGCCCCAGTGCCGCCGAGATGCGCTCGGCCGCCCTGCTGAGCGAGATCGGGGTAGCCGGAATCGCCACCACCCCGGCCATGCGCCGCCTGGAAGATCCCGGCAATACCGAGCAGTTCAGCCTGCTCGGGTCGCAGCTGGTCATGCCCTACTATGCGTTTGGCAACAAGTTCGGCCGCATCGCCAAGGAATAAAACATGAGCATGACCTGGAACGACAGCGTCCCGATCTACCGCCAGCTGCAGCAACGCGTGGTGGCGATGATCCTGGACGGCGCCTTGAACGAGGGCGACCCGCTGCCGTCGGTACGCCAGGTGGCCGCGGACTTTCAGATCAACCCGCTGACCGTGTCGAAGGCGTACCAGGAACTGGTCGACGAACAACTGGTTGAAAAAAGGAGGGGTCTGGGCATGTTCGTCATCGAAGGCGCACGCGAGGCGCTGCTGAAATCGGAACGCGAGCGGTTCCTGCGCGAGGAGTGGCCCGCGCTGTACGCCCGGCTGCAGAGGCTGGGGCTGGATCTGAATACGCTGCTGCGCGAAGCCCACGCCGGCAAGGATCAGGCCGACAAGGAGGAGAAATCATGAGCGCGGTGATCACGGCCAGCGGCCTGAGCAAGCGGTACAAGTCGGCGCTGGCGCTGGACAACATCAGCTTCCAGGTCGAGCCCGGCCGCATCGTCGGCCTGATCGGCCCCAACGGTGCCGGCAAGACCACCGCGCTGAAGGCGATCCTGGGCCTCACCGACTTCAGCGGCGAGCTGAACGTGCTGGGCTTTGACCCGCGCAAGCAGCGCGACAAGCTGATGGGCGAGGTCTGCTTCATCGCCGACGTGGCCGTGCTGCCGCGCTGGATCAAGGTGCGCCAGGCGGTGGACTTCGTCGCCAACGTGCACCCGCGCTTCGACCGCGCCAAGTGCGAGGCCTTCCTGGCGCGCACCAAGCTGCAGCCGGACCAGCGCGTGCGGCAGATGTCCAAGGGCATGATCGTGCAGCTGCACCTGGCACTGGTGATGGCCATCGACGCCAGGCTGCTGATCCTGGACGAGCCCACCCTGGGCCTGGACATCCTCTACCGCAAGCAGTTCTACCAGAACCTGCTGGAAGACTACTTCGACGAGAACAAGACGATCATCGTCACCACGCACCAGGTGGAGGAAGTCGAGCACATTCTCACCGACCTGATGTTCATCCGCGACGGCAGGATCGTGCTGGATGCCGACATGGACGCGGTCGGCGACCGCTTTATCGAGGTGATGGTGGGCGCCGACAGGGCCGAGGCGGCCCGTGCGCTGAAGCCGCTGGATGAGCGGCAGGTGTTCGGCAAGAGCATTTTTCTGTTTGACGGCGCGAACCGCGCGACGCTGGAGCAGCTGGGCGAAACCCGCCGGCCCTCCGTCAGCGACCTGTTTGTCGCCACCATGAAGGGAACCTACGCATGAAAACCTTCTATTGGCTCCTGAAACGCGAGTTGTGGGAACACCGGGGCGGCTTCTTCTGGGCGCCGGTCATCACCGGCGGCGTGTTCCTGCTGCTGAACCTGATGGGCATCATCACCGGCGAGGTGATGGGCAGGAGGCACGGCTTCAACTTCGCCTTCGGCGGCGCCGACAACAACATGCGCCTGCTCAACAGGGCGCTCGACAAGAATTCCATGGACAACGTGGGCGCCGGCCTGGACATGGCGATGTATTCGCCGACGCTGATCATCGGCGTGGTGCTGGGCTTCGTGGTGTTCTTCTACTGCCTCGGCGCGCTTTACGACGATCGCCGCGACCGCAGCCTGCTGTTCTGGAAATCGCTGCCGATCACCGATACCGCCACCGTGCTGTCCAAGGTGGTCACCGCCACGGTGGTCGCGCCGCTGATCGCCGTGGCCGTAGGCATGCTGACCGGCATCGTGATGCTGCTGATGTTCGCGATCACGCTGTCCTTCCATGGCGTCGGCGTATGGCACTTGCTGCTGCTGTCGCATCCGCTGCAGGTCATAGCCAACCTGGTCGGCTCGATCCCGCTGTACCTGTTGTGGACATTGCCGACCGTGGGCTGGCTGATGCTGTGCTCGGCCTGGGCCCGCAGCAAGCCGTTCCTGTGGGCGGTGGTGTTGCCGGTGGCGCTGGGCATCGTGATCGGCTGGTTCAACCTGCTGGGCACGATCGACCTGCAGAACAGCTGGTACTGGCGCAACGTGGTGGCCCGCGCCCTGTTCAGCGTGTTCCCCGGCGGCTGGCTCAGCGAGGTCCCGCGTGTCGGCGGCAACAACCCAGCCGAAGTGCTGTCCACGCTGAGCGTCACCCACACCTACGTCGCCCTGGCGTCGCCGAACGTCTGGATCGGTGTCGCCGCCGCTGCCGCCATGCTCGCCGGCGCCATCTGGTTCCGCCGCTGGCGCGACGACAGCTGACTTCCGCTCGAATTCGGGGAAAGGAGAACACCTATGAAGTCCATCACGTTCAGCGCGCTCGCCTTGGTCCTGCTGCTGCCGCTGGCCGCCTGCAGCCAATCCGGGCCGGACACCACCCAGTCGGGCGCCGCCGGCGACATGGCGCAAGCCGCGAAGGAAGTCCGCGAACAGACCTCCTCCTCGGCGATCGCCGCGGAGGTCCGCAAGAGCATCGAGCAGTCCAAGAAGGAACTGGTCACCCAGGACATCGGCCTGGGCAATATCCACGTCGGCAACGGACCACACCCGCATGACGGCTCCCTCCCCAAGGCAGTGATCACCCCGCAAGGCACGCTGGTGATCGCCGGCAAGCCGGTCGAGGCCACGCCGGAGCAGCACGCCATGCTGGTGGATTACCGCCAGCAGATCATCGGCATCGCCGAGGCCGGCATGGACATCGGCGCCAGCGGCGCGGACCTCGGCGTCACCGCGGCGAAGCAGGCGATCTGGGGCGCGTTCACCGGCAAGAGCGACAAGGAGATCGAGGCCAGCATCAAGCCGCAGACCGACCAGATCCAGGCCGCCGCCATGCAACTGTGCAAGCGGCTGCCCGACATACTGGCCTCGCAGCAAAAGCTCGCCGACGCCATGCCCGCGTTCAAACCCTATGCCACGATGCAGCAGAAGGACGTCGACGATTGCGGCAAGGACATGAAAGACAAGGACGGCAAGAAAGGCTTCGCCGTGTTCTCCGATTGATCCCATGCAGGAGCCCGCTCGCGGGCGGTGCATTTGCTCTGATGGTTGGCTGGGTAGGGAGATTCAGAACACGAGCATCGCCCGCGAGCGGGCTCCTACAACAACAAGAAGTTGCAGGGTCAGCCGTGGATACCGCCCTTGGTCAGCGCCATCGGGTCGAGCAGCTTCTTCAGCTCATCCCTCGACAGCCCGGTGGTTTCCAGCGCCACGTCCATGATCGGCCGGTGCTGCTTGTACGCCAGCTTGGCGGTGGCCGCGCCCTTCTCGTAGCCGATCACCGGGTTCAGCGCGGTAACCAGGATCGGGTTCATCGCCAGCGCCTGGTTCACCCGCGCCTTGTTGACCTTGAAGCCGGCGATGGACTTGTCGGCCAGCAGCACGCAGACGTTGCTCAGTATCCCGATCGACTGCAGCAGGTTGTGCGCGATCAGCGGCAGCATCACGTTGAGCTGGAAGTTGCCGGACTGGCCGGCGATGGTGATCGAGGCGTCGTTGCCGATCACCTGTGCGGCGACCATCGCGGTGGCCTCGGGAATCACCGGGTTGACCTTGCCCGGCATGATCGACGAGCCCGGCTGCAGCGCCGGCAGCTCGATCTCGCCCAGGCCGGCCAAGGGGCCCGAGTTCATCCAGCGCAGGTCGTTGGCGATCTTCATCAGCGCCACCGCCAGCGTCTTCAGCGCGCCGGACAGCTCCACCGCGGCGTCCTGCGCGGCCATGCCCTCGAAATAGTTCTGCGCCGATTCGAACTTCACCCCGGTCAGCTTCTTCAGCTGCGCCGCCATCGCCGGGCCGAATTTCGGGTCGGCGTTGATCCCGGTGCCCACCGCGGTGCCGCCCTGCGGCAACCGGCGCATGCGCTTCAGCGCGTCCCCGATGCGCTCGACCGCCGAACCGATCTGCGCCGACCAGCCGGACAGCTCCTGGCCGAAGGTGATCGGCATCGCGTCCATCAGGTGGGTGCGCCCGGTCTTCGGCGTGCTGCGCAGTTCGCGCGCGCGCTTGTCGATGGTTTTCTTCAGGTGCTTCAGCGCCGGCAGCAGTTGTTCGCTGGCGGTGAGCGTGGCGCTGACGTGGATCGCGGTGGGAATCACGTCGTTCGAGCTTTGCCCGTAGTTGACGTGGTCATTCGGGTGCACCTTGGCGCCGCCCTGCACCGCCAGGTGCGCGATCACCTCGTTCGCATTCATGTTGGTGCTGGTGCCCGAGCCGGTCTGGAAGATGTCGATCGGGAACTGTGCGTCGTGCTGGCCGTTCGCCACCGCCAGCGCCGCCTTGCGGATCGCCGCGGCCTGGTTCTTCTTCAGGTGGCCCATCGCCAGGTTGACCTCGGCCGCGGCCGCCTTGATCAGCCCCAGCGCGCGGATGAACGGGCGCGGCAGGTGCAGGCCGGAGATCGGAAAGTTGTCGATCGCGCGCTGGGTCTGCGCGCCGTACAGCGCGTCGGCGGGGACTTTCAACTCGCCCATGCTGTCGTGTTCGATGCGGAAGCTGCTCATGGGGAAAATCCTTCGGGGGGAAAGAGCGTTGGATGATTAAAGCAGCGCCACGCTATTTTGAGCCGTTCGGGCTGAGCGTAGCGCCAAAGGCGCGAAGTCGAAGCCTCTCCCGATACCCCCTTCGACTTCGCCGCTGCGCGGCTACGCTCAGGGTGAACGGGGAAAAACACTATAAGCCGCCAAGCAGAGACGCGCTGTCAATGTAAAATGGCCGTTTCACCCCGCCGGAATGCCCCGATGTCCTCTCACGCCCTGACCGCCCTGTCACCACTGGACGGCCGCTATGCCGGCAAGGTCGAAGCGCTGCGCCCGATCTTCAGCGAGTTCGGCCTGATGCACCGCCGCGTGCAGGTGGAAATCGAATGGCTGCTGGCGCTGGCCGCCGATCCGAAGATCGCCGAGCTTCCCGCGTTCAACGCGGGCCAGATCGACACGCTGAAAGCCATCGCGAACAACTTCAGCGTGGCCGATGGCGCACGGATCAAGGCAATCGAGGCAACCACGAACCACGACGTGAAGGCAGTCGAATACTTCATCAAGGAACGCATCGGCACCGATGCTGGCCTGGCGCAGGCCAAGGAGTTCGTGCACTTCGCCTGCACCAGCGAGGACATCAACAACCTGTCCTACGCACTGATGCTGCGCGACGCGCGCAGCCAGGTGCTGCTGCCGCAGCTGGACGCGGTGATCGCCAAACTGCGCGACATGGCCCACACCAACGCCGCGCTGCCGCTGCTGTCGCGCACCCACGGCCAGACCGCCTCGCCCAGCACGCTGGGCAAGGAAATCGCCAACGTGGTGGCGCGCCTGGAACGCCAGCGCCGGCAACTCGCCACCGTGGAAATCTCCGGCAAGATCAACGGCGCGGTGGGCAACTACAACGCCCACGCCATCACCTATCCGGAAGTCGACTGGCGCGCGTTCTCGCAGCGCTTCGTGGAAAGCCTCGGCCTCGACTTCAACGCCTACACCACCCAGATCGAGCCGCACGACAACGTGGCCGAATACTGCGACGCCGTGCGCCGCGCCAACATCATCCTGATCGACCTGGCCCGCGACATCTGGGGCTACATCTCGCTGGGCTACTTCAAGCAGACCCTGAAGGCCGGCGAAGTGGGCTCCTCGACCATGCCGCACAAGGTCAACCCGATCGACTTCGAAAACGCCGAAGGCAACTTCGGCCTCGCCAACGCCCTGCTCGGCCACTTCGCGGAAAAGCTGCCGATCAGCCGCTGGCAGCGCGACCTCACCGACTCCACCGTGCTGCGCGCACTGGGCACCGCCTTCGGCCACAGCCTGGTCGCGCTGGAATCGCTGAAGAAAGGCCTGGGCAAACTCAACGTCAACGCCGACCGCATCGCCGCCGACCTCGACGCCAGCTGGGAAGTGCTGGCCGAAGCCGTGCAGACCGTGATGCGCCGCTACGGCCTGCCCGAGCCGTACGAACAGCTCAAGGCGCTGACTCGCGGCCACGGCATCACGAAGGAGTCGATGCACGAGTTCATCGCTGGCCTCGACCTGCCGGCGGAAGCGAAGCAGCGGTTGCTCGATCTGACACCCGGCAGTTACATCGGCCTGGCCGAGGCGCTGGCGAAGGACATCTGAGCGCGGTTGACCGCTTGGCACACTGCCGCTCCCAGCGGCGAGGATGCGTGCATCCACCGACCATACGGTTTATTCCCGCACTTCCAGGGTTATTTAAGAGATAGCGCCTCGATTTGTGGGATATGCAAAAGTCACCCTCGCCCTTCAGTACCACGGCAACCATCTGGCAAGTCCTTATCAACGCGATGGAATCGTTCGCTTGACGCCCGACCATTGAAAGCTGAACATCGATCGCATATGCCCCGATGCGGGGTCTACTAACAGGGTGTTGAGAATGCGCCCCTCCGATGCCGGTCGATAGCTCTCGGCTATGGATCATCAGGCGTAGCCGGCGAA
>NZ_LVJR01000105.1 GCF_001617365.1 Rhodanobacter sp. FW104-R8
CGCCCGGCGTGTTCGTTACCCCGAGCACCAGGCTGAAGGTCGTCGGCAGCGTGCTGCAGGCGAAGTTCGCCGACCGCCGCAGCCCGATCGCCGCCGGCTACGACCGCGACGAACTGGCGCTGTACAGCGCGGCCGGCCAGTCGTTCAGCGTGTCCAACCTGGTCACCGGCGACAAGGGCCTGCCGACCGCGAAGGATTTCCAGCGCCCGACCGGACGCGGCGGCCCGCACGACACGGACGCGCCCGAGGGCCGCGCCTCGGTCGCCGCCGCTCCCCTGCCCGACGTCAAGCCGTGGCAGCCGCTGCCGCTGAACGCCGAGCAGATGCGCAATAACCCGTGGGTGATCCCGGCCGACCAGCGCCCGCGGGTGATCCTGCGCTACGCCGACGCGAAGAACCTGCTGATTGCCGGCCTGCTCGACGGCGGCGAGGAGATGGCCGAGCGTGCCGCCGTGGTCGACGCCCGCTACGGCAAGGGCCACGTGCTGCTGTTCGCCAGCAACCCGATCTGGCGCGGCGAGACGATCGGCAGCTATCCGCTGGTGTTCAACGCCATCGTGAACTTCGACAAGCTGGATACGCCGCCGGCGAAACCCTGAGGCCGGCGCCGAACCCGCCCGGTCATTTCGACGGCGGCGCGGCCGGCTTCGACGGCGGCTTCATCATGGCATCGCGCACGGCCTTGAACGGGTTGCCGGCGTACCACTGCGGCCACACCCCCGCATGGCTGAGGTGCCGGCCCAGCTCGTACAGCGCCTGGGTATCCTCGAGGATGCCCTGCAGGTTCCAGTGCGGGTCGAACACGTCGTTCGTCGTGTGGTAGCGGTGCGCCGTATAGTCGTCGGCCGCCTTCTGGCCGGCGGCCCTGCCGCCATCGAGCAGATCGAGGCCCGAACTGGCCAGCATCGCCGGCACGCCGGCCCGGGCGAAATTGAAATGATCGGAGCGGAAGTAGAAGCCGTTCTCCGGCGTGGTCTCCGGCGAGATCACCCGACCCTGCCTGTGCAACACGCCGGCGAGCATGTCCTCCAGTTCGGACTGGCCCTTGCCGATCACCGTCATGTCGCGCGCGGGGCCGATCACCGGCAACGCGTCGACGGCGATGTCGGCCACCGTGCGATCGAGCGGAAACACCGGCTTCGCCGCGTAGTACTGCGAACCGAGCAGGCCCGATTCCTCCAGCGTCGGCATGAAGAACAGCACGCTGCGCTCGGGCGGCCGCGCCTGGTGCGCGAACGCGCCGGCGATCTCCAGCAGCATGCTCAGGCCGGTGCCGTTGTCGATCGCGCCGGCATAGACCTGGTGGCCCTTGCGGGTCGGGTCGGTGCCCAGATGATCCCAGTGCGCGGTATAGACCACCACCTCATCGGGCTTGTCGCTGCCCTCGACCATCGCCACCACGTTCTTCGATTCGATATGGCCGATCTGGTTGTGCAGGGTGATGGAGGCCGTCGCGTGCAACGGCACCGGCTCGAAGCCTGGCTTCGCTGCGGCCCGTTCGAGTTCAGCGAAATCGAGACCGGCGGCGGCGAACAGCCGGGTGGCCGCATCGCGCGTCAGCCAGCCGGCCACCGGCAACCGCGGCGACGGATCGACACTGGCCGGCAGGCTCAGCTGCGGCCCGACCGCGCCGTTCTGCAGCACGCTCCACGGATAGCCGGCCGCGGCGTCGCTGGTATGCACGATGAAGCAGGCAGCGGCACCCTGCAGCGCGGCCTCCGCATACTTGTACGGCCAGCGGCCGTACCAGGTCATCGCGCGGCCGTTGAACAGCTTCGGGTCGCGGCTGGCGAAGCCGGGGTCGTTGACCAGCACGATCACCGTCTTGCCCTTCACGTCGACATCCCGGTAGTCGTTCCAGTGCCAGGCGGGCGCATCCGCGCCGTAGCCGAGGAACACCACCGGCGAATCCTTCAGCGCGATCTCGGGTTTCGCCTGCAGGGTCTGCGCCACCATGTCGGTGCGGTACGCCAGCTTCAGCGGCTTGCCGCGGGCGGTGACGTCCAGGGTGACGTCGGTATTCAGCAGCAAGGTGGAATCGGCCGGCACGGTCTGGTACCACGAGCCGTGGTTGCCCGGCTGCAAGCCCATCCGTTCGAACTCGGCCACCAGGAAATCGGTGGTGCGCTGCGCGCCGATCGTGCCGGGTTTGCGCCCGCCGAACGCGTCGGAGCTGAGTGCCTGGTCGAAGCGCGCGAAATCGGCGGCGTTGATCGACGGCGCCCGCGCCATGTCCGGTTCGGCCGCTGCTGCCTGCAGCGGAAACACGGCCAGGCCCAGAACAGCCAGCAAGACGGAAATCTTCAAACGCATCGAAACGCTCCCAGCGCTGGAATCGACCACCTTTGTAGCGCGCGCCTGCCCGGCTGTCCATGCGGCATGCCTCACCCGCGATCGCCGTGAGGCGGCAAACGCCAGGCGCCACGGTGCCATCACGATGCCGCCGCCATCGCCAGGGCGGCAGGCCATCATGCGTCCGCACGACATTGAGCTGCGCAGGGCGGCAGACAAGCGACAGGAGCTGTCACTGCACCTCTTCGGTTGCCGCACCAACAGCGTTCAGACGCGGTTTTGCGCGACCGTCGCTCACGCTGACCCGGTTGCGACCCTCGCGCTTGGCCTGGTACAGCGCATCGTCGGCGTGGATCAGCAACTGGCGCAATTCATGGCCGGAACGCGTGGTGCTGGCCACGCCGAAGCTGGCCGAGACGCAAATATCGTCAACAGCATCGCCACGGACCACCTCCACGATCGCCAGCCGGATCCGCTCAGCCCGGTCCAGCACCTGATCGAGCGTGCACTCCGGCAATACGATGCCGAACTCCTCACCCCCCAGGCGGCCGAGGATATCGGTGGAGCGCAGATGCGCCTGGCAGGCCGCCACGGCGCGTTTCAGGACGCGATCGCCAACCGCATGTCCGTAGGTATCGTTGACGGCCTTGAAGTGATCCAGGTCGATCAGCACCAGGCAGGCCTCCCGACCTGACTTCCGGCAGTACTGCAATTGCTGCTCGGCCTCACTGACAAAATGCTGCCGATTGAATATGTCCGTAAGTCCGTCCCGCCGCGCCAGCCGCATGAAGCGCAGCTGGGAGCGTTTGATGCGGTAGGTCCAGAAGGCGATGAAGGCCAGCACCGTGGCCAGCAGGATGATGTACAGCCGGCTGGTTTCGGTGGCCTTCCGGTCGAGGCTCTGCTCCAACCGCAGGATTTCATTCTGCTTGCTGAGAGTGTCGATCTGCAGCTTCTTGGCGGC
The DNA here is from genome assembly GCF_001617365.1 of Rhodanobacter sp. FW104-R8. GTDB lineage: Bacteria > Pseudomonadota > Gammaproteobacteria > Xanthomonadales > Rhodanobacteraceae > Rhodanobacter. The sequence goes on from NZ_LVJR01000105.1 coordinate 3,257, forward strand.
CAGCTGCTGCTGCACGGTCTGGTAGGCAAGCGCCCGCGCGTTCACTGCGCTCAAGTAGCCTTTGTTGGCCAGCATGTACTGCTCGTGATAGGCGAGGGCTTTGTCCAGGTGGCCCTGATGCTTTTCGATCAGGTACAGAACGCGATAGGCGATGCTGAGCGACTCCGCGTACTCGTTGCGCATGCTCTGCTCGATAACCTGAAGAGCGAACCGTTTCGCCTGCGTCAACTGGCCCGTATTCATGTATGCCTCGGCCAGCAAGGCATCGAACTCGGAGATCAGCATCTGATAGTTGCTGCGCGTGACGGTGGCGTAATTGCCCTCCAGCAGGCGAATGGCCTCGTCGGCATGGCCGCGCTGGAGCGCCAGGCTGGCCATGTAGAACCTGATGCCGTTGCCGTAGACAGGGTCCTTCGCCTCCGTGCAAATTTCGACGCCCTTGCGGAATTGCTCGTCGATGCCTTCCAGCCTGCCGCTCTTGTAGAGCGCGGCCAACCTGGCGTGCTCGGCCTTGCAGCTATATGGGCCGGTACTTTCCTTGAATACCTGGTCGGCATATTCGAAGGCCAAGTCGTACTGCCCTGCTTCCTCATACAGATAAGCCGCGATGACGAGGGCTTGCCCGCGAGCGTCCGGATCGGTAATTTCCGGCAACTGGGCGAGGAGTTGGCTTTCCAGTTGGAATGCCTCCTCGTAACGCGACCGCTCCGCCAGGGTATTGACCTTCAACACCTTTGCCCGGAAGAGGACGGTGTCGCTGTTGGACCTCTCCAGCAGTTCATCGACCATGGTGTCGGAGGTCTGGTAATCGCCGTGATAAGCAGCTCGCCACGCCTGGAGATAGCGCAGATAATCGACCTGATCCGGCGCCAACGCGGCGCTGTCGCTGTCCAGTCGATCGAGGATCTGCTGGAACTCTCCCGGATCGGAAAGCTTGATGCTGTCTGCGTGCCTGAGTAGTACCGAAACGTCACCCGCAACGACGGGTACGGCCGCCAAGGCCGCACCCGTCGCCAACAGCATCCCTAGCAGGACAAGTCCAGCGATTACCACTCCATGTCGTCTGCCGGATGTGCGCATTGCCCTGACCCAACGACTCAGCGGGTCCCTAACTCCGGGGCCTCTTCCTCGTCATCGCGCGAAGGCGCTTCCTCGGCATCATCCTCCTGCTCCTCGCCAGGTGCCAGGAATCCGACAGCTGGAGCCATGCCCAGCAAAGCCTCCAGTCGCGCCTGGCTCCCTGTGCGAATGGCATCCTGGATTTGAGGATCGAAACCCGCCGAAGTCAGCGCAAGCTCGAACTCACCCCCTGTTCCGCGGCCCAGCCGCGCATCCTGACCAACTTGATCAAGAAATCCGATGACGTCTGACACGTGCAGTTCCCCCTCGGTTGGTGTTGGCTAAAACAGCACACCCGAGAGAGTCGAGATTCCTCGTGCGCAGTCCGCCAGCGAATCCTTCCTGTCTCAGGCACGCCGTTGGTGGTAATACCCGTCGTCTTCGCCCGTGCCCGAATCCCGGTCGGACTGCACCATAGCAGGCACCAGCATGCAACAAACGTTCCTTGCCCCCGCCAGTGCCGTCAGTCGTGCCTGATCCTTCGCCAGCACGGCATCGCGCACTTCGGGATCGATCCGGGTATCCGCAAGCATGCGCTGCATTTCCCCGTTAGAAGCATAACGCAAACTGGCGTTCTGCCCGACGGTCTCAAGAAAATCGACGATATTCGACATGGCGTATCTCCCGGGATATTCGATGGAATGGATTGGCGCAGCTCGCCGAGTTCCCGGAATGAAATACCCTGCTCCGGTACCGGGGCCTCGACCTGCGCGGATCCAGCCTAGGATTTACGCCCTTGCCCGCTTGCCTACCCGTTCACAGAATGCCCAACTCCGGCCTGATTTCCGCCTCGTCCAGCGCATCCAGCCGCGCCCGCATTTCCGCGTCGGGTTGCAGCGGGCCGGCCGGCGGCAACACCACGGTGTCCTCCATGCCGATTTCCGCCTGCGGCAGGTCGCCCAGGCGGATCCGCCGGATCTGCGGCGGCTGGATCGGCAGGGTGGCGCCGCGGTAGATGGTGAGCTCGTGGTCCGGCGGGTAGTCGCGCCTCAGTACCTCGACCAGCAGCTCGCGGTAGGCCGGCCCGGTGGAGAAACGGGCCAGCGACTGGTCGCCGACCAGGCCCACCTGCCACAAGATCAGGTAGGCGGTCGGGTCGATCCGGCGCCGGTAGAACAGCAGCTGGCTGGCCTCGAAGTGCTGGCAACCGTAGCGGCCGGGGTCGATGCCGAGGTCCGCGTAAAGGCAGTCCTCGGCGGAAATGCCCGGCTCCATGTGCGCGGGGTAGCCTTCGCTGCGGGCCACCTCGATCGACTTGTGCGGCGCCCAGGCGAACACGCCGGGATGGCCGTAGAACACCCCGCACACCCGCTTGCCCGCACGCACCTCGGTGAGGATGGCATCGACCATCTCGCGATAGGTCTTCATGCGCGACTTGCCCTCGCGGTAGTACGGCTGCAGGCTGCGCACGTCCGCATGCATCTTGTTCAGCCACAGCTCGACGATGCCGTCGGATAGCCCGGCAAACACCACGTCCGCCTGTTCGATGTGGCTGCGTGCCAGCGGGCCGAGGTGCGAGCCCAAGGTCATGCCGAGGCCCACGCAAACCAGGCTTCCGGGTGAACGTGCTGCATCCATGGTGATCGCTCGTCGCGGCAAGGGGGTGAACGGCATTATTCATCGGCCCTGGACGGCGGCGCCAGTTCAGCGGTCCGGGACCGGGCCGGGCTTTGCCGGGAACGCCTCCACCAGCGGCCGGATCAGGTCCAGCGGCAGCGGGAACACGATGGTGGAGGACTTGCCGTTGTTGGACATGTCGGCCAGCGTCTGCAGGTAGCGTAGCTGCAAGGCCTGCGGCTGCTGCGACAGCATGGCGGCGGCGTCGCGCAGCTTCTCGGCGGCCTGCATCTCGCCTTCGGCATGGATCACCTTGGCGCGGCGCTCGCGCTCGGCCTCGGCCTGGCGGGCGATCGCGCGCACCATGGTCTCGTTGAGGTCGACGTCCTTGATCTCCACGTTGGCAACCTTGATCCCCCACGGATCGGTGGCCTCGTCGAGGATGGTCTGCAAGGTGTGGTTGATCGAATCACGCTGCGACAGGATCTCGTCCAGCTCGTGCTGGCCCAGCACCGAGCGCAGCCGGGTCTGCGCCAGCTGGCTGGTCGCCTGCAGGAAGTTCTCCACCTGCAGCACGGATTTGTCCGGCTCCACCACGCGGAAGTAGACCACCGCATTCACGCGCACCGAGACGTTGTCGCGCGAGATCACGTCCTGCGGCGGCACGTCCATCACGGTCACGCGCAGGTCGACGCGGATCATCCGCTGCACGAACGGCACCAGCAGCACCAGCCCGGGCCCCTTGGTGCCGGTGTAGCGGCCCAGGGTCAGGATCACCCCGCGCTGGTACTCCGGCAGGATCTTCACTGCGGAGAACAGCAGCAACGCGCCGAGAATGATCAGTACACCGACGAATCCGAACATGACACTCTCCCGTGAACCGAATTTTGAAGCCGCCTTCGCCGCTCCACTCCACCACGTCACCAACCCGAACATCCGAAAGCAGGGCGGGCACTGCCCGCCGCTCTCGCTCCGCCTCCTCGGATCACCGCGGGAAGCAGAAGCCGGCGGGCAATGCCCGCCCTACAAAATCACAGCGGCTCGACCCACAGCAGCAGTCCCTGCCGACGCACGATCCGCACCGACGTTCCGGCGGGTAGCGCGGTATCGCAGCGCGCTCGCCAGCGCTCGCCGCGCACTATCATCCAGGCCTCGCCGCCGGCGCTCACCGGCTCCAGCAGTTCGCCGGTGTCCATCAGCATCGCCGCATCGCCGGTCACCTGATGGGCACGGCGCGAACGGAACACCAGCCACACGATCAAGGCCAGCAACCCCGCTGCACATAACGCAATGCCGGCGATGACGCCGAGATTGACGGCATAGCCGGGCACGCCCGTATTCATCAGCATCACCGAGCCCACCACGAACGACACCAGTCCGCCGGCACCAAACGCACCCACGCTGGGATTGACCGCCTCGGCCACCAGCAAGCCGACGCCCAGCGCCATCAAGGCCAGTCCGGCGTAGTTCACCGGCAGCAGCTGCAGCGCGTACAGGCCCACCAGCAGGCAGATGCCGCCGGCGATGCCCGGCAGCATCGCGCCGGGATGCATCGCTTCCAGCAGCAAGCCGAAGATGCCGGCCAGCAGCAACAGATAGGCGATGGTGGGATTGGTGATGATCGCCAGGAAGCGCGTGCGCGCACCGGGCGCATACTCGTGCACGGACACACCCTTGAGCCGCAGCGTGACGTCGCGATCGCGTACCTGCACCTTGCGCCCGTCCGCCCTGGCCAGCAGGTCGGCCACGTCCGCCGCCACGAAGTCGATCACATGCTGCTGCGCGGCCTCGCTGGCGGTCAGCGTGGCCGCGCCGCGCACCGCCTGTTCGGCCCACTGCGCGTTGCGCCCGCGCAACTGCGCCAGCGAACGGATATAGGCGATCGCATCGTTCATGACCTTGTGCGACTCGGCGTCGTCGCCTGCTGCCGCCTCGTCTTTCGCGGCGGAACCCGCCGGCGCCGGCTGCTCGCCGGTCTTCGGCAGCGGCATCGGTGTGGCGCCGCCCAGCTGCACCGGCGTGGCCGCGCCCAGGTGCGTGGCCGGCGCCATCGCGGCGACCTGCCCGGCATACAGGATGTACGTTCCAGCCGAAGCCGCCCGTGCGCCGCCCGGGGCGACGTACACCAGCACCGGCACCTCGCAGGCCAGCATGCTGGTGATGATCTGCCGCATCGAGTCGGACAGCCCGCCGGGCGTGTCCAGCCGCAGCACGATCGCCACCGCACCATCGGCCACGGCGCGTTTCGATGCGTCGTCGAAGTACTCGGCGGCGGCCGGGCCGATCGGGCCGTCCAGCGCGATCTGCGCCACCATGCCAGGGGCTGCCGTGCGGTCAGCAGCCACCGGTTCGGCGGCAAGCACCGCCTGCATCGGCAACGTGCAAAGAGCCGCCATCCAGGCCAACCACAGCCAACGCCTCATCCCACCGACCTCCGCAAGACATCAGCGACGATGCCGCCACTGTAACGCGGCCGGCGTTCAAAAACCGATCAGCGGGCGGAGCAACGCGGCGACGGCCCGCGGAGGCACAATGCCCCATCGGATGAAGCCCGGCCGCCGCGAGGAACAAATCCATGCCGAAAATCGATGTCGCCAAGGTCCCCGAACGCCAGGGCTCGGACTATCCGGCGCCTTACGGGAAGCCCGTCAGCGGGCGCATCCGGCAGGCGCTGGGCCGTGCCGGCGGGCTGACCGATTTCGGCGTCAACCTGGTGCATCTGCCGCCCGGTGCGTGGTCGAGCCAACGCCACTGGCACAGCCACGAGGAGGAATTCGTCTACGTGCTGACCGGCGAACTGACCCTGGTCACCGGAGCCGGCGAGCAGTTGCTGTGCGCCGGCGATGCCGCGGCCTTCCCGAAAAACCTCCCCGACGGCCACCACCTGATCAACCGCGGCGAAGCAACAGCCGTCTATCTCGACATCGGCACCCGCCGCGACGACGACACCTGCCATTACTCCGACATCGACCTGCGCCTGGAACCCGGCGCCGATCACTACTCGCACAAGGACGGGACGCCCTACGCCTGAGAGCGCCCTACGCCACCGCCTGCAGCGGCCATTCCGCCAGCACCTGGTAGTCCGCCTGGCCGACCACGCTGTGGACCAGCGCGAGCCGTTCGACCTGCCATGCCACGGGTTCGACCGGGGTGGCATCCAGCAACACGCCATGGCTGTAGGCGACCGTGACATGCGGCGTGAAGTGGCGTGCGACATGGCGGCCCTGCCCGGCCAACACCAGCGCTTGGCGCAGATCCTGCCATAGCTGTTGCAGCGGCCCGGGCACACTCGGACTGCGCAGGACGCACGGCGGTTGTCGGCCATGGAAACTGGCCGCCTCGCGCAGCACCCACTCGAACGGCGCCATGCGCAGCTTGCCTGCGGCGGCCACGGCAGCGGTGACCACGTCCTGCCGCAGCAGCGCATGGTCGCCGAGGAAATGCAGCGTGGCGTGGTAACGCGCCGGGTTCACCCAGCGTGCGTACAGGCCGGGATGGCTGGCCTTGAGCGCGGCCGCCACCTGCGCCAGCCGTGCGCGCGTCGCCGCATCCGGCAGCAGGGCGAAGAACAGCCGGTGCAGCCGGGCCGCTTCGGCCCCGGTGCTGCCGAACAGGTCGGCCTGGGGTGGGTCGGGCATGTTCGATTCCATCGTCATCGGCTGCCCGCATGGCGTGCGCGGCCCAAGCGTGGGCCGCCCGCCCCTCAGTGCGTCGACGTGCCGGGCAGCGCCTGCCCGATCAGCAGGTCGCGGATCGCGCGCAGCCGGGCCTTGATCCGCGCCTCGTCGGCGGGGCCGCTGCGCAGCAGCAGCTTCTGCCCCGTCGACAGCGATTCCAGCGCAGGATCAGCGTACACGTAGTACACGTCCGAGCGCCGCAGCGCCGGCGGCTCGGCTGGCTCCGGCGCGGCCAGCATGTCGTCGATCGCCACGATCAGGCGGTCGTTGAAATAGCCCCTGGGGTAGCCCAGCTGCCGGTAGGCCTGCTGGAACAGCGGATAGGCGTGAACGTACCAGGCCACCAGCGCCTGCGGATCGACCGCATCCACCACCCGCATGTACGGCGCGTGACGCGCCGCGTTGGCGGCACCGAGCACGCTGGCGCCGCCGGCCTGGTCGACCGCGAACGCGCCCTTCGGCGGCTGCACCGGCAGGGTGAACTGGCCCAGCCCGTCGTGGCGCGGCAGCGCGTCGACGGTGGTGACGATGTGCGTGACCAGCTGCCGGCCTACCAGCAGCGAGGAGAGGTCGCTGCCGCCGGCCAGCGCGATCAGCGCCGCGGCCACGCTGGCGTCGCTGTCGTCCAGCGCGGGCAAGGCGGCGGTCGAGGCCGCGGCCGGCACGGCCTGTCCGATCGGATGGCGGATCGCCGAGGTCGCCGGCGCGGGCGACGAAGCCGAGGCCGACGCTGCCGGCGCGGCGGGCGACGGCGCGGCGGCCTGCATGGCCTTGCGCGCCAGATACACCCCCGCGGCCACCAGGGCCGCCACCACGATGATCGCCACGATCCAGCTGCCTGTCGCCGTCTGCTTGCCCACGGTCCACTCCCGATGCGCGTCGAATACCCGTGATGGACTCGCCTGCGCGCGATTCGTTCCGCGCGCCGCGGCCCCTTCGCGCCACCGTAGCAGGTGCGACGCCACCGCCGCCGCGATCCACGCGGCGATTCGCCTCGCTCCGGCGATAACAACCCGGTCACGCGCCGGCAACGTCGCGGCGACTAAAGCATGGGGCGTGCAATTCCGCCCGACCCGCGCGGCCTCGGGCCGACCGGCACCGGCCGCACGGCGGGCGCCACGCCGGATGGAGGGCCGCGCCATGAAAACCCGATGCGTCTTCAGCACCCCCGACCTGACCGCCGCGCGCACCGCCATGGCGGCGGCGCGGGCCGCCGGCATCGACGACCGCGACATCTCGCTGGTGGCCCGCGAGGACATCGAGCTGGAAAGGATTCCCGACCACCTGATGCTGGGGCGCAACGATTTCTATCCTGCCGCCGTGCGCGGCGGCGTCTGCGGCGGCGGCACCGGCCTGCTGCTGGGGCTGATCGCGGTCGCCGTGCCGCCGCTGGGCGTAACGCTGGCCGGCGCCGCGGCGATGACCATCGCCGGCGCGGCGTTCGGCACCTGCATCGGCGAGATCGTCGGCTTCGAAGTGCCGGATGCGGTCAGCCGCAAGTTCAGGGACGAGATCGCGGCAGGACGCATCCTGGTGGTGATCGACGCCAGCAGGGAGCGGCTCGACGCGGCCGAACCGGCGGTGGCGCGCACCGGCGCCACGCCGCTGCCGTTCCACGCGCATACCGCGCTGACCTAGGGATGCCCTGATCTATCCAGCGCAGGCGGCATGATATCCGGAAAGTTCGCAGGCGGCAGTGCGTGGCGCAGGCAAGGCTGGCCGCCTTGGCAAGCCGCGCGCTGCCGCCTGCGGGCCTTCTGGATATCACCCCATCATTGTGTTTCAAGCTATGGGGCCGGCCCTGTCTGTCCGCATCTCCGCGGCGCGCCCCCTCGACAGGCGGACGCCTGCCTTCGTCAGCGCACCATGAATCTGCGAACAGACAGGGCCGGTGACGCCTGCGCTGGATAGATCAGGGCATCCCTACCCGCTCAGGCCTTCAACCGGTATCCGCTGCGGAAGATCCACCGCACCACGGCAAGGCAGATCGCGAGGAACACCGCGGTCATCCCCACGCTGACGCCCACGCCGACGTCGGACACGCCGTAGAAGCTCCAGCGGAAGCCGCTGATCAGGTAGACCACCGGGTTGAACAGGGTGACCTTCTGCCAGAACGGCGGCAGCATGCGGATCGAGTAGAAGCTGCCGCCGAGGAAGGTCAGCGGCGTCACCACCAGCAGCGGCACCAGCTGCAGCTTCTCGAAGTTGTCCGCCCAGATGCCGATGATGAAGCCGAACAGGCTGAAGGTGACCGCGGTGAGCAGCAGGAACGCCAGCATCCACAGCGGATGCTCGATCTGGAACGGCACGAACAGCCGCGCGGTGGCCAGGATGATCAGGCCCAGGATGATCGACTTGCTCGCCGCCGCGCCGACGTAGCCGGCGACGATCTCGAACGGCGACACCGGCGCCGAGAGGATCTCGTAGATCGTGCCCACGAATTTCGGGAAGTAGATGCCGAACGAGGCGTTGGAGATGCTCTGCGTCAACAGCGACAGCATGATCAGCCCCGGCACGATGAAGGCGCCGTAGCTGACCCCGTCGATCCCGTTCATGTGCGAGCCGATCGCCGCGCCGAACACCACGAAGTACAGCGAGGTGGAGATCACCGGCGAGACGATGCTCTGCAGCAGGGTGCGCCAGGTGCGTGCCATCTCGAAGCGGTAGATCGCGCGGATCGCGTAGATGTTCATGCGCGTTCCCTCACCAGGCTGACGAAGATGTCCTCCAGCGAACTCTGGCGGGTCTGCAGGTCCTTGAAGTCGATGCCCGCCTCGCCGAGCCGGCGCAGCAACACGTCGATGCCGGTGTGCTCGCCCTGCGCGTCGAAGGTGTAGACCAGCTGCTGTCCATCGGCCGACAGTTTCAGCGGGTAGCCGGCCAGCGCGGCGGGAATGCTTTCCAGCGGACTCTGCAGGTGCAGGGTCAGCTGCTTGCGGCCGAGCTTGTTCATCAGCTCGGCCTTGTCCTCGACCAGGATCAGCTCGCCCTTGTGGATCACCCCGATGCGGTCGGCCATCTCCTCGGCCTCCTCGATGTAGTGGGTGGTGAGGATGATGGTGACGCCGGTGGCGCGCAGCGCGCGCACCATCGCCCACATGTCGCGGCGCAGCTCCACGTCGACGCCGGCGGTGGGCTCGTCGAGGAACAGGATCTGCGGCTCGTGCGACAGCGCCTTGGCAATCATCACGCGCCGCTTCATGCCGCCGGACAGGGTGATCAGCTTGTTGTGGCGCTTGTCCCACAGCGAGAGGTCCCGCAGCACCTTCTCGACATGCGCCGGGTTGGCGGCGCGACCGAACAAGCCGCGGCTGAAGCTCACCGTGTTCCACACCGTCTCGAACGCGTCGGTGGTCAGCTCCTGCGGCACCAGGCCGATCTTCGCGCGCGCCGCGCGGTAGTCGCGCACCACGTCGTGGCCGTCGGCCAGCACCGTACCCTCGCTGGGGTTGACGATGCCGCAGATGATGCTGATCAGGGTGGTCTTGCCGGCACCGTTCGGGCCCAGCAGGGCGAAGATCTCGCCCCGGCGGATCTCCAGGTCGATTTGCCTGAGCGCATGGAAACCCGAAGCGTAGGTCTTGCCGAGCTGCCTGACGGTGATGATCGGCTGCATGCGATCTCCTGGGGAACGGATCGGCCGCGAAGAGCGTCGATGGTATGCCATGTTGCCTTTCGCATGTCGCCGCGCCGCCACTCGACGGAACGGCAACCGTGTTGCTAAGGTCGAAAACGCGCCCTGGACCTCCCCCCATGAACTCGATCGAAGTCACCCTGGCCATGTTGCTTGCCGTGGTGGGCAGCGGCTACCTGGTGCGGCTGCTGCCGTTCTCGCTGCCGCTGCCGCTGGTGCAGATCGGGCTGGGCGCAGTGATCGCCGGCGTGTTCCGGCATGGCGTGGCGCTGGACCCGGACGTCTTCTTCCTGCTGTTCCTGCCGCCGCTGCTGTTCCTTGACGGCTGGCGCATCCCCAAGGACGGCCTGTTGCGCGACCGCGGCGCGATCGTGGCGCTGGCGCTGGGGCTGGTGGTGTTCACCGTGGTCGGCGCCGGCTTCCTGATCCACTGGCTGATCCCGGCGATGCCGCTGGCGGTGGCGTTCGCACTGGCGGCGATCGTGTCGCCGACCGACCCGGTGGCGGTGTCGTCGATCAGCGCGCGCGTGCCGATCCCGAAGCGGCTGATGCACATCCTCGAGGGCGAGTCGCTGCTCAACGACGCGACCGGCCTGGTCTGCTTCCGCTTCGCCGTGGCGGCGGCGATGACCGGCGGCTTCTCGCTGCTGTCCGCATCGTTGACCTTCCTGTGGGTGGCGCTGGCCGGGCTCGGCATGGGCGTGCTGTTCACCGTGGCGGTAAGCTTCGCGCAGCGCTGGCTGTCGCGGCACTTCGGCCAGGAGGCGGGTTCGCCGATCCTGATCAGCCTGCTGATCCCGTTCGGCGCCTACCTGCTGGCCGAGCAGGTCGCCGCCTCGGGCATCCTCGCCGCGGTCGCGGCGGGCATCACCATGAGCTATGTCGAACTCAGCGGCCGCCTGCTGGCCACCACGCGGGTGCAGCGCGCGGCGGTATGGAACACCGTGCAGTTCGCCCTGAACGGCATCATGTTCGTGCTGCTGGGCGAACAGCTGCCCGCCAGCCTGCAGGGCGCGATGGCGTCGGTGGCGCAGAGCGGCCATCGCAACCCGTGGTGGCTGCTGGTGTATGCGCTGGCGATCAACATCGGCCTGGCGCTGCTGCGCCTGGCCTGGGTCTGGGTCTCGCTGCGGCTCAACGTGCTGAAGGCGCATCATCGCGGCACCCAGGCGGCCCGGCCGCACTGGCGACTGCTGCTGGCTACGTCGCTGGCCGGCGTGCGCGGCGCGATCACCCTGGCCGGCGTGATGACGCTGCCGTTGCTGCTGCCCGGCGGCACGCCTTTCCCCGCGCGCGAGCTGGCGGTGTTCCTCGCCGCCGCGGTGATCCTGCTGTCGCTGCTGGCCGCCAGCATCGGCCTGCCGCCGCTGCTGAAAGGCCTGCAACTGCCGCCGGAGCCGGCCGCGCAGCGGGAGGAAAACCTGGCGCGCCGCACCGCCGCCACGGCCGCGATCGCCGCCGTGGAGAAGGCCCGGCGCGGGTTGCTGGACGAGGCCCCGGCCGGCGACGTCGATACCTACGCCAGCGCGGCCACCCGGGTGATCGCGCTGTACCAGCACTGGCTGGACGAGGACGCCTCCGGCGAGGACGAGGCGCGGCAGCTGCGCAAGGCCGACCTGGCCGAACGCGAACTGCGCCTGGCCGCGCTGCAGGGCCAGCGCGAGGCGATCTTCGAACTGGCGCGCCACCACCGCATCTCCGACGAGGTCTCGCGCCGGCTGGTGCGCGAGATCGACCTGCAGGAAGCACGCTACCGCTGAGCGCGGGCCGCGCCCGGCGTTCACCAGCCGCCCACGCGCGCGCCGGCATGCTGCGCCGGCAACCGGGAGAGCCGCATGTTCCGCCCAGTGCCGACGATCGCCATGTGGCTGGCCGCCTTGCCGCTGCTCGCGGCCACCTTGCCCAACCGTCCGGTAGCCACGCTCGACCTGGCCCGCTACAGCGGCAGATGGCACGAGATCGCGCACCTGCCGATGTACTTCGAACGCAGGTGCCTGGACGCCGTCACCGCCACCTACACGCCGAACCCCGACGGCACCGTCGGTATCCACAATACCTGCCGCACCGACAAGGGCGTGATGGCGGTCGACGGCGTGGCGCGGATCAAGGGCCGCCAGCCGGCCGCGCTGGAAGTGCGCTTCGTGCCGGCCTGGCTCACCTGGCTGCCGGCGGCGTGGGCCGACTACTGGGTGATCGAGGTGGACGCGAACTACCAGTGGGCGGTGGTAGGCAGTCCCGGCCGCCGGCACCTGTGGATACTCTCGCGCCGACCCGCGCTCGACCACGGGCTGTTTGCCGCCCTCAAGGAACGCGCACGCCAGCGCGGCTACCCGGTCGACCGGCTCATCGTCACAGCCCCGCTGGATTGACCGCGGGGGCGGCTGCGTAGACATTTTCCGCGTGGAATCGGGATAGGCTGCAGCCGGTACCGCCGCCATCCCAATTGCTGCCCGGGCACGAATGAACCAACCGCTTTTCCCGCCCCCATCCGGCGGCGCCCCTCCCATCGGCCACGTGATGGATCTCCTGCTCGACGCGGTCTGCGTGGTGGATGCCGAGGGACGCTACGTGTTCGTCAGCGCCGCGTTCGAACGCATCTTCGGCTATGCGCCGGAAGAGATCATCGGCCGGCCGATGATCGAACTGGTACATCCCGACGATCGCGAACGCACCCTGCAGGCGGCGAACGAGATCATGGCCGGCCAGCCCAAGCCGCATTTCCAGAACCGCTACGTGCGCAAGGACGGGCGGGTGATCCACATCATGTGGTCGGCGCGCTGGTCGGAGGCGGATGGGGTGCGCATCGCGGTGGCGCACGACATCACCGAGTTCAAGCGCGCCGAACAGATGCAGGTAGCGCTGCATGCGATCTCCGAAGCGGCACACTCGGCGGCGGATCTGATGACGCTGTTCCGGCACATCCACCAGATCGTCGGCAAGCTGCTGCCGGCGAACAACTTCTTCGTGGCGCTGTATGACGCGAAGAAGGACGAGCTGAGCTTCCCCTATTTCGTCGATCAGTGCGACCAGGCGCCTGCGCCATGCCGGCTGGACTCGGGCACGCTCAGCGGCGAGGTGATCCGCAGCGGCCAGGCCCTGCTGCTGACACCCGATACGCGGGCATCGGCCGAACCGGCCCGGCCGCCCGCCGGCCGCGATCTGCTGGACTGGCTGGGCGTGCCGCTCGCCGGCCAGCACGGCGTGATCGGCGCGCTGGTGGTGCAAAGCTACTCCGGCGAGGTGCGCTACACCGAGCAGGACAAGGCGCTGCTGCAGTTCGTCTCCACCCAGGTCGCCGCGGCGATCGAGCGCAAGCAGACCGAAACGCGGCTGCACTACCTCGCACGGCACGACCAGCTCACCGCCCTGCCCAACCGCGAACTGTTCCACGACCGCCTGTGCGCCGCGCTGGCGGAGGCACGTCGCGACGGCCAGCGGCCGGCCGTGCTGTACCTGGACCTGGACCGGTTCAAGTCGGTCAACGACAGCTACGGCCACGACATCGGCGACCTGCTGCTTTGCGAAGCCGTCGCGCGCATCCGCCGGTGCGTGCGCGAGTCGGACACGGTCGGCCGCATCGGCGGCGACGAGTTCGTGGTGCTGCTGCCCGGCATCGGCCGGCCCGGACATGCCGCCGCGATCGCCGCCGACATCCTCGCCGCGCTGGCGCAGCCGTTCGAGCTGGGCGGCCGGCACGTGCGGATGTCGGCGAGCATCGGCATGGCCATCTACCCCGAGCACGGCGAGGACGATCGCACGCTGCTGCGGCGCGCCGACGACACGATGTATGCCGCCAAGCGGCGGGGCGGCAACTGCGCGCTGATGAGCGAGGAGGTGCCCTAGCCGGCGCCGTCAGGCCTTGCGCAGGTAGCAGGTCTTCAGCACCAGGCCCTTGATCCTGTCCGAGTTGCCCTCGATGTGCTCGGCGTCGCCGTCGACCAGGCGGATGTTGCGGATCACCGTGCCCTGCTTGAGCGGGATCGACGAGCCCTTCACCTTCAGGTCCTTGATCACCGTCACCGTGTCGCCGCTGCCGAGCACGTTGCCGTTGACGTCGCGCACCACCACCGCGGCATCGGCCTCGTCCGCGGCACCCGCCACCGGCCATTCATGGCCGCAGTCGGCGCAGATCCAGCTGTCGCCGTCGGCATAGGTGTTCTCCATCGCGCACGACGGGCAAGCGGGGAAATCGGACATCGGCAGATCCTGGCGATCGTTCAAGCAGGACGGAATTATACGGGCCAGCCACCCTTCACACGACCGACATCGGTCGGCGGCTATAAACACGACGAGCCATTGCGGAGACTCGACATGAATGCCCACCAGGTTCTCGCCACGGTTGCCGCGAGCGACTTCGCAGCCTCCAGCGCCTGGTATGCCCGCCTGTTCGGGCGCGTGCCCGACAACACCCCGGGCGCCGACTGCGCGGAATGGCAGCTCGCCGACTGCACCCGGGTCCGCATACGTTCGCGGGACGGGCTGGCCGAGTCGGGCCGGCAAAGGGGCGTCGCCTCGCTGGGCATCATCGTCGATGACCTCGACGGCATCCTGCAGGATCTGCAGGGCCGGCAGATCGACGTGCCCGTACCGCAGCTGGCGACCCATTACCTGCGTTTCGCTCCGGTATGCGACCCGGACGGCAACATGGTCACCTTCGTCGAGTCGGCGACCGCCTGAGACACCGGCGCGGCGTCCGGCCCGCTTCGGGTATCGTGTCGCTTCCATCGGCTGGAGGCATCCGGAATGTTCCGCTCGCTGCTGCTGTCGCTCGCCCTCGTGCTCGCCGCCGGCGTTGCGCTCGCCGCGACACCGGCCGAGACCACCCTCGCCGGACTGTCCCACGTGGCATTCCCGGCGCCGCACCGGGTCGCCTCCGGACGCCTGCAGGCGAGCGACATCGCCACGTTGCGGCATGCCCGCATCCGGCAGGTGATCGACCTCAGCACGGACAGCGAGAAGGCGGGTTTCGACGAGGGCGCCGCCGTGCGTGCGGCCGGCATCGGCTACCGCAACCTGCCGATTCGCGGCGCCGCCGACCTCACCCGCGCCAACGTCACGCAGTTCGATCGGCTGCTGCGCGATGCCGGCGAGCGGCCGACCCTGGTGCATTGCGCCAGCGGCAACCGGGTGGGTGCGATGATCGCGCTGCGCGCCGCGCTGGTCGGCGGCCAGCCGGCCAAGGCGGCCGTCGCTGAAGGCCGCCGCTGGGGCCTGAAGAGCCTGGAACCGGCCGTGCGCGAGCGGCTGCAGGCATGGTCGAACGGCGCAATCGGCACCGCGACGCCGCCCGTGCATTGAGGTTCGGCGGCGGCAGCGTACGCACGCCGCACGCGGCGCGAAAGCCGCGGCGCAAGTGGGGTACCATGCGCGCCTCCCCAAGTTTCCCCGGCAAGGCCCTGGACCCGACCTCCGCATCGCCGCCCGCTTCCACGCCGCTGCCGCTGCGCGCGGTGCTGCTGATGCTGGGCAGCGCCGGTTTCTTTGCGCTGATGGCGGTGACGATCCGCTTCGCCTCCGCCCAGTTGCACCCGTTCCAGATCACCTTCTTCCGCAGCACGTTCGGCGCGCTGTTCGCGCTGCCGCTGCTGCACGTGCACGGCTGGCAGCTGCTGCACACGCCGCGCTTCGGCTTCTACGTGATGCGCTGCGTGCTGGGCATGGGCGGCATGCTGGCCGGCTTCTGGGCGATCGTGAACCTGCCGCTGGCCGAGGCGGTGGCGCTGTCGTACTCCTCGCCGCTGTTCGTCACCATCGGCGCGGTGCTGTTCCTCGGCGAGGTGGTGCGCCTGCGCCGCTGGAGCGCGGTGGTCGCCGGCTTCATCGGCGTGCTGGTGATCGTGCGCCCCGGCAGCGACGCATTCGCCGCCGGCAGCCTGGTCGCCCTGCTGGCGGCGGCGCTGACCGGCGCGGTGACGATCAGCATCAAGTCGCTGACCGGCAGCGAGCCGGCCGACCGCATCGTGCTGCTGACCACCCTGCTGTGGGTGCCGCTGTGGGTGCCGCTGTCGCTGCCCGCCGCGCTGGCCGTGTGGCAGTGGCCGCACGCCAATATCTGGCCGTGGCTGGTGCTCTCCGGCGCGCTCGGCACCGGCGGGCACTACTGCTGGACCCGCGCGCTGCGCCTGGCCGACGCCTCGCTGCTGGCCCCATTCAGCTACCTGCAGCTGCTGATCGTGGCGGTGCTGGCGTGGTGGATCTTCGGCGAAGGCGTGGACCGCTACACCGCGGCGGGCGCGGCCATCATCATCGGCGCCAGCCTGTACATCGCCCATCGCGAACACCAGCTTTCGCGCCAGCGGCGGCAATTGCCCGTGGCAAGTGGCGAGCCGGCGGGCTAACCACGCCGTCCGATGGCGGGACGAGGTGGACACTACGGTGAGGCTTCCACCTTCGGAACTGCGCATGTAGTTTCATGGGGACCTGCCCGCGTGATCCAACCCATGCCGACACGATTCGCAGCCGCCCTGCTCTGCCTGTCCTCGATGCTTGCGCCCACGGCAATCGCCACCGAGGCGGCGCAGCCGGTGACACACAACTTCTTCAATGAACTCCGGCCGCTGCCCAACGACCTGGCGCGCTACCAGTACCTGCATCGCCTGATGCCGCAACTTTCAGTCGACGACCAGATGCAGGCGCGCCAATTCCTCGCCTTCGCCGACGCCAACCTCGGTCTGTACCGGGCTGCCGTCAGCGACTTCCCGTTCACCAATACGGCCCCTGCCGACCTGATCATGCCGACCCCGTCGCACTGGCGGGGAATCAACGCCGTGGATGCCATCGTCGGGCTTGCCGCGAACCGTCGCATCGTGATGGTCAACGAGGCCCATCACGATCCGCACACCCGTCTGCTCACGCTGGCGTTGCTGCCGCGCCTGCGCGCGCTGGGTTTCACCCATTTCGCGGCCGAGGCGCTCGACGAAAAAGATACCGGCCTGACCCGCCGCGGTTATCCACTGACGGTGAGCGGCAGCGAATACATGCGCGAACCGCTGTACGGCGAGATCGTGCGGGAAGCGATCCGGCTCGGCTTCGTGATCGTGCCGTACGAGTCCTTCGACAAGGCGCAACAGGTCCGGGAAACCGGCCAGGCCAATAACCTGTACCGCCGCGTGTTCGTGGCCGATCCGGCGGCGCGCCTGTTCGTGCATGCGGGCTACGCACACATCGACAAGGCACCCGGCGGGCTGGGGGACGATGTCAGACCGATGGCGATGGAACTCAAGCGGTTGAGCGGCTTCGATCCCCTGTCCATCGACCAGATCCGGTTCCGTGGGGTCGACCCTGTGCGCTAACCGCGAAATTACCGGCAATTGATCGCGGCATTCCATCCGACCAAGGCCATGGTTCTGCTGGGCCGCGGCGACGGCAAACCATGGAGCGCCCATCCGCAGCGTTATGACATCAGCGTGATCCTGCCATCGACCACTGACGCCCCACGCCCCAACTGGCTGCGCCGCGATCGCCACGCATGGCCCATCGACACCGCCCTGTGCGCCCGGGCGCGTCCCTGCGTGATCGAGGCACGGCTGACAAACGAACCGGACGACGCCACACCGGCCGACCGCTACACCCTGTTGGACATGCACGCGCAGGCTGCGCTTTATTTGCGGCCGGGCAAGTACCGAGTGCGGGCATGGGAAGCAAGCGGCAGGACACTAGGTGAGCGTCGCATCTCCATCACCCGGTGACGAGGCCCCACCACGCTCCTTGAACGGGCATCAGCGCAGTTGGCTGTCCTTGCTGCCGCGGCGGTTGTACAGGCTGGCGCTGCGCTGCTCCGCATCCTGCGCTGCCTGGCAGGCCACGCACAGGCGCACGCCGGGCACGGCCTGGCGCCGCGCTTCGGGAATCGGCGCGTCGCATTCCTCGCAATGCGCCAGGCCCGGGCCTTGGCGCAACTGCTGGCGCGCCCGCTGCACCGCGTCGTCGACGGTGGCGTCGATCTGGTCCTGCACGGCGCCGTCGCCGGCCCAACCGGTTGCCATGGCCCTACCTCCGCAAGACGGGAATCCGGCACCGCGCGCCCAGTGCGCACTTGTCCGCAAACCCTCGATACAAGCCAGTCTATGTCACGACTTGGGTTCGCCCCGCATCGGTTTCAAGCCGTTCCGCTGCGCCTGCCGGCCTTCTCCGGAGGCGGAGTGGCGCGGCATGAATCGAAGCGGCGGCCGGCGCAGGCTGCGTCGATTCGTGGCATGTCCAGCGGCGGTCGAAGTGCCAGAATGGACCTTTGCCCGCCCAGGAGAATGCACGTGAACACGCCATCACCCGCCGGCCCCGAGCAGCCCGCGCTGCGCAGCGACGACAGCGTCGCCAAACAGCTGTTCCTGGGCAACATCCTGGAGGAGAACCTGTTCCCCTACCCGGAGATCCGCGCCCGCGACCGCGAGATGCTGGGCGCGATGACCGACGCGATCGACCAGTTCCTCGCCGGCAAGGGCGCCGAGCTGAAGCAGTACGACCGCGACGCCGAGCAGCCGGCCGAATTCATCCAGGCGCTGCGCGAGATGGGCCTGTTCGGCCTGATCATCCCCGAGGCGTTCGGCGGCATGGAGCTGTCCAACGGCGCCTATGCGCGCGTGTTGGGCCAGACCAGCAGCCACGACAGCTCGGTTTCGCTGACCATCGGCGCGCACAGCTCGATCGGCATGAAGGGCCTCTTGCTGTTCGGCACCGACGCGCAGAAGCAACGCTACCTGCCACGGCTTGCCACCGGCGAGATGATCGCCGCGTTCTGCCTCACCGAATCCGGCGCCGGCTCCGATGCCGCCTCGATCCGCACCAAGGCGACGCGCAACGGCGACGGCAGCTGGACGCTCTCCGGCGAGAAGATCTGGATCACCAACGGCGGCATCGCCGATTTCTACACCGTGTTCGCGCGTACCGACACACCGGAAGGCAAGATCACCGCCTTCCTGGTCGAGGCGAAGTGGCCCGGCGTAAGCCACGGCCCGCACGAGGACAAGATGGGCATCCGCGCCTCAAGCACCACCACCGTCGCGTTCGCCGACGTGCGGGTGCCGGCGGAGAACGTGCTCGGCCCGGTCGGCAAGGGCTTCAAGGTGGCGATGAGTATCCTGAACTCGGGCCGCACCGGCCTGGGCGGCGGCGCGGTGGGCGGCATGCGCACGCTGATCCGGCTCGCCTGCGCGCAGGCGAAGGAGCGCAAACAGTTCGGCCAGTCGATCGCCGAGTTCGGCCTGGTGCGCGAGAAGATCGCGCAGATGGCGGTGGACTGCTACGCCGCCGAAAGCGCGGTGTGGATGGTGGCGCACCTGATCGACAGCGGCGGCAGCGACTACTCGGTCGAGGCGGCGATGAGCAAGGTGTTCGCCAGCGAGGCGGTGCAGCGCGCCTCCTACGAGGCGCTGCAGATCGCTGCCGGCAACGGCTTCATGCGCGAGTTCCCGTACGAACAGATCACCCGCGATACGCGCATCCTGTCGATCTTCGAGGGCACCAACGAGATCCTGCGCCTGTACATCGCGCTGTCCGGCCTGAAGGGTGTGGGCGCGGGCCTCAGCGAACTGAAGGCCGCGGTGGGCGACATCTTCAACGACCCGATCAAGGGCTTCGGCGTGCTCGGCAGCTACACCGGCCGGCGCATGCGCGAGGCCACCGGCTACGGCATCGACCGCATCGCGCACGAATTGTCGCCGCGGCTGCGCAAGGTTGCCGCCACCTACGAGAAGTACACGGTGGAACTGTCCAAGTCCTCCGACGCACTGCTGCGCCGCTACGGCAAGAAGGCGGCCGACCAGCAGCACGCGCAGAAGCGGCTGGCCGACATCGCGATCGACCTGTTCGTCGGCCTGTGCGTGCTGTCGCGCGCCGACAGCCTGGCGAGGCAGTCGCACCCGGCTGCCGACGAGGCGGCCAGCATCGCCGAGATCTTCGCCAAGCAGGCGCGCCGGCGCATGGCGCGCAACGTGCGCGGACTGGAGCGCAACGAGGACGAGGCGATCGAGCAGCTGGCCGGCGCGGTGCTCGCGCACGACGGCTACATGTGGGACGTGATCTGAAACCCGCCGAAGGAGAACCCGCCATGAGCATAGCCACCGTCCGCGCCAGCACCGGCAACGCGCCGTACGCGGTCGATTTCACCGACGACCAGGGCAACACCTGGCACGCCGACGAACCGCTTGAGGAAGGCGGCGCCAACACCGGCCCCGCGCCGCACCGGCTGCTGCTGTCGGCACTGGGCGCGTGCACCGCGATCACGCTGCAGATGTACGCGGCGCGCAAGCAGTGGCCGCTGCGCCACGTCGACGTCGAACTCAAGTTCAACCCCGACGGCACGCCCGAGTCGGGCAACGACATCACCCGCGTGATCACCCTGCAGGGCGAACTGGACGACGGGCAGCGCGAACGCCTGCTGCAGATCGCCAACAAGTGCCCGATCCACAAGGTGCTCACCGGCGAAGTGCGCATCGCCTCACGGCTGGCCGGCCCTTGACGGACAACTTCAGCCGATGCCTGCCAGCCGCAGCAGTGCCGCCGCCAGCGCGCCCACCACCACCACCAGCAGGAACGGGGCGCGCAGCCACAGCGCGACACCCGCGGCAAGCAGCGCGCCGAGCCGCGCGTCGAGCGCCAGCGCCGCGCCGGCGCTGAACGTGTTCATCGCGGTCAGCGACGCTAGCAGGCCGATCGTCAGCGTTCCGGCGACGCGGCTCATGTGCTCGTTCTCCAGCCAGCGCGCCGGCACCAGGTAGCCGGCCAGCTTGATCGCATACGCCGCCGCGCTGGCCAGCAGCAGCCATCCCCACAGCGCCATCAATCGTGCTCCCGCGGCGGCGCGGCGGCGCCGTCGTAGCCGGCCGGATCGACGTCCGGCTCCAGTCCCTCGTCCGCCGGCCCGCGGCTGAACCAGCCCCACAGCGCCGCGACCAGCGCGGCGAGCAGGATCGGCACGCCGGGCGGCACCCGCGGCAAGGCCAGCACGGTGGCCAGCGCGCAGACCACGGCCAGCGCCACCGGTTCGCGTGCGCGCAGGCGCGGCCACAGCAGGCCGAGGAACGCGGCCACCGCCGCGCCGTCCAGGCCCCAGCGCCGGGGATCGCCGAGCGCGTCGCCGAGCAGCGCGCCGGCCAGGGTGAACAGGTTCCACAACGCGAACACGCCCAGCCCGGCGGTCCAGAAGCCGCGGCGCTGTTCGTCGGGATCGAGCTGGCCCGCGGCGGTGGCGGCGGATTCGTCGATGGTGACCTGGGCGGCGAGCAGCCGGCGCCAGCCGTGCGGCCTGAGCATCCGGTTCATCTGCATGCCGTAGACCGCGTTGCGCACGCCGAGCAGGGTGGCCGCGCCGAACGCGGCCGAGCCGGCGCCGCCGCCGGCCACCACGCCGATGAAGGCGAACTGCGAGCCGCCGGTGAACATCAGCGCGCTCAGCGCCACCGTCTGCCACACGCCGAGCCCGGAGGCGACGCCCAGCGCACCGAACGACACCCCGTACAGCCCGGTCGCCACGGCGATCGAGAGGCCGATTCTCACGGCGGGTGATGGGGAGAAGCTCATCCCCGGATCTTATCGCATGCCCGGGGTGGAACCTCACCTCACCGCGTGCGCGACACCTCTCGAATCCGCTCCGGCTACGCCGACCGCTGCGAACGCCGCAGCAACCGCAGCGGCGCCGGGACACCGCCGCGATCGGCGGTGAGACCGGACATCACCAGCCGCCGGAACGGCCCCAGCCGCGCACCGGCGCCCAGCGCCAGCTTGCGCACCACCCGCGCCGGGCGGCGGTCGTCGGTATACAGGCCGGCCAGCATCCGCGTGGCAAGATACAGCGGCCGCGTGGCCAGGCGGTGTTCGCGTTCGTAGCGTTGCAGCAGCGCCGGGCTCCAGATCGGCCGCCCCGCGTCCACCGCCGCGCGCAATTCGCGCGCCAGCGTGGCCTGCCCGAGCAGGCCGAAATTGAAGCCGTGCGCGGTGACCGGATGCATGCCCACCGCCGCATCGCCGATCAGCGCGAAGCGCTCGGCCACGAAGCGCTTCGCATACACGCCCACCAGCGGATAGGCGCAGCGCGGGCCGGCCACCTTCATCGCGCCCAGGCGCTGCCGGAAGCGTTCGGCCAGCACCGCCTCCAGCACCGCATCGTCCAGCGCCAGCAGTTCGCGCATCGCCGGCGGCGGCAGGGTCAGCACCACCGAGGAGGTGTACGCATCGTGCAGCGGCAGCAACGCCAGGGTCTGGCCGACACCGAACCACTCCCACGCCACCTGTTCGTGCGGCACCTCGTGGCGCATGCGCAGCACCAGCATGGTCTTGCCGAAATCGTGCATGTCGGCAGCGATGCCCATGGCGCGGCGCGTGTCGGAGAAACGGCTGTCCGCCGCCACCACCAGCTGCGCGTGCAACGTGCCGCCGCGGTCCAGACTGACTTCCGCGCCATCGCTGCCGGTGCGCACCGCGCCCACCCGCGCGCCGGTGATGCGTTCGACCTCGGGCAGGCCCGCCACCTCGGCATACGCGGCGCGGCGGATCGCGTGGTTGGACAGCAGCCAGCCCAGCTGCGGCTTGCCGGCCTCGCCGTGGCGGAACATCAGGCCGTCGCGGTCCTCGCCGTCGAGCACCATCGCGTCGCGCAGGGTGCCGATTTCGTCTTCTCGCAGGCGCGCCCACAGCCCCAGCTCGCGCAGCAGCCGCTGCGAATGGTGGGTGATCGCGATCTCGCGCCCGTCGTCCGCCGGCGCCACCAGCGCCGCCTCCTCCTGCCGTTCCACCAGCGCGATGCGCAGGCCGCTGCCGGCCAGCGAACGGGCGAAACACAGCCCGGCGGGGCCGGCACCGATGATCACGATATCGAACGACATGCACCGCGCTCCCATGGGATGACCGCAGCAAGCTATCGGCCCGCGCCGGAGCCAGCGCTGACACCGGTCAAGAAAGCGGCATCGGCAGCCGCGTCAGCCGCCGCAGCCGCCGCAGCAGATCGACGGCAGCTGCACCACCTGTTCCGGCGCCACCGGCCAGCCGACCTGCCGCAAGACCTCGACCAGGTCCGCCGTCGTCGCCGAGGCGGATACCCTCAGCACCAGGCCGCTCATGTCGAGATCGACCACCGCGGTGGGGTCGACGTCGAACAGGGCGTCTTGCACCACGCTGGGGTCGGGGGACGCGTCGGTCAGGGCGATATGGAATTCCATCAGACTACCCGTTTCATGGGCACCGCCGCGGTGCCGTTGGCACCGATGTTCGGCAGTACCGGCCGGCGCCACCCTGATCCCGGTCAAGTACGGGTGAGGCAAATTGCCCCACCCGGGCTCGACGGATGTCGATTCCCTGGCGCGCCATTCGTCGCAGGTACAGTCCCCCGCGAAGGCAACCCACGATGCCTCCCAGGCTCTGCGCCACCCACTTCTCCTCCTGCTGCTGGAGGGTGCTGGCCGCGCCGGACGAGAACGGCACGCCGTCCGGGCGACGCGGGCCGGACCGTTTCTTCGACAACCCTGTCCGGACATCACTGCGGAAGATCGTGCCTGCTCGCCTGTACCCGAAGCCGATGGCGACTGAACGCCCCATCCCATGCATCCCGAGGAAATCGCCATGAACCACCCACCCATCGTCACGCGCGAACAATGGCAGGCCGCACGCCGCGCCCTGCTAGCCGACGAAAAGGCGCTCACCCGTGCGCAGGACGCCTTGAACGCGCGCCGCCGACGCCTGCCGATGACGCGCGTCGACGATGGCTACACGTTCGGCTCGCCCGCCGGCGCGCACACGTTCGCCGAGCTGTTCGAAGGCCGCCCGCAACTGATCGTCTACCACAACATGCTGGCGCCGGATTCGGACCACGTCTGCCCCGGCTGCTCGTTCTACTGCGACCAGATCGGCAACCTGGCGCACCTGCATGCGCGCGGCGTCGCCTTCGCGGTGGTCTCGCGTGCCCGAGTGGCCGAGATCGAGCCGGTCAAGGCTCGGCTGGGCTGGAGCTTCCCCTGGTATTCCTGCCACGGCACGAGTTTCCACGACGACTTCGTCGGCGCCGAGGGCGCGCCGTTCGGCCTGTCGGTGTTCCTGCGCACGGACGGAGGGATCTTCCAGACCTGGTTCACCACCGGCCGCGGCATCGAGTTGCCCATCAGCACCTTCGGCCTGCTCGACGCCACCCCGTGGGGTCGCCAGGAAGCCTGGGAGGACTCGCCCGCCAGCTGGCCGCAGCAACCCACCTGGAGCCAGGTGAAGATCCACGACCAGTACCCCGAATAACCCCGCCTGGAACCCGTGTAGGAGCGCACCCTCACTTCAGCTTTGTAGGGCGGGCACGGCCCGCCGCTCTTGGTCGTGGTGCATTGAAGAGCCGGCGGGCCGTGCCCGCCCTTGTATTCTGATTTTGCCCGAGTCGCGCTTGGGCAAAAGGGTGTCCGGATGCCGTGCCCGCCCTT
>NZ_LVJR01000106.1 GCF_001617365.1 Rhodanobacter sp. FW104-R8
ACCTCACGCTGTTCCGTTTTTCCCCCGCCGTTGCCGATGACCTGAACCGCCTCGACGAGGCGCTGGCCGAACACCGGCTGCGCCCGTGCGGGCCGCTGGAAATGTTCACCAAGGGCTTCGTGCCGCCGGTCGGGCGCGGCGAGAGCGAGCCGCTCACGCACACGGTGAAGCAGTGCACCCTGCTGACCGTGGGCGGCGAGGACAAGCTGCTGCCGGCCGCGGTGATCAACGACGAATTGCAGCGCAAGGTGCAGAAGATCGCCGAGGAAGAGGGCCGCAAGGTCGGCGGCCGCGAGCGCAAGCGGATCAAGGAAGACCTGCTCACCGAACTGCTGCCGCGCGCCTTCGTGCGCAATTCGCGGATGTCCGCTTATGTCGACAAGAAGCACGGCTGGCTGGTGCTGGACACCTCCAGCCGCAAATCGGCCGAGAACGCGCTGACCCAGGTCCGCGAGGCGCTGGGCAGCTTCCCGGCGGTGCCGCTGGCGCCGGAGGAGGGCCCGCGCGTGCTGATGACCGACTGGCTGGCCAACGGCAACCTGCCGGCCGGGCTGACCCTGGGCGACGAGTGCGAATTGCGCGACCCGGCCACCGCCACCGGCGCGATCGCCCGCTGCCGCCGGCAGGACCTGGACGCCGAGGAGGTCAAGGAGCACCTGCGCAACGGCAAGCAGGTGTTCATGCTCGGTCTCACGTTCGATGAGCGGATCAGCTTCGTGCTGGGCGAGGACCTGATCGTGCGCAAGCTGAAGTTCCTCGACGTGGTGATGGACGAACTGGGCGACAGCCAGACCGACGCCCATGCCGAGCTGGACGCCGGTTTCGCCCTGCTGACGCTGGAACTGGAGCGGCTGCTGGGCAAGCTGGAGGAGTGGTTCGGCCTGCCCCGTCCGGCCGACGGCTGAACGAAAAAATTCATACCGCCCGGTCCACGGGCGCGCCATACTGGGCGTCCGGCGACCTGCGGGCAGCCGGATTCCCCATCTCTGATCTGAATAGGCCCAGGCAAGAGCAGGCAGGATCATGGCGCAGCATCTGGAAGGCGACTGGCTGGAACTGGCAACCGTGGGCGGCAGCATCATCCGGGTGCTGAAGACCGCCCATCCGCGTGCCCGCCGGCTGCGCCTCACGGTAACGCCGCAGGGCGCGCGGGTGACCTATCCGCTCGGCACCCACCCGGCCCAGGTCAGTGCATTCCTGCGCAGCCACGCCGGCTGGCTGGAGCAGAAGCTCGACGAGCTGAACCTGATCGTGAAGCCGTTGCCGCCGCTGCGCGTGGGCTATCCGTGCAATTTCCCGCTGCGCGGCGAGCTGGCCGAGCTGGACTGGGCCGAGGGCGCCTATCCGAAGATCGAGCCGCACGCGACCGGGCTGACCCTGGTGATCCCGCGCCCGCACACCCGCGCGCTGCCGATCGCCCGCGGCCTGCTCGCCTCGCACCTGGAAACGCTGATCCGCCGCGACGTCTCGCGCTGGCTGGCCGGCTACGTGCCGCAGCTGGGGCTGGCGCCGACCTCGCTGCGGATCCGCCCGATGAAGAGCCTGTGGGGCAGCCTGGACACCCGCGACCGCATCAACCTCGACCTCGCGCTGGCGCTGGCGCCGCCATCGGCGCTGCGCTACGTGCTGGCGCACGAGCTGTGCCACCTCAAGGTGCGCAACCACTCGCCGCGGTTCTGGACGCAGGTCGGGAACCTGTTCCCGGACTGGCGCGAGCAGCGCGACTGGCTGCGCCAGCACGGCGCGATCCTGAAGGCGGAGCTGGACCGGCTGGTCGCCGACGTGGCCGATTGATGCCCGCGGGCGACCCGTTTCAGCGGCTCCTGGGCTGCCGCACGTAGCGCGTGCCCAGCAGTACGTCCCACAACGGCGTGGTGACCCCGAAGTTGCTCTCGGGGTGGTAGTGGTGCACATGGTGGGCGGCGGCCCAGCGCCGCAGCAGCGGCTGCCGGAAGCGCACGTGGTGGATGATGAAGTGGCTCAGGCCGTAGACGATGTAGCCGAAGGTGATCGCGCCGGCCAGCAGCAGGGCAAAGCCGGTCGGCATGAGCAGCACGAACACGCCGGCCAGCGCCAACAGCACCGCCGGCGGCAGGAAGAACGGCAGCGAGTCGTAGCCCAGCGGCCGCGCATGGTGCTGGTCGTGGCCCTGCGCGAACAGCGGGACCCGCGTGTGGAACATCCAGCGGTGGAAGAAGTACTCGATGAAGCTGAAGGCGAACAGGCCCAGGCCGATCGCCAGCAGCGCGGTCAGCGGGCCGCCCGCATGCCTTTGCCAGCCCAGCACCAGCAACAGCACGCACAGCACGCCGTCCACGCCCAGCTCGGACCAGTAGTTGGCACGGGTAGCGGACATCCGCATCACCGCGTCCACGAAGATGCGCCAGGGATTCCGTTTCATCGCTTGCTGCACTGTCCTGCCTTCACGCGCATGGGTACGCCATGACCACGGCGTCACGACGGCATTCTCCCATGTTGTCATACGCAATTCACAATGATGCGCTAGGGAGGGGCGGAACCGTTCAGCAACCGACGATGGCGGCGCCGGGGCTCAGTGCGACAGCGCGAAGCCGGTGAGGATCTGCGTGGTCTGCTCGGGCTTTTCCAGCATCGGCATGTGGTTGCAGCCGTTGATGGTGCTGGTGCTGATCGCGCTGGCGGCGGTCAGGCCGTTGCGCAGGCTGTCCAGCGCGGAGATGTCCACGATGCGGTCGTCGTGGCACCACAGGCCCAGCACCGGCATGGTGAGCTGGCCGAGCCGATTCTGCACGGAGAGGTATTGCGACGGCACGCGCAGCTCGTCGAAGGTGCGCTCGATGAAGGCGCGGTCGCGCCGGTTGCGCTCGACGAACACGTCGGCGAAACGGCCGGGCAGGTCGAGCGGTTTCTCGAAGGCCAGCGCGATGGCGCGTTCGAAGCCGGCGCGGTCGTCGAACACGAACGGGTTCCTGCCGGCCAGCGCGTCGCGGTCGAACCCGTTGACCTTGCCCTTCAGGCCGAACGCGTCGACCAGGGCCAGTGCGGCCACGTGCTCGGGATGTGCGCTGGCGTACACCCCGGCGACCGCGCCGCCCATCGAGTGGCCGACCAGCACGAAGCGCTGCAGGCCCAGCGCCTGCACGAAGCCGTCGAGGCGCGCGGCCTGCGCGTCGATGTTGTAGCTCGCGCCGGCGTCGCGCGAGGATTCGCCCCAGCCGGGCAGGTCGGGAATGATCAGGTGGAAGTGCGGCGTGAGCCGCTTCGCCGTCTGCAGCCACACGCTCTTGTCGGCATCGAAGCCGTGCAGCAGCACGATGGTCGGCCCCTGGCCGCCCTCGTAGTAGATCCAGTGCGTGTCGCCGACCTGTACCGCCTGCTTGTCCAGGTGCGCCGCCATCGCCTGGCGCGCAGTATCCGCTTGCATCAGCCATTGCGGCGCGAACAGGTAGCTGCCGCCCAGCACGATCGCCAGCAGCGCCGCCAGCCACGCCAGGAATTTCAGCCGGCGCCACAGCATGCGTTTCCAGAGCGGGGTGGTGCTGTTCGTTGATGGCGGCATGGCGGCCTCCTGGATGGGTCGTGGCTGGGAATACTCCCTCCCCTGCATCGCAGGGGAGGGTCGGGGTGGGGTGCTCTTGATCCTGAGCCAAGAGCTTCACCCCCTCCAACCTCCCCCTGCTGAGCAGGGGGAGGAGCATGTGGGTTATTTCGCCTTCTTCGCCTTGGCGATGATGCCTTCGACCACCTGCTGGGTCAGCGGGTGGTAGCCGGCCTTCGCCCTGGCGTAGACCTGCTCGGCGTAGGCCAGGCCTTCCGGCGTCTTCACGAACGCCTTGTACAGCGGCGTGGTCAGGTAGATGCGGCCGATCCGGGTCATGTGCTCGGCGGCGGCGCTCCACACGGCCTTGTCGCCGGCGGCAATCGCGTGGCTGTACCAGCGCATGCCGATCTCCGCGTTCGGCGTGCCGGTGAGGTGCCAGGCGGCGTCGAGTTGCTGCAGCTTGTCCAGCGGTGCCACATCGGGCAGGCGGTCGAGGAAGTACATCCACTCCTGCGTGTTCCAGCCCTTGGCGTCGAGTTTGCCGGCGGCCAGCGAGCCTGCGAGAAAATCGCTGCGTTCCTGGTCGATCGCGTTGAAGCGCGGCGAGTCGGGCAGAGGCGCATCCTTGGGGATGCCCTCGCCGTAGACCCAGGCCTTCACCTCGTCCCAGCTCATCTTGCCTGGGTACTTCTCGATCAGGTTCGGCTTCATGTAGTCGAGCATCTGTTCGGTGGTGATGCTATGAAACGCGAAGTGGTGGAAGTAGCCCTTCAGGTACGCGTCGAACGGCTCGCGGCCGAAGCGCTGCTCCAGCGTGCGCAGGAACCACGAGCCCTTGTCGTAGGCCACGTCGGACAGCGCATCGTCGGCGCCGATGCCGCGCGGGTCGGGCGCCAGCTTCTGCGCGTTGGCGGCCATCGCGCCGATGCCCTTCTGCAGCGCGCGGGCGGACAGCAGCGCCTCCTCGTCGGCCAGCGCCTTGCCGTACACCGCCTCGGTGATGCGGCCCTGCACGTAGGTGGTGAAGCCCTCGTTGAGCCAGATGTCGCGCCAGGCGGCGCTGGTCACCAGGTTGCCCGACCACGAGTGCGCCAGCTCATGCGAGACCAGCGAGACCAGGCTCTTGTCGCCGACCAGCACGGTCGGCGTGGCGAACGTCATGTTCGGGTTCTCCATGCCGCCGAACGGGAACGACGGCGGCAGCACCAGGATGTCGTAGCGGCCCCACGCATACGGGCCGTACAGCTGCTCGGTGGCGGCGATCAGCTTCTCGGTGTCCTCGAATTCGTGCGCGGCCTTGTCCACCACCGACGGCTCCGCATAGACGGCCGAACGCGGCCCGGTCTCCTTCACCGCCAGGTCGCCCGCGGCGATCGCCAGCAGGTAGGACGGGATCGGGTGCGGCTGGTCGAAGCGGAATTCGCCGTCCAGCGGATGCTTCGCGTCGTTGATCGCGCTCATCGCCACGCGCACGTCCTTCGGCGCCTTGACGCGGGCGTCGTAGGTGAAGCGCACCGCCGGCGAATCCTGCAGCGGCACCCACGAGCGCGCGTGGATGGATTCCGACTGCGAGAACATGAACGGCAGTTTCTTGTCGGCGGTCTGCGCCGGGGTCAGCCACTGCAGGCCGGACGCCTCGGGCGAGGTGGTGTAGACGATGCGCACCTGCGCCGGATGCTTCGGCGTGGCGATGGTCAGCTTGCTGCCCAGCGCCTTGTCGCGCGGCGCCAGCGCGTACTTCAGCGGCGTGGCCTTGCCGTCAGCCGCCAACGCCTCGACCCTGGCGATCTTCAGGTCGCGCGTGTCCAGCACCAGCGACTGCGCCTTGGGGTTCTTCCAGTCCAGCTTCAGCGTGGCCTGGCCGTCGAGCTGCCGGTGCGGGAAGTCGATCGCCAGGTCCAGGTCCAGATGCGTCACCCGCACCTGCTCGGGTTGGGCGTACGAGTTCGGGTCGGTGGCGTAGGCCGCCAGCGGCAGCAGCAACGTGCCGAAGGCGAGGGCGGGCAACAGGCGCATGGGGGAGTCTCGTGCCGGAAAACCCCAGTATGCCATTGCCGCCGTGGCGGCTACCCCGGAAGAGGGCGGAGGCAATCAAATGCCGCCCTTCGTTCTTGGCCGGCCGCGTGGCCGGCAGACTGCGGGCCGGCCCGATGTTTTCTCCGTTTAATTACCTCCGCCCCTTAAGTTCCAGTTCCATGCCTCAGCAGTATCGGTCCGCCAGTCGGTCCGTTGCCTGCACCAGTTGGTCCACGATCGCCGGGTCGGCGGCGCTGTGGCCGGCCAGCACCACGTGCAGGCTGGCGCCGGGCCAGGCCTGGCTGAGGTCCCAGGCGCTCTTCACCGGGCAGATGATGTCGTAGCGGCCGTGCACGATGGTGGTGGGGATGTGGCGCAGGCGGCCGATGCCGCGCAGCAGCTGGTCGGGTTCGAGGAAGATGTTGTGGCGGAAGTAGTGCGCCTCCATCACGGCCAGGCTGACCGCCCTGTGCGGGTCCTCGAAATCGCCACCGGCGTCGGGGTCGTGCAGCAGGGTGGTGCTGCCGCCTTCCCACGCGCTCCATGCCTTGGCCGCGGCGAGCCTGGTGGCTTCGTCGTCGCTGGTGAGGCGGCGCCAATAGGCGTCCAGCATCGAGCTGCGTTCCTGCTCGGGGATGAAGGCGAGGAAGCGTGCCCAGCGCTCGGGGAAGATCTGCGAGGCGCCGCCGTCGACCTCGTTGAACCAGCGCAGCTCCTGCGGCCGGCCCAGGAAGATGCCACGCAGCACCAGCCCCAGCACGCGTTCGGGATGCGTCTGCGCGTAGGCCAGCGCCAGCGTGGAACCCCACGAGCCGCCGAACACCACCCAGCGCTCGATCTCCAGTCGCTCGCGGATCGCCTCGATGTCGGCGACCAGGTGCCAGGTGGTGTTGTCGGTGAGTTCGGCGAACGGGGTGGACTGCCCGGCGCCGCGCTGGTCGAACAGCACGATGCGGTAGCGCGCCGGATCGAAGAAGCGGCGGTGGTAGGCGGACAGGCCCGCGCCCGGGCCGCCGTGCAGGAACACCACCGGCAGGCCGGCGGGGTTGCCGCATTCCTCCACGTACAGGGTGTGGATGGCGTCGATGGCGAGCTGGTGGGTGCGGTACGGCTCGATCTCGGGGTACAGCTCGCGCATGGTGGCGATCTCTTGTGGAGTTTCACCCCCTGCGTGCAGGGGGTGAAGGAAGTTGTCCGGGCTGGCGGGGAAGTCGGGAGTACCCCTCCCCGGCGAGCAGGGAGGGAGTCAAATATCGAACTGCAGGGCGGCGGTGAGGTCGCCCGGCGGCGGGCCGCCGGCGGCGATCATCGCCTGCTCGCGCAGGGTGAGGCCGAGCAGTGTCTGC
The DNA here is from genome assembly GCF_001617365.1 of Rhodanobacter sp. FW104-R8. Classification (GTDB taxonomy): domain Bacteria; phylum Pseudomonadota; class Gammaproteobacteria; order Xanthomonadales; family Rhodanobacteraceae; genus Rhodanobacter. The sequence continues at coordinate 6,883 of NZ_LVJR01000106.1, forward strand.
AGGCCGAAGCGGCGCGTGATGAAGCGGGCGATCGAGCCGGTGTCGTAGATGGTGTGGTCGACGAAACCCTTCTTCGCGAACGGCGACACCACCAGTGCGGGGATGCGCGTGCCCGGTCCCCAGCGGTCGCCCTTCGGCGGCGCCACATGGTCCCACCAGCCGCCGTTCTCGTCCACGGTGATCACGACCACGGCGTGTTCCCACAGCGGGCTCCGCTTGAGCGCGTCGATGATGTGCGCGATGTGGCGGTCGCCGGCGGCCACGTCCGAGTAGCCCGCGTGCATGTTGAGGTCACCCTGCGGCTTGTAGAACGCCACCGGCGGCAGCGTGCCGCTCTCGATGGCGGCGATGAAGCGGTTGCTGGCGGCGCTGTCGCCGGTGCCGCCGTCGCGCAGGTGCTGCGCGCGCGCGGCGGTGCCGGGCGCGAATTGCCGGAAGTAGTTGAACGGCTGGTGGTGGATCTGGAAGTTGGGGCCGTAGGGAAACTGCCCGTGCGCGCCGCGCATGCCGCCGCCGTCCAGCGCCAGCTGCCAGCCACCGGCGTACCAGGCCCAGTCGATGCCCTGCGCGTCGAGCCGGTCGCCGATGGTGGCGTGGCTCTGCGGCGGCAGTGTGCTGGGGTCGGCCGGATCGGCCAGCAGCGAATGGTGCGGGTCGCGGGTGAGGCCGGGCGCGTAGGGCGGGCCGATCGTGTTCACCGCCCAGAAGTCCGGCGTGAGCACGTTGCGCGAGGCGAACTTCGGCCGGCCCTGCATCGCGCTGGCGGGGGAATCCCCGGCCAGCTTCAGCCGGATGCCGGCGGGATCATCGCCTTCCACCTGCGCGATCTGCTGCCTTGCCGGCCCCTGGTCCGCCTGCGGAAAGAACGGCGGCTGCGCGGTGATCAGGTACTGGTGGTTGAGGAACGAGCCGCCGAAGGCGCCCATGAAGAAGTTGTCGCACAGCGTGTACTGCCGCGCGAGCCGCCACAGCTGCAGGTCCGCCGCGCCCTCGGCGTAGCGGCCCATCACCAGCGCGCCGCTGTCGCCCCAGGCGACGAAGCCGTCGTTGCGGCCGCCGTTGATCTGCAACTGGTTGTTGTAGAAGTTGTGGATCAGGTCGCGCGTGACCAGTGCCGGCGGCAGCGGCTCGCCCTCCGGCGTGCGCAGCGCGAACGGCGCGTTGGCGAGGTTGCGGATCGCGTCCTCGCCGATCTGGTAGCGGCGGTTGCCCAGCGTCTGTTCGTGCGGCACCAGGCCGTGCCAGATCGGCGGCAGCGTGTCGAGCGGGCGGCCATCGCGGTCGCGCTGGCGGTACTGCTCCGGCGTCAGCGCGGCCAGCGGCCGCTCGAGGCCGGGGAAATCCGCGAACAGGTTGTTGAAGCTGCGGTTCTCCGCGTAGATCACCACCACGTGGCGGACGTGCTCGCGCAGCGCGGCGTCCAGCGCGGCTTCCGCGGTGCGGCCGGTGCGCGCGGGGCGGCTGCCGGCGGCGATCTGGCGGCCGCCCGCAGCCAGCGCCGCGCCGGCCAGCGCGATGCCGCCGAGCAGCTTGCGGCGGGCGGGATCGGCCGGGGCGTCGGTTTCGGCGTGCGGTGGAGCGGGCGGCAACGGCTTGGTCATGGCGATTCACCTGGGCTGGGCGAATGGAAACGGCACACCGGCAGAAGTATCGCAGCCGTGTGGCAGGCGCGTGGCGGCGCGGCTCAATCGGCGGAGAACTTGCACGCGGCGTCCCACATCGCGCGGTTGATCGCGCGGTTCACGTGGGGCGCCTGCAGCACGACCAGGGTGGTGGTGCTGATGCTGGCGTGGATCTTCAGCAGGCGGTCGAGCACGCTTTCCAGGTGGCTGATCGACATCGCCACCACATGCAGCAGGGCGGAATCCTCGCCGGCGAGGCGGCGGCAGTCGAGCACTTCGGGGATGTCCGCCACGATGGGGCCGATGCGCGCGCAGATGCCGCCGTCGCAGCGCAGCCGCACCATCGCCTCAATGCGGTAGCCCAGCCGCTTCGGCTCCACCACCGCGCGGTAGCCGGTGATCACGCCGGCTTCCTCCAGCCGCTTCACCCGCTCGGCCACCGCCGGCGCGGACAGCCGCACCTTGCGGCCCAGCTCGGCGTAGCCCAGGCGCGCATCCGCCTGCAGCGCCTCCAGCAGTTGCCAGTCCTTGCCGTCCAGTTCCGGCTTGGCTTCGGTGACTTTCGATTCCACGGCGGAATACCTCGTCGATTGTTTCGATCGCCGGCGAAACGTCAGGAAAGCGATGCGATGCATTATTCCCCGGCGCGGCCGGCAAGACTAGGATGCACACTTCCCCGCCCCTGGAATCCGTCCCCATGGATACCGTTGATCGTCTCGATGGCCGTGCCCTGGCCGGCATCGGGGTCGCCCTGCTCACCTGGTCGTCGGCGTACGCCGCGATCGCCTACGCGCTGCCGGCTTTCACTCCCGGCGAGGTGGCGTTCGCCCGGCTGCTGATCGGCTCGCTGTGTTTCGCCGTGTTGCTGCGGGTGAGGCGCGTGCCGCTGCCGGCGCGGCGCGACTGGCCGCAGCTGGCCCTGCTCGGCGTGCTCGGCCTTACCGTGTACCACCTGTGCCTGAACTACGCCGAGACGCGGATCGCCAGCGGCACCGCCTCGATCCTGATCTCGCTGGTGCCGGCGGCGACCGCGGCGGTATCGGCGTGGTGGCTGGGCGAGCGGCTGGCGCTGCGCACCTGGATCGGCCTGGCGGTGGCGCTGGTCGGCACGGTGCTGGTGGTGCTGGCCAGCGGGCAGCGGGTGGAGGTGGACCCGAAGGCGCTGCTGGTGCTGGTTTGCGTGGCGGTGTCGGCGATCTATTTCGTGGGCCAGAAGGAGCTGTTCGCGCGCAACAGCATGCTCGGCGTCACCGCGTTCACCTTCTTCGCCGGCACGCTCGCCGCGCTGCCGTTCGGCTGGCAGCTGCCGCAGGCGCTGGGCACGGCGGCGTGGCCGCGGATCGGCGCGCTGCTGTGGCTGGGCATCGCGCCCACCTTCGTCGGCTACCTGGCCTGGAACATGGCGGTGCACCGCGCCTCCGCGTCGCGGGTCAGCAGCTTCATCTACCTGTCGCCGCCGATCGCCTTGCTGATCGGCTGGCTGTGGTTGCACGAGGTGCCGAACGCGCTGATCCTGGTGGGCGGCGCGGTCACCATCGGCGGCGTGGTGCTGGCGAACGCGCGCCGCCGCGCCGCGCCGGCCGTGGCGCTGGAAGCCTGCGGGCAGGCGCCGCGCTAGCCGGTTGGCAGGAGCCCGCCGGCGGGCTCCTGCCGGATCGGTTCGATCGGATCAGTTCAACCGGGCCAGCCGCAACACCTCGGTATCGTCGGCGTGTTCCAGCAGCAGGCACCGCACGCGGTCCTGCCAGGCCTGCGCGAAGATGGCGCGTTGCTGCGCCGTGGCGGTCGGGTGCAGCGCGATGACCATCAGCTCGCGCAGGTTCGGCGCCGGCGGCACGCGGGACAGGTCCAGGCTCACCGCCACCGTTTCGCCGTTGTCGCGGCGGCTGAATTGCACCGCGTCGGTGGTCGGGGCGGCCGCGAAATCCAGCAGGGACTGCCGCACGAAGCGGCCGCCGATGCCGTGGAAGCCGTTCTCGGCGGCGGCGCCGGTGACCAGGGTCAGCACCTGCGCGATCACGCCGGTGACGCCTTCGTCCGCGGGCCCCGGCATGCGCACCGCGATGCCGCCGCGCTCGGCCGGCTCGCCCGGGTACAAGGCCTGCAGCGCCGTGCGCGCGATCAGCCAGGCGCCGGCCACGGTGGGGCAGGAGTGGCCGGCCAGCCGCACCGCGTCGAGGTAGCTGTATTCCAGCAGGCCGTCCGCGGCGGCGCCGAGGAAGGCGGCCAGCGGGTCGCGCATCGCGATGCGCGGCGCCTGGTCGTAGTACGCGGGGTAGTCCATCACTCCCCCGGCAGGCCGGTGATGCCGAAGTCGATCACCACCGCATCGGCGTCGCGCTGGCGGTAGTTCACCGTGAGGTGGTCGCCCAGGCGCTCGCGCAGCTGGGCGATCAGCGGGATCGGGTCGTGGTCGTTGACGAAGCGCATCGTCTCGCCCGAGCGCAGCGCGCCGATCGCGCCGAAGATCGCCGAGTGGCGGAAGCGCCGGGCCACCCCGCGCGCGTCGAAGAGGTGCACGTTCTGTTCGGAAACGGTGTCGATGGTCATGGCGGAACTCGCGGGGAAAGGAGTTCCAACATACGCCGCGCCCCGCGGCGGGCCACTGATCTGCATCAAGCGTTGGCTACCGTTATTGCGGCTTATTCAAGATGAGCGCGTTTTGTCTGCGTGGAACTTAACCAGCAAATCGTGAAGTTCATCTGCGGGCAGGGCCATGAGCAGCTTTTCCGCTTCTCGCAAGCGTGCGACTGACGTTTTCTCTTCTTCGCCGAAGGAGAAACCAGAAATACCTGAAAGTACAACATGAGGCGCCTGATCGATGACCAGGTAGCGGTAGTCATGATTCGTATAGGTGAGCTGGTAATCGCCACTGGTTTTCAATGCACGCATCAGCTTTTCACGCGCTTCGACCAGCGGCGCGAGCAGACCTGCGTAGATCCGGATCTCATGAATCTGGCGCAAGGCAATGACGAGGATGCCGGCGGTCGGAGAGTCGGCTTCCGCGTCCATCATCTCCGCCGGGATGCCGTGCCAATCTTCATAGCCGCCAATAATCCAGTAGCTTCGTTGAGCTTCATCCTTGAACCATTTGCGACGACTCCCCACGGGTGCAAGCGTTGTGCCCAGTTGCTTGCTTAAGACATCGACGACGGCGCGCCGGTCGGTTTCATCAAACTTGGCATGGTTCACGAGATAGCCCCTTGCTCGTCAGAACAGATGCTTCGTTTCAAGCTGCTGCGGGCATGCTTTCAGGGTCGAGCTGCGTGGGTTTCAGCGCGAGTGGCGTTGCACATAGTCGCGCAGTACGTTGTCCATGCGCGCTTGCCAGCCCTCGCCGGTGGCCCTGAACCAGTCGATGACCTCCGGGCTGTAGCGCACCGAGACGAGCTGCTTCGCACTCGCGGATTTCGGGCGGCCGCGCAGTACCTTCATGGGCACCATCGACTTCAGCTGCCTGGGCGTCAGCGGCTGTGCATCGGGGTCGGCCTTGGCCGCGGCGGTGATCGCCCGATCCTCCTGCACGGAGGGCATGGCGATGGCGGGACGCTTAGATGCTTTGGACATAGTGCTTCACCTCACGACGGTTGGCGCGGCGCAGGCTGATCACCCGCAACGCGTCGCCACGATCCACGAATGCCACGTAGTAGAGGGTCAGGGTCTGCGGCGCGAGCGCGATCATGCGCAACTCGTCGTAGCCGTAGCGATCATCCGCCCATACCAGTGCGGCATCCCAGTCGAGCTCCGCAGCGAGCGTGAGCGAGACGCCGTGCTTCGCCCGGTTGGCCGCGTCCTTGGCGGGGGTCGAACTCGATGCACATGATTTATTGTAGTTACAATAAATGAGCGCGGCAAGCGCCGCCTGGTGGCTCAGAACTTGTACGCGCGGTGGATCGCCACGATGCCGTTGGTGAGGTTGCGCACCTCGACGCGGCCGAAGCCGGCGCGCTCCATCATGCCCTTCAGGGTCGCCTGGTCGGGGTGCTTGCGGATCGACTCGGCCAGGTACTGGTAGCTGTCGGCGTCGCCGGCGAACAGCTGGCCGAGCTTCGGCAGGATCTTGAACGAGTGGAAGTCGTAGAGCTTGCCGAACAGCTCGTTCTGCACTTTCGAGAACTCCAGCACCAGCGCGCGGCCGCCGGGCTTCAGCACGCGGCAGATGTCGGCCAGCGCCTTGTCCTTGTCGGTGACGTTGCGCAGGCCGAAGGCCATGGTCACCGCGTCGAAGCTGTTGTCCGGGAACGGCAGCGCCTCGGCGTTGAGCTGGGCCCAGCGCAGCCCGCCGACCAGGCCGCGGTCGGTGAGGCGGTCGCGGCCCACGCCGAGCATCGCCGCGTTGATGTCGCCCACCACCACCTCGCCCTCGTCGCCGACCACCGGTTTCATCAGCGCGGCGATGTCGCCGGTGCCGCCGGCCAGGTCCAGCACGCGGTCGCCGCGGCGCACGCCGCTGACTGCCACGAAATGGCGCTTCCACAGCCGGTGGATGCCGAACGACATCAGGTCGTTCATCAGGTCGTAGCTGTGCGCGACCGAGGTGAATACCTGGCCGACCAGTTTCTGCTTGTCGCCCACCGGCACGTCGCGGAAGCCGAAGTGGGTGGTCCTGGATTGCGGATCGTTCATGGGCGACATGCTACAGCGTCGGCTTGCCGCCGTCCTTGTAGACGACGCCGTCCTTCATCACGAAGCTGACGCGCTGCATCGCAGTGATGTCGTCCAGCGGGTTGCCCGGCACGGCGATCACGTCGGCGCGCCGGCCCGCGGCGATCCGCCCCAGTTCGTCCTGCTTGTGCAGCAGTTCGGCGGCGTGCGTGGTGGCGGTCTGCAGCACGAACATCGGCGGCATGCCGGCCTGCACCATGTAGACGAATTCCTTCGCGTTCCCGCCGTGCGGATAAACCCCGGCATCGGTGCCGAAGGCGATCTTCACGCCGGCCTTGTAGGCCTTGCCGGCGGTGGCCTGGATGATCGGCCCGACCTGTTCAGCCTTGGCGGCGACCTGCGGCGGATACCAGCCTTCCTTCGCCTTCTCCTCGGCGAACTTGCCGGCGATGATGGTCGGCACGAACCAGGTGCCGTGCTCCTTCATCAGCTTCATGTCGGCGTCGTTCATGTAGGTGCCGTGCTCGATCGAATCGACGCCGCCGAGCACCGCCCGGCGTATCGCCTCGGCGCCGTGCGCGTGCGCCGCCACGGTGAAGCCGTAGTCGTGCGCGGCGGCGACCACGGCCTTGATCTCCTCGAGGGTCATCTGCGCGTTGTCGGCGCTGCTGCCTTCGTCGAGCACGCCGCCGGAGGGCATGATCTTGATCAGGTCGGCGCCGTCCTTGTAGTGCTGGCGCACCGCCTTCCAGGCGTCCTCGGGCGAGTTGATGATGCCGTCCTTCGGGCCGGGGTCGCCGGCCAGGTCCGTGCGGTAGCCGTTGGTCGGATCGGCATGGCCGCCGGTGCTGCCGACGAACTGGCCGGCGCTGAAGATGCGCGGCCCCGGCACGATGCCGGCGTTGATCGCGTTGCGCAGCGCGATGGACTCGTTGTGCGCGTCGCCGAGGTTGCGCACGGTGGTGAAGCCGGCCAGCAGCGTGCGCCTGGCGTAGACCGTGCTGCGGATCGCGTAGTCCGCCGGATCGAGGCGGAACTTGTCGCTGTAGGTGGAGCGGCTGAACTCCATGGTCAGGTGGGTGTGGCTGTCGATCAGGCCGGGCAGGCAGGTCGAATCGGGCAGGTCGATGTACTGGAACGAGCCGCCTGCCGCGCTGGCCTCCTTCCGGTACGGCTCGACGTCCATGGCGCCGGCGTGCAGCTCCCGGATCCGCTCGCCGTCGACCACCACGCTGGTCTCGCCGAGCATCCTGCCGGCGGCGGTGTCGAGCAGGCGCGCGCAATGCAGCACGCGGACGTCGTGGCGGGCCGCGGTGTCGGCGGCCGAGGCGCCGACCGGCAGCGACAGCAGGGCGGCAGCGAGGGCAAGGACGCGGCGTGCGGCCATGGGCAAGGGTTCCGGACTGGGGTGGCGGCCATCTTAGAGCCTGCCCGAGGCCTCCGGATACCCTGCGCCGGCTTCCGGGCACGGGCCGGCCGGCGTCATGCGAGGGTTCGGCAGCGGCTCCGTCCGCACGTGGTCGACGCCGGGCGGCGTTGCCGCCTCATTCCCGCGTGGCCGGGTCGGCCGCTGCCCCGGTGCCGCCCGACGCCTGGTGCAGGTGGTGCTCGGCCGCGACGTGGCGCTCGTGCAGCGCGGCGTCGTCGCTGTCGGCGGGGACGTGGGCGGGCTGGTCCGCCATGGGTTCCCGGTCGCCGCCGGGGGTGATCTTCAGGATCGAGTGGCGCACTTCGCGCGAGAGGATCACCCGTGCGTCGCGCACCATGCCTTCCAGCGCGGCGTCGTAGTCGAGCCTGCCGTCGTCGTCGGTCCACACCACGTGGCGCTCGCGCAGCTTCTGGATGAAGCCGCGGAACAGCGCCTTGTCGAAGAACTCCGGCGCGGACAGCTCGTTGAGCAGGGACAGCCGCTGCGCGGTGAGCGTGCAGGCGTTCTCCAGCTCCGCGCCGGTCATCGTGTGCGGGCCGTTCTTGGCCAGCGCGGCAATGGTGATGTAGTAGCGCTCGAACGCCTGGATCAGGCTGCGCGCGATCACCTTGAGCTGGAAGGCGCCGTCGTCCTGGCCCGGGCTGCGCTCGAGCACGCGGCCGTCGCTGACCGATTCGAGCAGGCCGCGACGCACGAAGAAGTCGATGGTCGCCTGCATCTGCGCGGCGAAGCCCTCGGTATCCCACGGCAGGAACAGCTCGCCCTGGATGAACGGATAGATGATCCGGCCCAGCCGCAGGATCGAGGAACGCGACATGCGCCGATTGTTGAGGAAGCAGCAGGCGACCCACGCGGCGGTGGCGGTGAGGTGCAGCACGTTGTTGCGGAAGTAGCTGAGCAGCACCGCGCGCTCGCCGGTGGCGGTGAGCACGTCGCCGAGCGGGTGCTGCACGCGCTGGATCCAGCCCATCTGCTCGCCGTAGGCGATGATCGCGGCCGGGCCCATCGGGGTCAGCGTGACGCGATCGGAATACGGCAGCTCCTCCAGCATCGCCTTGCCCAGCTCGAGCTGGGTCAGCAGGTCGCTCTCGGCCATCGCGTGCTTCGGCGTGGCGAGCAGGGCCAGCGCCAGCAGGTTGATCGGGTTGACGTCGGCGGCGCGGTTGATGTTGATCTGGATCTGCTCGGCGAGGCGGTCGGTGACCGCGTTCAGCCACTCCGGTTTCGCCTCGGGGTCGGTGGTGGCGGCGCGCCAGTCGGCGCTGGCGGCGTCCAGCAGCGGGGTCAGCTCGATCGGCTCGCCGAAGTTCAGCGCCACGTGGCCGTAGCGCTGGCGCAGCACCTTGAGGCCCTTGAGCAGGCCGAGCAGGGATTCCTTCTCCTTCGGCTGGCCGCTCAGCTCGCCGATGTAGCTCTTGCCCTCCATCAGCTTCTCGTAGCCGATGTACACCGGTTGGAACAGCACCGGCCGGCGCGGCGCGCGCAGGAACGCGCGCACCGTCATCACCAGCATGCCGGCGCGCGGCGCCAGCAGGCGGCCGGTGCGCGAGCGGCCGCCCTCGATGAAGTACTCCATCGGCACGCCGCGGTCGATCAGCTGCGCCACGTATTCGTTGAACACCACCGAGTACAGCGCGTTGCCCTTGAAGCTGCGGCGCAGGAAGAACGCGCCGCCGCGGCGCAGCACCGGCCCGATCACCGGCAGGTTGAGGTTCACGCCCGCGGCGATGTGCGGCACCACCACGCCGGAGACGTGCAACTGGTAGCTCATCAGCAGGTAGTCGGCGTGGCTGCGGTGGCAGGGCACGTAGATCACCTCGTGGCCGGGCGCGGCGGCGCGGGCCTTGTCGAAGTGGTGCATGGCGATGCCGTCGTACAGCTTGTTCCAGAAGTTGGAGAGCAGGAACGAGGCCGAGCGCACCACCGGGTGCGAGTAGTCGGCGGCGATCTCCAGCACCAGCTTGTGCGCCTTGCGCCAGGCCTTGGCGTGGCTGATCTTTTCTTTGGCCGCGCTGGCGGCGATCGCGGCGCGCACCGGCTCGGCGTTCAGCACCGCATCGACCACCGTGCGCCGGTGCGACAGGTCCGGCCCGATCACCGCGGCGCGGATGCGGTGGAAATGCGCGCGCATCACCCGCGCGACCTTGCGCGCGAAACGTTCCGGGGCGATCGTGCCGGCCTCGTCCAGCATCTGGCGCAGCGACACCGGCGTGGAGAAGTGCACCACCGTGTCGCGCCCGTTCAGCAGCAGCGCCAGCATGCGGCGGAAGCGGCCCACCATCACCCAGTTTTCCGAGAACAGCACGCGGAACCAGCCGCTGTCGCGGCTGGGCGCACGGCCGACATAGATCGACACCGGCATGATCTGGATATCGTGCCCGGGCATGCCTTCCAGCGAACGCACCAGCTGCCGCAACGGCTCGTTGGGGTTGCGCCGGCGATTGCGGCCGAACAGCCAGCCGTCGCGCCGGGCCAGCGCGAATACCGAGCGCCGGCGGCGGGTGCCGGCCAGCGGCTGCATCGGGTTGGGCAGGCCGGCCTCGCGGCAGGCACGCTGCAGGATCAGCGCGTCGGAGAAGCCGTCCCGCTCGATCACGTAGCAGACCGGGACGCCGGCCTGCAGCAAGGTGGTGGGCTCGGCCGGGTCGCGGCGGATGCGCACCCACGGCTGCAGCAGCTGGCCGGCCAGGGTGAACCACCAGGGCGCGCGCTGGCGGGCAGGGGAGTCCGCGGTGCTGTTCGTTGGCATCGGTCTATTCTAATGGCCGCGATGTTCAGTCTTTCGTTACGCCGGCGGCCGCGCTGGCTGCGCGGGCGGGCGCGCCGGCGGCTTCCTGCAGCCGGCGCCGGTGCGACTGGCGCGCGCTGTTCAGCAGATCCTCGCTGTACCAGCGGCCGTTTTCCTGCACCAGGGTCGACTCGGTCGACAGCGGCTTGCCGAGCAGGGTGTAGTCGATCCGCACCACCGCGCGGCCGTTGCCGGCGGACACCGGGCTGAGCCGGATCGAGTCCAGCGTGCCGTCCACCGACAGCCCGTAGATCGCCAGCAACTGCTTGAGGCCGCCATAGGCGGTGGCGTACCTGGCCATCGAGGCGTCGAAGTCCATCGTGCGCAGTTGCTCGGGGCTTTTCAGGTCGAGCTTGCGCGTGGTGGTCACCGCCACCCGGATCGCCTGCTTCGCCCTGGCCTGGTCGAACCACGGCGTCTGCTGTGCCCACGGCAGCAGCACGTCCAGCGCGCCGTTGACCTGGTTCTTCCGCGCCGCGCTCAGGGTCGGGTTCTGCGCCAGGCCGTTCTTCACCAGCGCCTCGCCGATGCTGATCAGTACCGGCAGCTGGTCCTTGTACTGCTGCTCCATCGCGGCCAGTTTCGGCTGCAGTTCGGCGTACAGCTTGTTCTCCGCGTCCGGTTCGGTGAGCTTGCGCACCGTCTCGTCGAAGCGGGCGCGGTCCTCGGCGGTGGCCGGTTCCGGCACCTGCTGCTGGCGGCTCCAGTCGGCGCGCATGTCGGCGTAGTCGGCCGGCGGCAGCGCGTGTTTCCACAGCCCCTGGAAGTCGCCGGCCTTGAACAGGTCGATCGAGGTCCGCAGCGCCGCCTCCGGGGAGCCGCCGCCCGGCTGGGCGTCGTCGTCCCTGCCGTGGCACGCGCCCAGCAACAGCGCGGCGAGCAGCGGCAACAGGACGTGGCGCAGGGAGGGGAGTTGCATGGGCGGGTTCTCACGGTGTGGCGGCGGACGCGCCGCCCGGCCGAGGTGAGCGCGCAGGGTAAGGGCCGTGGCAGCCCCGAAACAAGGTCGCAGCGCAAATTTTTGCGAATTCCCAAAAGAAAACCCCGCGGGCGTTGGGCCTCACGGGGAAATCCGGCAGAGCCGGAGGGAAATGGCCATGCCTGCGAAGATTCTGGTCAGCAGGTGTTGGCAGACGAAATATTACCCGCTCGTTAAAGCTGAGGCAATACTTTTTATTTACATTGTAAATTATTGTTTTAAATGGTGAAAATCACTCGGTGCGCAGTGCATCGAGCTTTTGCTGGCGCCGCTGCCCGGGCGACAGGCTCCAGTCGCTGTTGAACAGTGCCGGTTCCCACGAACCGTAGGTAGGGTTGGGCAGCACGAACCAGCGGGTACCGATCCACGGCAGGTAGTCGGCGACCGCCTTGCGGCGACCGTCGGCGGTGTTGGCGAGGATGTCCACGAAATCGCCGATCTGGTCGCCGAACTGCATCAGCACGCGGTAGTGCCGCGCGACCAGCTGGCGGCGGCAGCCCTTCTCGCTGCCGGCCTGCTCGCAGTCTTCCACCACGGTGCCCAGGCCGAGGAAGGCCTGCGGGCCGCTGACCGGCAGCCCCGCCTTGCGCAGGTTGGCCAGGGTGGCCTGGTCCAGGTCCTTGGCCCGGTTGGAGATGTAGATCACCGCGATGCCGTGCTTTGCCGCGAACTGGGTGAATTCGACCGCGCCGGGCAACGCCTTGGCACGCTCTTCCCGGCACCAGGCCGCCCATTCGGCTTCGTTGTATTCGCTGCCGCTGCGCACGCCCCGTGCCGCGAACGGCGAGTTGTCCAGCACGGTCTCGTCGACGTCCAGGATCACCGCCGGCTTCAGGCCCGCGAGCGGCGTGGTGCGGTCGCCCTTGCCCAGGGCGTCCCAGTGCCTGTCGCGCAGCGCGGCCAGCAGTTGCGCCTGCGCATCGCGGAAGGTCTGCAGGTAGATCAGGTCGTGCTCGATCGCGGTCTGGCTCCACGCCACGGCGTTGAGGTTGTCGTTGGCGGCGACCGTCGCCGGTGCGGCCGGCGACGCGGCCGGCAGCACTGCCGCCGGTGGGCGCGGCGTGGTGGCGCAGCCGGCCAGCAGGGCGAGGGCGAGCAGGATGGCGGGCAAGCGGAGTGGCATGCGGTAATCCTTGGCGGGAAGCGGGGCGGAACGATGAATGAAGTTTACGACAGCGCCGTGGCAGGGCTGGCAGCGGTGGCGGGCTGCTGACAGACTGGCGGCCCCTTGCCTACGGTTCCGTTCCGCATGGATTCCCCCCTGCCCGCCTTGCGCAAGTCCTCGTCGGTGATCCGCTACGCCAGCTACCTGCTGGCGGCGGCCGTGTTGCTGCTGGTCGTCAGGATCCACCTGTTGCCGGCGCTACTGGCCGGCCTGCTGGTGTTCGAGCTGGTGCAGGCGATGGTCCCGCTGCTGGGCCGGCGCATCCCCGGCGACCGCGCGCGGGTGGTGGTGGTGGCGGTGCTGGGCGCGATCGTGGTGGGCCTGCTGCTGCTGCTGATCCTCGGCGCGATCAGCCTGTACCGGCACGAGATCGGCAACCCGCAGCTGCTCTGGCAGGAGCAGCTGATGCCGCTGGTGGAGAAGGCGCGCCAGCAACTGCCGCCGGCGCTGGTGGACAACCTGCCCGACAGCGTGGACGACCTGCGCGTGGGGGCGATCGAACTGGCCCGCAAGCACGCCGATACGCTGCAGCTGGCGGGCAAGGGCGCGGTGCGGGTGTTCGTGCACATCATCATCGGCCTGGTGCTGGGCGCGATCGTGGCGCTGAGCCGCACCCGCCCGGCGCACCAGATGGGCCCGCTGGCGGCGGCGCTGAGCCTGCGCTGCCAGCGGCTGGCCGACGCGTTCCACAATATCGTGTTCGCGCAGATCAAGATCTCGCTGATCAACACCGCATTCACCGCGGTCTTCCTGCTCGGACTGCTGCCGCTGATGGGCATCCACGTGCCGCTGGCCAAGACCCTGGTGGTGGTGACCTTCGTGGCCGGCCTGCTGCCGGTGATCGGCAACCTGATCTCCAACACGGCGATCACGGTGGCCGGCATGTCGGTGTCGCTGGGTGTGGGCGTCGCCGCGCTGGCGTTCCTGGTCCTGATCCACAAGCTCGAATACTTCCTCAACGCGCGTATCGTCGGCACTCAGATCCGCGCCCGCGCCTGGGAGCTGCTGGTCGCCATGCTGCTGATGGAAGCCGCGTTCGGCCTGCCCGGCGTGATCGCCGCGCCGATCTACTACGCGTACCTGAAGAGCGAGCTGGAGGCGGAGAAGCTGATCTGAGCCACGGGCGGCGGCTCAGTCCCGCCACGCGATGCCGGCCTCGCCGAGCAGTTGCCGCAGCGCGCGCAGCTGCGGCTCGTAGTGTTTCCAGCGGCCGACCGCGGTGCGGTAGACCGGCGCACGCACCTGCCAGGCGTTGGGCGTGTTGACCGGTGCGGCGTTGCTCTCGGGATGCAGGCAGGCGTCGTTCCAGGGCAGGCCGCAGAATGCCAGCAGCTGGCGCGCAGCCGCCTCGGGCGTTTCCACCAGCGATTCGTAGGGCAGCTCCAGGATGCGTCCGGGCAGCACCTTGCGCCAGTGCGCCATCAGGCGGTCGAACTGGAGGTAATACCGGCCGGTGTCGAGCAGGTCGTAGGAGTAGTCGTAGTAGGGCGATTCCCGGTCGAAGAAGTGGCGGAAGTTGCCGAGGCAGGTGTCCAGCGGGTCGCGGCGCAGGCAGACGATCTTCGCGTTCGGCAGCGCGCGGGCGATGAAGCCGGCATACAGGAAATTGTGCGGCAGCTTGTCGATGAAACGCGGCCGCTCCGCCGTGGCGGGCCGGGTGCTGGCGAGGTAGCTTGCGCCGAGCTGTCGCCAGTCGATGGCGCGCATGCGGGTGGCGAGGTCCGGGTCGAACAGCAGCGGCAGCCGGCCGCCCGCCACTTGCTGCAGTGTCGCCGGGAAGTTCTGCAGCTCGCCCGCGGCGTACACGTCCGGATGGCTGGAGAGGATGCGCTCCAGCAGCGTCGTGCCCGTGCGCGGCATGCCGATGACGAAGATCGGCTCGTGGGTGGGATCGCCTTCAGCCGCCCCGTCGTGCGTGGTGGGAAAGGTGCGCACCAGGGCATCGAACATCGCCTCGTCGTGCCCGGCCGAATAGGGACGCAGGCTGCGTACCGCCGCGTTGCCGCGCACGAGGTGTTCGAAGGCCTGCAGGTAGTCGGCGGTGTCGTCGTACTCCTTGGCCAGCGCCAGGTTGAGGTAGATCCGCGCGCCGATATCGTTGCCGTATTGCGCCAGCAGCGACCGCATCCGTTCGAGATGGTTGCCGGTCGGTGTCTGCCGCCGCAGCTGGGCCAGGGTCAGGTGCGCCTTCCAGTAGCCCGGTTCGAGCCGGATGCCGGCCTCCAGCTCGCGCTCGGCGCCGTCGCTATCGCCCAGGGCCGTCAGCGCGTGGGCGAGATGGAAGCGGGCAGCGGCCTGCCCGGGCATGAGCGCCACGGCGCGGCGGAACACCGCCGCCGCCTGCGCGAAGGCCTGGACCTGGGCGTAGACCACGCCCAGCGCCTCCAGCGTCATCGGGTCAGCGGGTGAGCAGCCCATGGCCTCGTCGGCCACCAGCCGCGCTTCCCGCATCCGCCGCACGAGCACCAGCGCCTTCGCGTACTGCGCGAGGAAGTCGGCGCGGCCGGGTTCCAGCCGGGTGGCGCCGCGCAGGTGATCGAGCGCCAGCGGCAGCTCCTGCATCTGCATGCAGGCCACGCCGGCCATGAAATGCACCACCGGGTCGTGCGGCAGGACTGGCAGGAGTTGCGCCGCACGCTGCCGCACCCGCGGCCAGTCGTTCTGGTTGAACGCGTCGATGAGCCTGGCATAGGCCCGGGTCGGGTCGGTCATGGGAACCCCCTGGCGCCGGAAGGCATGCGCAGCCGGCTGTCGTGGCGGGAACTGGAAAGCATTTGCCCCCGGGCCGTCAACTCAGCCGCCCGCCAGCATTGCCTTGATCCGCGCCATGTGCGACTCGGCGGTTTCGCGGGTCACTTCCTTGTCCGCCTCCGGGTCCTTGCCCTGCCAGTGCAGGTCGGCCTGCGGCAGCTCGTGCAGGAAGCGGCTGGGCTGGTTGCGGTGGACCTCGCCGTAGCGTTTCGTCTGCGCCGACCAGGACAGCGTAAGCAGCTCCTTGGCGCGGGTGATGCCGACGTACATCAGCCGGCGCTCCTCGTCGACGCGGCCTTCGTCCAGCGCGCCCTCGTGCGGCAGCGTGCCGTCCTCGCAGCCGACGATGAAGACGAAGCGGAATTCCAGCCCCTTGGCGGCGTGCAGGGTCATCATGCGCACCGCGTTGCCCGGCTCGTCGCGGTCGGCGTGGCTGAGCAGGGCCAGCTGCGAGGCGAGGTCGCCGGCGCTGTTGCCGCCGGACGTATTCGTATTTTTCTGCATCGCGCGGAACCAGTCGGCCAGCTCGCGCAGGTTGCCCAGCTTGCGCTCGCGCACGGTGGCGTCGGGCGTGCCAGTGGCGATCTGCGCGGCGTAGCCGGTGCGTTTCAGGATCAGCTCGACCAGGTCGGCGGCGCTCTCGTGCAGCGAGGCACTGCGCAGTTCGTCCAGCAGGTTCGCGAACGAGGCCAGCGCAGCGGCTGGGCGTGGAGTGAGCTGGCGCAGCACACCGTCGCTGCGGGTGGCGTCGAGCAGGGACGATTGGCGCGACTGGGCGATCTGGCCCAGCTTCTCCAGCGTGGTGGCGCCGATCTCGCGCTTCGGCACGTTGACCACCCGCAGGAACGCGGCGTCGTCGCTGGGGTTGGTCAGCAGGCGCAGGTAGCACAACAGGTCCTTCACCTCGGCACGATCGAGGAAGGAGAGCGCGCCGGTGAGGTGGTACGGAATCCGCGCCAGGCGCAGCGCCTTCTCCAGCGGCCGCGCCTGGAAGTTCCCGCGGTACAGGATCGCCATGTCGTCCCAGCGCGCCTTGTGCTTCTCGGCCAGCGTGGTGGCGATCGCGGCGACGCGCTCGGCCTCGTGCTCGGCTTCCTTGCATTCCAGCACGCGGATCGGCGCGCCTTCCGGATGCTCGCTCCACAGCTTCTTTTCGTGGCTGTGCGGGTTGTTGGCGATCAGCGCGTTGGCCGCGCGCAGGATGCGCCGGCCGCAGCGGTAGTTCTGCTCCAGCTTGATCACGCGCAGGTTCGGCCAGTCGCGGCCGAGCTGGTCGATGTTCTCCGGGTTGGCGCCGCGCCAGGCGTAGATCGACTGGTCGTCGTCGCCCACGCAGGTGATGTGGCCGCGTTCGCCGGCCAGCGCCTTGAGCAGGCGGTACTGCGCGTCGTTGGTGTCCTGGTACTCGTCCACCAGCAGGTAGCGCAGGCGCTCGCGCCAGGCGTCGCGGCATTCGACGTCGCTCTCCAGGATGCGCAGCGGCAGCCGGATCAGGTCGTCGAAATCCACCGCGTTGAACGCGGCCAGGCGCTGCTGGTAAAGCTCGTAGATCGTCGCCGCTTCGCGTTCGCGCGGGCTGCGCGCGGCGGCCAGCGCCTCTTCCGGCGAGAGGCCGCCGTTCTTCGCGCGGCTCAGGAGGTTGCGGATGCCGAACAGCGTGTCGGGCTTGGCACCGGTCGGCGCCAGCTCCTTCACGATGCCCGCGCTGTCGTCCGCGTCCAGCACCGAGAAGCCGCGGCGCAGGCCGGCGCGGGCGTGCTCGATCTGCAGGAACCTCAGCCCCAGCGCGTGGAAGGTGCTCACCGTGAGCGCGGCGGCGTCCTCGCTGCTGACGAGCTTGCCCACGCGCTCGCGCATCTCGCGCGCGGCCTTGTTGGTGAAGGTGATCGCGGCGATCTTCGATGGCGCCAGCTTGCGGCGCTGGATCAGGTAGGCGATCTTCTGGGTGATCACGCTGGTCTTGCCGGAACCGGCGCCCGCCAGCACCAGTAGCGGGCTGTCGCAATGTTCGACGGCGGCCAGTTGTTGTGGATTGAGCATGGACCGAGTGAGGCGTGAGGCGGCGGCCGATGGTAGCAGAGCGCTGCTGGCGCACCCGCCGGCTTCGGCCATAATCGGCCGCACGGCAGTCGGCGGGGAAGGGCATGGCGGAACCGGAAGTCGAGCAGTGCGACGTGGCGGTGATCGGCGGCGGCCCCGGCGGCAGCACCGCAGCCGCCCTGCTGGCGCGCCGCGGCCACAAGGTGATCGCGCTGGAGAAGGCGCACCACCCGCGCTTCCACATCGGCGAGTCGCTGCTGCCGATGAACCTGCCGGTGTTCGAACGGCTCGGCGTGCTGGACAAGGTGCGCGAGCTGGGCGTGTTCAAGGCCGGCGCCGATTTCGAGGCGGACAACGCACGCGGCTACAACGTCTACGCGTTCGCCCGCGCGATCGGGCCGAGCCCGCCGCATGCCTACCAGGTGTGGCGGCAGGATTTCGACAGGATGCTGTACGAGCACGCGCGCGAAGCCGGCGCCGAGGCGCGCGAAGGGCACGAAGTGCTGCGCGTGGAGCAGCGCGGCCCGCGCGAGAGCTGGCTGGACGTGCGCACCGACGACGGCCGCGACTACGCGATCCGCGCGCGCTACGTGGTGGACGCCAGCGGCCGCGATGCGCTGCTGGCGACGAAGAGGAAACTGCGGCGCAGGAACGCGCAGCACCAGAGCGCGGCGATCTTCGGCCATTTCCGCGGCGCCGATCGCCGCCCCGGCGAGGACGCCGGCAACGTCAGCATCTACCGCTTCGAGCACGGCTGGATGTGGATGATCCCGTTGCCCGACGGCGTGATGAGCGTGGGCGCGGTGTGCCAGCCGGAATACCTGAAGCAGCGCAGGGGCCGCACGGTGGAGTTCCTGCTCGACACGCTGAAGCTCAACCCGGCGCTGTGGCAGCGCGTCGGGCGGGCCGAGCTGATCGGCGGCGCGGTACATGTCACCGGCAACTACTCCTACGACTCGACCTGCATGGGCGGGCCGGGCTGGGTGCTGGTGGGCGACGCGTTCGCCTTCCTCGACCCGGTGTTCTCCTCCGGCGTGTACCTGGCGATGAGCGGGGCGGAGCAGGCCGCCGCGGTGGTCGACCAGGCCCTGCGCGAGCCGCAGCGCGAGGCGGCCCTGCTGCGCAAGCTGGAAAGGCGGCTGCGCGCCGGCCTGGCGCGCTTCGCGTTCTTCGTCTACCGCTTCAACGGGCCGGTGATGCGGCAGATGCTGCGCTCGCCGCGCAACACCTGGCAGCTGGAGCAGGCCGTTATCTCGATGCTCGCCGGCGACCTGTTCGACACGCCGAAGGTGCTGTGGCGATTGCAGCTGTTCAAGCTGGTCTACGCGATCATCGCCCTGCGCGACTGGCGCCGCGGACGCGCCGAGCGCCGCCACCGGCTGGCCCAGGCAAGAACGCCGTTCACCGGCGGCAACACGCCGCTGGACAAGGCCTGATTGCGCTCCCTCCCCTGCGTGCAGGGGAGGGTCGGGGTGGGGTGCTCCTGGATCTTCAGGCAAGCCATCGTCCACCGCCTGTCGCGCTACCATGCACGGTCACGATCCCGGCGCACCGACATGGCCAAGCTCTACTTCTATTACTCGGCGATGAACGCCGGCAAGACCACCACGCTGCTGCAGAGCGCGTACAACTACCACGAGCGCGGCATGCGCACGCTGATCCTCACCCCGGCGCTGGACGACCGTTTCGGCGACGGCGTGGTGGCCTCGCGGATCGGCCTGAAGGCGAACGCGCGACGCTTCGCCGGCGACGAGGACCTGTTCGCGCTGGTCGAGGCCGACATTGCGGCGAACGGCCCGCTGCATTGCGTGTTCGTCGACGAGGCGCAGTTCCTCACCAAGGCGCAGGTGTGGCAGGCCAGCGACGTGGTCGACCGGCTGGGCATCCCGGTGCTGGCCTACGGCCTGCGCACCGATTTTCGCGGCGAGCTGTTCGAGGGCAGCCGCTACCTGCTGGCCTGGGCCGACGAGCTGGAGGAGATCAAGACGATCTGCCACACCGGGCGCAAGGCCACCATGGTGGTGCGCGTGGACGAGCACGGCCGCGTGGTCACCGACGGGCCGCAGGTTGAGATCGGCGGCAACGAACGCTATGTCTCGGTGAGCCGCGCCGAGTTCAAGAAGATCAGCGAAGGCAACGGCCGCATCGAGCTGCAGCAGGCCGTGCTGCCGCTGGGCGAGCGCGAATGAACCGATCCATCAAGGAATCCGCATGAGCGAAGCCACTCCCCCCGCCGGCTGGCCGCGGCCGTACTGGCAGCCCGGCGAAGAAGAGGCCGTGCTGCAGTTCTATGTGTTCGGCAAGTTCGAGCCGGAGCTGCTTATCCCGTCGCCGCGCTACGGCAGCCCGGGCCTGCCCGCGGGCGTCGGGATCCAGCGTTTCCAGAACGCCGTGCTGCGCCAGTGGGACGGCTATCCGCTGAACGGTGCGCTGGGCGGCCTCATCAAGGAAGACACGCCGGAAGCGTACGAGCAGGCGCGCATCGCGCCCGAGGTGCTGGTGGTGCGCGGCGTGCTGAAGGACGGCGCCAGCCTCGACTACCTGCGCGACACGCTCGGCGTGCTGGCCGGCATGCTCGACGTGGGCGGCACCGCCATCCTCGACCCGCAGATCCTCACCCTGTTCGACGCCGCGCACTGGCGCCGCCACTACCTGGTCAAGGACGGCGCGCCGCCGCGCCACCACGTGCTGATCCTGCGCAGCGACGAGGGCGGCGACCGCTCCTGGGTGCACACCCGCGGCATGCGCAAGTTCGGTCGCCCCGACCTCAGCCTGCGCAACGTGCCCGATCGCGACGTCGACCGCGCCGGCGTGCTGTGCGAACGGCTGGTCGAACTGCTGTCGCTGGGCGCGCACTTCAGTGCCGGCCAGCCGCTCGAGGTCGACGGCCTACCCGACGACCTGGTGGCGCAACCGGGCGGTAGCCTCGACGACCCCGAGTTCAACAACACCCATGTGGAGTTCCGCTGGTCGGAGTGATGGTGGTTGTTTTGCGCCGGCGGGTTGCGCTTGCGCTTGTGGGTATTCAAAGCGGTTTCGTACCGCTTCGCAGCGCGAGCTACTTCTCTTTTGCGTGCCCAAAAGAGAAGTAGCCAAGAGAAAAGGACACCTTGATGGCGCGCCCTTCGGGCACCTGCGCATGTCTACGTCGTCGTATACCGCTGCTCTCTACAACTTCCCGGGGCAAGGCTGATGTGATTGGCCACTGATGCTCAAAAGGAAACGGAGGCGCCCCAGAGGAGCGCTCCCGGGTGCTGCGCTTAGCCCGGAGGGCTGCGCCAATGCGAGCAAACGTATTCCAGCTGACCCTTGCGGACCCGGGTATACGCGCACACATGCACCGTCTTGGCAGTGGACATATGTCCTCCAGCAAGCCGGGTTTGTGAGGGCGATATCGAAATTACCGGGTCCAGGGGGTATACTCCCTACGCTGTATGGGCCTCGGTAACCGGTAGAGGGACGCCCTCAACCACCTTGCCG
>NZ_LVJR01000107.1 GCF_001617365.1 Rhodanobacter sp. FW104-R8
GGGTAAGGCTCTTGTCCAGCCCGGCGCCGTAGACCAGGGTGGGCCGCAGCACGGTCCAGGCGCAACCGTGGCGCTCGCAGGCGGCGGCCAGCGCGGCCTCGCCGGCGCGCAGCTGGCGCGCGAGGGCGCGCTCGGCCGGCACGCTCGACTCGCGCTTGGTCTCGGCGCTCATCGAACTGGTGGCGACCACCCGCGGCGCATCGGCCAGCACGGCATGCGCCAGCCAGTCGGCCAGGCCCTGCAGCGGGCCGAAGCTGATGATCGCCGACAGCCGCGGCAGCGCCGGCACGCGATCGGGCAGGGTTCCCTGCAGCCAGGTCACGCCGGCCAGCGGCGGCCGCGGCTGCCGGCTCAACGCCAGCACAGGCTCGCCGCTGGCGAGCAGGCGCGGCAACAGGAAGTGGCCGATCTGGCTGCTGGCGCCGAACACCAGGATCGTCATGCCGCGCTCATCCGCCACCTTGCAGGCGGGCGCCCAGGTCGAGCACGCGCGGGTTGGACGGCGCCAGCTTGCGCGCGCGTTCCAGCGACTGGCCGGCGCCGATGCGGTCGCCGCGCGCCAGCTGCTGCTCGGCCTGGTCGAGCCACGCGCCGGCCAGCCGGTTGCCCCGCGCGCCCTGCGCGGCGTCGCCCGGCGCCAGCTCGGCCAGGTTCGCCAGCATGTCGCCGGCCTTGCCCAGGTTGCCGGCGGCGAGCGCCAGGTCGAACTGCTGTTCGACCTGGCGAGGCAAGGCCTGCAGGCCCTGCAGCGCCGTCGCGCTGTTGCCGTCGATCGCCAGCGCGCTGCGGTAGAGGTCGTAGGCACTGTCGCCAGGCGGCATCATGATGTCGCCGTTCTTCGTGGCGACCTGCGCGCGCTGCACCAGCCGTTCCACTGCGGCGGCCTGCTGCGGCGACACGGGGGGCGGCGCCGGCGCGGCCGGCCCATTCGCGGCGCCCGCCGGCGAAGGCGCGGCGGCGGTGTGCTCCAGGCGCGCATGCGCGGCGGCAAGATCGGCCGATTTCGGCGCCAGCGCCGCCGCCTGGGCCAGCAACGCGGCCGCCTGCGCCGTGTCGCCGGCGTCGAGCGCGGCGTTGGCCTGCACGGTCAGCGCCTCAGCCACGTCGCCGAGGCCGGCACGCGCCTGTGCATTGTCCGGATCGAGCTTCAGCGCCGCCTGGAAATGGGCCAGCGCGGTGTCGTCGCCGCTGCCGGTGATGCGGCCGGCGCGCAACGCGTCCTGGCCCGCCTTGAGCGCCGCCTCCAGCACGCCGCTGTCCTGCTTGCGCGCCTGCGCCTGCAACGCGCGCAGCGACGGCAGCGCGCCGTTGTTCGGCTGCAGCGCGGCCAGCTGCTCGATGCTGGCGTCGGCCGTCGCGGCGTCCTTCGCATCGAGCGCCTTGCGCGCCTGCACCGCCAGCGCGTAGCCGACCTGATCCAGGCCGTGGGCTGCCACCGCGTTGTTCGGGTCGGCGCGCAGCACGCGCTGGTACAGCGCGCCGGCGCCGTCGGGGCCGTCCAGCTTGCCGGCGGCGAGGGCTAGCCGCGCCTGGTCGACCAGGTCCACCGTCTGCACCTGCCGCGCGCGGGCGCCGCTGATCGCGCGGTCCAGCCGGTCGATGTCACTGCCGCCGCCGAGCAGTTCGCGGGCCACCGCGGCCTGCTGCGCGGCCAGCGCCAGATTGCCCGCCTGCAGCGCGGCATCGGCCTGCGCCAGCTCGGCCTGGCCGACCCGGCGCAGGCCGTCGCGGGCGCGGTCGTTGTCCGGTTCCAGCGCCGCGGCGGCCTGGAACAGTTCGCGCGCGCTGGTGCCGTCCTGGCCGTCCAGGCGGCCATCCTGCAGCGCCTGCTGCGCCTGCGCCAGCACGGTGTTGAAGTCGGTGCGCGGCAGCATGCCGCGCAGGCGGTTCTGGTTGAACCAGAGCACGCCGGCCGCCGCGATCGCCAGCAACAACAGCGGCAGCAGCCAGCCACGGCGACGCCGTGGCGGCGCCGCCTGGCCGCCACGCGGATGGCGCGGCTCGACCGACACCTGCGGCAGGCCGTCCGTGGCCGGCGCGCGCGGCGCATCCAGGCGATCGATGTCGCCCAGGGTTGGCTCGGTGCGCACCGGTGGATGTGCGTCGTGCGGGTCTCGGCGTCGGCTCATGGTCCGTGGCGGTGGAGGCTGGCGCTGCAGCTTAGCATCGGGCCGCCGGCCGCCATTTGGCGGACCGGCGGGCATTGCGCGGTCATTCAGCCGACACCGACCCGGCGCACGTCGAGCACGTTCGGCAACGCCAGCAGCTTGCCGAGCAGGGTCGACAGCTGCTCGAAATCGCGCACGCGCAGGGTGAAGCGCATCTCCACCTCGCCGGTGCGCACGAACAGCCGGCTGGACGAGGCGATGATGTGGGTGCCGGCGTTGCTGACGACGCTGGTGACGTCCTTCTGCAGGCCCTTGCGGTCGTAGCCGCGCAATTCGATGTCGACCTCGTAGGCCTGGCTGGCGGCGCTGCCCCAGCTCACCTCGATCACCCGGTCCGGGTCGCGCCGGACCAGCCGCGCCAGGCTGCCGCAGTCGGCGCGGTGCACCGACACGCCGCGGCCCTTGGTGATGAAGCCGCGCACCGGATCGCCGGGCAGCGGCTGGCAGCAGCGCGCCAGCGTGGTCAGCAGGTTGCCGATGCCCTCGATGCGCAGCGCGCTGTGGTCGAGCGTGGCGTGGCGCGAGGCCACCGGCGCGCCCGACTGGGTGACCGCGGGCGGCTCCGGCGGCTGCGCCGCCTCCTGCAGCACGCGGGCGATCTGCCCAGGCGTGACTTCGCCCAGTGCCAGCGCGACCAGCAGCTCGTCGTGGTTCTTCAGGTGGAAGTGCGCCGGCAGCCGGGCCACGTCCGCGTGGGTCAGCGCCAGGCGCTTCAGTTCGCGCTCGAACATGCCGCGGCCCACCGCGAGGTTGGCGTCGTGGGCGACCTTGCGGAACCACGCGCGCACCTTGTCCTTCGCCCGCGCGGTGTTGAGGTAGCCGTGGTGCGGCGACAGCCAGTCGCGGCTGGGTTCGGCCACCTTGCCGGTGAGGATCTCGACGCGGTCGCCGCTCTGCGGCTGGAAGGTCAGCGGCACGATGCGGCCGTTGACCTTGGCGCCGCGGCAGCGATGGCCCACCTCGGTGTGCACCAGGTAGGCGAAGTCCAGCACGGTGGCGCCGCGCGCCAGGTCGAACACCTCGCCCTTCGGGGTCAGCAGGTAGACGCGGTCTTCCAGCAGCTCGGTCTGCAGCTCGGCGGCCAGCGCATTATCGTCCTCGCCGCGCGGCTCCAGCAGCTTGCGCATCCAGGCGATCTTCGCCTCGAACTCGGCGTCGGCGCTGCCGCCCTCCTTGTAGCGCCAGTGCGCGGCCACGCCCAGCTCGTTCGCCCGGTGCATGGCGTGGGTGCGGATCTGCACCTCCAGCGTCTTGCCTTCCGGCCCGATCACCGCGGTATGCAGCGACTGGTAGCCGTTCGCCTTGGGCCGCGCGATGTAGTCGTCGAACTCGCCCGGCAAATGCGGCCACAGCGCGTGCACCACGCCCAGCGCGGCGTAGCAGTCGGTGATGCTGTCGACCAGCACGCGCACCGCGCGGATGTCGTACAGGTCGGAGAAGTCCAGCGACTTGCGCTGCATCTTCTTCCAGATCGAATAGATGTGCTTGGGCCGCCCGGCCAGTTCGGCCTGGATGCCCGCCGCCGCCAGCGCGCGCTGCAGTTCGGCCAGCGAGTCGCGGATGAACGCCTCGCGGTCGGCGCGGCGCTCGTCGAGCAGGTTGGCGATGCGCCGGTAGGTGTCCGGCTGCAGGTAGCGGAACGCCAGGTCTTCCAGCTCCCACTTCAGCTGCCAGATACCGAGCCGGTTCGCCAGCGGCGCGTGGATGTCGCGGGTGAGCCGCGCCAGCGCCTGCCGCTCGCCTTCGGGCAGCGCCAGCGCCGCGCGCATCCGCGCCAGCTGCCGCGCCAGCAGCACGAACACCACGCGCAGGTCGCGCACGATCGCCAGCAGCAGCCGGCGCAGGCCCTCCGCCGCGCCCTGCGGCGGCCGCTGTGCATGCAGCGCCCATACCTGCTCGGCCGCCTGCTGGCCGTCCACCAGCCGCTGCAGTTCCGCTGGCAGCCCTGCGCGGCGCGCCGCCCACAGCGCGGGATCGACCCGTGCCAGCTCGAACCACAGCGCCGCCGCCTGGGTCTGCGCATCACAGCCGAGCACGCCGAGCAGGTCCAGCACGTCGCAGCATTCGGCCTGGTTCACCACGCGCGCGGCACAGGCATCCAGCGCTTCGGCCAGCGTCGGCCGCAGCCGGCCGGCCCGGGCACGCCATGTGTCCAGGCTGACAGGCACAGCGGGAACAGTTAGAGCCATGAAACGATCTTCCTCATCGCCGCATCCACCGGCCTGCGGCTGGCACGCAACCAGCTTACCGCGCAAAATCCACGTTCACCTGCGGCACGCCGCCCTATGGATCCATCATGATGAGAGTACGCCTGCTCCCGTTGCCACCATTCCTGCTGGCCCTGTCGCTGGGGCTGGGCTGCGCGCCGTCGCACGCACAACAGGCCATCGTGCTGCAACAGAAGATGGGGCCAGCGGAATTCAACCAGGCCGGACTGGACAAGCTCGACCCGGCCGAACTGCAGCACCTGCAGCAATGGCTGGCCGACCACGCTGCCGAACTCGCGGCGCTGGTACCGGCGTCCGCGGCGGCCTCCGCCAGCGTGGCGGCGGACCGGAACCCGGCGCGTGGCGGCAACGGCCCGGGGCGTGCAGCGGACTCCGCCGACCGGAGCGCCGGGCGCATCGTGGTCAGCCCGGTCGCCGGCCATTTCGAAGGTTGGCGGCCGGGCAGCGTGCTCACCCTGCAGAACGGCCAGAAATGGCGTGTCAGCGACAACAGTTCGCTGACCACGCCACGCCCGGTCGACAACCCCGAGGCCACCGTGAAACCCGGTGCCTTCGGCGGCTGGCTGTTCAAGGTGAAGGGCTACAACACCAGTGCGCGGGTGGAACCGGCGAACTGAACCGGTACCGGTCCCGCTGCGCGGCTGGCGCCGGAACAGCTTCGGAAGCAGAATCACCGCTCCGTGCTTCCGTTTGCCGCCACCTCGAGGATGCATCCCATGCCGATCCGCCTCCGTCACCTGGCCCTGCCGCTGCTGCTCGCCCTCCCGCTGTGTTGCGTCAGCGTCCACGCGCAGGACGCCAACAGCCTGCAGCAGCGCATGAGCAACGCCGAGTTCAAGGCCGCCGGACTGGACAAGCTCAGCCCGCAGGAACTGGCAAACCTCGACAACTGGCTGAGCACGCACGGCAAGGCCACCACCAAGGTGGTCGACACCAGCGGCAAGCCGGTGTTCTATACCGACAAAACCAGGCGCGACAAGATCGTCACGCACATCGCCGGGCACTTCGACGGCTGGAGAAGCCAACAGGAGTTCGCCATGGCCAATGGCCAGGCGTGGAAAATAACCGACCCGGAACCTCATGCCTGCCAGCCTGCCGAGAATCCGGAAGTGCAGATCAAGCCGTCCCTGCTCGGCTTCTGGCTGATGTACGTGCCGTCCTGTTACGAGAGCGCACACGTCAAGCGCGTGCGCTGAGACCGCGCCTCAGGACAGCGTCGCCAACGCCTTCGCCAGCCGCTTGGCCGACACCGGCTCGGCGGTCTTCAATTCCTGCGCGAACAGCGATACGCGCCATTCCTCGATCAGCCAGCGCAACTCGGCCAAGCTGGCCGGATCGGCACCGGCGGCGCGGTGCTGCAGGTACGCGCGCCAGTACGGCAGTACCTGCAGCATGCGCTGCTGGTCTTTCGCCGGGTCCTGCCGCAGGCGCTCGCCGCGCAGGCGCATCGCCTTCAGGTAGCGCGGGTAATGCGCCAGCCGCGCCGTGGGCAACTCGCGCAGGAAACCGGGCGTGAGCAGCGCATCGAACTGTTCGCGCAGGTCGTCGTAGCTGGCACGGGCAAAGCCCAGCAGCGGCGGCTGCAGCCACGGCCTCGCTTCGGCCTGCGCCTCGATCACGGGTTCGGCCAGCTTCAGCCGCTCGACGCCGGCACTGAACAGTTCACGCGCGCACTGCGTGCGCAGCGCCTCGAACGCGCCGGCGGTGCGTACATCCAGCTCGTGGCGTTGCAGCAGGTCGGCGAAACCGCCTTCGAGCAGATCTTCGCGCAAGCCCTCCACGCCGCCGAGCGGCGCGTACTTCAAGGCCAGCGCATTGCCGATCGGCAGGCGGCGGCGCGCCTGCTTCGCCTCGCTGGCCAGCGCGTTGCGCAGCAGCCGCGCCACGCCTTGCCGATGTGCTGCGCGCGCCTCGTCGCTGCGCTCGAACACGCGCAGCGCCACCGCCTCGCCCAGGTCGACCAGCGCCGGGAACGCGGCGAGGCCGCCTTCGGAGTGCACCTGCGCCGGGATCTCCTCGAAATCCCAGCTGGTCACGTCCTCGCGAGTCAGCTCGATGTCGGTCTTGCGCGAGAACGCCTCGCGCGCCTGGCCTTCCCACTGCCCGCGCAGCGCGGCGAGGTCGCGGCCGCTGGCCAGCGTCCTGCCGCGCTCGTCGTGCAGGCGATAGCACATCAGGAAATGCGGCGACAGTTCGACGGCGGCAAATTCGCTCGCGGCAATGTCGACACCGGTGGTGCGCTTCAGGAACGTGGCCAGCACCTTCGCCAGCGGCTCGTCGCGCGGCGACTCGGCCTCGACGAAGGCGCGCGCAAAATCCGGTGCCGGCACGAAGTTGCGGCGCTGCGCCTTGGGCAGGCCGCGGATCAGTTCGGCCACCTTGTCGGCGAGCAGGCCAGGCACCAGCCATTCGCAGCGTGCGGGCGGCAGCGCATTCAACATCGCCAGTGGCAGGTGCAAAGTGACGCCATCGGCTTCGTCGCCGGGAACGAAGCGGTATTCGAGCTTGTATCTTTGCGGTGGGATTTCGAGTGGCCGCTCCTGCGCATCCGGCAATTGCTCCCTGCATTGCTCTACCTCCGGCATCCCTGCCGTCGCCTGCGCTCGCGGCACCCGGACATCCATGTCCAGCGGCCGCTCCTGCGCGTCCTGCGCTCGCGGCACTCGGACATCCATGTCCAGCGGCCGCTCCTGCGCGTCCTGCGCTCGCGGCACTCGGACATCCATGTCCAGCGCGGCAGGAAACGCTTTCGCGTCCAGCGCCGCGCCGCCGACCAGCACATCGTCCAGCGACCAGCGCAGCGCGGCCTGCTCGGCGGGACGCGCCTTGCGGTACCACGCGTCAAGCGCGCGGCTGCTGGCGATCTCTCCGGGCAGCTTGCCCTCGAAGAACGAGACCAGGTCATCCTCATGGCGGATCAGGCCCTCGCGCCTCTGCTTCGCCTCGATACCAAGCGCCTCTTCCAGCACACGCTGGTTGGCGCGCACGAAGTCAGCCCTGCTTTCGATATCACCCCGCACCAGCGCCTCGCGCAGGAAGATCGCGTGGGCTAGCGCGGGATCCTGCTGCTGGAAGGTGACCGGCCGCTTCTCCACCAGCACCAGGCCGAACAGGCTGACCTGCTCGTACGCCACCACGCAGCCGCGCTTCTTCGACCAGTGCGCGTCGCGGCAACTCGTACGCAGCAGGTGCGCAGCCTGCTGCTCGATCCACAGCGGCTCAACCCGCGCATTCATCATGCCCCACACGCGCCCGCCGACGTCGAGGATCTGCGCGGAGAACACCCAGTTTGGCGGCGCCTTCGCCAGCGCCGAGCCGGGGAACATCTGGAACTTGCGCTCGCGCGTGCCGAGGTAGGCGCCCTTCTCGTCCTTGCGGCCGACCTGGGTGGGCAGGCCGGCGAGCAAAGCACGGTGCACCGATTCGTACAGTTGCCCGGCACCGCTCTCGCTCCCTCCCCTGCTCGCAGGGGAGGGCTGGGGAGGGGTTCGCTTTTGATTTTGTGCAACATCGCAAAAAGCTTCACCCCCTCCCAACCTCCCCCTGCTTGCAGGGGGAGGAGCAAAGCGCGCATTTTGCGCTTCGTTCTGAGCAGCAGACGAAACATCCAGCTTCCAACCCAGCTCCTGCACCACCAACAACAACTGTCGGTGCAGCTCGCGCCATTCGCGCATGCGCATGAAGCTGAGGAAATGCCGCGAGCACCAGTCGCGCAGTTTCGACTGGGTCAGTTCCTCGTGGGCGTCGTGGTAGGCGCGCCACAGGTTCAGCACGCCGACGAAGTCCGACTTCGGATCGGCGAACGCGGCGTGCGCGGCGTCGGCCTGCTGGCGCGCATCGCCCGGACGTTCGCGCGGGTCCTGGATGCTGAGGAAGGACACGATGGTGAGCAGCTCGCGCATGGCTTGCAGCTTCTCGCCCTCCACCAGCATGCGCGCCAGTTGCACGTCGATCGGCAACCTCGCCAGGGTGTGGCCGATCGGGGTGAGCTTGCGCGCGTCGTCGATCGCGGAGATTTCGGTGAGCCGGCGGAAGCCGTCGGCGACCACGCGCGGGTCGGGCGCTTCCAGGAACGGGAACTCGTCCACCTCGCCCAGCTTCAATGCCAGCATGCGCAGGATCACGTTGGCCAGCGACGAGCGCAGCAGCTCCGGGTCGGTGAATGCGGCGCGGCCGGAAAAATCCGCCTCGTCGTAGAGGCGATAGCAGACGCCCGGCCCCACGCGGCCGCAGCGGCCCTTGCGCTGGTCCGCGGCGGCCTGGGAAATCGGCTCCACGTGCAGCCGTTCGAGCTGGCTGCGCTGGCTGTAGCGCTTCACCCGCGCGGTGCCGGTGTCGATCACGTAGCGGATGCGCGGCACCGTGAGCGAGGTCTCGGCCACGTTGGTGGCCAGCACCACGCGGCGCTTCACGCCGGGCTTGAACACGCGGTCCTGGTCGCCGGCGGACAGCCGCGCATACAGCGGCATGATCTCGGTCTCGCGGTATTGCCGGCGCGACAGCAGCTGGTGCGCGTCGCGGATCTCGCGTTCGCCGGGCAGGAACACCAGCACGTCGCCGCGCGGGTCGTCATGGCTGATCTCGTCGAGCACCGCGGCGATATGTTCGGCGCTGCCCTGCTGCATCCCGTCGCGCGGTCGCGCATCCACCGGCCGCCAGCGCAGCTCCACCGGATACGCGCGCCCCTCCACTTCCACCACCGGCGCACCGCCGAAGTGTTCGGCGAAGCGCGCCGTGTCGATCGTCGCCGAAGTGACGATGATCTTCAGCCCCGGCCGCTTCAGCGCCAGCCGCTTGAGGTAGCCGAGCAGGAAGTCGATGTTGAGGCTGCGCTCGTGCGCCTCGTCGATGATCAGGGTGTCGTAGGCGGAGAGCCACGGATCGCCCTGGGTCTCGGCGAGCAGGATGCCGTCGGTCATGAACTTGACCAGGCTGCGCTCGGACACCTGGTCGTTGAAGCGCACCTGGAAACCCACCAGGTCGCCCAGCGGCGTGCCCAGCTCCTCGGCCACCCGGCGCGCCACCGAGCGCGCGGCCAGCCGCCGCGGCTGGGTGCAGCCGATCATGCCGGCCTCGCCGCGGCCGGCGGCCAGGCACAGCTTCGGCAGCTGGGTGGTCTTGCCCGAGCCGGTCTCGCCGGCGATCACCACCACCTGGTGCTCGCGGATCAGCCTGACGATGTCCTCGCCGCGCGCGCTGATCGGCAGCGACTCGTCCAGCCGGATCGGCGGCTTGGCGGCCGCCCGGGCACGGCGTCTGGCCACGGAGCGCTCGATATCCGCGCGCAGCGCCGCCAGCTTGCCTTCGTCGGCCCGGCGCGACAGGCCACGCCAGCGCCCCAGCAGGCGACCGAAGTCGCGGCTGGACACCGTGTCCAGTTGCCGGCGCAGTTCGCGCAGGCCGGGATCGGCGGTGGCATTGTCGGCGGTCGGGTGGGTGTCGTTCATCGGACCGCACATGATAGCCGCTGGCGACCCGCCGACCTGATAGCCCCCGGCTATCGGCTGCATCGGAAGGATTCATTTCCCTGCCGCCCACCCACCCGCTACCGTCCTCCCATCGTCACCACCCACCGGAAGGAGCAGCACATGGCCATGAACATCGGTATCGCCAGGAAAGATCGCGAGCAGGTCGCCAGGCACCTGTCCAGGCTGCTGGCCGATACCTATTCGCTGTACCTGAAAACCCACAGCTTCCACTGGAACGTCACCGGCCCGCAGTTCAACAGCCTGCACACCATGTTCGAGACCCAGTACAACGAACTGTGGCTGGCCGCCGACGAGGTCGCCGAGCGCATCCGCACGCTGGACGTATTCGCCCCCGGCTCCTACAGCCAATTCGCCAAGCTCAGCGCGATCAAGGAAGAAGCCGGCGTGCCGGAGTGGAAGGCGATGGTGGGCCAACTGGTCGAGGGCCACGAGATCGCCGCCGCCACCGCCCGCGACACGCTGAAGGCCGCCAACGCGGCCGGCGACGACGGCACCGCCGACATGGTCACCGGGCGTCTGAAGGAACACGAGAAAACCGCCTGGATGCTGCGCTCGCTGCTGAAATAGGCCGGCCGGCGCCTGATCCACCCATCGCAGGACTCCGACGGCACCTTCCCGCGAAGCTGCCGTTTTCCTGCCAGCCGCCTTCCGCACGCCGCCGCGGCTGACCTTGCGCTGACCGCGGCCGGCGATCTTTATTGAGCCCGATGCCTTGGATTGGTTAAGCTCCCCGGGCTCTACCGCCTGTTGCGCAGGCTTCCTCCGGGGACTTTTTTGAGCGCCACCGCAGCAAACCACAACAGCCGGTATCCGCTGCTCGTCGCGATCGTGCTCGCCCTGGTCGTGGCCGCGATGAACATCGGGCTGTGGTGGTACGGCAACCTGCCGCACGGGCCGGACGATTGGCACGGCAAGATCGGCGGCTACTCGCTGTCGGTATTCCAGCGCTACCAGAGTCCGTTCAAGCAGGACTATCCCAGCGACGAGGACATCGCCGCCGACCTGAAGCTGCTGCACAAGTACAGCGACCGGGTGCGCACCTACACGATGCACCAGAACCCGCAACTGTACCGGCTGGCGCAGAAAGAAGGCCTGCAGGTGATGGCCGGCGCCGAGATCGACAAACGGCTGGACAACAACGAGCGCGAGATCGAGCTGCTGATCGCCAAGGCGCGCGCCTACCCGGACACGATCACCCGCGTCATCGTGGGCAACGAGGTGCTGTTCCGCAACGACCTCCCGCCCGAGCAGATGATGCTGTACCTGGACCGCGTGCGCGCCGCCGTGCACCAGCCGGTGTCGATCGCCGAGCCGGACTACATCTGGCTGAAGTACCCCGAACTGGTCCAGCACGTGGATTTCATCACCATCCACCTGTTCCCGTTCTGGAACGGCATCGCACGCAAGGATGCCGTCCCTGCCGCGCTGGGCGCCTACGAGTCGATCCGCCAGCGTTATCCCGACAAGCCCGTGGTGGTCGGCGAGATCGGCTGGCCGTCCAACGGCGACCGCCACGAATACGCCGACCCGTCGGTCTCCAACGAGGCGATCTTCATCCGCGACTGGATGAACGTGGCCAAGGCCGCGCACGTCGACTATTACCTGCTGGAAGCGTTCGACCAGCCGTGGAAGGAGAACCTCGGCGAGGGCCGCACCGGCGCGTACTGGGGCATGTTCAACGCCGACCGCCAGCTGAAATTCCCGCTGACCGGCCCGGTCACCGAAGACACCGGCTGGCCGTGGAAGGCGCTGGCGGCGAGCCTGCTGGCGCTGCTGCCGATGATCTTCTTCGCGCGCCGCTTCAGCCGCTTCAGGCTGATGGGGCGGCTGTTCTTCTGCATGTTGATCCAGCTCGCCTGCGGCCTGATCGTGTGGTCGGCCACGCTGCCGTTCAACTTCTACCTGAGCTGGGTGGACTGGACGATGCTGGTGCTGCTGTTCCCCGCCCAGGTCGCGATCCTCGCCATCCTGCTGATCAACGGCTTCGAGTTCACCGAAGTGCTGTGGCGGCGCGAGTGGATCCGCCATGCAGGCATGCTGAGGCCCGACCCGCCCGGGAAGCAGCCGTTCGTGTCGATCCACCTGGCCTG
The DNA here is from genome assembly GCF_001617365.1 of Rhodanobacter sp. FW104-R8. Lineage (GTDB taxonomy): Bacteria > Pseudomonadota > Gammaproteobacteria > Xanthomonadales > Rhodanobacteraceae > Rhodanobacter. The sequence continues at coordinate 11,976 of NZ_LVJR01000107.1, forward strand.
CTACAACGAGCCGCCGGAGATGGTGATCGTCACGCTCGACTCGCTGGCCGCGCTGGACTACGCGAACTTCGAAGTGCTGGTGATCGACAACAACACCAAGGACCCGGCGGTGTGGCAGCCGGTGCAGGAATACTGCGAAAAGCTGGGCAAGCGCTTCCGCTTCTTCCACCTGGCGCCGTGGCCGGGCTTCAAGGCCGGCGCGCTGAACTTCGGCCTGAAGGAAACCGATCCGCAGGCCGACGTGGTGGCGGTGATCGACGCCGACTACGAGGTGCGCCCCGACTGGCTGGCTACGCTTACCGGTTACTTCCATGACGCGAAGGTGGCCGTGGTGCAGTGCCCGCAGGCGCACCGCGAGTTCGAGCACAACCGCTTCCGCCGCATGACCGCGTGGGAATACGACGGCTTCTTCCGCATCGGCATGCACCACCGCAACGAGCGCAACGCGATCATCCAGCACGGCACCATGACGATGGTGAGGCGCAGCGCGCTGGAAGGCACCGGCGGCTGGTCGGAATGGACCATCTGCGAGGACGCCGAGCTGGGCCTGCGCCTGATGCACGCCGGCTACGAGCTGGTCTACGTCGACGAACTGATGGGCAAGGGCCTCACCCCGGCCGACTTCAAGGCCTACAAGAGCCAGCGCTACCGCTGGGCGTTCGGCGCGATGCAGATCCTCAAGGGCCGCTGGAGCTGGATGACCCAGAAGGGTCCGCTCAGCGCTGGCCAGCGCTTCCACTTCCTCACCGGCTGGTTCAGCTGGTTCGCCGACGCGCTGCACCTGGTGTTCACCCTGATGGCGCTGTTCTGGACCGCCGGCATGGTCGCCTTCCCGCAGTACTTCAGCCTGCCGATGCAGCTGTTCCTGATCCCGGTGATCGGCTTCTTCTTCGCCAAGGCGATCTTCGGCATCGTGCTGTACCGCGCCCGCGTGCCCTGCGGCTGGTACGACACGCTGATGGCCTCGCTAGCCAGCATGGGCCTGTCGCACGCGATCGCCCGCGGCATCCTGCACGGCCTCACCCGCGAGAAGACCTCGTTCGTGGTCACCGCCAAGAGCCGGCGCCTGGGCGGCAGCAACTTCGCCGCGTTCGCGCCGGTGCGCGAAGAGCTGCTGATGGCGGTGGCGCTGATGCTGTGCATCGTGGGCATGGCGCTGGGCTACGGCACGCGCTACATCGAAGGCAGCTTGTGGATGTTCATCCTTGCCGCGCAGTCGATTCCGTACGTGTCAGCGGTGATCGGTGCATGGATCGCACACAAGGCCGGCGACAAGGCGGGTTGACGCGACACGGCCGCGTCGGCAGTCCGCGCACGTCGTCCTGATCCGGCTCCCGGCGATCCGGCCGGCTTCATACGAAGCCAACACCGGGCTGGGTAAGCTCCGCCGGGAGCCAAGAAACGATCCGAGGACGGAACCCCACGCATGCGCCGCTGCCCCCGACGCCTGAACCTGCTGCTTCTGTTGCTGTTCGCGCCGCAGGCGCACGCCAGCGTGCAACTGGTGGTGGACGGCGTCGCGGACCCGCCGAAGGCGGCGGCGATCGCGGGCGTGGAGCTGTCGCAATACGCCACGCGTGACGTCAGCGACGCCCAGGCGCGGCGCCTGTACGAGGGCGCGCCCGGCCAGGTGAAATCCGCGCTGGAGCCGTACGGCTACTACGACGCCACCGTCACCGGCGACCTGCAGCCGGTCGGCAAGGACTGGCGGGTGACCCTGCACGTGCAGCCGGGCGAGCCGGGCGATATGCAATCGCCATTAGGAATGCACCGGTCAAGTAGACGTTGTCGTCAACATCATGAGATGCCCAGGCCTTCGATGCCGGTGATCGCGGCGTCGAAGCCGGCCAGCGCGGCGAAGCGGCGGCCGCGTTCGGCGTAGTCCTTGAACTGGTCGAAGCTGGGCGCGCCGGGTGACAGCAGGATCACGCCGTCACACGGGGTATGCGCTTTCGCCTCGGCCACGGCGCCGGCGAGGTCGTCGACGCGCATGATCGGGCAATGTATTCCGGCGCTGCGCAGCGCCGCCTCGATGCGCGCGCCGTTGGCACCCATGCAGACGATCGCGTTCGGCGGCGCCTCACGCACGGCATCGACGAACGGCGTCCAGTCCAGTCCGCGGTCATGGCCGCCGACCAGCACCGTTACCGCGCGGCCGTGCAGGCTTTCCAGCGCGGCCAGGGTCGCCAGCGGCGTAGTGCTGATCGAGTCGTTGACCCAGTGCAGGCCATCGTGCGCACCCAGCGGTTGCAGGCGGTGCGGCAACGGACGGAAGCGGGCCAGCGCTGGCGCGGCGGCCAGCGCGTCCATGCCGCTGGCTTCCAGCGCGGCCAGCGCGGCGCAGGCATTGAGTGCGTTGTGCAGGCCCGGCGCCGCCAGCGCGGCGATGTCGAACACCGCCTGCCCGCCGCGGCGGATCGCGCCATCATGCACGCGCCAGCCTTCCGGCGTGCCGAACTTGAGGCGATGCGGATGGGCGGCGGTGCGCTCCAGCAGGCCCGGCTGCTGGCCATTGACCAGCAGCATGCGCGCGGCGTCGGCCAGCTTCAGCTTGTCGGCCAGGTAGCGCTCGCGCGAGCCGTGCCAGTCGAGGTGTTCCTCGTACAGGCTGGTGATCACGCCCAGTTGCAGCGGGCCGGCCTCGCCGGTCTGGAAGCTGGACAGTTCGATCACCCACAGGTCGGCGTGCTGGCCGAGCAGCTCCAGCAGCGGCAGGCCGATATTGCCGGCGAGCGCGGTGCGCACGCCCAGGCTCCGCGCCAGATGCGCGATCAGCGCGCTGGTGGTGCTCTTGCCCTTGGTGCCGGTGACCGCGATCACGCGTGCGTCGGGATTCTCGCCAAACCACAGCGCAGTGCCGGAGGTGAACTGCGTGCCCTGCGCCTGCGCGACCAGCAGCGCCGGCTTGTACGCCGAGATGCCGGGCGACTTCACCACAACATCGAACTGGCCGAGCATCGCCGCGTCCGGTTCGCCGGCAACGATGCCCAGCGCGGGATCGAACGCACGTGCCGCGTCGACTTCGCCCGCACTGCAGAACAGCGTGAAATGCTGCTCGCCACAGCGCTGACGCAGCGCACGGATCGCCGCACGGCCCTCGCGGCCGAAGCCCCACACCGCGACGCGGCGACCGATCAGGTCGGCAAGGCGCATCAGCCGATCGCCGCCAGCGCGCCCTGCAATCGAACCGGCACGCGATGTTCGGGCGACGGCTGCAGCCACGGCTCCAGCTCCAACTGCGCCGCATCGAGCTGCGGCAGGATCTCGCTGCGGAAGCGCTCGACCAGCGCATCCTCCTGCCACTCCGGCCGCTGGCTCAGCGCGTACATCGCGGCGCGCGCCTCGGCACCCTCGCCCACGCACTCGAACGGCTTGTGGTCCTGGTATTCCAGCAGCGCGTCGAAGCCGGCCGCCTGGCTGTCATCGTCCAGCAGGTTGCGGCCGAAGATCGCCAGCAGCCTCGGCTTGGGCAGGAACGGCGCCAGCGCGAGGAACACGAAATGGCATTTCGGGCACTGCCCGCACCAGCGGTCGACCGGCTTCGGGCCGAGCAGCTTGAAGTTGCGGTTGCAGCTGGAGAACACGTCGAAGTACGGCGTCAGCTTCGCGAACGCGCGGGTGATCGCCAGCTCCGAGTACGGCCGCAGCAGCGAGCAGTAGTCGAGATCGCTGGCCACGTGCGTGTGCAGCCAGTCGCCCAGCAGTGTCTCGAACGCGAGGCTCTTGCTCCACTGGTGGTTCACCTGCTGGCCCTCGTACTCCAGCGTGGCGGCCGAGGCGGAACGCTCGTTGGCGAACGTGATCGAGTCGTAGCCGTACAGGATCGCGGTCACGGCGAGGATCGCCGAGTTCACCGCGGTCACCGGGATGTGTCCGTTCCACGCGCCGAGCCGGTTCAGCTCGAACAGGCCCGGCGCCAGCTCGCGCTGGATGTTCAGGGTGGGCAGGCCGGTGCGCTCGGCGCAGGCCGCGATCAGCGCGGAATTGCCCACCCACACCGCGGTGGCCTCGCCGCCGATCGACTTGATCGCCTCTACCGCCACCAGCGAATCCTTGCCGCCGCCGATCGGGACGAGGGTGCGCTTGGGCAGGTTCAGCGCGGGAGCTTGCGGCAAATCCATCCCCTCACCCCGACCCTCTCCCCGCCGGGGAGAGGGGGGTGTCGTGCTTCGCGGAAAGCTTATACGCCCGCGCAGATCCAGCCCGTTGCGATAGGCGAACTCGGCCAGGCCGTGCAGGTAGAGCTGGTCCAGCAGCTCGGCGGTGGCGTCGTCGAACGGGCCATCGGCCACTTCGATCCGCGGCGGCACGCCGGCCTTGTAGTAGCTCACGCCGGCGACCAGGTGCAGCAACTTCAGCGCCGCGTCGAACGCCGCCTGCCGCTCGCGCGGCAGCGCCGGCGCCTGCGGGAAACGGATCCGCTCGACCAGTTCCGCGCCGTCGTCGAATGCGTACGCCAGTTCGGCCACGCCGTCGGCGTAGTGCGCGCGTACAAAGCGGAACACCTTGGTGAGGCGGGGCTGGATTGTCATCGTCACTCTTCGCTCTCCGGTGCGAACTGCCCCCTCTCCCCTGCGGGGAGAGGGCTGGGGTGAGGGGGCGGCTTTGCCACAGCCTCCAGGATCACCTCAAGCACGCTCTCGATATTCGTCAATGCTTCATTGTTCCAGAACCGCAGCACGCGGTAACCCTTGGCTTGCAGATGTCGGGTGCGGTGCTCGTCGTAACTCACCTGCTCTGCATGCTGGCCACCATCCAACTCGATGATCAGCATCGCCTCCATGCAAGCGAAATCAACGATGTAGTGGTCGATTTCGTGCTGGCGGCGGAATTTGCAACCACACAACTGCCGGTTGCGCAGCCGATGCCAGAGCTTCCGCTCGGCGTCCGTCATGCTTTGGCGTAATCCACGTGCCCGATCCACGTTCTGGCGTTTCATCCTGAAGCGCTCCTTCGTTGCTGCTCCGTCGCGGCGTGCCCCTCACCCCAACCCTCTCCCCGCAGGGGAGAGGGGGCAATGGCTCACTCGATGATGATCTCGTCGGCCTCGTCGCGCAGGTTGTAGTGCGAGGACATCACCTTGCCGTAGGCCCCGGCCTGGGCGATCAGGATCACGTCGTCCTCCTGCGCCTCGGGCAGGCGCCGGTCGGTGCCGAGCACGTCGCCGCTCTCGCAGATCGGTCCGACCACCTGGTACAGCGCGGTGGCCGGTTCGTCGAGCCGCGACAGGTTGATGATCTCGTGCCAGGCATCGTACAGCGCGGGGCGGATCAGGCTGTTCATGCCGGTGTCGATGCCGAGGTAACGGAACGCGCCCTTGCCCTTCTGCTGGGTCGCGCGCGCCAGCAGCACGCCGGCATCGGCTACCAGGTAGCGGCCCGGCTCCATCCACAGCTGGTAGTGCGGATAGGCCGCCTTGACCTCGCGCAGCACGCGGTCGAGCTCGGCCATGTCGAGCCGCGCCTCGCCCGGGTGCGAGGGCACGCCGAGGCCGCCGCCGATGTTGAGGAAGGCCACGCTGCCGATGCGCTCGGCCAGGCTCGCCAGCTGCGCATACACCTCGCCCCAGTGGCCGGCGTCGAGCACGCCGGAGCCCAGGTGCGCGTGCAGGCCGCGCACGGTCACGCCATGCGCGTCGGCCAGCTGCAGGAACGTGGGCAGCTGGTCCAGCGGCAGGCCGAACTTGCTGCCGCTGCCGCCGGTGCGCACCTTCTCGTGATGGCCCAGGCCGCGCCCCAGGTCCACCCGCAGCACGATCTCGCGGCCGCGGAACAGCTCGCCCCAGCGCTCCAGCGGATGCAGCGCGTCGAGCGTGACGGTGGCGCGGGTGGCGAGGGCGTACACGTAATCCCGGCGCGGCGCGAAGTTCGGCGTGAACAGCAGCGGCACGGGTTCCGGCACGATCGCAGCGACCGCTTCCAGCTCGCCCGGCGAGACGCACTCGAACGCGAAACCCTCGGCGGCCAGCGCAGTGAGGATCGCCGGGTGCGTGTTCGCCTTTACCGCGTAGTGCAGCCGGTCCACCGCCGCCAGCGACTTCAGCTCGCGCGCCTGCCGGCGCACCGTGGGCAGGTGGTAGACGTAGCGCGGCGTGGCCTCGGCGGCCAGCTTCAGCAGGCGCTGCCGCTGCGGCCCGCGCCACCACGCCGGCGCCACGTCCGGCACCTCGCCGCCGCCGTATAGGGCCTGCCAGCTCGGCCCGAACAGCGCGCTCTCGTCGGTGCGCAGCGCGCCGGCGGCGATCAGCAGGTCGTGCAGGTGCGGCAGCAGCTGGTCGACCACCTCCTCGTCCACCACGAAGGTGAGGTTGAGGTTGTTCGACGACTGCGTGATCAGGTGCACGCGCAGCTGGCCGAACTCGGCCAGCACGCCGGACAGCGTGTGCAGCAGTGAGCGCATGCCGCGGCCGACCAGGGTGATCGCCGCGCACGGCGCGATCACCTTGACCCGGCACACCTTGGCCAGGTCGCTGGCGAGCGCGGCGATCGCGTCGGAATCGAGCAGGTTCTCGGTGGGGTCGAGCGACACGGTGACGTTGGTCTCGGCCGAACCGATCAGGTCCACCGACAGGCCGTGCTGCTTGAACTGGGCGAACACGTCGGCGAGGAAGCCGACCTGCTGCCACATGCCCACCGACTCCATCGAGACCAGGGTGATGCCCTTGCGCGCGCTGATCGCCTTCACGCTGGGCGCGTACGCGCGCACTTCGGGGCCGATCACCGTGCCGTCGAGTTCCGGCCGGTTGGTGTCCTTGACCAGCAGCGGCACGCGCGGATCGCGCAGCGGCGACAGGCAGCGCGGGTGCAGCACCTTGGCGCCGGTGGAGGCGATCTCCTGCGCCTCCTCGTAATCCAGCCGCTGCAGCAGGCGCGCGCCGGGCACCTGGCGCGGGTTGGCGGTGAACATGCCGGCCACGTCGGTCCAGATCTCCACCCGCGCCGCCTTCAGCAGTGCGCCGAAGTACGCGGCCGAGGTGTCCGAGCCGCCGCGGCCGAGCAGCACGGTGCGGCCGTGCTGCTCGCGCGCGATGAAGCCCTGGGTGATGAACACCTCGCCCAGCACGGCCAGGCGCGCGTTCAACGCCGGATCGGGCTTCGCCTCGACCATCGCCGACAGCAGCCGGGTACGCTCGTTCTGGTTCGGCAACGCCACCGCCGCCAGGCATTCGCGCGCGTCCAGCCATTGCGTGGACAGCCCGCTGTGGCTGAGGAAGGCGGCGCCGAGCGCGCTGGACATCAGCTCGCCGTGCGCCTGCACCTGCGCCTGCCAGGCCAGCTCGCCGCGCGGGGCCGGGCCGTTGGCGGCCAGCCCGGCCAGGTCCGACAGGCGCGAGCCGAGCGTGTCCGGCAGCGCCAGCTGCATGTGGTCGAGCAGGTCGTAGTGACGTTGCGCGATCGCGCCGGCCGCCGCCTTGCGCTTGTCCGGTTCGCCCTCGCCACACAGCTGTTTCAGCGCGTCGGTGATACCGGTCAGCGCGGAAACCACCACCAGCACGCGCGCGCCTTCGGCACGGCGGCTGGCGACCAGTTCGCGGATGTTCTGCCAGCGGGGAAGCGTGGCGACACTGGTGCCGCCGAACTTCATCACGATCCAGGGGGCGTCAGGGGGCAACGGCGCGGAAATTGGCGGAGTCACGGGGGTTCGCTGTCAGGGGGTGGATATCAGGTCAGTGTTGCGCTGCGGCATTGGAATTGCAAATATTTTGTGCGGACGATTCGTTTGGACGTATGGACGTCCAAACAGCCTAGTGGCCCTCTCCCGCTCGTCCCAAAGGAACTTCCTTCGGCCGCAGGGGGGGGCTCTTGATCTTTCGGCTTTGTAGGGCGGGCACTGCCCGCCGGCTTTTGCCTTTGCCTCGTGCGGGGCGGCGGGCAGTGCCCGCCCTACGGGTTGTTCGGATTTCGATGGAGGGTGTGCTGACCTTGGAGCTCCCCTCCTCAATCCTCCCCCCAAGGGGGAGGAGGCAAACGTGTGCGCTGCGCGCACTGCTTTTACTTGATAAAGACGGGGATCTTGCCGATCCTGGCCTGCCATTCGCGCGGGCCGGTCTGGTGCACCGAGCTGCCGCCCGAGTCGACCGCCACGGTCACCGGCATGTCCTCGACGGTGAATTCGTAGACCGCCTCCATGCCCAGGTCGGCGAAACCGACCACGCGCGAGGCCTTGATCGCCTTGGAAACGAGGTACGCGGCGCCGCCCACGGCCATCAGGTACACCGAGCGGTGCCTCTTGATCGCTTCGATCGCGGCGGGACCGCGCTCGGCCTTGCCGACCATGCCGAGCAGGCCGGTCTGCGCCAGCACCTGCTCGGTGAACTTGTCCATGCGGGTGGCGGTGGTGGGACCGGCCGGACCCACCACTTCCTCGCGCACCGGATCGACCGGGCCGACGTAGTAGATGAAGCGGCCGTTGAAATCGACCGGCAGCGGCTCGCCCCGATTGAGCATCTCGACCATGCGCTTGTGCGCGGCGTCGCGGCCGGTGAGCAGCTTGCCGTTGAGCAGCAGGGTCTCGCCCGGCTTCCAGCTGGCGACGTCGTCCCGGGTCACGGTGTCGAGGTTCACCCGGCGGCCCTTGGACGCGTCGTAGGTGAGCTTGGGCCAGTCTTCCAGCGACGGCGGGTCGAGCATCACCGGGCCGGAGCCGTCCAGCACGAAGTGCGCGTGGCGGGTGGCGGCGCAGTTCGGGATCATCGCCACCGGCAGGTTCGCCGCGTGGGTCGGGAAATCCTTCACCTTGACGTCGAGCACGGTGGTGAGGCCGCCCAGGCCCTGCGCGCCGATGCCCAGCGCGTTGACCTTCTCGTACAGTTCGATGCGCAGTTCCTCGGCGCGGTTGGCGGGGCCGCGCGCGATCAGCTCCTGGATGTCGATCGACTCCATCAGCGCCTCCTTCGCCATCAGCATCGCCTTCTCGGCGGTGCCGCCGATGCCGATGCCGAGCATGCCCGGCGGGCACCAGCCGGCGCCCATCGTGGGCACGGTCTTCAGCACCCAGTCGACGATCGAGTCGGACGGATTGAGCATGGCGAACTTCGACTTCGCCTCGGAGCCGCCGCCCTTGGCCGCCACGATCACCTCGACGGTGTCGCCCGGCACGATCGACATGTTCACCACCGACGGCGTGTTGTCCTTGGTGTTGGTGCGCTTGCCGGCCGGGTCGGCCAGCACGCTGGCGCGCAGCTTGTTGTCCGGGTCCATGTACGCGCGGCGCACGCCCTCGTTGGCCATGTCCTCCAGCGACATGGTGGCGTCGTCCCAGCGCACGTTCATGCCCACTTTCAGGAACACGGTGACGATGCCGGTGTCCTGGCACAGCGGCCGGTGGCCTTCGGCGGCCATCCGCGAATTGATCAGGATCTGTGCCATCGCGTCCTTCGCGGCGGGCGATTCCTCGCGCTCGTAGGCAGCGGCGAGGCTCTTGATGTAGTCGACCGGGTGGTAGTAGCTGATGTACTGCAGCGCGTCGGCGACGGACTGGATCAGGTCTGCTTGCTTGATGGTGGTCATGGCGGGTCTGGCTGGCGGGACGACGGTGCCGGCGGCGGCGTTTGCCGGGCACAACCTGCCTATTGTGCCGCAAGCGGCTGTCCCGGTGCTGGCGCCGGCATGGCCGGTCGGCGGCAGCTTGCCCGCCGGGCCGGCCCGATGTCATCGTGGCCGCCCACGCCTCCGGCCCTCGATGCCATGCCCACGCCGCGCCGCTTCATGCAACTGGACGTCTTCGCCAGCCGCCTGTTCGACGGCAATCCGCTGGCCGTGGTGATCGACGCCGACGGCCTGGACACCACCGCCATGCAGCGCATCGCGCAGTGGACGAACCTGTCCGAAACCACCTTCCTGCTGCCGCCGACCAGCAGCGCGGCGGATTACCGCGTGCGCATCTTCACGCCGCGGCAGGAGCTGCCGTTCGCCGGTCATCCCAGCGTCGGCAGCGCCTGGGTGGCGATCGAGGCCGGCCTGGTCGCCGCCGGCAAGACCGCGCTGGTCCAGGAGTGCGCGGCCGGGTTGCTGCCGGTGCAGGTGGCCGGCAGCGGCGCGCAGCGGCTGATCCGGGTGCAGGCGCCGCCGGCGCGGATCGACGCGGCGGACGCCGCGCTGCACGCCGCGCTCGCCCGTGCCTTGCGCATCGGGCTGGCGCCGGGAGAGGCCTGCCACGTCGACAACGGCCCGCACTGGATCCTGGGCAACCTGGGCGAGGCCGCCGCCGTGCGCGGCCTGCAGCCGGACCTGGCCGCCGTCGCCGCGCTGTGCCTGCAGCAGCGGGCCGTCGGTGTCGGCGTGTTCGGCCGCGAGCATGCAGGCGGCGCGGCGATGGCGGTGCGCGCGTTCTGCCCCGCCGACGGCATTCCGGAAGATCCGGTCACCGGCAGCGCCAACGCGGCGATCATGGCGTGGCTGGGCGAGCGCGGCGACCGCGACGGCTACGGCCTGCGCTACCGCGCCAGCCAAGGCCGCGAGGTCGGCCGCGACGGCATCGTGGAAGTCGCCCGCGACCTGGCCAGCGGCGCCATCACCATCGGCGGCGCCTGCGCGATCGGCGTGCGCGGCGATCTGCAGCTGCCCTGACCCGGCGCGGCGACGGCCTTGCCGGCCACGCCGCCGGCCGCCATGCTGTCGCGTCCTTTCCGCCAGCCAAAGCCATGCCGCCCTCTCCCGCCACCGAGACCTACGTGCGCAGCCTGCGGCCCTGGGATGCCGCCCTGATCGTGGTCGGCGGCGTCATCGGCGGCGGCATCTTCCTCAACCCCGGCATCGTGGCGCAGCGCACCGAATCGGGGCTGGCGCTGCTGCTGATGTGGATGGCCGCCGGCCTGCTCACCCTGGTCGGCGCACTGTGCTACGCCGAGCTGGGCGCGCGACGGCCGCACGCGGGCGGCAGCTACGTCTACCTGCGCGAGGCGTTCGGACCGCTGGCCGGCTTCCTGTTCGGCTGGACCATGCTGCTGGTGATCTACTCCGGCTCCAGCGCGGCGGTGGCGACGATCTTCGCCCGCTACGCCGCGGCCCTGTTCGGCCTGCCGCCGGCCTGGGCGCGACCGTTGACGATCGGCGCGCTGGTCTTCGTCGGCGGCATCAACCTGTTCGGCATCCGCCTCGGCGCGCAGATCCAGAACCTGTTCGCCCTGCTCAAGCTGCTGGCGGTGGCGGCGCTGGTGACGTGCGGGCTGTTCCTCGCCGGCGCCGGCCACGGCCAGGTGCTGGCCGCCGACCCGGCACGCCAGGGCGTCGGCTTCCTCGGCGCGGCGCTGCCGGTGCTGTTCGCCTACTCCGGCTTCACCTACCTCAACAACCTGGCCGGCGAGGTACGCGACCCGCAGCGCACCCTGCCGCGCGCGCTGACCCTGGGCATGCTGCTGGTGATCGGTGCCTACGCCCTGGTCAACGTGGCCTACCTGGCCGTGCTCGGCCACGCCGGCCTGGCCGCCAGCAGCGCGCCGGCGGCGGACGTGATGCAGCAGGTAGCCGGTCCGGTCGGCGCGAAAGTGATCGCGCTGGGCGTGGCGATCTCCACCCTCGGCTTCTGCAACATCACCCTGGTCGCCGGCGCCCGCGTGCTGCAGGTGATGGGCGAGGACGGGCTGTTCTTCCGCGCGGTGGCGCGGCTGCACCCGCGCTGGCGCACGCCGAACACCGCGCTGCTGCTGTTGACCGCCTGGGCCATCGTGCTGGCGCTGTCCGGCAGCTACGGCCAGCTGCTGGATTATGCCACCTTCGGCGACTGGCTGGCCTGCGCGGTCGGCGTGGGCACGCTGTTCTGGTACCGCCGCCACGACGGCGCCAGCGGCGGCTTCCGCGTGCCGGGCTACCCGTGGCTGCCGCTGCTGTTCATCGCCGCGGTGACGCTGGTGGTGGTGATGTCGCTGCACGACAACCCGCGCAACACCGGCATCGGCCTGCTGATCATGGCCGCTGGTGCGCCGGCGTACCTGCTCTGGCGCCGCCTGTTCAGCCGCGCGCATCCCTAAGCGGCCGACGGCAATGCCACAATGCGCCGATACGTTCCCAGGGAGATGATGGATGGTGCCCGTGCAAGCCCAGGTTGTGCCGACCGGCCAGGAAAGCGGCATCGTGCCGGAGAAGATGCGCGACGGCATCGACCTGCAGGTCAACGGCGAGCACTACCGCCACACCGGCGATCCGCAGATGCCGCTGCTGTGGTACCTGCGTGACGTGCTGCGGCTCACCGGCACCAAGTACGGCAGCGAGCACGGCGAGAACGGCGCCGACCTGGTGCTGCTCGACGGCAAGGCGGTTTCCGCGATCACGCAGCCGATCGCCGCGCTGGCCGGCAAGGCGGTCGTCACGGTGGAAGGCCTGGCTGCCGCCGACGGCACCCTGCATCCGCTGCAACAGGCGTTCATCGACGAGGACGCGATCGGCTGCGGCTACTGCACGCCCGGCTGGCTGATCGCCGGCGTCGACCTGCTCGGGCGCAAGCCCCATCCGGGCGACGCCGACATCGACCAGTTGCCGAACCTGTGCCGCTGCGGCTGCCAGACCCGCGTGCGCCGCGCGATCAAGCGCGCCGCCGCCGGCAAGGCGGGCCAGCCATGAGCCACGGCATCCGCCTTTCGCGCCGGCGCTTCCTGCAGGTGCTGGCCGGCGGCGCCGGCGCGCTGGTCGTGGGCATCCGCCTCGCCGAGGCCGCCGACGCGCCGCTGCCGCCGGCCCTGTTCGGCGACGAGATCCACGGCCTCGGCCCCTACGTGCGCATCGACGTGGACGGCAAGGTGCTGATCGGCGCGCGCGACCCGGACACCGGCACCGGCGTCGCCACCTCGCTGCCGCGGATCATCGCCGACGAACTCGACGCCGACTGGAACAACGTCAGTGTGGTCCCGCTCGGCCTCGGCGTGGACAACGACAACGGCAAACCACGCTGGGCCTACGGGCGCCAGCTCGGCGGCACCGGCGGCTCGATCCCCGCCGCCTGGCACGACCTGCGCCAGGCCGGTGCGGCGGCGCGCTGGCTGCTGCTGCAGGCGGCCGCGCGCCGGATCGGCGTACCCGCCAGCCGGCTGCGCTGCAGCAACGGCTACGTGATCGCGCCGGACGGCCGTCGCTTCGGCTACGGCAGCCTGGCCGCGGAAGCCAGCAAGATCGCGCTGCCGGCCAACCCGCCGCCGCCGAAGGAGCCCGCCGCCTATCGCCTGATCGGCCAGGGCGCCGGCGACGTCGACGCGCGCGCGATCGTCACCGGCCAGGTCCGCTACGCCATCGACCACCACTATGGCGACGCGCTGGTCGCCGTGCTGGCGCACTGCCCGTGGCCGGACGGCACGCTGGCGCATGTCGACACCACCGACACGCTCGCCGTGAAGGGCGTGCTGAAGGTCGTCCAGCTCAAGCCCGAACCGGGCCAGCCGCTGGGCAGCACGGTGATCGCCCCGGCTGTGGCGGTGCTGGCCGAGGACACCTGGGCCGCGCTGCAGGGCCGCGACAAGCTCAAGCTCGAATGGAAACCCGGCGCCAGCGGCGGCGAGAACAGCGCCGCGCTGGAGCAGCAGGCGCTTGCCCTGCTCGCCGGCAAGGCCGCCCCCACCACGCGCGTGCGCAACGCGGGCGACGTCGACACCGCCGGCCGGAAGGCCGCGCACCGCCTCGACGCCACCTACGTGCAGCCGTGGCTGGCGCACGCCACCGCCGAGCCGATGAACTGCCTGGTGCGGCTGGACAAGGACCGCGCCAGCCTGGTCGTGCCCACCCAGGCGCCGCAGCTGGCCTGGGCCGTGGTGCAGCGGCTGACCGGCCTCGCGCCCGACCAGATCGACATCCGCGTGCCGCGCGTCGGCGGCGGCTACGGCCGCCGGCTCGACCACGACTACGTCGCCGAGGCAGTGATGCTGGCCAAGGCCGCCGGCAGGCCGGTGCGCCTGCTGTGGACGCGCGAGCAGGACTTCGGCCACGACTGCTACCGTGCCGGCAGCGTGCACCGGATCAGCGCGCTCATCGACCGCAAGCGCCAGCTGCTGGCCTGGCACCAGCGCATGGCCAGCGCCTCCGCGCTGGCCCGCCGCGGCGTGCCGGCCGACCGCCTGTGGACCTCCGAACTGCAGGCCGAGCCGTTGCCAGCCCCGCTGGTGCCGAACTACCGCAGCGACTGGTACGCGCTGGAATCGGCGACCCCGCGCGGCCCGATGCGCGGCATGCCGCACCTCAGCAACGCGTTCGCCGCGGAAAGCTTCATCGACGAGATCGCCCACCTGCTGCGCGAGGATCCGCTGAAGACGCGCCTGCGCATCCTCGGCACGCCGCGCCAGCTGCCGCTGGACGGCGGCGCCACGCTGGACACCGGCCGCCTCGCCAACGTGCTCGGGCTGGTCGCCGACCGCATCGAATGGAAGAACTGGCTGCGCACCGTCAACGGCCTCGGCATCGCCTGCTGGCACATCGACGGCGCCTACGTGGCGCACGCGGTCGAGGCGGCGATGCAGGGCGAGAAGCTGGTCATCCAGCGCGTCGTCTGCGCCGTCGACGTCGGCCGCGTGATCAACCCGCTCGGCCTGCAGGGCCAGGTGGCCGGCGCCACGCTGGACGCGCTGTCCATCGCGCTCAACGCGGCGATCACCATCAAGGGCGGCCAAGTGCAGCAGCGCGGCTACAAAGATTACCCGCTGGCCAGCATGGCGCAGCTGCCGAACGACGTGGAGGTCATCACCGTTGCCGACGACCGCGCGCCGGCCGGCGCCAGCTTCCTCGCCATGCCCACCGCCGCCCCCGCGCTGGCCAACGCGGTGTTCCGCGCCAGCGCCGTGCGCGTGCGCCGGCTGCCGTTGATGAAGGAACTGCTGCGGTTGCTGTAGGCGCAGGACTCAACCGGCCTTCATGCAGCCGTCCGGCTTGTACACGCGCTCCGCCGACGGCGGGTACTTGCCGAGCAGCGCCGCCGCGCGCTGCGGGTGCGGTTTATACCCTGGTCCGGGTCAGCAGCATCGACCCCACAAGACCGTCTAAGGAAATGCAGTCTGGCGTCCGTTACCACCGCACCGCATCGACCTGCACTACGCGCAATCGAAGGACAACACGATGATTGGCAGCGGCCCGAAAGCTTGGGGCAAAAGCATCATGCGCCCGGGGTTGATCGGAAGTCTCCGAAGGATGTTAGGCGCGAGACTTGCCGAAGACATCGCCCATCACAGAGTAAAACGTTTGCTGGTGTCTCGGCGTAGTGAACATTCTCTCAACTGACTTAGGGTCTGACAGATTTGGAGCATTTGCTGGATCAGGTACGCACACGCCTGCGTTCGAGCAGCGCAGTTCGCGCAACAAGGGCGCAGGCCGACGAAATCCCGGTAAGCCGTCGAACACGATGAGTGGCCGCCATTCGCTCGGCGACACCTCGCTCCCTTACGCCTTGAAGGCATCATGCCGTGCCGCAGACACCGCGAAGCCAACCGCCCTGCCGCGCCTCAATGGAACTGGTCGCTCGCCGGCACCCACGAGCTGGATGATGGCGCGGGCGCGGCCCGCTTTACCGGCAGCACGATGCCTTCGCAGCCGGGTGGTGGCGGGCCGCCGGCGATGCGGGCGGTGGCGCATTCGGCACTGTTGTCGAATTTCACCGTCGGCACGGGGGCGGTGTGGCCCGCCACGGACGCGGGCGATGCCGGCGGATTGGCCGGAGCCAGGTGCAGTCGGTCGTAGACCTTCGGGTCGACCGGCTTCGCCGGCGGGTCGGGGTTGTCGCAGCCGAACAGCGCGACCGGCAGCAGCGGCATCACCGTGCACTTCACGCGCACGCCGCGCGGCAGGTGGAAGGTGTGGCTGACCTTGGTTTTCTCCACCGCACGGCGCAACGCGGTGTCGATCGAGCTTTCGCCTTGCGGGGCCCAGTCCTGGTCGAAGCGGGTCGGCTGGTAGCCGATGTTCGGTGCGCCGTGGCGCATGATCTCGGTGTCGCCGCGCGGCTTCAGCTGCACGTAGCCGCCCGGCTCGCCCTGCCGCTCGCCCTGTGCCGCGCCGGGCTGCTCGCCGCCGGGCTGGCCGATGCCCTGCCCCTGCGGCTTGCCGTTGCCCGGCTTCGCCGCCGGCGGCGCGCTGGCCGTGCCCGTGCTGCCGGCCGCCGGCGCGGCGGCGACGGCGCCGGGCGTAGCGAAATCGCTGCCTTGCGCAGTGGCGTCCGGCGCGCGGCTGACGTCGCGTCCGCGATCCGCCTCGGCGGGGGTGGGCGCGGCCTGCTCCGCCGCGGAGGGTTCCGCCGCGGATGCAGGCGGGCCGGCCGCCGGTGGTGCCCCAGGGGCTGCCTGCATGGTGGCGGCGACCATCGGCGGCGCGCTCGATTGCGGCCGGGCGATGGATGGCCGGATGGCGGTTTCGCGCGTGGCTTCCGTCACCTTGACCTTCTCGCTCGCCGCCTGCGGCTGGATTTTCGCCGGCGCCGCGGGCGCCAACGGCACCGCCTCGAGTTCGGCTTCGGCCACTTCGATGGCGGGCGCCTGCACTTGCGGCTTCTCGTTGGGCACGGTGGGCGCGGGTGCGCTCAGCTGCGCCTGCAGGTTCACGCTCGGCGCGGCCTGCGCCGGCAACGGCACCGGCTGCAGCTCGGGCACCGGCGGCGCAACGGGCAGCTCGGCGCGGGCCGGCGTCACGCTGGCGGGCGCGGCGGATCGGGGCACCTCGGTATCCAGCGCGATGCTGGAGACGGCGATCGGCGGTGCCGCCTGCGGCGGCAGCTCCGGCAACGCCAGCGACGGCGGTGGCGGCATCGCGCGGTTGCCTTCCAGTTGCGGCCTGCGCACCGACTCGGGCTGGTACTTCGGCGGCACTGGCGGCTGCAGGACCGGCGTCGGCAGCGTCACCGCCGGCGGCTCGCCGGCCAGCGGCACCGGCTGCAGTTCGGGCGTCGGCGCCGGTTGCGGCAGGCTCACCGGCGGTTTCGGGGCGGCCACCGGCTTTGGTGCCGGTGCCTTCGCCTTCGCC
>NZ_LVJR01000108.1 GCF_001617365.1 Rhodanobacter sp. FW104-R8
CACGGCATCCGGACACCCTTTTGCCCAAGCGCGACTCGGGCAAAATCAGAATACAAGGGCGGGCACTGCCCGCCGGCTTTTGCTCCGCGCCGTGACGTAGAGCGGCGGGCAGTGCCCGCCCTACGACATCAAGTCCACGCGCGACTGCAAGGCCATCGCCGCGGCCGGGTTGCGGTGCTTGGCGGCGCTGATGAAGAACACGAACACGTCGCGCGGCGGCCCTTGCGATTGCGGCGCGGCGGCGTGCGGCAGTTCGGCGATGTCCTTGCCGGCGGCCCAGGTGCGTGCGTGGCCGGCCCAGCGATCCAGCTCGGCGGGCGCATAGCCGGCGGGGTTGCCGTCCTCGCTGCGCATCAGCCGCGCGTAGCCGAAGTCGCCGGTGAGGTCGGCCAGCGAGGGGTAGTCGGGCGAGTCGGTGAACACGGTCGGCACGCGATGGGTGCGCGCAAGTTCCACGTAGCGCGTGCTCAGGAAGCTCGGGTGGCGCACTTCCAGCACGTGGCGCAGCGGCCGGCCGTTCAATTCACGCGGCAGCAGGTCGAGGAAGGTGGCGAGGTCGTCGGCATCGAACGGCCGCGACGGCGGCAGCTGCCACAGGATCGGCCCCAGCCGGTCGCCCATCTCGGCCAGTCCGCCATGCACGAAGCCGCTGACGCCCTTGCCGGTGTCGGCCAGCCGCTTGCCTTCGGTGATGTAGCGCGGTGTCTTCAGCGAGAAGATGAAGCCCGGCGGCGTGTCGGCTGCCCACTTGGCGTAGGTGGCCGGCTTCTGCGCGCCGTAGTAGGTGCCGTTGATCTCGATCGCGCGCAGCTGGCGGCTGGCGTACTCCAGCTCGCGCCGCTGCACCAGCTTGGCCGGGTAGAAGTTGTCGCGCCACGGCGCGTAGTTCCAGCCGCCGATGCCGACGCGGATGCGTGGGCCGTCGGGACTGGCGGGGGCGAACAGGTCGTTCATGGCGGGGCGTCTCGTGTCGGGGCACGCCGATGTTCGGCCATGCCGATGCACAGCACCAGCCATGCCGCGCCGGCGGCGTAGCCGGCCACCACGTCGCTGAAATAGTGCACCTGCAGCAAGATGCGGCTGATGCCGACCACGCCGACCAGCAGCACCGCGGCAGCGATCACCGCGCGGTGGAAGCGCGGCGGCAGCAGGCGCAGCAGCACGTAGGCGAGCATGCCGTAGAACACGACGGAGCCGAACGCGTGGCCGCTGGGGAAACTCCAGCCGCGCTCGACGATGTAGCCATGGTCGTGCAGCGGCCGCACCCGCTGGAACAGCGCCTTGAGGCCGCCGTTGATCGGCAGGATGCCGAGCAGGGCCACCGCCCAGATGCCCGCCAGCCGCCCGTGCCGGCGCAGCAACAGGAACACGGCCACCACGGTCGACGCGGATGCCACCCACCCCAGGTCGCCGAGGTGGGTGGCCACGGCGATGCCGCGCAGCGCCGGCAGCGGCAACTGCGCATGCAGGTTCTCGGCCAGGCCGGTGTCGAAGCGCGCCAGTTCGCCGGCCGGTTGGCCGGCGACCGCGGCGGCGATGGCGAGGAACAGCAGGGCCAGCGCCAGCAGCAGGATCAGCCCGACCTGCCAGCGCAGCGCAGTCGGCGCCTGGCCGCGGGCGAGCGCATGGCGCTGCCAGCGCGCGTTGCGCCGCCAGGCGAGATCGCCGGCCAGCAGGGCCAGCAACAGCAGCACTGCCCACAGCCGCAGGGCGTGCGCGGCGATCCATTCCAGCATGGGATCCATCGGTCTCCTCGGGTCGGCGCGGCCGTGGTGTGCGGCACGATGGCGCCATGATCGGGGTTGCTGCACGTGGCGTCGAGCCGGCCATGACTTCCAGCGCTAGTCCTGCACCCGGTTTGCCGCGATAGTGGCGCGACTGTCACCCGCGGAGCTTTCGATGTCCCAGCGACCCCTTTCCCTGCGCCTGGTGCTGTGCTGCGCGCTGCTCGTTTCTGCCACCGTCGTGTCGGCGCAGGCGCTGGCCGCGAAGTCGCCGCCACCGGTCTCGACCGGCGATTTCGCGAGGCCGCTGCTGCCGGCGCAGCTGCAGGATTTCGCTGCCTACGTCGACAGCGCACGCAAGACCTTCGACGTGCCGGGCATCGCGGTGGCGATCGTCAAGGACGGCCACGTGGTGCTGGAGCAGGGCTTCGGCCTGCGCGAGATCGGCAAGCCGGCGCCGGTGGACGCGAACACGCTGTTCGCGATCGCCTCCAACACCAAGGCGTTCACCGCGGCCGCGCTGCAGCAGCTGGCGGGCGCCGGCAAGCTGAAGATGGACGATCGGGTGATCGACCACCTGCCGTGGTTCCGCATGTCCGACCCGTACGTCACCCACGAGATGCGCATCCGCGACCTGCTGGCGCATCGCAGCGGCCTCAGCCTCGGCGCGGGCGACCTGCTGTACTGGCCGCCGACGTCGTACAGCACGAAGGAAGTGGTCGAACGGCTGGCGCACGTGCCGATCAAGAATGGCTTCCGTGCCGGCTACGCCTACGACAACATCCTGTTCGCAGTGGCCACCCTGGTGATCGAGCAGGCGTCCGGCCAGAGTTACGCCGGCTATGTGCGCGAGCATCTGTTCAAGCCGGTCGGCATGGACGAGTCGTTGGTCGACATGACGTATCTGAAGCCGGGTATGGATGTGGCCACCGGCCACGCCAAGGCCAACTTCAAGGATCTCAAGCCGGTGCCGCCGATGGCCTGGCTCAACGACCCCGGCGCCGGCGGCATCTACTCCAGCGTGCACGACCTGGCGAAGTGGATGAACGTGCAGCTGGCCGGCGGCGAGTTGCCGACGATGGGCGCCGACGGCAAGCCGGCGCGGCTGTTCTCCGAGGACAGCCAGCGCGAGATGTGGAGCGTGCTGACCCCGATCAAGGTCGGCAAGCCGCCGGTTCCCGAGTTGGCGCCGCTGGTGCCGAACTTCTCCGGCTACGGCGAAAGCTGGTTCCTGTCCGACTACCGTGGCAAGAAGCTGGTCTGGCACACCGGCGGCTGGCCCGGCATGGTCTCGCGGGTGACCCTGGTGCCGGAGCTGAAGCTCGGCGTGGTGGTGCTGACCAATGCCGAATCCGGCGCTGCGTTCAACGCGGTGACTTATCGCGTACTCGACGCGTATCTGAACCCCGAGCACAAGACCGACTGGGTCGCCGCCTACGCCAAGGCGGTGAAGCAGGCCGAAGCGAAGGCCGACGACAGCCTGGCCAAGCATGAGGCGGCGCGCGACAAGCAGAGCAAGCTGTCGCTGCCGCTGGCGAAGTACGCCGGCAGCTACCGCGACCCGTGGTACGGCGACGTCATCGTCAGCCAGCAGAACGGCAAGCTGCGCCTGCGTTTCTCGAAAACCGCGCAACTGGTCGGCACGATGGTGCCGTGGCAGCACGACACCTTCACCGTGCGCTGGGACGACCGCACGCTCAACGCCGACGCCTTCGTGACCTTCAGCCTGGACGTGGACGGCCATGTCAGTGAAGTGCGCATGCAGCCGATCTCGCCGCTGACCGACTTCAGCTTCGACTTCCAGGACCTGCGCATGGCGCCGGTCGCGGTGCCGACGGACGCCGACTGACGACATCGCGCCGGTGCCGCGGGAGGCGCCGGCGCCTCATCAACGCCATCAGCAAAGGGGAACAGGCATGCGTGGAATGCATCGGATGGTCGCCGTCGTGCTGGGCTTCGGCCTGTGCGCCGGCATGGCGCTGGCGCGTGACGCCGCGCCGCCGGCACACAGTCCGTTCCGGGTCGGACTGGGCAACGCGCAGCACGAGCCGGTGTCCGGCCGTCTGCTGTTGTTCGCCGTCGACGCCAAGGCCGCTGCCGCCGCGGCGAAGGACGGCAAGGTGGAGGAGGTGGATGCGAGCCCGTTCGGTGCCGTGCAGGCGTCGGTGGCGGCGCTCGAAGTGGGCCGGCTGGTGCCGGGGCAGGGCGTGGAGATCGACGCCGACGCGTTGGCCTACCCCGCCGGTTGGTCGCGGCTGCCGCCAGGCGAGTACTTCGTGCAGGCCGTGCTCGACACCAACCACGACTACAACTACGGCGGCCGCGGCGCCGGCGACCTGGTCAGCCCGGTGCTGAAGGTGCGCCTGCCGGCCAAGGCGATACCCCGCCTGAGCCTGGATCGCGTGCTGCCCGCGCGCGAGCCGTGGGACCTGCCCCCGCGCTACTTCAGCGAGACCACCCGCAAGCATCTCGACGAGGCGCGCCGCGCGGCGCAGCCGCTGGACTTCATCAGCCCGGCGCTGAGCGCGTTCTGGGGACGTCCCATCCACATGCGCGGCTGGGTGCTGCTGCCGCCGGGCTACGAGGCGAAGGCAGGGCAGACCTGGCCGGTGGTGTATTCCACCCACGGCTACGGCGGCAGCGCGGCGTCGCTCGCAGGCAGCGCCGCGATGGTCTACGGCGCGATGGCCGAGCAGCAGATGCCGCCGATGATCTGGGTGTTCCTGGACGAGTCCAGCCCCACCGGCACGCACGAATTCGCCGACTCGGTGAACAACGGCCCGTGGGGCCAGGCGCTGACCACCGAGCTGATCCCGCAGCTGGAGTCGCGTTACCGCATGGATACGCGACCGTCCGGCCGCTTCCTCACCGGCCACTCCTCCGGCGGCTGGGCCACGCTGTGGCTGCAGACCCGCTACCCGAAGATCTTCGGCGGCACCTGGTCGACCTCGCCCGACCCCAGCGACTTCCACGACTTCACCGGCGTGGACCTGTATGTGCCAGGCGCGAACGTTTACCGCAAGCCGGACGGTTCGGCCTGGCCGCTGGTGCGCGACAAGGGCAAGGTGGTCGCCAGCTTCGAGGCGTTCGCTAAGCTCGAGCGCGTGCTGGGCGAGTATGGCGGCCAGATGGCCTCGTTCGAGTGGGTATTCTCGCCGCGCGGCGCGGCCGGCCGGCCGATGCCGATGTTCGATCGCGACACCGGCGCGGTCGATCCGGCGGTGGTCGCCTACTGGCGCGACCATTACGACATCGCCCACCTCGTGCAGATGAACTGGCCGCGGCTGAAGGGCGACCTCGACGGCAAGATCCACCTGATCGTGGGCACCGCCGACACGTTCTATCTCGACGGTGCGGCGCACCGGCTCAAGGCGGTGCTGGACGGGCTGGGTGCGAAGTCGGACTTCCGCTTCCTGCCGGACCGCACCCATTTCGACCTGTTCGTGCAGGGCGGCGACCGCACGGCCCTGCTCAAGCAGATCAGCTGGGAGATGTACGCGGTCGCGCGGCCGGAGGCGAAGCTGAAACCCACTGCCGTCACGCCGTAGCGATCCGCGCGATGGCGCGAGAACCGTGCAGCGGGGCGGGCGACCATGCCGGTTTCCGTCCCGCCGGCGCCGTTGCGATCCCGCAAATTCATCCGAAGCGGCCAACGCCGAATGAATACCCTGCCGCCTTCACGTTTTGCGGTCACGAATTTGCGGCATAGTCGTTGCCGCAAGCGCCGCGGTTGGGGGGTGCTTGGGAGTGTCACCGCGAATCCACATTCGGAGGGAATCTGCATGAAATCTTCAAGCTTCATCGCCATCGCACTGGCTTGCCTGCTGGCGGTCCCGGCGGTCTATGCGCAGCAGGCATCGGCCCCTGCCGGTTCGACCGGCCAGTGCAAGGACGGCAGCTATAGCAGCCAGGCCACCAAGAAGGGGGCCTGCAAGGGCCACAAGGGCGTAAAGGAGTGGTATGAGGCCACCGGCAGCAAGCCGGCCAAGTCGTCCGAAAAGGCATCGAAGCCGGAGGCGGCTGCGCCTGCCGCGGCTGCCGCACCCGCCGCCGCTGCGCCCGCTGCTGCTGCGGCCCCCGCGGCCCCCGCGGCCGCGCCGAAGAAGTCGTCGATGGGATGGACCAAGCCGGCCGCCACGGCGGCGCCGGGCGGCGGTTCGGGCATGGTCTGGGTCAACGACAGCAGCAAGGTCTACCACTGCCCCAGCGACAAGTGGTATGGCAAGACCAAGCATGGCGAGTACATGAGCGAAGCCGATGCCAAGGCCAAGGGCAACCATCCCGAGCATGGCAAGGCCTGCACGCCGTAACGGCGGAACCGCAACCCGCGCGAACAGGAGGCCGGCGCAAGCCGGCCTCTTTTTCTGTCAGGCCGGCCCGGGCTGCCACGGGTCGTAACTGCCGAAGTACCAGAGATGGCCCTCCGGATCGTGGCAGCTGTAGCCGGCGCCGCCATAATCCTTCTCGGCGTACTCGTCGACGATCACCGCACCGGCGGCCTTGGCCTGCTGGTAGTGCGATTTGCAGTTGCCGACGATCACGCAGGCGCACTGCGTTTCGCGGCCGCCGATCTCGTCGGGCTGCGCGATGTGCCGGCCGAACTCGTTGTCGCGCACCTCGCCGAGCATGACCATGCCATGGCCGAAGGTGAGCTGGGCGTGTTCCACGCCGCCATTTTCATTTTCGTAGACGGCCTGCTTCTCGAAGCCGAATGCCTTGCACAGCCATTCGATTGCGGCGTGGGCGTCGCGGTAGCGCAGGCAGGGGATGATGGTGCTGCCATGGAGATGGGATGTCGGCATGGCGGGACTCCTTGGGTGGAAACCGCGTACAGGCTAGCGCGCGCGCCGTTTCCCGTCTGCCGGGCGCGGTCATCGTCGCGTGGCGTCGCGGCGGGCGCCGCCTCAGCCGGTGTGCTCGTCCTCTTCGGGCAGCGGCGGCAGCGTGCGTACCAGCATGCTCTGCGGGCTGGTCATCGGCAGCCCTTCGCTGCGCAGGCGTTCGAGGATTTCGAACAGCAGCTCGCTCTTCACGCCGCTGACTTCGCGTGGGCTGCCGACGTAGGCGACGCAGTTGAACGTCATCGCGCCGGTGGCGACACTCTCCAGCTGCACGTACGGCGCCGGCGCGGACAGCGTGTCGCGGTGCGCGCCCAGGATCCCCAGCACCAGTCCGCGCACCTTGCCGGCATGGGTATCCAGCGGCATCGGCAGCTTGATCTGCACGCGCCCCTGCGCGTTGGCCAGGGTCACGTTGCGCACGTTCTGGGTGATCAGCTGCGAGTTCGGCACGATCACGGTGGAGCGGTCCCACATCTGGATCTCGGTGGCGCGCACGTTGATGCGGCGGATGTCGCCCTCGACATCGCTGCTCAGGCTGACCCAGTCGCCCACCTTCACCGGCCGCTCGACCAGCAGGATCAGGCCGGAGATGAAGTTCTGCACGATCGCCTGCAGGCCGAAGCCGATGCCCACCGACAGCGCGCTGACGATCCACGCGATGCTCTTCAGGTCCACGTGCAGCGCGGCCAGCGTCAGCACGAACACCAGCATGCCGCCGAGATAGCCGAGCAGGGTCACGATGGATTCCTGCATGCCTTTTTCCATGGCGGACTTGGGCAGCAGCTGTTCGCGCAGCCAGCGCTTGAGCGTGCGCAGCACGAACAGTCCCGCCACCAGCACCAGCACGGCGCCGAGGATGCTGCCCGGGTCGATCGCCAGTTCGCCGAGCTTGAAGCTGCCCAGGGTCTGTTCGGCGCTGGCCAGCAGGTCCTTGGGGCCGGCGCCGAACGGCGTCAGCACGGTCGCCATCGCCAGCAGCACGAGCCCGACGCGGCAGATGCCGGCGAGCAGGACGGCGGCCTGTTCCAGCGCATGCGGCGCCAGGTCGAAGCCGGCCTGCAGCCGCCGGCCGCCGCGGCCGTGCGGCGACAGCAGGGCGTTGATCAGGTCGGTGAGCAGCTGGATCAGCAGGTACACCGTGGCCACGATCACGCCGACCCAGAGCATCTGCACGGCGACGAAGAACGCCAGTGCGATGAAGCCGGTGACCACGCCCAGCCAGCTGATCGCCACACCGAGCGCGGCGGCGGCGGCGAGCAGGCCGACCCATACCGGCCGTTGCTCCGGCTCGGCGTCGCCGGCGGCCGGTTCGCGGCGGCTGCGTCGCATGCGCGACAGGGCCACGCC
The DNA here is from genome assembly GCF_001617365.1 of Rhodanobacter sp. FW104-R8. Taxonomy (GTDB): domain Bacteria; phylum Pseudomonadota; class Gammaproteobacteria; order Xanthomonadales; family Rhodanobacteraceae; genus Rhodanobacter. The sequence goes on from NZ_LVJR01000108.1 coordinate 7,913, forward strand.
GATCAGTCCGCTGATGACCAGGGCGAACAGGCCGCGCGTGGTCACCGTGGCCGGCAGGCTGGTGCCGATCGCGCGGCTGATGCGGTCGAGCAGGCCGAACAGCAGCGCCGCGGCGGCCAGCAGCCAGGGCAGCAAGTGCAGCCGCTGCGCTGCCAGGTCCGACAGCGCCGGCAGGCGCCAGGAAGGCCGCTGCACGGAAAGCAACGCCCGCCCGAGCCCGGTCACGTAGGCGGCGAAGCACACCAGCCTGACCGCGCTGGCGGCCAGCGCGGCGAGATCCTCGTCGAGGATGTCGTTCCAGTTCAGCCCCAGGTAGGCCAGTTGCGCGGCCAGCCCGGTGGTGAGGACGGCGGTCAGCGCCACTGCGGCGGCCATCGCGCTGCGCCGCAAATGGCCATCCGGTACGCAGCGCGTGGCCAGCATCAGCAGCAGCCGCTCGAGCAGCCAGCGGCCGCCACCCAGCAGCAGTGCGGCAGCGATCAGGCACCATGCCAGCGGCTGCCGGTTCGGCGGCTGCCATGCCTGCGCCACGGCGCCGGCGAAGCGCGAGCCGAGGCGCTGGAGCCGCACCATGTCGTCCGGAAACGCCCGCACCGGATCGGCCCAGAACGTGCGGCTGAACGGTGTGGCCGTGCGCGAGGCCAGGCGCGCCTGGAACTCGTCGTTGCGCAGGCCGCTGATCTGCGCCGCCAGCTGCGTCGCGCCCTGGCCGAGCAGTTGCGCCTGCTTGATCTGCGCATCGAGATCGGACTGCGCCTTGTCCAGCTTGCGGCGTTGCGCGGCGACCTCCGGCGCCTCTGCCGGCGATCCCTTGGCGGGGACCGGACCCAGCACGGCGAGCTGCGCCTGCAGGGCGGCCATCTGCGGCGCGAGGCTGGCGGCCAGCTGACGCGCCTGGTCTTGCACCTCGAGCGCGCTGTTGCGCAGGTCGGCCAGCGGCGTCCCGGACTTGTTGTCCTTCAGCGCGGCCTTGACGGTGTCGAGCTGGCCGCCCAGCTGGTCCAGTGTCTGCGCAGGTGTTGCCGCCGGCGCGGTGGCCGGCGGCTGGTCGTTGTTCTGGGCAGGCGATGCGGTGCTGCCGAGGGCCAGCAGCAGGAACAGGAGGCAGCGGAGCAGGGTAGGCATCCGCCCATGATCGGAGTGCCGCTGCAGACGGTCAATCGCGCCGGCCGGATAGGCGGCCGTCTCCGCGGCTGGCGTTCAGATTCGGGAAGCCTGGATGAAGGCATCGGCGCCGTTCATGCCGGATGCCTGGCCGCCCGCAGCGCCGCGCGCCGCGCCAGGCTGTCCGCCGACCACACTTGCCCGATGTCGTAGAACTCCGGCACCGCGGGCACGCCCGGCGGCAGCGCCACCCACGGCTGTTTCGTCGAGGTATAGATGTGGATGTCCGGCGGCAACCGCCACGGTTCTTTCAGCGTGCCCACGCGCACGAACGCCACCGCCTTGCCGCCGCCGGGGTAGTGGCTCCACAGCGCCACATGGCATTGCGCGCAGCGCGCGATCTGCTGGCCCTTGCCGCTCTCCGACGGCGTGTCCACCATGATCGGCTCGCCTTGCAGCAGCTGCAGCCGGTCGGTCTCGATCATCGCGTTCAAGGCGAACGCGCTGCCGGTCTCGCGCTGGCACCAGCTGCAATGGCAGCCGTGCACGATCAGCGGCGCGCTGGCGAGCCGGTAGCGGATCGCGCCGCAGGTGCAGGCGCCGTCGAAGGTTTCGGTGGTCATGCTGCTGATTCCGTACGGTCGCAACGGAGATGTCGCATCGTCACACCGCATCGCGCGGGCTTCAAGCACAATGAGGGTCTGCGCAAGTCCGGAGCGTTCATGATCTTCCGCTGGTTCGAATCCCTGATCGACGCGTTCAAGGAACCGGCCGACGGCATGCCGCCGACGTCGGTGTGGCGCTTCTACGCGTTCTACCTGCGCCAGGTGTGGCCGGTGTTCGCGGTGGCGATCGCGGTGGGCTTCGTGGTAGCGATCGTCGAGGTGTCGCTGTTCGGTTTCATCGGCAGCATCGTCGACATGACCAAGGGCGTACCGGCGGCGGGCTTCTTCCGGCAGCATGGCCACGAACTGTTGTGGATGGGTTTTGTCGCCCTGATCGTGCGGCCGCTGGCGATCGGCACGCACGACCTGCTGGTGAACCAGGCGATCGTGCCCAGCCTGACCAACCGCATCCGCTGGCAGAACCACCGCTACGTGATCCGCCAGAGCCTGGGCTTCTTCCAGAACGACTACGCCGGGCGCATCGCTAACCGCATCATGCAGACCGGCGGCGCGCTGCGCGAGTCGGCGGTGCAGATCGTGGACGCGATCTGGTACGTCACCATCTACACCGGCAGCGCGATCGTGCTGTTTGCGCAGGCCGACGTGTGGCTGGCGGTGCCGCTGTTCGTGTGGGTGTTCGCGTATATCGGCCTGCTGGCGTTCTTCATCCCGCGCATCAAGCAGCGCTCGTGGCTGGCCTCGGAGGCGCGCTCGAAGCTGATGGGGCGCATCGTCGACGGCTACAGCAACGTGCTGACGCTGAAGCTGTTCGCGCACACCCGGCGCGAGGAGGCCTACGTCGCCGACGCGATGGCCGAGCAGACCGACAAGCTGCGTCGGATGACCCGCGTCACCACCGCGCTGGACTCGAGCATCACCACGCTCAACGGCTTCCTTATCGTGGGCACCTCGGCGCTGGCGCTGTGGCTGTGGAGCGAGGGCCGGGTGACGGTGGGCGCGATCGCGCTGTCGACCGGGCTGGTGATCCGCATCAACAACATGTCCGGCTGGATCATGTGGGTGGTCAACGGCATCTTCGAGAACGTCGGCACGGTGCAGGACGGCATCACCACCATCTCGCGGCCGCGCGCGGTGCAGGACCGCGAGGGCGCGATGCCGCTGGAGGTGACCAACGGCGCGGTGCATTTCCACGGCATCCACTTCCATTACGGCAAGCAGGGCGGGGTGATCGCGGGGCTGGAGCTGGCCGTGCGTGCGGGCGAGAAGATCGGCCTGGTCGGCCCGTCCGGCGCGGGCAAATCGACCCTGGTGAACGTGCTGCTGCGGCTTTACGACCTCGAAGGTGGCCGCATCACCATCGACGGCCAGGACATCGCGCGGGTGACGCAGGAAAGCCTGCGTTCGCAGATCGGCGTGGTGACCCAGGACACCTCGCTGCTGCATCGCTCGATCCGCGACAACCTGCTGTACGGCCGCCCCGACGCCAGCGAGGCGCAGGTGATCGAGGCCGTGCGCAAGGCGCGCGCCGACGAGTTCATCCCGAACCTCAGCGACGGCGAAGGCCGCCGCGGCTACGACGCGCTGGTCGGCGAGCGCGGCGTGAAGCTCAGCGGTGGCCAGCGCCAGCGCATTGCGATCGCCCGCGTGCTGCTGAAGGACGCGCCGATCCTGGTGCTGGACGAGGCCACCTCCGCGCTGGACTCCGAAGCGGAAGCGGCGATCCAGGACAGCCTCGACATCCTGATGCAGGGCAAGACGGTGATCGCCATCGCGCATCGCCTTTCCACCATCGCGCGGATGGACCGGCTGGTGGTGCTGGACAAGGGGCAGATCGTGGAAACCGGCACGCATGCCGAGCTGGTCGCGCACGAGGGTTTGTACGCGCGGCTGTGGAAGCGGCAGACCGGCGGGTTTGTGGCGGCCGAGGATATGCCGGTTTAGTCGACGGCCGCGCCCAGGCCTGTCATCCGGAAACCCGCGGCGCCGCAGGTTGCGCAAATGCCCACGTCCCGTCCAAGCGGCTCAATGCCTGCCGTGGCCCGCCGCCGCTTCGTATTCGGCGAGCTTGCCGCGCAGGAATGTCGCTGAATCGACGACCCGGCCGTCGTGGAAGCGGATGGTGTACCTGGTTCCGGACATCGACGATCTGGTGGCGCAGTAGGTGATGAAGTCTTCCGCGGTTTTCACGCGGTCGCCGGCAAAACGGAGCTTCAGGCGCATGTGCTCGGCGGCGCGCGCAGCGTCGTATGCCGCGCCGTTGCGAATGAAGCTGGCATCGTGCAGGGCGCCTACCGAGGCGATGAGGTAGGCGATCTTCTGCTGCTCGACTCCCGGCTGGGCGAACGCCGGCGCCACCAGCAAAGCGAAGAGCATCCACGTCGCGACCCGCTTGAGCTTGTTCAAGAACCTTCTCCTGTATGCGCGACCGGATGACGTTCCGTGCCGCCCGTTTCGCTTGCCGGACGCCCGAAGGATGCGTGCGCCTGCGCTGTTCGGTGGTTCCCGGCGCAACCTCGACGTTTTCCGGAATGTTCTAGAGCATGCCCTCGATCGGCAGCAGCTTGAGCAGCCATACCTCCAGCCTCCGCATGGTGGCTGCGCCAGGATCGCGGCCATAGCTCACGGATTTGCCATTGTCGGCCGACTGCCACTGCATGCCGCCGGCATGCGGCAAACCTTTTGCGACCAGCACCAAACGGTAGGCGTTCGCGGGCAGGGTGGCCGTATCGAAGAACTGCGTCACCGCGCCCGCCAGCGGCGGGCAATCGGCGATGATGCCCATCTCGGTGTTCAGCAGCTTCGAGCGCTGATCCATGTTCATCGAGCCGATGAAGGTCTGTTGCCGGTCCACCACGATCGCCTTGGCGTGCAGGCTGACGCCGGACGAGGTGCCCTTGGCGGTCGCCGGCTGCGGGGCGTCGCCGGTCGGACGCAGCTCGTAGAGCTGCACGCCGCCCTCAAGCAGCGTGCGGCGATGCCGCGAATAGCCTGCATGCACGGCCGGCTCGTCGGTGGATGCGAGCGAATTGGTGAGCACCTTCACTGCCACGCCGCGGGCCACCAGGCCGACGAGATAGCGCGCGTCATTGTCGTCAGGTACGAAGTACGGCGAGATCAGCAGCAACTCGCGTTGAGCCTGGTCGGTCATCGCCCTGATTCGCGGACCGATGCGCAGCGCCGGGTCGTCCTGGTGCGGCTCGATCTTGGCCGGCTTGTCGGCGACAAGCAACGCCGAACCCCAGAACCACGCGCCGCGACGGTCGCCGGAAGGGCCGTCGGGATAATCCTGAGCCGCCGCCTGCGCGTAATCCGTTTGCACAAATCGGCGCGCGTCGCGCCCGAGTTCCGCACGCAGTTGCGCAAGGTCGTAGTGATCGGCGCGCTTGCCGCGGAATGCCGTGACCGGATACGCGTCGGGGCAGTTCCAGTATTCGTCGAACGTGCGCGAGGCCTCCTTCACCACCGGCCCGATCGCGATCAGGTCGAGGTCGCGGAAATCGTTGGCGCGATCGATGCTGAAATAGTCATCGCCGATGTTGCGGCCGCCGACGATCGACACATTGTTGTCCACGATGAACGACTTGTTGTGCATGCGGTGGTTGAGCCGGCGCGGCGAGAACAGCATCTGGGCGGCCCTGGACAGCACCGATGGCTTGCGTGTGTGGAACGGGTTGAACAGCCGCACCCTGATGTTCGGGTGCGCATTGAGCGCATCGAGCATGTCGACCTCGTGGCGCACGCTGATGTCGTCGATCAGCAGGCGCACGCGCACGCCGCGATCTGCCGCCGCCAGCAGATGCTGCGCCACCAGTCGGCCGGTCGCGTCGTTCTTGAAGATGTAGTACTGCAGGTCGATCGCGTGCTTCGCCTCATCGATCAGCGCCACGCGGCTCATCAGCGCATTGGTGCCGTCGGTCATCAGGCGCAGGCCGGACTGGTCAGGATGCTGGTCCGCTGCGGCATGCACGTAAAGCGCGCTGGGCGTGCTGGTGGTCGGCGGCAGGGCATGCGACGAACGCTTGGCGACATCGGTGCGCAGCGCCGAACACGCCTCGAGCGCCAGTCCGACGATCAACAGCGCAACGGCAACGCCCGCGGGTCGCAGCATGTATGCCACTTCGCCTCTCCGCCAATCGAACCGCAATCCAGACGGGCAGCGCCGCCCTTGCGCGCCGATGTCGCCGAAAGCGCCCGGAAAAGCACGTTGGCCCGGCGACTGGATCCCCGTCGGGCAAGGAAACTGTGCGCCTCGCGCCGTTAACGCGGCGCGACCGCGGCGGCCTCACCGCGACGGCGATCCGTCCTCACGGCTGCCGATCGTCACTGCCCCCAGGTGACGAACATCACGATCGCCGCCGCGGCCATCGCCGCCGTGGCGAGCCAGCCGAACACCTTCAACAGCCAGTGGGTGGTGAACTCGCCCATCACCTTGCGGTGCGAGCTCATCAGCATCATCACGACCATCAGTGGCACGGCGGCCACGCCGTTGATCACCGCGCTCCAGTACAACGCCTTGACCGGATCCAGCGGAGTCAGGTTCAGCGCCATGCCGGCGAGGCTGGCCACGATCAGCACGCCGTAGAAGAACTTCGCCCGTTGCGGCTTGTGCTCCAGCCCCGCGCGCTGGTGAAACGCACCGGCCGCCGCATACGCGGTGGCGCCGGCCAGCACCGGCACCGCCAGCAGGCCGGTGCCGATGATGCCCGCCGCGAACAGGGCGAACGCCAACCTGCCGGCCAGCGGCCGCAGCGCCTCGGCCGCGTCGGCGGAGGACTGGATGTCGGTCTTGCCGTGCGCATGCAGCACGACGGCGGCGGTCAGGATGATGAAGAACGCGATCAGGTTCGAGAAGACCATGCCCACCGTGGTGTCGGTGCCGATGCGGCTGAAGGCGGCCGGCGCCTGCAGCGGCGCCTGCTTCAGCGGCTTGCGGCCGCTGCTGCCGCCCATCTCCTCCACTTCCTGCGACGCCTGCCAGCAGAACAGGTAGGGACTGATCGTGGTGCCGAGCAAGGCCACCAGGCCGACGGCGTATTTGGCGTTCCAGGTTACCGGCGGCACCACGATGCTCTTGAGCACGCCGCCCCACGACACGTGGATCACCAGCACGGTCGCCATGTAGGCGAACAGGCTCAGCGTGAGTGCCTTCAGGATCGGCGAGTAGCGCGAGAACGGAATGAAGATCTGCAGCAGCAGCGACAGCACGGCAAACCCCATGGTGTAGGCCAGCGCCGGGCCGCCGATCAGCAGCTTCAACGCCGCGCCCATCGCGCCGATATCCGCCGCCAGGTTGATCACGTTGGCGAAGATGATGGACACCACCAGCCCATACACCAGCGGGTTGGGATAGTACTTGCGGATGCCGTCCATCAGACCCTGGCCGGTGACTCGCCCGATGCCCGCGCTGATGCCCTGGATCGCGATCATGAGCGGCACGGTCAGCAAAATGCACCACAGCATGCCGTAGCCGAACGCCGCGCCCACCTGCGAGTAGGTGGCGATGCCGCTGGGGTCGTCGTCGGCGGCGCCGGTGATCAACCCCGCGCTCAGGCGGCGCCACAGCGGCGTACCTGGCCGGCCTTCTCCGGCGGGGCTTTTTTCGGCCATGCGGTTGCTCTCGATGCGGGACTCTGGTGCCTGCGCGGAACCGGCGCGCCGGAGCACGTCCCCAATGGCGCAAAGCATCTGCCTGCAGGCGCATCGACGAGGTGAACCCCGGATGCGCAAGCGCGACCCACGCTACGCCGAAGTCGGTGCGCACAAACCGGCGAACCGGGCAAAGACCTTTCGCCCCAAGGATTCCACCTTCGATCGCGAACAAGGCGCCTGTGCGTGCCCGGCCCGGCAGACGCTCAAGCTGAACAGCGCCAACGTCATCATCCCGGGTCGCCAGGCGACCGTGTTCAAAGGCACCTCCATTACCGCGAGGCCTGTCCGCTGCGCGAGAAGTGCCTGTTGCAAGCCCGATGTCACCGCGGCGCGACAGGTGGCCTTCTTCGAGGGAGCCGTGGCGAGCAGGCTACCCAACCCGCACTGCCGCCCCATGCACGAGAAAATCGACGGCAGCCGAGCTCGCTCGATCCACGCCCATCGCATGGGCCTGATCGAGCCGGCGTTCGGCTGCACCCAGCAACGCGACCGGCGACGATTCACGCTGCGCGGCCAAGCCAGGATCGACGCCCGATGGAAGCTGTTTTGCATCGTCCACCACGTGGCGAAACTGCAGCTCTAAGGTGCTGCGACACGAAGTGTCGTAGTGATCTAACCCTGTCACTAGGTGCAAGTTGATGTCAAAAAAGGAAATCTTACTAGGGTGGACGTCGCAGCCGTGGCCTCAGCGCCATTGCTAAGAGCGATTTGCAGTCCAATGACAGAGCTACAACCCTGTTTCCCGCGCCATTCGAGGCAGCCGTGCGGCCCTCGAATGGCGTTGACGCGTCAGTGAGTCGGCTAAGCCCATCGGTGTAGCGTTCAAAATGACTCTGCTGCGGCCACGGTGATGCTAGCTGGGATGTAATTCTGCACGTGCTCCCACTGCCATGCGCTCACCATCGGGCCGATGACGGTGTCGACATCGCGCGGATCGCCGGACTTGGTGTGGGAGACAGCCTCCCGGGCCACCCGTTCGAATGCGGCGAGCCCTTGGCACGGCACAAGAAGGATGCGAGTACCTGCGATGCAGGTCCGCCCGCTGCTGGCGAAACCGGCATGGAGGACGAGCGGCATGATGCCGTCGAAATCCGCATCATCCAGCACGGCCGTAAGAAATCGGTGTCTCTCTTGGGAACGGCGACAGTCCCTGACTTTGGTGGGGGCCCTGAAGGGCCGATCAACGCTGGTCTATGTGCCATCCGACTCAGGCGGCAGCCCTCGCGGCAAATGAGCGAGTTGATACGTACGCTTCAAAGGCTCTTTGATCAGCTTTGAAAGCGTCAGTGACTCGTGTGACACGTGGGGCCACCGGTGATCACGCCACCCTCTCCTTGAGTGACACTCACTGCTTCCATGCTACTCGGTTTGCTTAGGGGTTCTTCACCGCGTTCCACCGATGAAGCAAGGGGCGGCTCGTGATTGGCTTTCAACCACCCGGAGAGTGCGTTCAATGTGGTGTCATCGCTTCGAACCAGCATTGATGCTGCGTCGAAGATCGCATGCTGCACGTCTTTTGCCGAACATCCGTTACCTCGGTCGAGGACCAGCTTGTAATTTGTCCCGACCGAATTGATGAAATAGTCCATCTTCTTAGTCGAACCCGCGATGTCATCGTTCAACGGGTCAGGAAGTCGTGTCCACGGGCCATAATTTTCTCTTTGGAAGCGATTGTTTAAACCTGCAACCTCTGCCAAGTGATCAAACGAAATGTGCCAGACCGCGCAGGTCGTGTGAGAGATGACGCCATGCGGGCCGATTTGCCTGATATTCGGCCCGCGGGCGCGGGACTTGCTAGTGCCGAGATCGACGTAGCTGTAGTTTCCGAATGGAACATCGACGGAAGGATTGAATCGAACTGCGGTGTCTGACGACACGTTGATTCCGAGTCGATCAAGCTGTTCTTCACGCCGCCTATCCAACAGGATGTCGTAGCCGCGCTTCAGTGATGAGCTCACGACGCTGTTGAGCGGCGAGACTCGAAGATCCTCCTTTGCGCCCTCATTCTCTAACGGCGTTTGGACAGCGGCGTCGACAAGGATCAGGAGGCATGCCTGAGGCTCCCGCTCAGGATTGAGGATGGAATTTCGTGTCTCTTGTAGAGCACGAAGAAGTGCATCCACACCCAGGTTGTCGGCAAGACCGCCATCCGCGAGGTGAAGGTATGCATCGGGCGGGTCTCCTGGGCGCGAATCGTCCAGGTAGTTACGTAGGACCATGGGTTCAAAGAGGCCGGGGTAAGCTCCTGACGAAGCCACTGCATCGGCGAGGCGATAGTTCTCCAAGTCAGAGCCAATTTCGCTGAATGCCGCTTGAGTGAACGTGAACCCTTGGAGGCTTCCGCTTGGCGCATTGGCCCCGCGCGTTGTCAGGTCTTTTCGTGCAGTGACCAAATTCTGCAGAGAGGCATTGATGTAGAGATAGGGCCGTCCCGGGCCAAAGGATCCGAGGTTGGAGAACGTCCGACCGTGAAATAGGAGACTGTCGAACGTGTCGGCAAGCGTGTTTGTCGCCGAATCGTGCGTGGTGTTTACGCGCAAGACGCGATAGGGGTTCATCGACCGTAACGCCCACGCACCAAGAAAATCCTGGCGCATCGCCTCGGCGGCGGCATCAAATTTTGTGCGGGAATCAAGACCATGCAGCGCCACATAAGTCGCGGCCAAGGAGCCACCTGAGACCGACGAAAGCGCGGTTGCGTGGTCGAGGATGCCCAGTTGCTGCAGCTCCCAGAGCGCTCCGATGCCGAAGTTCGCTGCTCTGCTTCCGCCGCCAGAGATGGCAATACCTACAAACAGCTTGGAGTCACATTCTGTAACGGACTTTGACCAAGCGTGCACAGGACTGTCCGAGCACGAAGGAAAGCTTGCGCGAGCAACCGCGTTAGTATTCTGATCTGCCGGCTGGTTGGAATAACCGCCGGTGTCAATTCTCGGTACCGTACTGCAGCCGCCGACAGCGACGCTGACGATCATGGTGATGAGAATGGCGATGGTTGGCCTGCGCGTCACTTGTTTCTCCAAAGTAAGCATCCTGCAGATACGTCGGTTCGGCGATGGCATCTTTTTTCCCCTGGCAAGTACACGCGGAGGACATCCCCAGTGCTGATCTATCCGCATTCGGTCTGTTATGAGGTGCACCAAGGCGCCCACGATCTGCGTGCGACCGTGGATCTGGCCATCCGCGCAAATCGTGGGTGAAATCAATCCGCTATCGCAACCAGTTTCGAACGCGCTCCCACAAGGAAGGGCTCTTGGGTTGCGGCACCGAAGTGGGTGGCTTCGGCACGGTGGTCGGCCGCGGCTGCGGGGCGGCGACGGGTTCGGTTCCGTAATACCGCGCGCGGGCGATGGCGTCGCTCTTCCGCGCTTTGGCCGTCAGCTCGTCTGTCATTGCGCGGCACCAGACAATCCGGTTGCCCCGGATGAAATAATGAGAGCGGCACGGCAAGCGGCTACTGCCTATGGATGGATCGAGGGTCACTGCATCGCCGTCAAAGTGCATTGACCAACCTGCGGGCGAAAGAGGGGTCACAACCTTATTGCCGCACCCGCATGCACACAGGTGGGCGGCCGTACGAAATCGTACCGAAACATAGAGAACACCCTCTTCCAGGGGTGTTGGAAAGCTATCCACGAATCGGTATTCCACGCGACTTAGACGGGGCATGGGGCGACCTCGTTGGTAGCCATGGTGCTGTTGGAGGTCGCGTACACGGTTAGCGAGCTGGAGGATCGGGACGCATAAAACCCAGATCGCTTTTTCCACGTCTCTACGGCCATGAAGGCGTTCAAGGCGTTGAGGTCAGCGACTTGGACATTCGTGGCGTAAAGGTTCTCGTCGTCGCGGCCGGCTAGTGGCAGTGTGGCAATGGCCACGGGATCGCGTCCTGGATCGACGACGGTGACGCGGCACTGCCCGAGAAGCTCCTGGGCGGCGTTCATTCGGACACCCATGCCGACATCGATAAGCGTGGTCGACGATCCCTCCAGCGCGTTGAGGATGAGGCGTCGGGCGTCAGCCCGGTCCACGCAGGCGAACACGTAATCGAAGTCACGAAGGAGATGGGCGTTGTCCGCGGTGATCATCTCTGCATGCGGCACGATATGCCGGTGCATGGCCTGGTAGACACCGACCAGATACCCTACCTTGGTCGGCGCCGCTCGAAGGGTTTCGAGGGATACCGCACCTGGATAGCGAAACGCGTTGTGCTGCTGGAGGATATCGCCATCCCAGAGATGGACCATGGCGACCGGCGTCTTTGCCACGAGATCGAGCACATAGGCGCCGGTGCCCCCCAGCCCAACAATCGCGATGCGCTGCGACCTCAGGCGATCGGTGGGTACGCCAACGTGGGCTCGCGTAGAAGCGGTGTCTTCGTACGCGAATACGGGTTCATCGCCGTCGGCCAAGACGACCGGAAACGTACGTGCACTGACGCTTGGCGTGAGGTGCTGAGCATGCCCTTCCAGCTGCGCCACATACTTGGTGACCTTCTCGTAGTACGACTGATAAAGGTGGTCAGCCGTCCGAGGTTTTGCGGAGAGATAGTGGTTTATGGTGATGCCGTTCACCACCGCGGTCGTACTGTTGTTGATGATGGCCGATAAGGGATGTCCCTGCGAATCGCAGGGGCATTTACCGGTGAAATAGGCCGTGTGCTCCTGAGGCTTGACCGCGATGTCGCCCGTCAAGTCCACACGGAATGCAAGCGTTCCGCGCTCCACGCCGCGATTCGGGTTGACATAGGGCACGTCGTGGACGAGTAGGTAGCCTCCCTGCAGCACTAGATGAAAGCCTTCGTTCCGCAGGCGTAGCAGATCAGGACTACGAGCGATCAGTGAGGAAGACATCGAATTCCATGCCCTGTTTGAGGTGGACGGACTGGCCCTTGATCAAGGTACCGCTTGGGTTCTGCTTCGGCCCCTTGGTGTACGTAACGGTGTAGGACTCCAGCTCACGGCAGGGCTCGGCTTGTGGGTACTCGAGGCGGACGATGGCCCAGTAGTCCATGACCCGCTGATGGACTGTGTGCGAGGCGGTATTGACGAAGATTTCGATGCTGATCCGCACCGTCTCGAACCGCTCCACGCCGGGTTCGGAAAGGTCCACCCGGTCGTCGTCACTCACCACGCGGTTCTGGCCTTGCGGGTGAAGGAGCACGACGTCCATGTCATCGGGATTGACCCCTGCGAGTATCTTCAGCACTCGCCCGGTGATCCACTGACTGCCCCAGTCGACGGAGCGATTGTCCAAGGTCATGCGGTAGATGCGGTCGTCGTGAAAGGCCAGAAATTTTTCCAAGCCGGGTGCCCGCAGATCGACGAGGTCCTCGGGCTGCACTTCTCGGATCGTCCCGTTCGTCAGCACCTGAAACAGCAGGTGCTCCCGCACGGGCCGCAGTTCGGCCGCCGTCAGGATCTGTTCGCCAGTCGGAACCGGATCCGCCACTACGACGGGGCGGAAGTGCAGATTGCCGTCGCCGACCAGCAGACCATAAGGACCGTGATCGCGGGGCGCCCGGCCTTCGCGGGAAGCCTGTGCAATATCTTCTACGTGGTCTTCGAAATGCTGATTCATCGGGGAAATCCTCGATCGGGGAGGGGGAGTAGAGCGTCTATCGTTTGTGTCGGGTGGCATCGACTAGGCGGTAAGTGGACCCGGGTGTCGGCGTCGGGGGCAGAGGCTCCCCATGGGTTACCGTGCGTTCCGGACCTTTGCCCCCACGCGGCCCGGTGATGCCGTACTGGCCTGAGGTCGGGGCTTTCTGGCCAGGCTTGAAAGTTGACTTCGTACTCATCACTTGCTCCTGTTGCCGAATCAGGCAACACTGCGGTCTTTAAAAAAACGGCGCACCGGCCGTTGCTTTTCCAGGCAACACTTGGATTTTTAAAAAACCGACCTAGGTCGGCGGCACAAGATCATGGGTGTTGACTGGTTAGGCAACAGCCTATCTGGGGCGTCGCAAGAAATCAACATGGAATATTTATGGAACTTTCAGGTTTCCTCGCGGCAATGCGTGGTCGAGAAGAACTGAGCCTGCGCGGGCTAAAGGATAGGGCGGAGGAGCTGGACCACACCTACATATATCGGTTGGAGAAGGGGGATCGAGGGTCGCCCTCGCCGGAGGTGCGGCAGAGATTGGGCACGGCGTTGCGCTTGGATGAGCGCGAACAGCAGATCTTGGAACTGCTATCTGAACAGCCGGTCGATGATGCGTTGTACCGGATCATGATGTCGGAACGCACCATCCCTTGGGACGACCTGCGCGACGTTGCTCGCTTAAGTTTCCGCGGAGAGCGGCCGACGACTGAAGAGGCCTGGATGAAACGCATCAGCATGATTCAAGAGCTTTAAGGCACACTCCTCATGGAAGAGAACACTGCGATTCTTCGCGCGCGACGTTTTTTGCAGGCTCACAATGTCACTTCGGCGCCGGTGGATGTCACGGTGCTAGCCCAAGCCGAAGGCTTTGAAGTGAAATTCAAAGAGCTTCCAGAGGGCGAGGCCGGAAGTACGCTAGAGCGACGCGGCAAGCGGTACATCTTGGTGAATGAACAAGACCCGCCGATGCGGCAGCGTTTCACCATCCTCCACGAAATTGCCCACCATGTCCTTGGCCTGCCATCGGTGCATGGACAGGCCAGCGAACCGCACGATTCGGTGCTGACGACTTCAATTAAACGACCAACGGAAGAGGTGGCGTGTGATGCATTCGCTTCCGAGTGCCTGGTGCCGTTGGCAGTAATCAAACCGCTGATCGAAGGACAACCTTTCGGTGTGCAGACCGTCGCTGAACTAGCACGGCGTTTTGGAGCCTCCCAGCACTGCGTCGCCTCGCAGTTCATCAAGGCGTCCGAGGACTGCGTGGCCTTCGTTGTGGCTGAGCAAGGGCGCATTAAACTCGCATTTCCATCCCCCGCTTTGCGGGCCGCGGGCGTCCATCTTCTGCGTGGTACAAGTGTGCCGCATGGCTGCGCGGCAGAGACTGCGTTGAGCGCGGAAGATGGCGCTGTGCGTACCGCCGAGTCGGAAGGCTCGGACTGGAGTCATTCGGACGCCGCAGAGCGATTCAGCGTCTATGAGGAAGCATCGTTCTACGCACCCAGGCAACAAACCTACTCATTTTTGACCCTTGAAGCGCTGGGGCCTGCGCAGGCAGCCGAAGGAGCGTCATCGGCGGACGAGGATGATGAGTTGCTGCCAGAGCTAACCGGCGAACTGACGTGGAAGCCGAGGAAGCGGTAATTCCGTGGCACGGCTATGCGTCTACGGAGAAGCTGCGATCGGCGTCGTCCCTTGGTCGTGGCGTGCCGGCTTAATGGGGCAGTGGCATATCGAACCACTGCGTTGAGCCAAACTGCTCTTGTTGATCCCTGGTCAGATCTACCCATTCGGCATTCATCAGAAGCGGCTGACTTGTCGTTACAGGGTAGTGGGCGATGGGGCTGTAGGCCGGCCATCGATCTTCCTGGACGACCCGCCGCTGAACGTTCATTCTGAAGAAGTGGCGGAAATTCATGCTGAGCGGCCTCGCCATGAACCGCGTGAAATAAGCCTTGAACGCGAGCAGATGTGCGGTGTGTAGCTCGGGGTTGCCCATGAGGTACGACTCGTGGAGCAAGTTGGCTAACAGCGAGAAGATGTGGATGTCGAATGGCGTCGACGCATCAGTGAGTCGACTAAGCCCATAGGCGTAGCGCTCAAAATGACTCTGTTGCGGCCACGGTGATGCTAGCCGCAGCTCGCCGATGCGCAGGATGTCCGCGTAGATGGGGCGAAACAAGCCGAGTCGATCCAGATGATCTTCCACTGCCGCATGGGTGTCGGCGAGATCGCGTGGCTTATCACCCAGCAATGCCCAGAAGTCTGCATCGAATGCGTCCCGTGAGCCCGGCAGCAATCGCTCACCTAGTTCGACGAGATTAATTGATTCTCTGCTGTAGGGGACACCTTTCTCTGGACCGCGACACCGGAGGGCCTCCGATTGATCCAACTTGCTCTTGCCCTGGCGCAATTTCTCATCCGCAGCGGGTGTTCGCTGATAGCACTTGGTGGGGTCCGCGCCGCGGCGAAAAACTTTCGCAAGGGCTTGGGGGCGCTCAGCTGAAGGAATCGGATTGCCGTCTGCATTCGCTCTCATGAAGCGTTCCAGCCAAAGCACGTTGGCGCGGTAAGCCTTGGCCTTGTACGGCTTAGGGGGTGTTCGTCCTTGGCTCACAGCCTCTTGAGCCAAAAAAATCAGGTTCTGCGCCCAATAGTGGTTGCGCAGCCGCTCTGCGGTCGGGAGAGTGGGGCGCCCCATTCGTTCAGACATACTACTAAAAATATGAAATTTTGATGGCTTTTAATAGCATATTTGGGGCGCCAAGATCGCTCCAAGCCAACCAAGAGCGACCAAGAGCGACCAAGAGCGTGCAATGAACGAGTTCTGCAGCGAGAGCGCGCCATTTGACGGAGTCGCGTGGATAGCGTCCCAAGTCGATCGATACGGACCCATTGCCTCCGCCGAGGCGCTACGAGAGCTACTGGGGTGCCGCACGACCTCGGCGCTCAACCATGCGCTGACCCAGGGCGAATTTGGGTTCGCCACATTCACGCTGCCAAAACGTCGGGGCCAATTCGCCTTCACGAGCGAGGTTGCTGCTTGGCTAGTGGAGCAGCGCGAGTACGGGGCAAGCCGCCCACGGCTCGGTCGTCTTGATGGGCAGGGCGAGCGAAGGGGAGAGGGGGCTAGTCCCGCCCCAAGCTCCTAGAAGCCGGGATAGTCGAGGGCGCTGAATCCCCTGCCCAAGCCAGATCAATGACCAATACCGAGGAGGAATAGAGAACGCATCGATAACTGACGAGAGCAATTCCAGCGTAGTGAGGCCTGGACGAAAAAAAAGCCCAAGCGTGCTGGAACACGCTTGGGCCGGTATTTTGTCTTTGCAGACAGGGTCAGTTTTTGTGTCCTGACCGCGACAGCCTACCACAATCCGATCTCGGTGCAACCCTTGTACCGCGTGGACCCGTGCGTCCTGTCGATCTGCAAAAGGCCTCAGTCATCGCCCTTCCGAGGGCGTCACTGAGGAGATCAAAAATGAAGAGTCTTGTAGTACCACATCGACCGCCGATGTCTTCGGCGGCCACCGCAGCGCGCGCCGAACCTCGACCCAGGCTTATCTCAGTTCGATCGGGTTTTCGGCGGGTTCCCTTGTCGTATGGGCGCCATCACGGCGGCTACGCGGTCACTTGGCCCGGTGCACCCTCCGTTCGCGTGGAGAGCGCCGAAGAAGCGCGCGTCGTCCACGCTTTGGTCGCCCGCCCCGAATGTTGGGATATCACCACTCAGCCCCTGACGGTCTGGTACGAATGGCGCGGCCGGGTACGTCGCTACACGCCGGATCTGGCGGTGACCTTTTCGTCCGTGCCTGGGGATTTGCAGGCGATGGGCGCCGAATCGCGTTGCCTTGTGGAAGTGAAGCCCTTTGGGCGAGAGCGTCTGACCCAGGCCGTCTGGGAGGCCCTGCGTGATGTCATCCGTAAGGCAACGGGACGTCCGCTGATTCTGCTTTCTTCGCACACTGCTCAAGGAGAAGTGCCATGAGCGGCGGCTGGAAGCGTGGCGACGCTGCCCTGTGGCAGGGAGCCAGAGTAGAAATCGTAGAGGGGGAGTACGCGGGCAACGTGACTCTGCGTGTCCTGGACGACCCGTCGAGCGTGCTTCACCAGGTGCCGCGGGGTGAGGTCCAGCGTCCGACCGATGTTCGATCGCTGACCATCCCGGCGATCCAGCTTGATAGCAAGGTCTGGGCCGCCGCCTGTTCGCGCGCTGACACTGCGCGCCGCCTCATCGATCAGGCGAAGCCGCTGACGAATGCCAACGTCGAGGCAGCGGCGCGGGCGCTGGGTTTATCCGCACGAACCCTGCGGCGGGACCTCGTCCGAATGAAGGAGGTTGATCACCCGCAGGCTCTTATCCCTGCGGCGGGTGGTCGGCCACAGGGGCATTCGGTGATCGCTCCAGAGGTGGAGGTCATCATCGATACCGTCTTAGAGGAGGTTTATCTCTCGGAGAATCGGCCATCGCTCCATGAGGTGGCAGAAGAAATTCGCGCCTTGTGTCGCCAACAAGGACTGAGTCCTCCGGTCGACCGCACTATCCGACGCCGGATCGAACGCAAGGATGCCCGCGACGTGCTTAAGGCTCGCAAAGGGCCTAAGCGCGCGAAATATCAGCTGCAGGCCATGCCGGGATCGACCCTGTATGAGGCCCTCATGGACTGCGTCCAGATCGACCACACGTTGGCCGATGTGATCCTGCGCAGTGATGATGAGCATCGCACGCTGTTGGGACGGCCATGGGTGACCCTCGCGATCGACGTGCGATCCAGGATGATCGTGGGCGTCCACATTAGCTTCGACGCCCCCTCAGCCACGGCGGTCGCTCTCTGTGTGTTGAACATGCTACTGCCAAAGGAGGATTTCCTCGCTTGGCTGAAGATTGATGCGCCGTGGCCCGCATACGGATGTCCTCGGCTTATCTACGTGGACAATGGCAAGGACTTTCATTCGAAGGCATTGATTCGTGGCTGCCAAGCCATCGGCACTGATCTGCAATACCGTCCCGTGGGTAGCCCGCACTACGGCGGGATTATCGAACGCCTGATCGGCACGATGATGGGCAAGTGCCGGCTGCTGCCGGGGACCACGCATCGGAATGTGCAGGCGCGAGCAGATTACGACTCGGAAGCCAAATCAGTCATGACGCTGAGTGAATTCCGGCGTTGGTTTGTCAACGAAATCGTCACGCAGTACCACGCTCGGGAGCACCGGGTGTTGAAGGCCCCGCCGCTGAATGAATGGCGAATGCTGTGCCAAAAACAAGGAACGCCACGGATTCTGGCTGGGCAGTGGACGGCGTTCGAGGTCTTCATGGCCTTTCTTCCGGGTGAGGCGCGCGTGGTACAGCGCGACGGCGTACACGTTAACGCCGTGCGCTACTGGCATCCTGCCCTGACGGAGTGGATCGGCGATGGCAAAAAGCACTTCGTCCACTACGACCCGCGTGACATTCGTTACGCATACCTGCGCTCGCCTTCGGGTCAGGTCGTTCGCGCCGAGGCCATCACACCTGGCATTCCCGAAATGTCCCTCGCCGAGTGGCGGGCTGATCGCAGCGAACGAACCCGACTCGCCCAAGATCCTGCACTTCTGGCGCTGCGTGATGGCGGATTGATTGAGCGCCGAACCATGATTGACGACTCGACCGAGGCGACACGCAAGGCGCGTGTCGCCAAGCGGGCGGCGACCTCGCGAAGGCAGACGCCCCCAGCTTCCCGCTGGCCTGAATCCACGCCGACGACACCCTCACTTAAACCCGCGTTCCTTCCGATGCCCGCGACCAAGTCGGTTGCTACGTCGCCCGTCTACGACGGCGAACTGTGGAGCTAATGCCATGAATGCAACACTGAATTCTTCTTCAATTGAATCCTCTCCCAACGCATCGGCGGCGCCTGCCTTTGATCACCTGGCTCCTCGCGCACAGGAAGCGGCGGCTCGAGAGGCGTCCGCTCGCATCGAGATTATTCGTGGTGATTGGGTTATCCGGCATGACGCAGTTGTGCAGGGATTGAACGCGGCGCGTTGGTTGCTGGAAGGTCCCCGTCGTACGCGCACCACCGGGTTGTTGGTGACGGGCGAAGTCGGCGCCGGCAAGACGACACTGGCCAAGTTGATTAAGAGGTTGTATCCGGTGTCAGCAGGGTC
Source organism: Rhodanobacter sp. FW104-R8 (assembly GCF_001617365.1). GTDB lineage: Bacteria > Pseudomonadota > Gammaproteobacteria > Xanthomonadales > Rhodanobacteraceae > Rhodanobacter. The sequence continues at coordinate 27,043 of NZ_LVJR01000108.1, forward strand.
GAGTGACGAGCCCGTTGTCATGATTACGCTGACCGGCGCGCGCCACATGCGCACTGTGTACGGTCGAATCCTTGAGGCGTTAAACGGACCGGTCAAGGCGACCCATCACACGGCCGATCGGGAGATGGCGGCGCTCCGCTTGTTGCGCGCAGTCAAATGCCGCGGGCTGGTCGTCGATGAGGTACAGGATGTACTGGCAGGTTCAGTCAATGAGCAACGACGGACGCTCGATGGCCTGAAGTACATCATGAACGAAGTTCAGTTGCCCATCATCGCCACGGGCACACCAGCAGCGGCCGAAGCGTTCCGCTCGGACAAGCACATGGAGAAGCGCTTTGACCGACTGACGTTACCTACGTGGGTGGTTGGGCCGGAGTTGGCGGCATTGCTAACCAGCGTGGCACGCATCCTGCCCCTTCGGCGTCGATCGCGCCTGGCTGCTGTTGACATCATGGAATTTTTAATTAGCGCGGGAGAAGGCAATCTTCACGACATGATGACTCTGATTCGCCATGCCGCTGTCCAGGCCATTCTGTCTGGAAGTGAGCGTATTACGTTAGGTGGTCTGGAGACCGCACGGACTGTGCCCAGCATGGAGGCGATCGACCATGTCGATGACGACCTCTGTGCCTGAACGGCGATCAGCGGTGTCGAGCTTGCGGCTGCGCGCTGCTGTCCCACACACGGACGAATCGCTTTCCTCAGCCATTGATCGAGTGGCCAGCTTGTGGAGCGTCAGTCGTCAGGAACTGCTGCGACAGCTTGGCCACGCCCCCTCAGCTGAGGAGCTCGATGCGATCGTGTCGCGACCGTTGCTCGAGTCGATGGCACGTGCATTTGGTACGGAGTCATGCGTACTTGAGGCGCTCGCCGTACCGAGGGATCGGCTGGAGGTTCTGGTCGCACCGCGTATTCGTCACGCGTACTGCCCCCTTTGCATGGAAGACGACTGGCGCTCTGGTCATACGCCTTATTTTCGCCTGGATTGGGGGAGGTTGTGGTTGACCCATTGCCGCGTCCACCAAACACCACTCTTCGAGTGGATGGGTCGGTCGTTTTACGGTCAGCGTCGCCTCCCCCATGAGTTCCATCTTCCTTACGATGCATTGGCTAAGCTGCCCGTGTGGATCAATAACCACGTCAGGGAAGCACGGGCTTGGCGGAATGCAGCGATGATGGGCGATCCTAGCCATGATCTTTGGCGTGCCTTGATCAAGGTTGAATCGGCGTGGTGGGCAGCGGGAGTGGGTGAGCCCCGAAGCGGAACTACGGCAGCGCCCCTTCGTCGCGAACGTATTCTGAGCAAACTCGCGGTGTTGTTTCTGGCCACCCCTCATTCTGCACAACCATGCTTGGCTGGAAGGCTTCACGTTCCGGCACATCAGCATCATGTGCTTGGTTATGACCGACGGCGACATCGTAGCAGTGTGGGAAATCCAGGCTGGCAACTGTTTCGGGCGACTGTGCCGGTGCTGCCGGCACGTCGGGCTGTGCTCATTCTGACCGCCCATACGCTTGGCCAGTTGGATGCCTCGCCAAGGTTCGAATCCGGCGCGGCTATGCCGTCAGGCTCGTCTGGGCAATGGGCAGCGGAAGTATTGGCTCAACGCCATAGGCGTCACCTCGCCGAGGCGAGCTTGCGAACCAAGGACGATTGGTAGAGCCGTGGCAATCCGCCCGCGGCCATCACGCCGCGCAGAACGAGCGTCGCAGTGATGCTGCGATCAGGTGCGCTCTGACTCATGACCAGCGGGGGGCGATATCAATTTCTGCGGGTGCGGGCAATGTTCGCCAGAACGCTGATCAGTGTTCGACTCGTTTGGCCGTAGATCGGAGAGAGGGAGCGTCGCAGGGTATACAGCGGGTCCATTGAATGCTTGCACCGGCATCAGCTGCTGAGGAGTAGTCATCATGACGACACCGAACGAAAGAGCCCGATCGCTGATCTGGGCTGGTGGATTTCTGATCGAACTGGCCCGCGATAAGCGCTTGCCTCTGGACGTCAGGCGCAACGCGGTTGTCATCGCGCGGCATTTCCCAACGGCCGGAGATATCTCGTTTGCGGCTTCGCAATCACCATTGTTGGGGTTAGATCTGGAACTTGAATCTGCGGGCGCTATCGCGGCTTGGGCAAAGGATTGCTCGCAGGGACTTCTGCACGAATTCACATTGCTTGCATGGCCAGAGGAGGACTGAATGTCCAAGGTAGTCGGATCACCACTTGACGCCTTGCTTGAAGCTGCGAGGGCAGCCACGAATCCCGCAGATATCGTCGGTGCCGAGCAGGTCTTCTACAAGGCACTCTTGGAGGCCACAGTGTATGCACACGTTCCAAT
>NZ_LVJR01000109.1 GCF_001617365.1 Rhodanobacter sp. FW104-R8
TGCAAGGATCGAACTTGCGACACCTGCCGTGTGAAGTGCCCGTTGCTACACGCACGCTGCGCGTTTGATGGTGCCTGAACGACGAAACCGGCCGCGGGGGTCGGTTTCTGGATCGGTGGTGGGCGATGCAAGGATCGAACTTGCGACACCTGCCGTGTGAAGGCAGTGCTCTACCGCTGAGCTAATCGCCCGCCGAGAACGCGCAATTTTAGGGGGAGTCGCAGGGCGGGTCAATGCCTCGGCCGGACGGAGATGCGCGGAGACCAAGGCGCGGGTTGCTAGACTTGCCGCCTCTCACGGCAAAAGCGCACCACCATGGAATTCCTCAGCGTTCACCTGGCCAGCATTCTCCGCGCCTTGCAGCAGTTCGAGCTGACGCCGTGGAAGGTCGTCGGCCTGCTCGGCTCGGTGATGTTCACCAGCCGCTGGTTCGTGCAGCTGTACTACACGCGCAAGCTGAAGCGGGTGGTGATGCCGCTGTCGTTCTGGTGGCTGTCGGTCTGCGGCAGCGCCTTGCTGCTGATGTATTTCGTGATCGGCAAGAACGACTCGGTGGGCATCATCTCGAATTTCTTCCCCGCGTTCGTCTCGGTCTACAACCTGGTGGTGCACCTGCGCCACCGCAGGAACAGCCTCACCGGCGACGCCACCATGTGATGGCATGATCCGCAGGAGCGCACCCCGTGCGCTCCTGCGCCCGGTGTGCGGCTATTCCGGGTCGTAGTCGAGGTTGGAGGCCAGCCAGCGTTCCGCCTCGGCGAGCGTCCAGCCCTTGCGTCTGGCGTAATCCTCGACCTGGTCCTTGCCGAGCCGGCCGACCACGAAGTACTGGCTGTCCGGATGCGAGTAGTACCAGCCGGAGACGGCTGCAGCGGGGTACATCGAGAAACCTTCGGTGAGTTCGATGCCGGCGTTGTTCGTGGCGTCCAGCAGCCTGAACAAGGTGGACTTCTCGGTATGGTCGGGGCAGGCCGGGTAGCCGGGCGCGGGGCGGATGCCGCGGTACTTTTCGGCGATCAGCGCGTCGTTGTCGAGCGACTCGTCCGGCACGAAGCCCCAGAATTCCCTGCGCACGCGCTCGTGCATGTGCTCGGCGAACGCCTCGGCGAGGCGGTCGGCCAGCGCCTTCAGGATGATCGATGAGTAGTCGTCGTAGTCGGCAAGGAAGCGCTCGAGGTGCTTTTCGATGCCGAGGCCGGCGGTGACCGCGAAGCCGCCGATCCAGTCGGGCCTGGCGAACTCCTTCGGCGCGATGAAGTCGGCGAGGCAGAGGTCGGGGCGTTCGGGCGGCTTGTCGGCCTGCTGGCGCAGGCTGTGCAGCCTGGCCAGCGGCTGCGTACGGGTGGTGTCGGTGTAGACCTCCACGTCGTCGCCCACGTTGGCGGCGGGCCACAGGCCGATCACGGCGCGGGCGGTCAGCCATTTCTCCGCGATGATCTTGTCCAGCATCGCCTGGGCGTCGCGGAACAGTTCGCTGGCCTGCGGGCCGACGACTTCGTCGGTGAGGATGGCCGGGTAGTGGCCGGCCAGTTCCCAGGCCTGGAAGAACGGCGTCCAGTCGATGTAGCGGCGGATGGTGGCGAGGTCGTAGTCGTCGAATATGGTGATGCCGGGCCGCTTCGGCTGCGGCGGCTCGTACGCGGCCCAGTCGCAGCGGAAGCGCTGCGCGCGGGCCTTGTCCAGCGGCACCAGCTGCTTGCCGGGGCCGCGGTTGCGGTGGCGTTCGCGCACGTCGGCGTAGTCGGCGCGCACCTTGGCCAGGAAGTCGTCGACCAGCTCCTTGCTGACCAGCGACTGCGCCACACCGACCGCGCGCGAGGCATCCTTCACCCATACGGTGCCGGCCTTGTAGTGCGGCTCGATCTTCAGCGCGGTGTGCGCGCGCGAGGTGGTGGCGCCGCCGATCAAGAGCGGGATGTGGAAATCCTGCCGCTGCATTTCCTTGGCGACCTGGCCCATCTCCTCCAGCGACGGCGTGATCAGGCCGGACAGGCCGATCATGTCGGCCTTCTCGGCGATCGCGGTTTCCAGGATCTTCTGCGCCGGCACCATCACGCCGAGGTCGATCACCTCGAAGTTGTTGCAGCGGAGCACCACGCCGACGATGTTCTTGCCGATGTCGTGCACGTCGCCCTTGACCGTCGCCATCACGATCTTGCCGTTGTTCTTGCCGGTGTCGCCGGTGCGCGCCTTCTCGGCCTCGATGTACGGCAGCAGGTAGGCGACGGCCTTCTTCATCACCCGGGCGGATTTCACCACCTGCGGCAGGAACATCTTGCCGGCGCCGAACAGGTCGCCGACCACGTTCATGCCATCCATCAGCGGGCCTTCGATCACGTCCAGCGGGCGCGTCGACATCTGGCGCGCCTCCTCGGTGTCCTCGACCACGTACTGGTCGATGCCGTGCACCAGCGCGTGGCTGAGCCGCTCGCGCACGTCCTTCTCGCGCCAGGCCAGCGTCTCGACCTCGGCGGCGCCGCGCTTGCCCTTGTAGTTGTCGGCGATCTCCAGCAGGCGCTCGGTAGCGTCCTGGCGGCGGTTCAGCACCACGTCCTCGACGCGCTCGCGCAGCGGCGGGTCGATGTCGTCCATGATCGTCAGCGCGCCGGCGTTGACGATGCCCATGTCCATGCCGGCGCGGATCGCGTGGTACAGGAACACCGAGTGGATCGCCTCGCGCACAGTGTTGTTGCCGCGGAACGAGAAGGACACGTTGGAGACGCCGCCGGAGATGTGGCAGTCGGGGAAGCGCCGCTTCAGCTCGCGCGCGGCGTTGATGAAATCCACCGCGTAGTTGTTGTGTTCCTCGATGCCGGTGGCGATGGCGAAGATGTTGGGGTCGAAGATGATGTCTTCGGGCGGGAAGTCGAGCTTCGTCGTCAGCAGTTCGTGGGCGCGCGCGCAGATTTCCACCTTGCGCTCGCAGGTGTCGGCCTGGCCCTGCTCGTCGAACGCCATCACCACGGCGGCGGCACCGTACTGGCGCACCTTGCGCGCCTGTTCGAGGAACGCCGCCTCGCCTTCCTTCATCGAGATCGAGTTGACGATGCCCTTGCCCTGCAGGCAGCGCAGGCCGGCCTCGATCACCGTCCACTTCGACGAGTCGATCATGAACGGCACGCGGGCGATGTCGGGTTCGGACGAGATCAGGTTGACGAAGCGGGTCATCGCCGCCTCGGAGTCGATCAGGCCCTCGTCCATGTTGATGTCGATCACCTGCGCGCCGTTGGCGACCTGCTGGCGGGCGACTTCCACGGCCTCGTCGTAGCGCTCTTCCTTGATCAGCTTCTTGAACTGCGCCGAGCCGGTGACGTTGGTGCGTTCGCCGACGTTGATGAACAGCAGGTCGGGCGTGATCACCAGCGGTTCGAGGCCGGACAGGCGGGTGTGGCGGGTACTCATGAGCGACGACACCATGCGGTTGCAGCAACAGTTGCTTCCTCCCCTGCACGCGGGGGAGGGTTGGGGAGCGGCGCGTTCATGCCGCCTCCTGCACGACACCCGGCAACGCCCGCGGCGCGCAATCGCGCACTGCCTCGGCGATCGCCCGGATGTGCGCTGGCGTAGTGCCGCAGCAGCCGCCGACCAGGTTCAGCAGGCCGTCGCGAGCGAAGCCGGCGATCACGCCGGCCATGTGCTCGGGCGTCTCGTCGTACTCGCCGAACGCGTTCGGCAGGCCGGCGTTCGGGTGGGTGCTGACGTAGCTTTCGGCGAGGTTGGCCAGGGTCTGCACGTGCGGGCGCAGGTCCTCGGCGCCGAGCGCGCAGTTGAAGCCCACCGACAGCGGACGGGCATGCCGCACCGAGTAGTAGAACGCCTCGGCGGTCTGGCCGGACAGGGTGCGGCCGGAGCGGTCGGTGATGGTGCCGGAGACCATCACCGGCAGGCGCGCGCCGCGCTGGTGGAACAGCTCGCTCAGCGCGAACAGCGCGGCCTTCGCGTTCAGCGTATCGAAGATCGTCTCGACCATGATCACGTCGGCGCCGCCGTCGATCAGGCCGTTGGCGGATTCGGTGTAGTTCTCCGCCAGTTCCTCGAAGGTGACGTTGCGGAAACCGGGGTCGTTGACGTCCGGCGACAGCGAGGCGGTACGGCTGGTGGGGCCGAGCACGCCGATCACGAAGCGTGGTTGGTCCGGCGTCTTCGCCGTCATCGCGTCGCAGGCGGCACGGGCCAGCTTCGCGCCTTCGCGGTTCAACTCGTACGCCAGCTGCTGCAGCTTGTAGTCGGCCTGGCTGATCCGGGTGGAGTTGAAGGTGTTGGTCTCGATCAGGTCGGCGCCGGCTTCCAGGTAGGCGTCGTGCACGCCGCGGATGATCTCGGGCTTGGTCAGCGTGAGCAGGTCGTTGTTGCCCTTGAGGTCGCAGCCGCCGGGATGTTCATGAGCATGACCGTCGTGCGCGTGGCCGTCGTGGCCGTGCTGGAAACGCTCGCCGCGGAAGCCGTGCTCATCCAGCTCGTGCGCCTGCAGCATGGTGCCCATGCCGCCGTCGAGGATCAGGATGCGTCGCTGCAGCGTCTGCTCCAGCAGGGCGACGCGATCGGGATGGAGCCAGGGCAGGGTACTCATCGAACTTCCTTTGGTTGAGCGATGCAACAGTGTTCAAGCGGGCTTGCGCGCCAGCAGGCTGATCACTTCGAAATGCGGCGCCTTGCGCTCGCGGCTGAGCCGGTTGCAGCTCAGCACGTCGAGGCCGGCGGCGCGGGCGTAGCCGTCGAGCTGCTCGCCGCTGAAGCCGAGGTTGCGGTGGTCGAACGGCTCGACCGCGGCGCGGTGGTCGTGCTGGCCCAGCGTCACGGCGAGCAGACGGCCGCCGGGACGCAGCAACCGTGCGGCTTCGGCCACGGCCTTGGCGGGGTGCTCGGCGTAGGTCAGCGCATGCAGCATCAGCACCAGGTCGAAGCGTTGCGTGCCCAGTTCCAGCGCATGCATGTCGCCCTGGACCACGCGCACGTTGGCAAACGCCTTCAGCCGCTTGGCGGCGGCCTCGACCACGCGCTCGCTGGAATCCACGCAGACGATCGAATGCGCGTGCGGCGCCAACAGCTCGGCGGTGATGCCGTCGCCGGAGGCGATGTCGAGCACGTCGCCGGTTTCCAGCAACTGCAGCAGCGAGCGCGCCAGGGTTTCCCAGGTGCGGCCGGGCGAGTAGTGGCGCTCCATGTCGCCGGCCACGGTATCGGCCCAGCCTTCCTCGCGGGCGCGGTTGGCCAGCACGGCGGGCAGGCGCGCCGAGTCCTCGCGCAGCAGCGCGTCGTCGATGCTGGTGCGCAGCGAAGCGAGCAGGCCGTGCTGGGCCTCGTCGCCCTCGTTGTTGGCACGGTAGTAGGCGGAGACACCGGCGCGGCGGTCGCGCACCAATCCGGCTTCCTTCAGCTTGGCCAGGTGGGTGGATACGCGCGGCTGCGCCAAGTGCAGCACCGCGGCCAGTTCGGCCACGGTGAGTTCCTCGTGTTCGAGCAGGGCCAGCAGGCGCACGCGGGTGGGGTCGGCCAGCAGGCGCAGCACGCTGGAAGCGGTGGCCAGGTCCATCGGTTATCCCTGTATCGCGATACAAAGATGTATAGGCTAGGCCTCGCCTTGCCATGCGTCAAGCGCACGCCGGCGGGCCTGCGCGCCATTTCCCGCTAAAATTGCCGGCTTGATTGCCTTCAGGAGCCGCCCGTGGATTTCCGTTTTACCGAAGACCAGTTGTCGATCCAGTCGATCGCCCGCGATTTTGCCTCGAGGCGTATCGCGCCGGTGGCTGCCGAGCTGGACGCGAAGGGCGAGTTCCCGCTGGAGAACATCCGCGAGATGGGCAAGCTAGGCCTGATGGGCATCGAAGTGCCGGAAGCCTACGGCGGCGCGGGCATGGATCCGATCGCCTACGTGCTGGCGATGATCGAGATCGCCGCGGCCGACGCGGCCACCGCCACGGTGATGTCGGTGAACAATTCGCTGTTCTGCAACGGCATCCTCAAGCACGGCAACGAGGAACAGAAGCAGAAATTCGTGCGCGCGATCGCCACCGGTGAAGCGATCGGCGCCTACGCGCTGACCGAGCCGCAATCCGGTTCCGATGCCTCGGCCATGCACACCCGCGCCACGAAGAACGCGAACGGCGACTGGGTGATCAACGGCAAGAAGAGCTGGATCACCTCCGGCCCGGTGGCGCGCTACATCGTGCTGTTCGCGATCTCGACGCCGGGCATCGGCGCCAAGGGCGTGTCGGCCTTCATCATCGACACCCAGCTGCCGGGCTTCCACGCCGGCAAGACCGAGCCGAAGCTGGGCATCCGCGCCTCGGCCACCTGCGAGATCGAGTTCACCGACTACGTCTGTCCGAAGGAGAACCTGCTCGGCGACGAGGGCAAGGGCTTCTCGATCGCGATGGGCGTGCTCGACGCCGGCCGCATCGGCATCGCCTCGCAGGCGGTGGGCATCGCCCGCGCCGCGTACGAGGCCACGCTGCAATGGTCGCGTGACCGCAAGGCGTTCGGCCATCCGATCGGCACCTTCCAGATGACCCAGTCGAAGATCGCCGACATGAAGTGCAAGCTCGACGCGGCCACGCTGCTCACGCTGCGCGCCGCGTGGATGAAGGGCGAGACCGAGAAGCACGGCGGCCGCTTCGGCACCGAGGCGGCGGTGGCCAAGCTCACCGCGTCGGAAGCGGCGATGTGGATCAGCCACCAGGCGGTGCAGATCCACGGCGGCATGGGCTATTCCAAGGAGATGCCGCTGGAACGCTACTTCCGCGACGCCAAGATCACCGAGATCTACGAAGGCACCAGCGAGATCCAGCGCATGGTGATTGCGCGCGCGGAAACCGGGCTGCGCTGAGTGACATGATCTTGTAGGAGCCCGCTCGCGGGCGATGCTCTTCAATTAATTCAGAGCAGGAGCATCGCCCGCGAGCGGGCTCCTACGCAGGGCTCTCGGTGACGACGAAAACAAAAAGCCCGGCAGTAACCTGCCGGGCTTTTTGTTGCTGCGATGGATCACGCGCCGCGCCGCGGATCCGAGTCGAACGTCTGCATGCCGTTGCCGTTGCCGACGGCCGGTGCAGGCTCATTGCCGTCCAGCTTGTCGCCGAGCAGGCGCCGCACCACCACGTAGAACACCGGGATCAGCAGCACGCCGAGGAAGGTGGCGAACATCATGCCGCCGATCACGCCGGTGCCGATCGCGTGGCGCGCGTTGGCGCCGGCGCCGCTGGAGATGAACAGCGGGAACACGCCGAGGATGAAAGCCAGCGAGGTCATCAGGATCGGGCGCAACCGCAGGCGGGCGGCGTCGATGGTCGCTTCGCGCAGGGTACGTCCGGCGTGCTGCTCGGCCACCGCGAACTCCACGATCAGGATCGCGTTTTTCGCGGCCAGGCCGATCACCGTGATCAGTCCGATCTTGAAGAAGATGTCGTCGGGCAGGCCGCGCAGCAGGGTGAACACCACCGCGCCGAGCAGGCCCAACGGCACCACCAGCAGCACCGAGACCGGGATCGACCAGCTCTCGTACAGCGCGGCCAGCGCCAGGAACACGATCACGATCGACAACACCATCAGCAGCGTGGCGGCATTGCCGGAGAGGATTTCCTGGTACGACTGGCCGGTCCAGTCGAAGCCGAAGCCCTTGGGCAGGTCGTTGCCGACCATCCTCTCCATCTCGCCCATCGCCTCGCCGGAGGCATGCCCCGGTGCCGGCGAGCCGACGATCTCCACCGCGGCGTAGCCGTTGTAGCGGGTCAGCGAAGGCGAGCCCACCTCCCACTTCGCGTGCACCACATTGGACAGCGGGATCATCGACGGCGTGCCCGCGGTGGTGGCCTGGGCGCTCGGCGTGAAGAAGTGCTGCAGCGCATCCGGGCTCATGCGGTAGGGCGCGTCGGCCTGCATGATCACGCGCTTCACGCGGCCGCCGTAGGTGAAGTCGTTCACGTACACCGGCGCCAGCATCAGGCTGATCGCGTTGTAGATGTCGCCCACCGACAGGCCCATCGACTGCGCCTGCACGCGATCCACGTCCAGCCGCAGCTGCGGGGAGTCTTCCAGCGCGTTGGGGCGCACGCCGGTCAGCCGGCTGTTCTGGGCAGCCTTGCCCAGCAGCGTGTTGCGCGCCTGGGTAAGCGCGTCGCGGCCGGCGCCGCTGCGGTCCTGCAGGTACATGTCGAAGCCGCCGAACTGGCCCAGGCCCTGCACCGTGGGGATGTTCGCCACGAAGATGCGCGCATCGCGGATGCCGTGCAGCTCCATGTTCGCGCGCTGGATGAACTCGGCGGCGGTGACGTCGCGCTTGGCCCAGTCCTTGAGCTTGATGAAGGCCATGCCGGCGTTCTCGCCGTTGCCTATGAAGCTGAAGCCGGTCACCTGGATCACGCCTTCCACGGCGCTGTCCTTGTTGAGGACGTCGCGCATCTGCGCCATCACCGCGCTGGTGCGCTCCTTGGTCGCGCCGGGTGGCAGCTGGATCACCGACAAGGCGTAGCCCTGGTCCTCCTCCGGCAGGAAGCTGCCGGGCAGGCGGGTGTACAGGAAGCCGGCGAGTACCGCGATCAGTGCGAACACCAGCATCCAGCGCGGCGCATGGCGCACCGCGGCACCGATGTGGCCGGTGTAGGTATGGGTGGTCCAGGTGAAGAACTCGTTGAACTTGCGGAAGACGAAGTTCTTCTTCTTGTGGTGCTCGGGCTGCAGGAAGCTGGCACACAGCGCCGGCGTGAACGACAGCGCGAGGAAGGCGGAGAACGCCATCGATACCGCAATGGTCAGCGCGAACTGCTTGTAGATGATGCCCGAGGCGCCCGGCTGCAGCGCCGAGGGGATGAACACCGCCGCCAGCACCACGGTGATCGCCACCACCGCGCCAGTGATCTGGCCCATCGCCTTGCGCGTGGCGTCCTTCGGCGACAGGCCTTCCTCGGTCATGATGCGTTCGACGTTCTCGATCACCACGATCGCGTCGTCCACCACGATGCCGATCGCCAGTACCATGCCGAACAGGGTCAGCTGGTTGATGGTGAAACCCAGTACCAGCATGCCGAGGAAGGTGCCCAGCAGGGCCACCGGGATCACCAGGGTGGGGATGATGGTGGCGCGGATGTTCTGCAGGAACAGCAGCATCACCAGGAACACCAGGATGATCGCCTCGAGCAGGGTGTGCACCACCTCGTTGATCGAGATGTTCACGAACGTGGTGCTGTCGTACGGGCTGAACCAGGTCACACCTTGCGGGAAGCTGGGCGCGATCTCGTCCATCTTGCCGCGTACCGCGGTGGCCACGTTCAGCGCGTTGGCGCCGGGCAGCAGCTGGATCGCGAAGGCGCCGATCGGCTTGCCGTTCCAGGTGGTGTCGAAGCCGTAGCTGCCGGGGCCGAAGCTGATCCTGGCCACGTCGCCGAGGGTGACCGTGGTGCCGTCCGGGTTCGCGCGCAGGATGATGGCGCCGAACTGTTCAGGCGTGGTGAAGCGGCCCTCGGTGGTGACGGTGGCGGTGAAGCCCTGGCCGGCCGGCGCGGGGTCGGCGCCGATCGAGCCGGCGGCGAATTGCACGTTCTGCGACTTGATCGCTGCCAGCACCTGCGAAGACGACAGGCCGTAGCCCTGCAGCTTGTCCGGGTCCAGCCAGATGCGCATGGCGTATTCGGAGCCGAACTGCTGGGTGCTGCCGACACCGGGCACGCGCGAGATCTGGTCGAGCACGCGCGAGCCGACGATGTCGTTGAGGCGGTCACGGTCGATGCCGGGGTTGTCCGACTGCAGCGCCACCACCATCAGGAAGCCGGCGTTGGCCTTGGCCACCACCACGCCCTGCTGGGTCACCTCGGACGGCAGGCGCGGCGTGGCCAGCGCCACCTTGTTCTGCACCTGCACCTGGGCGATGTCCGGGTCGGTGCCGCTCTCGAACGTCAGCGTGATGCTGGCGCGGCCGTTGGCGCTGGACGAGGAGCTGAAGTACAGCAGGTGGTCGATGCCGGTGAGCTGCTGTTCGATCACCTGGGTGACGGTCTTTTCCGTCGTGTCGGCGCTGGCGCCGGGATAGGTGGCGCTCACCGTCACCGAGGGCGGCGCGATGTTCGGATACGACTCCACGCCCAGGTTGAGGATTGCCAGGACGCCGCCCAGCGAGATCAGGATGGCCACCACCCAGGCGAAGATCGGGCGGTCGATGAAGAAACTCGGCATGTCCGGACTCCCTTACTTGCCGCGCGCCGGCGTGCCGGCGGCTGCGGCGGGGCCGTGGTTGCCCGCGGCCTGCGGCTTCCAGGGCGAGGCCTTGGCCGGCGCGCCTTCCTTCACGTTCTGCACGCCCGATACCACTACCTGGTCGCCCGCGGCGATGCCGTCGGTGACCACCCAGTTGCTTCCGCTCGCGGCGCCGAGGGTGACGTCGCGGCGCGCAACCTTGCTGTCGCTGCCTACGGTGAACACGTAAGCGCCCACGGTGTCGCGCTGCACGGCCGGCTGCGGCACCAGGAATACCTTGTGCTGCTCGCCGAGCCGCGCCTTCAGCGTCACGTACATGCCCGGCAGCAGGCTGTGCTTCGGATTGGGGATCTGCGCGCGCAGGTTCACCGCGCCGGTGGCCGGATCGACCGTGGTGGAGGAGAAGTCGAGCGTACCCGCTTCGGTGTAGGCGCTGCCGTCGGGCAGGGCGATCTGCACGCTGGCCTTGTTCGGCTCGGCCAGGGTGACGTTGCCGCTGTTCTGCGCGCGGCGCATCTGCTCCACGTCGGACACGCTCATGGTGAAGTTCACGTAGAGCGGGTCGATCTGGTCGACCGTGGTGAGCAGGGTGGCCTCGCCGTTGCCGACCAGGGCGCCTTCGGTGACCTGCTGCTGGCCGGCGCGGCCGTCGATGGGCGAAGTCACGCTGGCATAGCCGAGGCTGATGCGCGCGCTTTGCACGTTGGCGCGCGCCGCCTGCACCGCGGCGGCCGCGGTGCGCTCGGCGGCCTGCGAATTGTCCAGATCGGACCTGGAGATGTAGCCCTTCGGCGCCAGCTCGCGGGCGCGCTGCGCGTTGATTTTGGCATTGGTGTACGTGGCCTGGGCCTGCGCCAGCGAAGCCTCGGCCGCGCTCAGCGTCGCTTTCAGCGGAGCCGGGTCGATCTGGAACAGCAGCTGACCCCGCTTGACGTCGGTGCCTTCGGTATAGGTGCGCTTGAGCAGCACGCCGGCCACGCGGGCGCGCACGTCGGCGCTGCGGTAGGACGACAGGCGGCCGACCAGATCCTTGGTCAGCGGCGAGCTTTGCGGCTGCGCCTGGATCACGCCGACTTCCGGTGGCGGCATCTGCGGCGGGCCCTGCTCCTTGCCCTTGCCGCAGGCAGCCAGCGCCAGCAGGCTCAGGCACAACATGGGTGTGCTCAGTGACGAGAACTTCATGGGAGCTCCAGAAACGTGTTTGAACGGGGATTGGGGATGCCGGAGTGCGCTGCGGCGTTGCCGTGGACGGAATACTGCATCGCGTTCCGTGTGTCTTGTGTCATAGGTTGGTCAGACTGCGGGTGGCCGCGTTTCGAATCGCGCCGCCGCTCCGCAAAGCGCCATGCAAAGCGGTCCGCGGATCAGACTATACCGGTCAGTTTACATTTTATCGGCGTCATGAATCCAGTCATTGACAAGCGGCACGATGATCTGGACACGTCTGCCGCGGGCCAGCGCCGAGGCGCGTGCGGGATCCGTCGCGGGACATTGCGGGCGTCCGGTGTTTGCCGCGACGCGGCGCGCGTCGACAGGCGATCCGCGCCTTTCTGAAAGTTCCATCGCGGCCCGCGTCGACCATGCCCATGCGCATGGTCGACGCGGGCCTGCGCGGCTGGATTCACCTGGTCACGCAGCGTATCCTTCCAAGGCTTTTTACCTGCCTTCCCCTCATCGTCTCCATCAACCAGAAGATGCCATGAATGCAATCCCTGCAGCGAACGACCCATCCCTTCCGTCAGTAGTGCTCGCAGAGCTGAAAAAGGGCGGTTTTTCGCCCGAGCGCCTGAGCCAGGCGCAGGTTTTCTGCGAGGCTTTCTTTGCACGTATCGGGGGCGGCGACGCGCATCTGCACACACCGGTGCAATGGGCGGCGCTGGTCGGCAGCCTGCTGGAATTCATGCAGCAGCGCCGGGGCGGCCATGCCAGCGTGCGCGTGCTCAGCCCGGAGGACGTGCATGCAGGTCGCAGCCTGCTGCAGATCGTCACCGACGACATGCCGTTCCTGGTCGACACGGTCAGCATGATCGTCGCGGCGAAGCTGCAGATCCACGCGGTGATCCATCCGGTGCTGAAGGCGGCGCGCGACGCTTCCGGCAGGCTGCTGGGCTTCGGCGGCGAATCCGGTGCGGCCGAGTCGGTCATGCATTTCGAGATCGACCGGGTCGCCGATGCCGCCGAGCAGGCGCAGCTGACCGCACAGGTCGAGGCTGCGCTGGACGACGTGCGCGCCGCGGTGAACGACTGGGCGGCGATGCGCGACAAGGCGCTGGCGATCGCCAACGACCTGCCGCAGCGCAAGCTGCCGCTGGACGCCGCCTCGGTGCAGGAGGCCGGCGAGTTCATGCGCTGGGTCGCCGCCGACAACTTCACCTTCCTCGGCTACCGCGAGTACGAAGTCACCGATGCCGACGGCGACCGCGTGCTGCGCGCCGTCGACGGCTCCGGCCTGGGCATCCTGCGCAACAACGAGCGCTCGGTGGCGCCGCGTTCGCTGCGCACGCTGGCGGCCAGCGAGCTGCCGCAGTCCGGTTCGACCGACGCGATCATCCTGACCAAGACCAATGCGCGCTCGCACGTGCACCGTCCGGGCTACATGGATTACATCGGCGTGCTGCAGTTCGACGCCAACGGCCGCGCCAAGGCCGAACAGCGCTTCCTCGGCCTGTTCTCCTCCAACGCCTACATGTCGCGTCCGCAGGACGTGCCACTGGTGCGGCACAAGGTGGAGGCGGTGATGGCGCGTTCGGGCCTCAAGCGCGATTCGTATTCCGGCAAGTCGCTGCGCCACGTGCTGGAGACCCTGCCGCGCCAGGAGCTGCTGCAGAGCACCGAGGACGAGCTGTTTACCACCGCGATGGGCATCCTCGAACTGCGCCAGCGCGCGCATACGCAGCTGTTCATGCGCCGGGACCGCTACGGCCGCTTCTTCACCTGCATGGTGTTCGTGCCGCGCGACCGCTTCAACACCTCGGTGCGCGAGCGCATCGAGGCGATGCTGGGCGCCGCGTTGCACGCCGAGCAGATCGACTCGTCGGTGCAGATGGGCGAGGCCGCGCTGGCGCGGCTGCACATCGTGCTGCGGCCGAAGATCGGCGACCAGCCCCGCTACGACCTCGCCGAACTGGAGCAGGGCGTTGCCGGCATCGTGCGCAACTGGCACGACGAGGTGCGCGACGCTCTGGTGCGGCTGCGCGGCGAGCACGAGGGCGTGGTGCTGGCCAACCGCTACGCGCGCGCGCTGCCGGCCGGCTACGTCGAGGACGTGAGCCCGCAGGTGGCCGCCGAGGACGTGCACCAGCTGTCGCTGCTGGCCGGCGACAACGCGCTGCGGATGTCGTTCTACCACCCGCCGAAGGCCCCCGAGACGCTGCGCTTCAAGGTCTACCGCTCCGGCGGCGACATCGCGCTGTCCGAAGTGCTGCCGCAACTGGAGAACCTCGGCCTGCGCGTGCTCACCGAGCATGTCTACGACGTCGCCGGCGAGGCGTCGCTGTCGATCCAGGATTTCGAGGTGCAGCCGGTCGGCAAGCTCACCTTCGGCGTGGAGCAGGTCGGCGCGCTGTTCGAGGATGCGTTCGAGCAGATCTGGCGCGGCAATGCCGAGAACGACGGCTTCAACCGGCTGGTGCTCGGCGCGAAGCTGAGCTGGCGCCAGGTGGCGATGCTGCGCGGCTACTGCAAATACCTGCTGCAGACCGGCAGCACCTTCTCGCAGTCGTACATGGAGGAGACCCTCAACCGCTACCCGGCGGTCGCCGGCCTGCTGGTGGAGCTGTTTCTCGCCAAGTTCGATCCGCGCCGCGAGGCGCTTTCCGCCGACGAGCTGAAGGCCGCCGGCGCCACCCTGGCCGCCGAGATGCTGGCGCTGATCCCGGCCAACGTGCAGGCCGCGCAGCCGGGCCTGATCGGTGACCTGGGCGCGTCGCTGTCGAAGCCGCGCGACGAGCAGATCCAGGCTGTCGAGAATGCGATCGGCATCTTGCTGGAGAACGTGGCCAGCCTCGACGAGGACCGCATCCTGCGCAGCTTCGTGAAGCTGATCCGCGCGACCCTGCGCACCAGTTTCTTCCAGCAGTGGGATGGCGCGTACCGCGACTACATCAGCTACAAGCTCGACTCGCACAAGCTGCCCGACTTGCCCAAGCCGGTGCCGTATCGCGAGATCTGGGTGTGCGCCCCGCGCGTCGAGGGCATCCACCTGCGCTTCGGCGCGGTGGCGCGTGGTGGCCTGCGCTGGTCCGATCGGCGCGAGGATTTCCGCACCGAGGTACTGGGCCTGGTCAAGGCGCAGATGGTGAAGAACACGGTGATCGTGCCGGTGGGCTCCAAGGGCGGCTTCTTCGTCAAGAAGGCGCCGGTCGGCGGCGACCGCGACGTGCAGCTGGCCGAGGGCATCGCCTGCTACCGGCTGTTCATCAACGGCCTGCTCGACATCACCGACAACCTGGTCGAGGGCAAGGTGGTGAACCCGCACGACGTGGTGCGCCACGACGCCGACGACCCGTACCTGGTGGTGGCCGCGGACAAGGGCACTGCCACGTTCTCCGACATCGCCAACGCGATCTCGATCGAGCACAACTACTGGCTCGGCGATGCGTTCGCCTCCGGCGGCTCGCACGGCTACGACCACAAGGGCATGGGCATCACCGCGCGCGGTGCGTGGGAATCGGTCAAGCGCCACTTCCGCGCGCTCGGCCGCGACAGCCAGACCCAGGACTTCACCTGCGTCGGCATCGGCGACATGTCCGGCGACGTGTTCGGCAACGGCATGCTGCTGTCCGAACATACCCGGCTGGTGGCGGCGTTCGACCACCGCCACGTGTTCCTCGACCCGAGCCCGGATGCGGCGCGCACGTTCGTCGAGCGCCAGCGGCTGTTCAAGGTGCCGCGCTCGAGCTGGGACGACTACGACAAGTCGCTGATCTCCGCCGGCGGCGGCGTGTACCCGCGCAGTGCCAAGTCGATCCCGGTCTCGCCGGAAGTGCGCGTGGCGTTGGGCCTCAAGCCCGACGTGGAGCACCTGGCGCCGACCGATCTGCTCAGCGCGATCCTGAAGGCGCCGGTGGACCTGCTGTGGAACGGCGGCATCGGCACCTACGTGAAGTCCTCCGCCGAAACGCACGCCGACGTGGGCGACCGCGCCAACAACGCGCTGCGCGTCAACGGCGCCGACCTGCGCTGCAAGATCGTGGGCGAGGGCGGCAACCTGGGCTTCACCCAGAAGGGCCGCATCGAGGCGGCGCAGAAGGGCGTGCTGCTCAACACCGACTTCATCGACAACTCCGCCGGCGTGGACACCTCCGACCATGAGGTGAACATCAAGATCCTGCTGAACGACGCCGTGCAGCGCGGCGAGCTGAGCTTCGACGCGCGCAACGCGCAGCTCGCCGCGATGACCGACGAGGTAGCCCAACTGGTGCTGTGGGACAACTACCGGCAGAACGAGGCGATCACCCTGATGGAGCACCAGTCGGTGCACCGCCTAGGCTCGATGGCGCACTTCATCCGCACGCTGGAGGCCGAGGGCACGCTCGATCGCCAGGTCGAGAACCTGCCCAGCGAGGCCGAGCTGACCGAGCGCAAGAGCCGCGGGCTGGGCCTGACCCGGCCGGAACTGGCGGTGCTGCTGTCGTACGACAAGATCCGCCTGTTCCAGCAGCTGCTGGACTCGGACGTGCCGGAGGATCCGTACCTGTCGAAGGAGCTGGTGCGCTACTTCCCCGTGCCGCTGCACGAGAAGTACGCCACGCACATGCAGCGTCATCGCCTGAAGCGCGAGATCATCGCCACCGCGGTGACCAACTCGACGATCAACCGCATGGGCGCCACCTTCATGATGCGCATGCAGGAAGATACCGGGCAGGGCCCGGCGGCGATCGCCAAGGCGTACACCGCGGCGCGCGAGATCCTCGAGGCGCGCGAGCTGTGGGCGCAGATCGAGGCGCTGGACGCCAAGGTCGCCGAGGATACCCAGGTCGATGCGATCAAGCAGATCTGGTCGCTGCTGCGGCACATGACCCGCTGGCTGCTGAACCGCCCGGGCGGCTCGCTGGACATCGCCGCCAACGTGGCGCGCTACCAGTCCGGCGTGTCGGCGCTGCGCAGGGCCCTGCCGGGCGTGCTGACGCCCACCGGCCAGGGCGACTTCTCCAGCAGCCAGGAAAAGTGGGAAGGCCTCGGCCTGCCCGCCGAGCTGGCGCTGCGGCTGGCCGGCATGCCGGAGCTGCGTGCCGCGCTGGACATGGTCGAGGTGAGCCAGCAGAGCGGCCAGCCGATCGAGAAGGTCGCCGGCGTGTTCTACGAACTGGGCGAGGCGCTGGACCTGGAGTGGCTGCGCGACCAGATCGAGGCGCTGCCGGTGGAAGGCCACTGGCACGCGCAGGCGCGCGGCTCGCTGCTGGACGAGCTCAACCACCAGCACCGGGCGCTGTCGCAGCAGGTGCTCAACCTCAGTGGCGACAGCAAGGGTGTCTCGCCGGTGCAGGCCTGGCTGCAGCGCGACGATGCCACGCTGCAGTACACCCGCAGCATGCTGGCCGAGATCCTCACCCAGAACGCGGACTACCCGATCGCCTCGGTCGCGGTACGCCGGCTGGCGCAACTGGCGCAGGTGCCGGTCTGAGGTTTCTGCGGGACTTTCCCGCGGCGTGACCCCACCCTTACCCTTCCCTGCTTGCAGGGGAGGGTATTGCGGCATGCTCCAGCATGACGGCAGGTTTTTTTTGCTCCTCCCCCCCTGCGTGCAGGGGACAAATCGGCAGGACTGCCGATTTGCGCGGCGCAAGCCGCCCGAAGGGCGAGGGCCATGGATGGTCCGAGTGCAGGTTGGGAGGGGGTAGCTCCGGCCTGGCGGGAAAGTCCGGGAGTAGGGCGCAGCCACTGCTCTGTCGTACTCTTGGCGCGTCTTCCGCCAACCGGGGTTTCCGATGCGCTTTGCCTTCGTCGCCAGTGACGCCAGCGTCGCCCAGCAAGCTTGGCGCAAGCTGGTGGAACGCTACGGCGACGTGCCGCCGGAGCAGGCCGAGCTGATCGTGGCGCTCGGTGGCGACGGTTTCATGCTGCGCACCCTGCATGCCTACCGCGCGCTGGAACTGCCGGTATACGGGATGAAGCTGGGCCGGGTCGGCTTCCTGATGAACAAGCACCGGCTCGACGGCCTGCCGGAGCGGATCGCGCGTGCGCATGCGGCGACGCTGTTCCCGCTGCAGATGGAAGTCACCGACGTGGCCGGCAACGAGCACAGCGCGCTGGCCTTCAACGAGGTTTCGCTGCTGCGCCAGAGCAACCAGGCCGCGCACCTGGAGGTGCAGCTCAATGGCACGGTGAAGCTGCCGAACCTGGTCTGCGACGGCATCATGGTGGCCACGCCTGCGGGATCCACCGCCTACAACCTGTCCGCGCACGGACCGATCCTGCCGCTGGATGCGAACGTGCTGGCGCTCACCCCGATCAGCCCGTTCCGCCCGCGCCGCTGGCGCGGCGCGATCCTGCCGCATCGCACTGAGGTGGTCCTGCGCGTGCTCGACCCGGGCAAGCGGCCGGTCAGCGCCACCGCCGATTTCCACGAGGTGCGCGACGTGCGCGCGGTGGCGATCCGCCAGTCCGGCGGGCAGGGCGTGCGGCTGCTGTTCGACCCGGAACACAACCTTGAGCAGCGCATCCTGGACGAGCAGTTCGCTTCCGAATAGAAGTGAGTGAAGAGGAGTGAGAAGTGAGAGAAAGCATGCTTCGCACCTTGGTTCTCTCTCACTTCTCACTCCTCTCCACTCACTCCTCGCTCCCTGCGGTAGATTCGCGCCATGACCCAGCCAACCGCCCACGACCCCTCCGCCACCACCGACAACCGCCTCGTCGTGGCGATCTCCTCGCGCGCGCTGTTCGATCTCGGCGACAGCCACGCGCTGTTCGAGCGCGAAGGCCTCGATGCCTACCGCTCGTTCCAGATCGACCACGAGAACGAGATCCTGCGGCCCGGCGTGGCGTTCCCGCTGGTGCAGAAGCTGCTCGGCTTGAACAAGCTGGCCGGCGACGTGCCGCCGGTCGAGGTGATCCTGCTGTCGCGCAACTCCGGCGACACCGGCTTGCGCATCTTCAACGCGATCCAGCACTACGGCCTGCAGATCAGCCGCGCCGCATTCACCAGCGGCGCGCCGACTTCCGATTACATCGCGCCTTTCAAGGCCGACCTGTTCCTCTCCGCCAACGCCGAGGACGTCGGCCGCGCGCTGGCCGCCGGGGTAGCGGCCGCGACGATCCTGCCCAGCATCGCGCCGCCGCGCATGAGCGAGCAACTGCGCATCGCATTCGACGGCGACGCGGTGATCTTCGGCGACGAGGGCGAGCGCGTCTCGCGCGAGGAGGGGCTGGAGGCGTTTCACCGCAACGAGCGCGAGCATGCCACCGAGCCGCTGTCGGTCGGCCCGTTCCGCGGGTTCCTCACCGCGCTGCACCGCCTGCAGACCGCGTTCCCGGCGGAGGATTCGCCGATCCGCACCGCCCTGGTCACCGCCCGTTCCGCGCCCGCGCACAAGCGGGTGATCCTCACCTTGCGCAAGTGGGGCGTGCGCATCGACGAGGCGCTGTTCCTCGGTGGCCGCGACAAGGGCCCGTTCCTCGATGCGTTCGGCGCCGACATCTTCTTCGACGACTCGCCCGCCAACGTGGAGTCCGCGCGCAAGCATGTGGCCACCGGGCACGTGCCGCACGGAGTGAGCAATCGCTGATGCGTGCCTCATGCGTCCGCATGAATTTGCGTGGTTTCGATGTGTGAAGTCGGGGTGAACTGAAGGCCTGTCGAGAGTTTTTCGTCTAGTATGTGGCGGGTTCCCCCACAGGGGCGTCGCGACAGGGTTGGTTGCGATGCGGGAGCAACTCCGGCGTGGACATAGCGGTCTGGCCGCGATTGGTCCCGATCCGTCGTATGTGCACCCGGTCCGCGAAAGTCGAAAGCGTCTTTCCAGGAGGGGATCCCATGTCATTGTCCAAGCAGACCGGCTTCAGTCTGGTGCTGTGCGCCGCCATCGGCCTTGTCGCCGCCGATCGCGCCGCCGCCCAGACCACCAGCCGACCCGAAGTCACCCCGGCCACCCGCCACGACACCCTGCATTCGCTGCGCGGCGTGATGCCGCGCCCGGACGACTTCATCAAGAACTCGCACGGCCACCCGGCGCATCCGTTGCCGCTCATCGGAGGGCCGGCGAACCAGGCCGATGGCGCCGTGCAGTCCTCATCCACGGGCAGCTTCGCGCCGGCGCTCGGTACGGGCTTCGATGGCGTGGGCCAGGGTTTCAGCGGTCCGCAGGGCACGTTCACCGTGAACAGTGCGCCGCCCGATACCAACGGTGCCGTCGGGGCGACCCAGTACGTGCAACTCGTCAACACCGCGTTCGCGGTATTCGACAAGTCGACCAGGGCGGTGAGCTACGGACCGGTGCCGACCAACACGCTGTGGTCGGGCTTCGGCGGCCCGTGCGAAACCGACAACGACGGCGATGGCATCGTGGTCTACGACAAGGCAGCCGGACGCTGGGTCATCTCCCAGTTCGCCGTGACTGCTGCGCCCTACTTCCAGTGTGTGGCGGTTTCGGCGACCAGCGACGCCACCGGCGCCTACTACCGCTATGCGTTCCCGTACGGCAGCGTCTTTCCGGACTATCCGAAGATGGGCGTGTGGCCGGATGCCTACTACGAGACGTTCAACATGTTCAGCGGCAACGCGTTCGCCGGCGCGAAGCTGTGCGCCTACGACCGCAACGCCATGCTGAGCGGTGCCGCCGCCACGCAGCAGTGCTTCCAGCTGTCCACCAGCTACGGCGGCGTGCTGCCGGCGGACCTCGATGGCGCCACCGCGCCGCCGGCCGGTTCGCCGAACTACCTGATGAACTTCACCACGAACCAGCTCAACCTGTGGAAGTTCCACGTCGACTGGAGCAACACCGCCAACACCACGCTGACCGGACCGATCGCCATCCCGGTGGCGGCATTCAACGCGGCCTGTCGCGGCGGTGCCTGCATCCCGCAATCCGGTACCCGGCAGAAGCTCGACTCGCTGGCCGACCGCCTGATGTTCCGGCTGGCCTACCGCAACTTCGGCGACCACGAATCGCTGGTGGTCAACCACGCGGTGCAGGTCGGCAGCTCGCGCAAGAATCCGTACAGCGGCGTGCGCTGGTACGAAGTCCGCAACCCGAACGGCACGCCGGCGGTCTACCAGCAGTCCACCTACTCGCCGGACACGAACTACCGCTGGATGGGTTCGGTGGCGATGGACAAGCTGGGCGACATGGCGCTCGGCTACAGCGTTTCCAGCAGTGCCATCCATCCGGCGGTTCGTTACACCGGGCGGCTGGCCGGTGACCCGCTGGGCACGATGCAGGCCGAGAACAGCATCGTCGAGGGCCTCGGCTCGCAGAGCGGCAACAACCTGTCGCGCTGGGGCGACTACAGCGCCATGAGTATCGACCCCGTCGACGACTGCACCTTCTGGTACACCAGCGAGTACCTGCAGAACACCGGCTCGTTCAACTGGAACACGCGCATCGGCTCGTTCAAGTTCCCGACCTGCCTGTAACCGCCCGTCAACCCGGCCGCGAGGTCGGGTGCGGGACGGCGCCCGGCAATAACGGGGCTGCTTCGGCAGCCCCGTTTTTTGTTCCGCCGCCGCGCCGCCGTGCATGGGCGCCCTCACATCATCCTGGTGCGTCGCCACCAGCGGGTCTTCTGTTCCTCGCGCACCAGCGTGAACAGCCCCGCGCCGAGGATCATTACGATGCCGATCAGCATCGGCCAGTCGAGCCGGTCGCCGAACAGCCAGTAGCCGAAGCCGATCGCCCACAGCATCTGGCTGTACTGGGTGGGTGCGACGCGGTTGGCGTGGGCAAGCTGGGTGGCCAGCATCAGCAGCACGCCGGCCAGCGCGGCGAGCAGGCCGTAGCCGGCGAGCAGCCCCCACTGGGCCAGGCTGGGCCAGCGGAAGTCGGCCAGCATCAGCAGCCCGGCCACCAGCATCGAGCCGACCACGCCGGCGCCGTACAGGGTGACGCGCTTCTCGTGCGCCCCGGACAGGCGCAGCGCCACCATCGAGATCGCGCCGGAGAGCCCGCACACGATCGCCGCCAGGTGGCCGATGCCGAGCACGCGGAAACCCGGCCGCAGCACCACCAGCACCCCCGCGAAGCCGGCCACCACCGCCGACCAGCGACGCCAGCCCACGTGTTCCTTCAGCACCAGCACCGAAAGGATGGTGACGAAGATCGGCAGCAGGAAGATCAGCGCGAACGCCTCCGCCATCGGCAGCGCGGTGAAGGCGACCACCGCGGCGATGCTGCCGGTCGCGCTGGCCGCCGCGCGCACCAGCCACAGCCACTGGCGCTGCGCCAGCACCACGTCGCGCCAGCGGTCGCCCGGTCCCTTGATGAAGGGCAGGGCGCTCAACCCCAGCGCGGCGCCGAAGAACACCGCCTCGTACGCCGGCAGGCCGCCGCGCAGCGACTTCACGAACGCATCGCTGATGGCGAAGGCGGCGAAGGCCGTGAAGCCGAGCAGGACACCTTTGAACATGGGATTCCGTGGGCAGGTGAGGGGCGGCGGACCAGGGTAGCGCGGGCCATACGCATCCGTCGGGTTTCGTCGTGGCGGGCCGGCCTGTCCGGCGGCATGGCCCGCGCTACAATACCGGCTTTTACGCGTCCGCTCCGGAGCTCACATGGCTGTCAGTCTGAATCCGCTCGATCTGTACGACGTCCGTTCGCTGCTCACCGACGAGGAGCGCATGGTGCAGGACACCGTCGGTCGCTTCGTCGACGAGCGCGTGCTGCCGATCATCGGCGACTGCTTCGACCAGGGCCGCTTCCCCAAGGAGCTGATCCCGGAGATCGCCAGCCTCGGCCTGCTCGGCGCCACCATTCCGGAAAAATACGGTTGCGCGGGCATGAACGGGGTCAGCTACGGCCTGATCTGCCAGGAGCTGGAGCGCGGCGACTCGGGCCTGCGCAGCTTCGCCTCGGTGCAGAGCTCGCTGTGCATGTACCCGATCTTCGCCTACGGCAGCGAGGAGCAGAAGCAGCACTACCTGCCGCGGATGGCCGCCGGCGAGGTGATCGGCTGTTTCGGCCTCACCGAGCCGCATGGCGGCTCCGATCCGGCCAACATGAAGACGAACGCGAAGAAGGATGGCGGCGACTGGATCATCAACGGCGCCAAGATGTGGATCACCAACGGCAACCTGGCGCATATCGCGATCGTGTGGGCGCAGACGGCGGACGGCATCCAGGGTTTCGTGGTGCCGACCGACACGGCCGGCTTCAAGGCGCAGGAGATCCACAAGAAGATGAGCCTGCGCGCCTCGGTCACCAGTGCGCTGTTCTTCGACGGCGTGCGCGTGCCGGACAGCGCGCGGCTGCCGAACGTGAAGGGACTGAAGGGGCCGCTGGGCTGCCTCACCCAGGCCCGCTACGGCATTACCTGGGGGCCGATCGGCGCCGCCCAGGCCTGCCTGAAGGAAGTGCTGGATTACACCGCCGAACGCATCCTGTTCGGCCGCCCGCTGGCGTCGAACCAGGCGATCCAGCTGAAGATGGCCGACATGGCCCGCCGCATCACCACCGCGCAGCTGCTGTCGCTGCAGCTCGGCCGCCTCAAGGACGCCGGCAAGATGCAGCCGACCCAGGTTTCGCTGGCGAAATGGAACAACTGCCGCATGGCGATCGATATCGCGCGCCAGTGCCGCGACATCCTCGGCGGCGCCGGCATCACCACCGAGCACGGTGCGATCCGCCACGCGCTGAACCTGGAGTCGGTGATCACCTATGAAGGCACTGAGACGGTGCACGAGCTGGTGGTGGGCCGCGAGCTGACCGGCATCAACGCGTTCTGAAACGGAGCGTGCCGCGCATGGACTCCGCTTCGCTGCGCCTCGAAACCGACCGGCTGATCCTGCGTCCGCCACGGCTGGAGGATTTCGACGCCTACGCGGACATGATGGCCGATGCCGAGGCCGCGCGGTTCATCGGCGGCCGGCAGGTGCGCGCGGTGGCCTGGCGTGGCTTCCTGGCTTCCGCGGGCGCCTGGATGATCCAGGGATTTTCGATGTTCTCGGTGGTCGAGAAGGCCACCGGCCGCTGGATCGGCCGGCTCGGCCCCTGGCGTCCCGAGGGATGGCCGGGTACCGAGATCGGCTGGGGCCTGGCGCGCGGCGCCTGGGGCAAGGGCTATGCGCGGGAAGGCTGCGTCGCGGCGATCGACTGGACCTTCGACCAGTTGGGCTGGAGCGAGATGATCCATTCGATCCACCCGGACAACCGCGCCTCGCAGGCGCTGGCACAGCGGCTCGGCTCGACCTGCCGCGGCCCGGGCAGGCTGCCCGCGCCGTTCGAGGAGGACCCGATCGAAATCTGGGGCCAGACGCGCGAGCAATGGCGCCGGTGCCGCACGCCAGCATGAGCGCGATCGCCCACGCCGACTCGGCGACCGCCTTGCGCGAGGTACTCGCTTCGGTGGTACCGGATCTGCATCGCCACTGCCGCGATCCGTGGACGCTGATCGGCAGCGCCGCGGCGCGGCTGGCCGGCGCCGCGGTGGCGGTGGCCGATCTCGATGTGTTGACCAGCGTCCGCGATGCGGATGCCCTGATCGGACACTGGCGGACCCGGCAGGATGAAGCCTGGATGCCGCCCTCCGCCGAGCGCTTCCGCTCGCGTTTCGCCCGGTTCCTCTTCCCCGGCCTGCCGGTGGAAGTGATGGGCGGCCTCGAATTGCACGGCGAGCGCGGCTGGGAGCCGGTGCGGATCGGCGCGGTCGTCACGGTGGACGTGGCCGGCCTCGCGGTCCCGATCCCCGCGGTGGCGGAGCAGATCCGCGTGCTGGAAAGTTTCGGACGCCCCAAGGACCGGCGGCGCGCGATATTGCTGAAAAGCCTGAGCGGGGAACGATCATGATCACCATCTACGGCATGCGCGCCTCCGGCAACTGCTACAAGCTGCAGCTGTTGCTCGACCAGTTGGGCCGCGACTACCGCTGGGTCGACGTGGACAGCGCACACGGGGAGACGCGCACACCGGCCTATCTGGCGAAGAACCCGAACGGCAAGGTGCCCTTGCTGGAGCTGGACGACGGCCGCCGGCTGGCCGAGTCCGACGCGATCCTGTGCTTCCTCGCCGAGGGCACCGCCTATTGGCCGAATGGATCTGGGCCCGAGGATGCCTGGCTGCGCGCGCAGACGCTGCAGTGGCTGTTCTTCGAGCAGTACAGCCACGAGCCGTGCATCGCGGTGGCGCGCTTCATCCGCGGCTGGCTGCCGCCCGACCACCCGCGCCAGGCCGAGCTGCCCGCGCTGCTGCAGAAGGGCACGCAGGTGCTGGCAGTGATGGAGCAGCATCT
The DNA here is from genome assembly GCF_001617365.1 of Rhodanobacter sp. FW104-R8. Classification (GTDB taxonomy): domain Bacteria; phylum Pseudomonadota; class Gammaproteobacteria; order Xanthomonadales; family Rhodanobacteraceae; genus Rhodanobacter. The sequence goes on from NZ_LVJR01000109.1 coordinate 24,565, forward strand.
GGCCGGGCGCGACTGGTTCGTCGGCGAGCGCTACGGCATCGCCGACATCGCGCTATACGCGTATACCCACTGCGCCGGCGACGGCGGTTTCGAGCTGTCGGCATTTCCGAATATCCGCGCGTGGCTTGGTCGCGTGCAGGCACAACCCGGCCATACTCCGATGCAGCATTGACCTTCCGTTGTAGGAGCCCACCCTGTGGGCGATGCCTTTGAAAAGCGTCGCCCACAGAGTGGGCTCCTACAAAAACATCCCCTATCTTGCCGATACCACGCCATGTCCATTCCGTTCACCCTCAGCGCCCGCCACAAGGGCTTCAACCGTGCCGAGATCGTCGACCAGAACTTCATCGAGTTCGTGCAGCTGTGGCAGGGCGACGTGCGTGCCGCGCCGCGCGACGATGAGGCCGTGCTGCCGGGCAGCGCGCTGGATGCGCGCGGCTTCCGCGAGCTGCTGGAATCGCAGCTGATCTCGCGCCACCTCGACCTGATGGCGCGCGTGCTGCGCGTGCAGAACAAGGTGTTCTACACGATCGGTTCCAGCGGCCACGAAGGCAACGCGATGGTGGCGCGACTGACCCGGCACACCGACCCGGCGTTCCTGCACTACCGCTCGGGCGGCTTCATGGCCGAGCGCTTCCGCAAGATCCCCGGCATGGACCCGGTGATGGATTCGGCGCTGAGCTTCGCCGCCAGCAAGGACGACCCGGCTTCCGGTGGCCGCCACAAGGTGTGGGGCAGCAAGCCGCTGTGGGTATTGCCGCAGACCTCGACGATCGCCTCGCACCTGCCCAAGGCGCTGGGCACCGCGGTGGCGATCGAGCAGGCGCGGCGCATCGGCCACGCGTTGCCGATCCCCGACGACAGCATCGCGATCTGCTCGTTCGGCGATGCCTCCAGCAACCACGCCACCGCGCAGACCGCGTTCAACGCCGCGGCGTGGACGGCGTACCAGAAGCTGCCGGCGCCGGTGCTGTTCTTGTGCGAGGACAACGGCATCGGCATCTCGGTGAAGACGCCATCGGGCTGGGTCGCCAACAACTACCAGCATCGCGCCAACCTCGACTATTTCTTCGCCGACGGCCTCGACCTGGCCGAGGGCTACGCCCAGGTGCAGCGCGCGGTGGAGCATTGCCGCGGCACCCGCCGGCCCACTTTCCTGCACCTCAGGACCACCCGCGTCATGGGCCATGCCGGCACCGACTTCGAGATCGAGTGGCGCAGCATCGAGGAGCTCTTTGCCGTCGAGTGCTCCGACCCGCTGCTGCGCTCGGCCGGCATCGCGCTGGAGTCGGGTTTGTACTCGAAGGACGCGTTGCTGGGCCTGTACGAGGCCACCCGCAAGCGCTGCTTCGTCGCCGCCGAAGACGCGGATTCGCGCCCGCGGCTGACCTCGCTGGAAGACGTGATGGCCCCGCTGGCGCCATACACGCCGGCCGCGGTGAAGGCCGAGGCCGGGCGCGCCGACTACGCCGAGCGGCGCCTGGCCGTGTTCGGCGGCGAGGCGAAGCTGCCGGAAAACCTGCCGCCGCGGCACCTGGCGATCCAGATCGGCCAGGCCCTGCACGACATCATGGCGAAGTATCCCGAGTCGCTGCTGTTCGGCGAGGACGTGGCGCAGAAGGGCGGCGTGTACACCGTCACCAAGGGCCTCAACAAGGCGTTCAAGGGCAGCCGCGTGTTCAACACGCTGCTGGACGAGACGATGATCCTGGGCCTGGCCCAGGGCTACGCGAACATGGGCATGCTGCCGATCCCGGAGATCCAGTACCTGGCGTACTTCCACAACGCCTGCGACCAGATCCGCGGCGAGGCGTCGTCGCTGCAGTTCTTCTCCAACGGCCAGTACCGCAACCCGCTGGTGATGCGGGTGGCCTCGCTGGGCTACCAGAAGGGCTTCGGCGGCCACTTCCACAACGACAACTCGATCACCGCGCTGCGCGACATCCCCGGCCTCGTCGTCGGCTGCCCCAGCCGCGGCGACGACGCGGCCACGATGCTGCGCACACTGATGGCGCTGGCCAAGGTGGACGGCCGCGTCTGCGCCTTCCTCGAGCCGATCGCGCTGTACATGACCAAGGACCTGTACGAGGCCGGCGACGGCCAGTGGCAGTTCGGCTACCCGGCGCCGGGCCAGGCGATGACGCTGGGCGAGGGCCGCATCTACGACGAGGCGGCGAACGACCTGGTGGTGTTCACCTTCGGCAACGGCGTGCCGATGGCGTTGCGCGCGGCGCGCACGATCGGCAAGGAGCTGGGCTGGCGGGTGCGCGTGGTCGACCTGCGCTGGCTGGCGCCGCTCAACGACGCCTTCATCGCGGCGCAGGCGAAGACCGCCAAACGCATCCTGGTGCTGGACGAGGGCCGCAAGAGCGCCGGCGTGGGCGAGGGCGTGATCACCGCGATCGTCGAGGGCGGCTGCGGCGCCACGCCGTTGCGGCGCGTGGTCGGCGCCGACACGTTCACCCCGTTGGCCGGCGCGGCGCTCTTGGTGCTGCCGGGCGAAGCCGAGGTGGCGGCGGCGGCACGGGAACTGGCGCAACGCTGAGCGCGGCCGCGTTCAGCGCTCGCGCTTTTCCACCACGTGGAGGTGCGGGCCGCCCGGCGGCAGCTTGTTGCCGGCGTGCAGCGAGACCCGGTTGCGGCCGCCGAGCTTGGCGTCGTACATGGCCTGGTCGGCGCGGTCGACCAGCGACTCCACGTCGTCGCCCTCCCGCCGCAGGGCGACGCCGATGCTGACGGTGAGCAGCAGCGGATCGTCGCCGACGGGTATCTCCAGCCGGTGCACGCGCCGGCACAGCCGGGTCGCCACGTGCATCGCCTGCACCGCCGGCGTGCCGTCGAGCAGGGCGACGAACTCCTCGCCGCCGTAGCGGCCGAGCAGGTCGGAGGGGCGCAGCTCGGCGTTCAGCGCCTTGGCCACGGCGACCAGCGCGCGGTCGCCGGCATTGTGGCCCTGGCGGTCGTTCAGCAACTTGAAATGGTCCAGGTCGAGGAACAGCAGCGCGATCGGCCGCGGCGGGCCGCCGGACAGCAGGGCGCTGGCCCGCTCGGTCCAGGCGCGGCGGTTGAGCACGTTGGTGAGTGCGTCGTGGTCGGCCAGCACCCGCACGATGTCGCGGTCGTGGCGCAGCCGGAGCGCACGGTCGGCCAGGCCGATCGACAGCACGGTCGCCTCGAACGCGCCGCCGGCCAGGCTGGCGTCGTTGAGCCAGTCCAGTTGCGGCAGCGCGCCGCCGACCTGGGCGCTGGTCATCGCCGTGAGCAGCAGCAGCGGCGTCCAGCCGGCGAGGAAGAACCACGCCTGGCGCGAACCGCGCGCGGCGGCGACGCAGGCGACCACCAGCAGCAGCACGGCGCCGATCATCAGCAGCGGGTTGAGCAGCACCTGCGCCACCTCCACCAGCAGCGGGAGCCGGCTGCAGCGCATCAGTACCAGCAGGATCATGCCCACCGCCAGCGCCATGATCGGTACCCGCAGCAGCGGCGCGTAACGCGGCAGTTCGCAGAAACGCATCATGAACAGCGAGGCGAACGCGACCGACAATGCGACCGCGGCCGAGCCGGCCAGCAGGGTCGCGCCGGCCAGCCATTGCCATTCCATCGGATGGAACGCGAAGCCGGTCTGGATCCCCTGGATCAGCGCATAGCAGAGGATGTAACCGGCGTACCAGGCATAAGTGACGTCGCGCAGCATCAGCGCGAAGCACACCGCCATCAGCACCATCGCCAGCATCACCGCGAAACAGGCGCTGGCGAGCGCCAGCCACTGCGCATCCTGCCTTGCGTACTCGAACGGTGACTGCAGCTGGAACCGCACCGGTGCGCTCAGCATCGACGACGGCTCGAACCTGAGCAGGATCGCCGCCGACGCCACGGTGTCGGACGGCACCTGCCAGGCCAGCCGGCCGTGGCCGTGGGTCGAGTCGCCGAAATCGTCGATCGCCAGCGTCCGCGGGACGCCGTGTTCGTACACCGTGACCGCGCCCAGCGTGGGCGGGTAGATCGTCAGCATGCGCCCGGCATCGTCCCACGGCGGTTGCGGCGCGAGCACCACCCAGCTGCCGCTGTCGCTGCCGGGAAAGCGTTGTAGCAGGGACGGATCGAAACTCCGCAGCAGGCCGGCGCGGTACTCGTCGAGCACGACTTGCGGCGTGTCGTCGGGGCGCGCCTCGCGCCAGGCACCGTTGAGCGTGGCGGCGGCGTGGGCCAGGCCGCCCCACAGCCACAGCAGGCCGAGCACGAGGCCGCACCATGACATGGGTCTGCGGCGACACGATGCCGATTTTTTGCCCAGCCTCTCCATTTGGCTTTCTCCCCTATGCGGCCCTTGTACATGGGTGCATGTGGATATTGTGTTTCGCCGGGCCGGCCTGGCCCGGGCCGGCGTTCCTGCGGCTACCGGACGGATGTTCCCGGCGCCCTCGCGCGTATCGCTGCGCGGGGGCGTCGCAAAGGCAACGCTGTCGCATCCTTCGCCTCCAGGTCAAGCACGGGCCGTGCCAGCGCGGTCGGGCGCGGGCTGCTGGCGCGCTGGCGCTGGCCCGCGCGTCACGGAGCTGGCCGGTCCGGTTCAATCCGGACGCGCAGGGTCACCCGTGGCGCGTTCAGGCGGGCCGGCGGGCGCCCAGTGCCACCAGCACTTCCTGTGCGCTGCGGATGCGCTCGCTGGCGCCGGGCAGGTCGAGGATCACCTTCAGCTTGTCCTGTCCATCCAGCTTGTACACGCGCGGCAGTTGCTGGATCAGCTTGATGATCGTCATGGGATCGACCTCGGGCTTCTCGCGGAACACGATGCGGCCGCCGTTGGCGCCGAAGTCGAGCTTGCGGATGCCGAGCGGGGTCGCCATCAGCTTCAGGCTGGCCACGGCGAACAGCTGCTTGGTGCTGTCCGGAAGCAGGCCGAATCTGTCGATCATCTCCACCTGCAGGTCGCGCAGCTCGTCCTCGCTGCGTGCGCTGGCGACGCGCTTGTACAGGGTAAGCCGCGCATGCACGTCGGGCAGGTAGTCGTCGGGGATCAGCGCGGGCAGGTGCAACTCGACCTCGGTCTCGTGCTCGCTGCTGAGATCGAAATCCGGCACCTTGCCCGACTTCAGCGCACGCACCGCGCGGTCCAGCAGCTCGGTGTAGAGGCCGAAGCCGATCTCCTGGATCTGGCCGGACTGTTCGTCGCCGAGCAGCTCGCCGGCGCCGCGGATTTCCAGGTCGTGGGTGGCCAGGGTGAAGCCGGCGCCGAGTTCCTCCAGCGAGGCCAGCGCCTCCAGCCGCTTCTGCGCGTCGGCGGTGATCGAGCGGCGGTCGGGCACCACCAGATACGCATAGGCGCGGTGATGCGAGCGCCCGACGCGGCCGCGCAGCTGGTGCAACTGGGCCAGGCCGAAGCGGTCGGCGCGGTCGATGATGATGGTGTTCGCGGTGGGGATGTCGATGCCGGTTTCGATGATCGTGGTGCATACCAGCACGTTGAAGCGCTGGCGGTGGAAGTCCGCCATCACGCCTTCCAGCTCGCGCTCGGGCATCTGGCCATGGGCGACGCGGATGCGCGCGTCGGGCACCAGGCCCTCCAGCTCGCGCACGGTGCGCTCGATGCTCTGCACCTCGTTGTGCAGGAAGTACACCTGGCCGCCGCGCGACAGCTCGCGCTGCAATGCCTCGCGGATCGTCGCCGGGTCCCACGCCGAGATGAACGTGCGCACGGCCGAGCGGTGCGCCGGCGGGGTGGCGATCAAGGAAAGATCGCGCAGGCCGGCCATCGCCATGTTCAAGGTGCGCGGGATCGGCGTGGCTGTCATCGTCAGCAGGTCCACTTCGGCACGCAGCTTCTTCAGCTGCTCCTTCTGGCGCACGCCGAAGCGCTGCTCCTCGTCGACGATGACCAGGCCCAGGTTCCTGAATTTGATGTCCGGCTGCAGCAGCTTGTGGGTGCCCACGATCACGTCGATCTGGCCGTCGGCGAGGCGCTTCAGCGCCTCGTTCACTTCCTTGGTGGACTTGAAGCGCGACAGCACGTCGACCCGCACCGGCCAGTCGGCGAAGCGGTCGGCGAAGTTGCGGTAATGCTGCTGGGCGAGCAGGGTGGTCGGCACCAGCACGGCGACCTGCCTGCCGGCGGTGGCGGTGGCGAAGGCGGCGCGCAGCGCCACCTCGGTCTTGCCGAAGCCGACGTCGCCGCAGATCACCCGGTCCATCGCGCGCGGTGCGGCAAGATCATTCAGCACCGCCTCGATCGCGCTTTCCTGGTCGGGGGTTTCCTCGAACGGGAAGGTGCTGCCGAACTCTTCCACCAGCTGGCGGTCGATCGGCAGCGACTCGCCGCCGCGCGCCTGCCGCTGCGCATAGATCGCCAGCAGTTCGGCGGCGACGTCGCGCACTTTCTCGGCGGCCTTGCGGCGCGCGCGCTCCCACGCGTCGCCGCCCAACGAATGCAGTGGCGCCAGCTCCGGCGCGGTGCCGGAGTAGCGGCTGACCAGGCCGAGCTGCGCCACCGGCACGTACAGCTTGTCGCCCTTGGCGTATTCGATGGTGAGGAACTCGCCATCCATGCCGCCCACGTCCATCGAGACCAGGCCCTGGTAGCGGCCCACGCCGTGGTCGACGTGCACGATCGGCGCGCCGGGGGTGAGCTCGGTGAGGTCGCGGATGATCGCTTCGGGATCGCGCGCGGTGCCGCGGCGGCGCTTGCGGTCGCGCTCGCTGCGCACCCGCTCGCCGTACAGCTCGCGCTCGGTGAGCACGGTGATCGCCGGCTTGGTCAGCGCGAAGCCCTGTTCCAGCCCGGCGATGGTGATGGCGAACTTCGGACCTTCGTACTTGGCTTCCTCCCCTGCTTGCAGGGGAGGGTTGTGACCGAAGGGAATCCCTTGCGGAGGGAGGGGCGCTTTTGCTTCTTCGCCAGTCCGGGCTACCCCCTCCCGACCTCCCCCTGCGGGCAGGGGGAGGAGAAATGTTGACCAGCCCTCGACGTTCTGCGGCTTCAACC